>JAEUKR010000021.1 GCA_016794245.1 Caedimonas sp. | reverse complement strand
CGTGAAAAAGGAGCTGTTATTCTCTTAAATCTTCCACGGAAATTGGACGATAAAGCCTGAAAAAGAACCTAAAAATGCTAATAAGTTCTTGAATCCTCTCTCCATGCCTCAAAATCTGCTGGTTTTTGGAGGTCTCCATATGGCCTCTTGCCTTGAAGAGCCAGAGAATCAGAATCGTCGCAACGGCAAAGGGAGCAAGACAATTCAAAGCCCGATGGGTTCTTTTGACCTTGAGACGCCTCGTGATCGTGAGGGGAGTTTTGAGCCTCAAATAGTGAAGAAACGTCAGACTGTTTTAAATGAGTCTCTGGACAACAAGATTCTGGGACTTTACAGCTTGGGGATGAGCTATAAGGACATCACGTCTCATCTGAAAGAAATGTATGATTTTGAGGTTTCTCCTGGCACTCTGAACGCTGTGACGGACAAACTTATTCCTGTCATTGAGGAATGGCGCAGTCGTCCTCTTGAAGCCATTTATCCCGTTATTTTTATGGACGGCATGTACTTTAAAAGTCGTGAGAATGGTCGCGTGATCACAAAAGTCATTTACAATATTTTGGGCATTAATCAGGAAGGCTACAAGGATATTCTTGGCTTTTATGTGGCTGAATCGGAAGGCGCCAATTTCTGGCTCGGTGTTCTCAATGACCTTAAACAGCGGGGCGTCCAAGATGTTCTGATTGCCTGTGTGGATGGATTGACAGGCTTTCCTGAAGCCATCAAAGGTGTCTTTCCACGAACAGAAATCCAGTTGTGCGTTGTTCATCAAATCCGCAATTCTCTAAAGTATGTGGCGAGCAAAAATCAAAAGGAATTTATGAACGATTTAAAGCTGATGTATAAGGCTTCCAGCAAGGATATGGCGGAACATCACCTCTTAAAACTGGAGGAAAAATGGGGCAAAAAATATCCGATGGTCATCAAATCGTGGCAGACAAATTGGGAACATTTAAGCCATTATTTTCAATATTCTGGCGACATTCGACGGTTGATTTATACGACCAATGCCATCGAAGGGTTCCATCGGCAGGTGAGGAAATTTACCAAAACCAAGGGGGCTTTCACATCAGAAAATGCCCTTTTTAAGCTGGTTTACTGTGCCTGCCAGAAAATTGCTGAAAAATGGACAGCCCCTCTACAAAATTGGGCTTGTATCTTGACATTACCTCTTGAGGTTTGATCCCCTTCAAGAGAGAAAGCAGGATCCGTAAATTGGGCGGATGGATTAACATCGTGTCAAAGCAAGGCATCCTGCTTTTACTTTATTCGTGGTCAATCCGAACGGTTGACTTGAGTAAATAAACTCGGATGTGCAAGCCAGGAGCTAAACCATGAAGCATTATATTGGGATTGACGTATCAAAAAGTTGTTTAGACGTTCATATTCGTCCTGAATCAATATCCATGCAATTTACAAATTCTGTCAAAGGGATTCACTCTCTTTTAGAAGTTTTGGTTAACTATTCTTTTCCTGTTGTGGTTTTAGAGGCTTCAGGGGGATATGAGAAAAATGTCAAAATCAAGCTGACTGAAAAAGGATTGGAAACAAAAACGCTCAACCCTACCCGTGTGCGAGAATTTGCAAAAGCATGTGGCAAACTCGCTAAAACTGATGAGATTGACGCACAAATACTTAGGTTCTGTGAAGATTTCTACCTAAGCCATATAAGGGTTGCTACAAAATTAAGGAAAGCCATAAAGGACTGTGCCGTTTTATCGAATCTTGAAAAGATTCTCCTGAAATGTTTCATTTTACCAAAGAAACATTCAATAA
>JAEUKR010000025.1 GCA_016794245.1 Caedimonas sp. | reverse complement strand
GGATTTCAAGATTTAAATAGCGGCATTTTTTGAAGAGGTGAGGGCATTCGGAGAGTTATAAAAATAATATTTTGTTGATCAATAGATTCCGGGTTATTATTAAAGGGGGGATAGGGAGAGGCTACTTATCCTTGAAAAAAACAAAAAAAACGGAGAGTAGGAATGACTGCAAAAACGATAACGCGAACAGAAATTTCTGAAGCAATCGCGGATAAAATTGGATTTTCAAAGCAGCGTGCCAATCAAATTTTAGAAACAGTTCTTGAGGAAATGATTCAAGGGCTTATTAAGGATGGACAGTTAAAGCTTTCTTCCTTTGCCAGTTTCAACATTCATAAAAAAAATAATCGTATCGGACGCAATCCCAAAACAGGTCAAGAGGTCATGATTACCCCGCGCAAAACCATTTCCTTTCGGGCTTCTGATATCTTAAAAAGTCGTGTTTTGAAAGGTGGCGGTAGCTAATCGAACCAAAATGCAGCGTTGACGATTGAAGCATTTCATTCGGTACGTTTCGACAGGAGAAAAAGTGAGGCGAACAGAAACCTGAGGCAAGCTACGAATTGATCACTTATATCCCTCCTCCTTTGTTCTGCAAAGGGATTGGCTGGACGTGGAAGCCATCTTCCACAGCCCTGAGCGGGAGGGGGATGTATCATCATAACCCTCGACCTCACAGGGTCTGGAACTTGGTGGAGTAAATACCTAAGCCTGAAGGCGCGTTTTTTTGCTTTGGGTTTTTGCTAAATACTCGTCCACATATTGCGCCATCACGTTAAGATGATCACTAAAGAAATGATCGGCTCCTTCAACAATTTTCTTTTCCACAACGATATTTCTTTGCAAAGATAGTTTGTACACCAAATCATCAACAGAAGATTTTGTTACAATCGTATCCGCGTCTCCCTGCACAATAAGACCAGAAACAGGGCAAGGCGCAAGAAATGTAAAATCATACATATTGGCAGGAGGGCTGATGGAAATAAATCCATCCAGTTCAGGACGACGCATCAGGAGTTGCGTCCCAATCCATGCGCCAAAAGAAAAACCGGCAACCCAGCATTCGGAGGCGTTGGGATTATAAACCTGCATCCAGTCAAGAACTGAGGCTGCATCGCTTAACTCGCCTTCACCCTGGCTGAAGCGTCCCTCGGATTTTCCTACTCCCCGGAAATTGAACCGTAACGTATTGAATCCTCGATTGACGAAGGTGCGAAAGAGGGCATAGGTTACCTTGTTGTTCATCGTTCCGCCTTGTTCGGGATGAGGATGAAGAATTAAAGCCATTGGAGCATAGGGATCCGATCCATGATGATAGCGCGCTTCAATACGACCTTCCGTTCCATTAATGATCACTTCAGGCATGGACTAAAACTCCTTTTGCAATAAAAGACAAGTTAATGAAAAACAAATTCAGCTTGTAAGAGTAATACCATTCCTTACGTCTCTGTCAATCTTTGTGTATATACCCAAAGGATTTGGAAATCGGGAGGAGCAGTCGAGCGGTAGTAGTAAGTCCCGATTGATATTTGAAAATGAAAATAATAAGCTTATGTTTCAAGACACATACGAGCTAGGTTCAAGGTAACGTTTTTTTTCTGGGCGAGCGTCTCTGCATTAAGCTTTTGCGCGAAATGATAAGCAGCTTTAAACGAGCGCTCAATGCGGGGCAGAACATAAGAGAGTATACTTTCAGGAACCATTATCTGAAAATCGGAAAAGTACTTTCTCAATACCGCACACAGCACGTCATCATCAGGATTCGCAAGCGTCTGAAGAGGCAGCGAGAATAAACGCGATTTCAAGTCAGACAATGTGAGAGACCATTCTTGAGGCAATGTTTGGGAAAGAATGAGCAGCGCTCCCTGATGTTCTTGCACAAGATTGTAAAGATGAAACACATCCTGTTCCTGAAAACGAGGATCAGGGAAGTCATCCAGAACGAAAGTAACGGGGTTTTGGGTATCCTTGCCGATATGTGTCTGGATTTCTTGAAGACAGTGACAAGTATTTAAAAAAATAGCCTGACTCATGCCTTGCCAGATACTGGCGAGATGTGTCTTTCCTGATCCAGGAGGGCCCACAAGGATCTGGCCACGGGACGACCAACGAGGCCATGCTTCTATAATGGACTGAAAGGCATGTTGATTGGAGGATCCTCTGAAAAAGTCTTCCCGCGCGTAAGTCCATCGCGGTTCAAGATTGAGTGCAAGTTGCGAATGAGGATAGCTTGACGTCATGAAGACACGCTAACCCTGAACACGATAAAAATCACTCTCGAAATATTTACTCATCAAGAATCGAACCACGACCCCTATGGCGGCCGCTGTCGGCATCGCCAAAAACATTCCCAGAAAGCCGAAAAGAAGGCCTCCGGCAAGCAATGAAAAAATAATCCATACCGGATGAAGACCGATACGATCGCCAATCAGCTTTGGCGTAAGGAAATAAGACTCCATCGACAAACCGATCAGAAAGACCAAGGCAACCCAACCAATTGATGTCCAATCATGGAATTGCGCCATCGCCAAACCAATGCCGCTTGCGGCGCCGATCATAAAACCAACGTAAGGAATAAAGGCGAGAATACCTGTCGCGATACCAAGCGTCCATGCGTAGTCAAGCCCTGTCATTTTCAGGCCAGCTGAGTAAATCGCCGTCAGACACAAGCATACCAGGCATTGACCCCGCAAATAACTTCCCAACGTTTTATTGATCTGACCGACTTGGGTCAAAATTGTATCCGCCTGATCTTTCGGAATGAGATTTGTCATCCCTTGCGTAAACTCTGGCCAGTCACGCAGCAGGTAAAAAGCGACAACGGGCGTAAGAATGACAAGCGAAATCAGATTGGCCAAAGCAAGGGTGTTCCCCAGGATACCAACGATGGCGGAAAGGCTCCACCGAAACATATCGCCCAGATAGGCGCTCGCTTTTTCTTTGAGTTGATCCAAATCCTGAATTTTTACAAGATCACTGGATTGATCCAGCAGAGGCTGTATCGTTCGATAAATTCTCTCGCCGTAAGAAGGCAGTTGCCGCGCAAGGGCAATCAACTCATTTTGCAGAAAAGGAATGGTAAAGAGAAAAAATCCAATAATCGTCAAAAAAGAAAACAGGATAAGCACCGCCGAACCCAAAGTACGCGGTATGTGTCGTTCTTCCAGCCGGGCAACAACAGGGTTTAAAAGATACGCAACGATCAGGCCTACCACAAATGGCAAAAGGATTCCCTTGACCATATAAACGCATATCGCCGCGATCGTCATAATCGTTGCCCAAATCCAGAGCTTGCGATTTGAAGAGGAAGGCTCTGCGCGCATCGTTATGGCTCCTTGCTTTTCAGTGTTTCTGGTTGAGAGTACGGCTCAATATAATGGTATAACCCGCTGCTGATATCAACGTTGTTAATGCGGTCGAGAAAAACAGGACAGGAAGCATTACAGGTCTTAAAAGATGATAAGCTCCCTGTGCCAAGGCTCCAGTAGCTGTGATGATCTGAAAAAAAGTATTCACTTTGCTGATCAAAAGAGGTTGAATTTTAAAATTCTTTCCCGTCCCCCATAATAGGACAATCCCCCCTAAAATCACGATATCCCGAAAGACGACCAAAATAACCAGCCACAAGGGGACAAGCTCTTTCATGGATAAAGCTGTGTAAATTCCCATCAGCAACATTTTGTCAGCAAAAGGGTCTAGATAAGCGCCAACTGCTGAATATACTTTCAGAGTCCGCGCCAGCAGCCCATCCAGAATATCGGATATCCCGGCTATCACTGTCATGCAAAAGGCCCAACGATAATCCCCTGTTAAAATCAACCATACAATCAAAGGGACGGAGAAGAGTCTTGCCAGAGTAATAAAGTTTGGCCACGTCACCGCATGACCTCTTCCGTTGGAAAGGTGGAAATGTTCGCTTTTTCTCTCAAAGGAAGCGAAGGGGACACGGATTCAGGGACAGGTAAGCCGGAGTGATGGTTGAATGTTTTTTGCCATTTAACCAGTTTGCGTCCCGTGGCTTCGGGATCGGAAGAAATTTTAAATCCTTCCCCTTCCATAGCGCTTTGCATTCGTTGTTCATTACCGATATAATCCAGTGAAACCAAGGCTTGACGTCGATTAAGGGACAACACCTCAATCTTTCGAATCGACGGAAGAGTGGAGAGTTTCCGTTGTATCTGAAGCCACTCTTTGTGAGTGCTGAAAGGGATACGACATTCAACGGCGCGTGTTAAGGCCAAGGATACTGACGTCGCGGAATCCTCATTTTTCATCTCAAGATTTCTTACAATTTCCAAAGTCTTCTGGATGGCCTTGTGAGCCATGGCAGGCGTAAGATTTTCCTCTCCCAACAGGGGAATGGATTCTTCGATATAGCTTAAGCCCTCTTTGTTATACATATGGATGTCCAGGATAAATGGGAAATCGCGCTTTAACACGGCTGTCAGAACTTGCTCGGCATGGTAACGATTCATAAGACGCAGGATATTTTGCGTGTTTCCCTTAAGGACAGATTGAACGGGGAGATCCGACATATCGTTCAGGTCCCCCATGGGAATGACATAGCGGGAATCAAGTTGGGGGTAATCATTCCAGGCATTGCGCCATGGATTTCCCTCTTCCCATAATTGAGTCTCGTCGAGTCCTTTATAAACAGGAACGATAACCACCGTCGTGTTTCTTGTCGCTGGAAGCAAATGTTTATGACTATGGGCGAAAAATTCCTTAACTCTGGAGGGATTGAAACGGAAAGTCAGTGTTCCCCTATAACGCACTGCCGAGTTTTTCTCGTTTTGCACTTCAAAATCCTGAAGCAGGGTATCCAACTGCGCGTCAGAAAGCTCAGGAAGGGACGTCATATCGTCAGAGGATAAAAGACGTCCCATCAAAACTTTAAAGGCTCCACGCTGTCCTTCGGCAATCGCTTTCATTCGTGCCTGCATCACCGAAGAATCTTTTACATCCACCTGAATGTCCCGCACTGTAAAGCGGTCGTCCGTATAGCCGGACGATGAGACCAGCAGACTTAGCCAAATCAACCCTGAAAAAATGATCTTATAAGAGGGCATCAATGATTTCTCTCAATCCTTCGTGCTGTGTGCTCAAAAAAATTCAGACTTTGTCATACACCCAAAGGATTTCTCGCTGATGGGGTGGTGGACGGATCCCAACGTTCAACACCCCCAGATTTTGAAAGGCGAAGGGTATATTCGACGCCATCATATTTATATTATCCTACGATTTCAATCTCGCTAAAGAAGAAGGCAATCTCACGCACGGCATTTTCATCCGAATCTGAACCATGAACCGAATTTGCTTCAATTGATTCTGCGAAATCTTTGCGAATGGTTCCTTCATCCGCATTCGCGGGATTCGTCGCTCCCATGATGTTGCGATACCGAAGAACGGCGTCAGGACTCTCCAGCACTTGTACCACAACGGGACCACTGGTCATAGAAGCGCATAGATCGTTAAAAAAAGCCCGTTCCCTGTGGACATTATAAAAACTTTCAGCCATCGGACGATCCAGACGAAGGCGCTTTTGCGCAATAATACGAAACCCTGCTTTTTCGAGACGCGCATTGATTTCGCCCGTCAGATTGCGCCGCGTAATATCGGGCTTGATAATTGATAATGTACGTGTCCCAGCCATAGTCATAATAGTTTTCTCCATTCATGATTGATTAGATCTCTTGCATAACCAGATTAGGTGAATTGTGCGAAACTCGCCGCGCATCCACCACCCCATAGCCCGAAATCCGTTAAGTATATTCATTCGTCAAAATTCAGTTCGAGACGGTTTGTCGTCCATCATCTTTTTTGTGCCAACTCCCTTTATCATCCTGAAACCAATAGGTCAGCACGTGGCCTTCCTGCCGATAGCGTTGCCAACGTTTGCGGGCACGGTCAACGGCCTCTTCATCATAGCCATTAAAGAGATCGAGGCATTTTTCAAAAGAGGTAAAGTCGCTGATTTCTTCGCCATCAATGACAACCAGCACTGATGCCTGATTAGGATTTTCAAGCGTCGTTGTCAACCAGATTGGATGATTTTTTTCAAAACCGTCGCGAGCGCTGCCGTGGGGCAAGAATGATTGGGGAGAGTAAGTCCACAGTTGGGCGTCCAAATCTTTGATCCGCTCTTCAGTATCGACCAATACCACCGCGCGCTTGCTCGCGGCATAGGCTTTTTCCAAAAGCCGCGGCAAGCTTTTTTCAAGAGGTGTTTTTTGCAAATGATAAAAGTTAATTTCGGTCATCTTTAGCCTTTGGATTCGTAATGCTCCAGAACAAACTGATTTAAAAGCTGCACGCCATAGCCTGTGGCGCCTTTGTCAGCGATCGGAAGCCCCTTCTCTGACCATGTTACGCCAGCAATATCCAAATGAGCCCACGGAACATTGTTGACGAAACGCAACAAAAACTGGGCCGCCGTAATGCTTCCGCCTTTTCCCCGTGGTCCGAGGTTTTTCACATCCGCGATGTCTGAATTGATTTCCCGATCATACTTTTCTCCCAACGGCAAACGCCAGAGGCATTCTCCAACACTTTCTCCCGCTTTTGTCAATTGCGCGCACAGGGGATCATTGTTTGAGAAAAGACCCGCATAATGATTGCCAAAAGTAAAAGTGATCGCTCCTGTCAAAGTTGCCAAATCAATCATCAATTCAGGCTTGAACCTGTCTTGAGCGTACCAAAGCGCATCGGCCAACACAAGACGTCCCTCCGCGTCCGTGTCAATAATCTCGATCGTTTGTCCCGACATGGACTTCACGACATCGCCAGGACGCTGAGCCGAACCGGAAGGCATGTTTTCGACAAGTCCCAAAACGCCCACCGCGTTCACTTTCGCCTTGCGCCCGGCAAGCGCCCTGATCAGACCTGCGACGATGGCGGATCCTCCCATGTCATATTTCATATCACCCATCCCGGAGGAAGGTTTGAGGCTGATCCCGCCCGTGTCAAACGTGACGCCCTTTCCGACAAACGCAAGGGGCTTTTGGTCTTTCGGGCCATTCATCCATTGAAGAACGACGACTTTGGCTTCCCGGATACTACCCTGGGCAACGCCTAAAAGCGCATTCATGCCCAGCTTTTCAAGGTCTTCCTGTCCGAGGATTTCTACCTTTACGCCCAGGCTTTTCAATTCCTGGAGACGTTCGGCGTAAGACGCGGGGTAAAGAACGTTGGGCGGTTCGGAAATCAGCGAGCGAGCGAGGCACACGCCATGCGCGACCTGTTCCAGAGGTTCATAGGTTTTATGGGCTAAATCCGCCTCAGGCAAAAGAACGGCCAAGGATTGAAGGGCTGGTTTCTTGTCCGCCTCTTCCGTGGTGCGGTACTTGTCAAAACGCCAATGCCGCAGTTGCGCTCCGAAAGCCATATGAGCGGCAACATCCGAAGCCTTATGGCGATTGGCGGCAAGGGAGCCTGCGTGAATTTCCACGGCTGTATCGGGCGTGGGTCGCAGAGCCGTCACGAGGGTTCCTCCCGCATGTTGCAATGTCTCGATTGTCAGATGCTCGGCTTTCCCCAATCCCAGAAGAACGATGCGAGAAGAACGCGCGTCCGAAGGCGGCGTCAGCATCAAGGTTTCGTTTTTCTTTCCCTTGAAGCGATTGTTATCAAGCGCACGCTTCAAAAAGCCGCCGTGAGCCTGATCAAAAGCCTGCGCTTCCTCAGACAGCAAGAGATTTTCAAAGCAAATGAAGGCAATCGCCGCTTTTGAATCATGGGATTTTTGATAAAAACTGATATTGAGCATTATACTTCCCCCTTTGTGATCTTCCCGCCTCTTTCAGATTGCGCCAACATATTTCTTTCCTGACCTGAATCTGGCGGGCGTTTTTAACTAAAAATCTCCGCCCGATATCTGGTGATGCAAGAGGTCTAATGTCAGCCTTCGGGATTCACGTCCCGCGCATGTCCTGAAATCCTTTGAGTCCATAAAAACTCCTATCATATTTTGAGAAGCATGAGGACTCTTATTTTTACAATCCGCTTGACTTTTTTTGCGAACAAAGGCTAGGTAAGCGTAGTTTTTAAATTTTAATGAGGGAATTTAGGGCGATGGCAAAAAAAACAGCGACGATCAAGATTAAACTGTTGAGTTCTGCGGATTCGGGCTTTTTTTATGTAACGAAGAAAAACCCCCGTACGAAAACGGAAAAACTGGAATTTCGTAAATATGACCCCGTTGTGCGGAAACACGTCATCTTTAAGGAAACAAAAATCAAATAGTTTTTTCCTGACACGTCGGATTAATGTATTTTTCACTATATTTGGCTATTTGGCTATGAGAAAAGTCTTGCATCACCCGCCCTATTCGGTCCTGAAGGAAATCTGTTTAAGAAAGAGAGAGGATCAGAGATAACATGCCTAAAATGACTTTTGTAACGCCTCAGGGTGAGAGAATTGTAGTTGAAGCTCCGATAGGTCTCTCTGTGCTTGAAATTGCGCATCAAAATAACATTGATCTGGAAGGGGCTTGCGAAGGGTCGCTCGCGTGCTCGACCTGTCATGTGATTGTCGATCCAGAATGGTATGATACCTTGCCTGAGGCTCAGGAAGAGGAAGAAGATATGCTCGATCTCGCTTTTGGCTTGACGCATACATCGCGCTTGGGGTGCCAGATTATCATGAAAGAAGAACTTGATGGTTTGGTCGTCACGCTTCCTTCCGCGACCCGTAATATGATGGGGTGATTATAGACCCAAAGGATTTCAAAATCCGGATGAGTGATAAGCCCATAAGCGCTAACTTGTTTGACAACGTGTTACAACGCCTTGTCAAAATTCTGATTTATTATTGTTTTTATGCGGGATTTGAATATTTCAAAAGAGGAAACGAACAAATCAAATTAAAAACATAGGGATGTTTTTAGGTTCTGTGAAGATTTCTATGTGAGCCAAATGAGAGTTCACATTTTCTTTAAGGGTTGGGTTAATTTACTTGAGAAATTCACCCCAAAGTTCGATACCACTTTCAAATGGCGTACGAGAATGTTGATTAATTAAAAAGATTACGCCAATTTCTTCGGATGGTATAAACCCAATGAAGGGTGTAGCTCCAGAAATAAAACCGCCATGAAATATTAAATCTTTGTCCAAGTGTTCTTTAATTCTTAAAATGCGCCAGCCAAGTCCATAGTATGATTCGATTTTGTTTCTGTCGCATGGCCACTTTATATTCCATTTGTCAACATCACGATTGGCAATAAGAGGTGTGAACAAAGCCTCTAATGTCTTTTGAGAAATCAGATCAGGTCTATATCCAAAGCTCAATTTAAAAACTTCAATCATTCCATCAAGGGATGCAAAGACGCCCGCTGCAGCAGGAGTTGCTTTTGGATAGTAAGGGGGGAATGGTAAGGATTTAACTTTAGTTTTTTCTTTCACGTGTGGATAAGCGATGTTCATATGAGGATCGATGGGTACAACTTGAATCTCCTTCGTTTTCAGAGCTATTTGTAGCTGTCGAATAATAGACTGCAGGCTCAGGTTTTTGAGATTCAATGCTTCTTCAACAAGACTAAAGATAGTATTGCTATAGGAATAACACTCACCTGGTTTGCACAAAGGTTTCTGATTTCCAAGCTTTTTTAGCAAGTTCTGACGACTTAGTCCTTGTTCAATCTGCATATTTCCTGAAAATTTATAACCTGTTGTATGGCTCAAAATATTCTTTAAATTTACCGCATTCTTTAAATAAGGCAGTTTGAATGTTTCATCAAAGTCTAGAGCTTTGTGATCCACCATTAATGCAATCGCGGTGGCTGAAACCGTTTTTGATACTGAGGCTAAAGGAAACAATGTATGGGAAGTAATAGATCGTCCAGTTTTGCCTTTTTCCTTTCCAAATGTCGTTTTATAAATAACTTGACCTTTGTGCAAAATGGCGATTGCTCCACCCTGTAACTTATCTTTTTTGGATTCAATGTTCTTGATAAAGTTTTGCAGTTTTTGAGGAATTGCAGTTTGAGCTTCTGCACAAGATGTAGAATGTGATGACATTATGACTAAAGTAAAAAGAATGATTAAGACCTTGTCCATTTTCTTCTAAAATATAATATAAAATTTCTTATTTAATTTTGATTAAATATGTCTCGCCAATGAAAAAGTATAGAAACTAGAAAATTTTATCTCCTGACATACAAAAAATAGTTCCAGCAGAGATTGCAAAATCAGGAACGAAAAAAAATCTCTAACGCTCACTCCTGTTAATAGGCGCATATATTGATCACTCTTCAGGGCGCAACTGATATGAAACATCTAAATCCTCTTATCTCTTGAATTCAAGAGAAAAAAGCGCTCCCAAAAAATATTTTACAGGATTCAAGGTTTTTCTTAAGCGAAAACATCTTTCCTCTTTAAGTATCGAAAATAAGGGCGTTAACTCCTCTTAAAATCGATATAACATATGTTTGTGTAAGTCTATGAATAATCACGCTAAAATGGAGAATTACGATGGAATGCAAAAAATAGAATCTTCTTCAATTCAAGATGGCACCTCTTCTGTCAAAGCGTCAGCCAATCCTGCTCTTAAAAGAAATCGAACCGCATCCAGGATCATCCTCAAATATACAGCAGGATACATCATCGTCACAATAGGAGCTGAAAAAATTTGTCCCGAATTATAAAGCTAAGATATTTTCTCTCACCTTTACTTATTTTTTCACACAATAAAAATTGTCTTTAAGTCAAAATATAAAAATAAATACTCTCGGTTTTTTTTCAAGGATAAGTAGCCTCTCCCTATCCCCCCTTTAATAATAACCCGGAATCTATTGATCAACAAAATATTATTTTTATAACTCTCCGAATGCCCTCACCTCTTCAAAAAATGCCGCTATTTAAATCTTGAAATCC
>JAEUKR010000003.1 GCA_016794245.1 Caedimonas sp. | reverse complement strand
ATGCTGCTTCTCTCCAAAGCTCATACGTTTCCCATAGCGCTTCTGGCAGAGTTTTTACTGGTGGTTCTGGCGGCGTGGTTTCAAAGTCCTATGAATGCCTTCATGGCCAAGCTGTTCCCTCTTTCCAGCCGGTATAGTGGGCTGGCGTTTGGCTATACGACAGGGATGGCAATTTTCGGCGGAACCATGACTATGTTTGCAACAGCCCTGACCCATTGGCTGCATAATCCTCTGTCCCCTGTCCTCTACCTCATGGCAGGAGCAATCATGGGGCTTGTGGCGGTGATCAAGGCTGAGCCGAGGTTCTCCCTTGATCATACAGAAGACAAAATATAAAAGTTGTTAAAGAACATTCGAGACCCCCCGATCATAAAGCGAGTAAAATTGTGCCAATAGAATGTACGTATTACGGGGAAAGTAAACAATTGATCAGGTATTTGTTCAATAGTCTAATGACTGTCAAGCTCATTTCTGTCACCGTCAGGTAGAAATCTCCTCTAACTTTTTGTATTGTAAAGAATAACTCATTGATATAGCTTAAAAAAATAGGTCTTATGTGAAGGAGACTTTGCAATGCGTTCTTTAAACTTTTCCGTTAAAAACGTTGTAAAAGGTTTTGTCTTTTTATGCCTTTCTTTTGCCGCTCTGGCAAGCGAACCTTCTTCTTTCCTGAAAGAGGAATCCGAAGATGATAAACGTCTTTCGAGATTAATTTTGTCCATTGATGGCGGAGGCATTCGGGGATTGCTTCCAGCTATGCTCCTTCAATGGGTTGAGGAAGAACTGACGGCGGAGATCAATAAAATCCTTCCCTCTGATGCGCCCAAAGCCGAGGTTCGTCTAGGAGAAGTTTTTGATTTGATGGCAGGAACATCAACAGGTAGTCTTATTTCTCTTGGTCTTGGAGTTCCTGACGAAACGGGTCGCCCGCTCTATTCCGTTAACACCTTTGTTGACTTATACGAAACTAAAGGAAGGATCATCTTTCCTTCTCAAAGCAGTTGGGGATGGTTTGGTGTTAAATACTCTTCTGATCCCCTCGATGAAATCCTCAGAGCTTATTTTAAGGATTTGACGCTGCGAGATCTTCTTAAGCCAACTCTTATCACGGCCTATGATCTCCACCAAGAAGATTTGTTTGTGTTTAACAGCCAGGATGCTCATCATTCTGCTAATAAGAATTATCCCTTGGTCGCAGTGGCTCGTGCGACCTCTGCAGCGCCCACATATTTGCCGGCAATGGACGTTCAAGAGGCAGGAGGGCAGACCCATACGCTGATTGACGGCGGGGTTTCAGCAAATAATCCTGCTGTTCTAGCGTATTTGGAAGCTCAAAAGCTCTGGCCCCACAACCGTTTGCACATGATTTCCCTAGGATGTGGAAGTTCTCCTGTCTTTACTCTGGAGAGCAAGCGAGAAAAGGGAAAACTCCATTGGGCGGGGGATATCACCAGTGTCTTGATGAACACTACAAGTAACATGAGTCATCATCTGATGGATCAACTGGCAAAATTAAAGGGAGACAAATACCTGCGTATACAGTTCACGCTGGATCAGAAAGCAAATGGTCTGGATAATGCAACTCCTGAAAACATCAATATTTTGAAAGGATACGCGAAGCGCGAGATCAGAAACCCTCATTCTCCTATTCACGACATCAAGAAAGTTCTTTTCGATGTTTATCAGGCCAGAGGATTTTATCTTTTCTTTCCTTTGATTAAGAGTCTTGAGGAACAGCTGTCAGCTCATCCTGAGGCGCTTGATCTCTCCTCGTTTCCCTTGACAGAAAGGGCGTTGTGGGAAGCGACAGATGCCTTGCAAAAAAACAACAGATACTTTCAGATTACGCGCCTGATTCTGGACAAGAATGCAGTTTCGTCTTCTTGGATTCGTTACTTGGCGCCACTTACAAATTTGACACACCTTTCGTTAAGACAAATTGATGGCAAATATCCCCTGGAAGAGAGTCTGCCAACTCTCAATGAACTGCAACGTAAAAGTCTGACGTTGCTTACTTCTCTTAATCTACGAGACAATCCCACGTTTCAGAAACTTGAAGCAGAAAAAGTAGTTTTCTTTTTGAAACCGTACCGAGCAATAGAACTCGATCCGCAAGTCTGTGGGATTTTAGGAGACTACTATAGGTTTCAGCATGACATTCGAAAAGCGCAATCATATTATCGTCAAGGGATTTTTGATAAACGCAATCAATTCGCTCTTTCAACGTTACTTTTAAGCGCTAGAGGAGATCAAGCTCAAGAAGCCTTTGGCGAAGGATTTATGCTCTGTCAAGCTTTAGCGGATCAGGGAGAAGCAGAAGCTCAGTATATGTTGGGGCATCTTTATGCATCCTTTGAGAGTGAGGTAAGAACCTGGCTCATCCAAAAAAATCTGTTGGAAAACACGGATGACCTTCTTTCTTTACGAGGTCAAGCAGATCAACGGGCTGGTTATTATTATCGTTTATCTGCCGATCAGAAACACAAAAAGGCCGCTTTGGCATTGGGAACTTTATACCGTGATCATCGGTTAGCTGCCCCTGTGTCAGGAATTCAGAGGGGAGAGAAGGCTCAACTCAGAGAAGCCGCCAAATATTATCAGATTGCTGCTGAAGCAGGCAGTGAATCAGCCAAAAACTTGCTTCAGGGAGTTTTGGGAGAACTTCAAATGTAATTTCTCTTTTCTTCGGAGCAAGTCATGAAAAGAAAAATCTATTGGTCTTGTCTCGCTTGGAGTTGCAGTCTCCTTGTTTTAGTAACGAATGTCTATGCGAGTCAGAATAAAGAAGATGAAACCACTTTTTTGCCCAAGCGCTTTATCTTGCGGCATTCTTTTTTAAGCAAAAAACGACCGGTGACATTACTGGAAGACCACATATTGCAGGTGACCCAGGCAGAACCAGATGCATTGCGGCAAGTTCATTGGCAACTGGAACGTCTTCTCTCTTCTTATTTTCAAGAAGACCGTGAAATCAGGGAGGGTTGGAAGTTTCTTTGGCAGTACATGCTTAAAGATCCTGAGAACCTGATAGCAAAGGGCGCTTGTCGTGACCTACTCCGTTGTCGTCGTGACACTTCTTCTTTTGTTTTGTCCTCTAATCATGAAATTTTCCGGGATTTATATCAAGCAGTTGATGACCTTGAAAAATTCAAACATCTTTTGAAGGACAAAACAGAAAATTTGCGCCTGAAGGCCTCTCAGCATCAAAAAATGTTGTTTTATATAGAAAAGCTGGTTCAATTTTATGGCGCTTATCGTGATCGTTTTATCCAAATGTTTCAAGAAGGTCTCTCCGATATGGACATCCTTCATTTTTTGGAACCGAAGGCAACCTTGATTACTCAGGGGTCGCGTTTTTATCGTATTTTACAGGAGACAGCGTATACGATTCTGCATATGGATGAAAGAGGTCGTCCTTTGCTGCCGCCCTCTCCTGAGAGCGCGGACGTCAGCAACCATATGGTGAGCGTTCTTCCCAAGGAAAAGGAAGCTTCTTTAAAGGTTTACTTTAAGAGAACCGGAAATCCGCCCTTAAATCCTTTCACAGAATTTATAGTCAAAAGCTTTTATGATCTGCTGGAGATTCCCTTGCCAGCCACAGAGATCGTTATCATCGACCGCGTTAAATTTGATGATCACTATAATTCCGAGATGTATGGACTTCAGGCATCCCAGGGGATTTTGGGCATGACAGGGAAACAGCTTCTGCGTTCGTCTTCACTCATGGAGTGGTTGCCGACCCTTGACCACACCCATTACGCCCGACAAGTCATAGGTGCCTTGCTGACGTGTCCCTCTGACGGGAAGCCGGATAATTTTATTCATGCATATTTAGGCAAGGGTCAATATGGATTTATTAGCATTGACAACGATGAAGTATTTAAATCATCTCTAGATAAAGATCGGATCTACCTTAAGTCTCTCTTATTCTGTTTGTCGCCTATGGATGAGATAGTGCCGTCTGAAATACAACGGGATTTTTCTGATCTAGTTCCCGATTTGGTTCTCTTTTCCTGGTTGGATCAATTGGATCGGCAAAATGCTCTTTATAATAAACTTGTTCAGGCAGTTGCCTTTCAAGAGCGGGATCGTGATCGGAAGTTAGATTCTTTCCGTTTATTAGAAGAGTTTTTTGGGTCTTTTTCCTTACCTGTAGATCAAAACAGTCAGATGATTCTTAAGGGGTCTCCTGAGCTTATCAAGACAGTGAACGAAAGATTGAGAAAGTTGAAAGCTCATTTCAGGGATCATCGCTTTTCCTCGTTGCAAGAGATTTTTGAGCTTTTGTATCCGCTGCCCAGTCGTTACTATCAAGCGTTGAGAAAGAAATTCCCTGATCCTTACCGTTGTATGGAAGCCCTTTACGGCGTTGTGAACGATCAGGATAAAATCGACTATAGCCGAATTTCTTCATTGCTGCCTACACTTACTCCACTTTCTGAAGAAAAAGAAGATACTACAACAATTCCCTTTTCTGCACTTATTAAGAGTCATAGGGACACGCTGCGAGGATCTTCTCCTTTTTTTGCTGAAGAGGTTTTTCGTTTTTTGCGTGTGAAAAAGAATCCTTCACTTGAGGTTTTGTTGCCTGTTCTTTCTTTATTGGAGAAGTATCATATGGTGCGCCTTTGCAGTACAAAGGACGCTATTCAACTGTGGATAAACCTGCCTGGACGTATAAAAGAAGACTCTGATTGGAATCGCCTTTGGAATATTTTCTGTTTAGCGAATCCTCAATTGAAATGGCAAACAGAGATCGAAAAAATTTTTCTGCAAGACAAGAAAAACACAGAGATTTTGAATGACTCTTCTCCAGAAATTCGAGGAGCTTTTATGGGTCCGCGTTTTCTTTCTGAATCACTAAGACAGTGTCTTTTTGTCAGCAATAGCAAGCAATTTAAGCCGGATCAGAATCTAACGGGACGAGGAGAGGTTACATTTTATCCACGATGTGAAAAGCCCATATTTTATTTCAAGAAAAATCCTGAACTTCCTGGGTATGAGTATGCTGCAACTTCTTTTTTGAGACAGTGGGGTCTGGAAGGGATCCCGCATAGTGATCTTTTGATCTTTTATGATCCTGACGACGAACCTTATCCTGTCCTGATGACGGAAGCGGTTGCAGGGGCTTTAATTCACGAAATCTGGGATCAACAGGATGCTTTCTCTCGGCTGGATCCTCATCATACGGGTCTTCTTCTGCTGGCTTTTATGCTTCTGAATCCAGAAGATGGAAAAGAGGATAACCATATTCTCAGTCTCGATGGGAAGAGAATCATTCCTATTGATAACGATCATGTGTTTCTGCCAGGAGTACGTCATGAACAAGGGACACTTTGGACAGGGTACAAGATCTATGACCATTTACAGATCAAGAATCTTCTTTTTTGCCTGGACGAAATGCTTCAGCCCTTTCCCCAAACAGTTGTGAATCATATAACCAGTCTTTCTATTAACAAAATACTTAAAAAGTGGCTGAAGAATCTTGTTGATGTGAATGACCGATATCAATCTCTGTTCACCGAAAAACAATTATTTAAGTTATGGGATCAAAAAGGTGTTTCTTTACGGGTTTCTTTTCCGGAAGCAGTGGTTAGAAATTTTTATTTCAAAGCGCATTTGATGCAGGATCTTCTCAATGTATACCCGACACTGAGACCTCTTGATCTCCTTATGCGCTTGGAACCTTATGCAGGGAAGAAATATAGGGAAACTTTTGAGCTATTCCCTGTTGATTCTTCCTATCCTCGTAATGCCTTTTTGAAAAAAAGGGTTCAAGAACAATTCAAGGGTCTCTATACTTCTCATCAAGTCGTTTCTGAGAAACAAAATTCTCAGGTTCACGTTTCAATTCTCAATAGTCGTCAAATTATAGAGATATTAGATATCCCTGCTGAGGAAATTCACGGCTCTTCTCTAAAAGCGAAGATTGGGCCCAGTGCTGCTTTAGATGTTTTAAAAGAATTGATTTCAGAAAGAAAAAGACATGCCTCTGATAACTCTCTTGACCTCACGCTTGCTAATCTTGAGGCGGCTTCCCTTACGAGGTCTCAAGAAACAGAAAATCTTAAGAAATTTTTAACCTGTCCTCAAAAACGTCTTGCTATTTATGATAGTAAAACCTTAACTTACTGGGAGTTAGAGAAATATTTTCAAGCTTATGGGGGGACAATTCTGTATCTGGACTTGAGAGGAGCTCAAAATATCGATAATAGAGGATTTGATGTCATTGCTAATTATTGCTTAAATCTGGAATATCTGAATACAACCCAATGGGTACGTCTCACAGCAGCGGTAATTTCTCAGGAAAAAACCTCCCAAAATATTTATCCCTTTCCTCGTTTAAAACGGTGGGTTGCTAACAATAATCCCTATCTCAAGGAAATTAGAGGAATTTTCCCTGAACTTTTAATTTTAGAAGCCGCTAATAATGAAGTTCTTTCGCATCTTCGTTTGCAAGCGCCACAGCTTATCCATTGTGATCTGAGAGGATTAAATCAGTTAAAAGAAGATACCCTTGAGATTCAGGGGAATACAAACTTGAGAGTAAAGGGTGGTGTAACAAATAAAGAATTCAAGGATACTTATCGTCTTGCCCTTAGGGATAATTTAGATGCTCAGAATACTGTGGGCTGGATGTATCAAAAGGGTGTTGGAGTCAAAAAAGATTATGCTGAAGCAGTAGCGTGGTATCGAAAAGCCGCAGAAGGTGGGTATGCAATAGCTCAACATAACGTTGGTTACATGTACAGGATTGGTTGCGGCGTGCACAAAGATAATAATCAGGCTTTGGAATGGTATCAAAAAGCTGCAGCCCAAAATAATGCTTCCTCTCAGAATGACATTGGTTACATGTATCATTTTGGTAATGGCGTGACAAAGAACTGGGCTAAAGCGCTTGAGTGGTATATGAAGGCTGCAAACAAAGAAAATGAGAATGCTCAATATAATATTGGCTGGATGTATTACAATGGCCAGGAAGTAGACCAGAATTATGCAGAAGCTCTTAAATGGTTTAAAAAGTCAGCTGAAAAAGAAACTTCAAACGCTACAACGGGAATTTTTTATGCAGGATTTATGTATGAACATGGGTTAGGAATTCCAAAAGACTCAGAAAAGGCCAACAGATATTTCGATATGTTATATCAACTTCAATTTCAATTAGAAGATTACTCACTTAACTATCGTGCAAAAGGGTTACTTTATAGTCGGAGTAATATCTTTTATCGAGACTTAACAAAAGCGTTTGAAGCTTTTCAGAAAAGTTCAGAGGAGGGAGATTTTTCTTCTCAAGCTCTTCTAGGGCGTCTTTATAAAGAAGGGCAGGGAACAGAAAGGGATTTAACTAAAGCTGTTGAATGGCTTAACAAATCCTTGGAAGGTAATAATCATTGGGGTAGATACAATCTCGCCCTGATGTATCGGGATGGGGAAGGCGTTGAACAGAATGACGGGAAAGCCCTTGATCTTCTTCTACTGGCTGCTGAACAAAGAGAAGACAACGCTCAATATACCCTTGCCTGGATGTATGAAAATGGGCGGGGAACGCCTGTCAACAAGGAAGAAGCCCAGAAATGGTATCAGAGAGCTAACAAACGTCATCCTCATGATGCGCTGTACTCTCTGGGTCGAATGTATGAGTATGGGTTAACCGTAGATAAGAACCTGGACAAAGCCCTTGAGTATTACGAACAAGCAACGTTATTGGGAGACCTTAATGCCCAAGAGAAACTCAAACTCCTCAAAAACCAGTAATCGAGGTGATTCCCGGAAGTTATTACATAAACGTCAAATAACTTCATTTTTGTCGTTGCATACACGGGCTGGAATGTCGACTCTCGGTCTCGCGGTGTCTGGATGTCGACTTCATCCTCGCCGGCCAGAACAGTCTTCGACGTATGGCCATTGCGATAATTCAATCCCCCTCCTTCACGCTTGCTGTGCTTGGCATAGCCCAGATGATGCGTCATTTCTGTCTCTAAAAGGCGTTCAATCAGCGATTTCTTCAAAGTCTTAAATAGGTCTTCAACGCTCGATAAAGATGTCGGATCTTTAACCTGAGAAATCA
>JAEUKR010000007.1 GCA_016794245.1 Caedimonas sp. | reverse complement strand
CTTGCCGCAGGAGAAGAGGCTATCTTCGGCTTTGACTATACCAACAGGGATGGAGACGGTCTTATCTCGAATGCCGCGCATGTCGACCTGATGGTTCAAGGTGTTAATGATGCTCCCGTGGCGCAGCTCAACACGTATGCGACGGATGCAAGCACTGTGGATGCGGCGATTGGCAGTGGCGGGTATCTGGTAGGGAACATTATCACAAATTCGGATTCTGTGGCTGGCGCTGATTCGGATCCCGATCACAATGACGTGCTGACGGTGAACACCCTCAGCAACGCGACGTTGACGATTGCGGGCAATGCGGTTGCGTTGACAGCTGTTTCGGGTTCATTGCCTGCAGGAGAGGTGGCAGAGTACCAATTCACCTATGAAGGGAATATGGGGACATTGATCGTGTTTGACACGGGGGATGTACGGCTTGAGGGGACGTCCGGGAATCTGTTCCTTGGTCTTGCGGCCGGAGAGAATGCGGTGTTCGGGTTTGACTACACGAATAAGGACACGGGCAATCTTGTATCCAACACCGCCCATGTTGACTTGACCGTTCAAGGCGTTAATGATGCACCTGTAGCCCAGCCTAACACGTATACGACGGATGCAAGCACTGTGGATACGGCGATTGGCAGTGGCGGGTATCTGGTAGGGAACATTATCACAAATTCGGATTCTGTGGCTGGCGCTGATTCGGATCCCGATCACAATGACGTGCTTACGGTGAACACCCTCAGCAACGCGACGTTGACGATTGCGGGCAATGCTGTGGCGTTGACAGCTGTTTCAAGTCCATTGCCTGCGGGTGAGGTGGCAGAATATCAATTCACCTATGAAGGGAATACGGGGACGTTGATCGTGTTTGACAACGGAGATGTACGGCTTGAGGGGACGTCCGGGAATCTGTTCCTTGGTCTTGCGGCCGGAGAGGAGGCGGTGTTCGGGTTTGACTACACGAATAAGGACACGGGCAATCTTGTGTCGAATGCCGCGCATGTTGACCTGACGGTTCAAGGTGTTAACGATGCGCCTGTTGCCGCGTTCAACACGTATGCGACGGATGCAAGCACTGTGGATACGGCAATCGCGGGCGGTGGGTATCTGGTAGGGAACATTATCACAAATTCGGATTCTGTGGCTGGCGCTGATTCGGATCCCGATCACAATGACGTACTGACGGTGAACACCCTCAGCAACGCCAACTTGACGATTGCGGGCAATGCGGTGGCGTTGACAGCTGTTTCAAGTCCATTGCCTGCGGGTGAGGTGGCAGAATACCAATTCACCTATGAAGGGAATACGGGGACGTTGATCGTGTTTGACACGGGGGATGTACGGCTTGAGGGGACGTCCGGGAATCTGTTCCTTAGTCTTGCAGCCGGAGAGAATGCGGTGTTCGGGTTTGATTACACGAATAAGGACACGGGCAATCTTGTGTCCAACGCTGCCCATGTCGACCTGACGGTTCAAGGTATTAACGATGCTCCCGTGGCGCAGCTCAACACGTATGCGACGGATGCAAGCACTGTGGATGCGGCAATCGCGGGCGGCGGGTATCTGGTGGGGAATATCATTACGAATGCAGATTCTGTGGCTGGCACTGATTCAGATCCCGATCACAATGACGTGCTGACGATGAACACCCTTAGCAACGCAACGTTGACGATTGCGGGAAATGCGGTTGCGTTGACACCTATTTCTGATGGAAATCCTGGCACGATTGCTCAATATCAGTTCGACTATCAAGGCAGTATGGGAACGATCACAATTGATGCTAATGGTGACCTCATTCTTCATGAAATATCGTCAGATTTTCTCCAAACCCTGTTGAGCAAAAATCCTTATATAGATGGTAGCAATGGTCTGAGGATCGTCATTGATGGAAATTACATTCCTCTGACGCCTGTTTTTGTCTTTCCTTCACCAAATGGAATTGAGGATTATCACTATCCTTATAATCAGGACATCTATAACGCACAGGGTAATGAATATACGTTTACCTATCAAGGAAATTCAGTAAGTGTCTTCCTGAGAGAGGACGGTAGCATTATTTCTTTTGCGGCAGATACCAAAGATCTTTTCATGAGCTTGACCGAGAATCAAAATGCTGTCTTTGGGTTTGACTATACGGTGAAAGATTCGTCAGGTGTTATTTCAAATCCTGCCTCGGTCAATGTAACGATCCATGGAGAAACTGTTTTACCCAAAGCCTATGATGATACCTTTACAGTCAGTGAAAGGGAGTTTGATAGTCATGTTTCCGATCCCAGCATGCTGGTCTTTGGCACCCCAATGGTTGTATTTGATGGCAATCAATATTTTGTGGACGTTTGGACTGGTTTCGGAGTCACCAATATAGGAAACATGAATCTTGTTGGCAATGTCATTACGAATCTTCCGAATGGATCAGGTGTTGATGTTGATCCGCAAGGAAACCTTTTAAATTCCCAGAACACGTTGTCGATTCACACAATTACAAACTTTACACTGGAAATTGCTGGTCATGCAGTAACCTTGACGCCCCTGTCGAATCCGTCGATGCCAAATGCTGTTGTGCAGTACCAATTTGTTACAGATCCTCATAATACAGACTTCTTCTTATATACGACCAGTAGTGAGCTCTTGCCTTATACGTATCCAGAGCAAGAGCTGACAGGAACCATAACTGTTCTTAATAACGGAGAGGTTATTATTGACGGACAAATGCCTTTTGACTTTTCTACGATCTATTCCGCTCATACACCTCCCCATAATATTTTCTTTGGATTGAATGAAGGAGAGAATGCGGTTTTCAGTTTTGATTATACAGTTGAGAATGGATCGGGGCTGATTTCCAATACAGCTCATAGTCAGATTATTGTTCAAGGAGAAAACAACGCTCCCTTCCTTGGCGTGTCTGGTAATTTCAGTATGAGTATAGATGATATCAATTCTTCCATTCAGTCAACAGGTCACTATTTCGTCACAAATTTGTTAAACGGTCATGCGATTGATTTAGACGCCAATGACTCAATTCAGGTGAACAATTTTAATATCACGTCCCATTTTCTTCCTGCATCATACGAATTCACCTCTCTTTCTAATTTATCTCCAGAAGACGTAGCCTTGTACCGAGTGACCTATTCTGGTCATACAATGGACCTTGAGATACAAAAAGATGGTGATGTTTTCTTTACCTCGTCAGATTCTAATTTCTTTTTGCCTCTTTTAGGGATACAAATGGTGCCTAATGGCTTGGGGGGCTATATCGGGAACGGTAGTTCCATGCAAACGTTGTTCTTTGAATCTCAATTTAATGTGATAGACTCCCATGGAGCTGTTTCCGTCACTCGGGATTTAGACCTGAATGTCCTGGGAAGTTATTCAAAACCTTATGCAACCCCTGATGCCAGCGGCATTCTCATATCGAGTGCCGCACAAGCAGCCAATCCTTTTGACATCACCGGGAATGTCCTGACGGATGGGCTAGATGATTATAGCCAGTTTCCATCAACCTTAAAGGTGGTTGAAATTAAAGAGCTGAACTCAAATACAACCTATGCCGTTCCAGAAACAGGTCTTACGATCACTGTTCCCTTGTACCAAAATGTAGAAGGCTCGGGTGGGTTTTCAGCGATCCCCATTCCAAATGCGTTTGCAGAGCTTACCATTCATCAGGATGGAAGTTATATTGTTTCTCATCCACAGGTCCAATATGGAATAGCTTACAGTGAGATTTATTATACTATAGAGGATATCGTTGGCACATCAACAGCTTTATCGGCTGTAGGATACACTGTTACATATCCCGTTTAGAAGGGTTTTCTATCATTCCGCCTGTCAGAGAGGCATGCCATGATCCTGGCAGAAGTTGATTTGTGGCGGGGGATTTTTTCTTTAGGCTGAAGTGACCCCCGAGGTCTGGACCGCTCATATCCAGAAAGATGATAGAGTTGATTCTTGGACATATTACTTTTCCCTAATTTAAAAAACAACAGGGAAGTTGTTGTTGTTGGACGGGTGGGGATGTGGGAAACTCGTTAAAGTTTTACACATATCCACGCGTTTTGGCTTCAGCCATTTTTAAGACCTCTACCGGTGTTTTATAGTCAATGGCACTATGAAGCCTTTCTGAGTAGATCGAGGGAACTTCCCCGTCGGCCATTTCTTTATTCAATCTTCCCCCTGCGCTTTCGAGTACCCTAACTTATCGCCGAAAATGCTTAGTTTTTCCAGATGCATCCATCGATGTTTGTGGCGAACCAGATCAAGCGTTTTGAAAATCTGATCATCACTGAGTTCCTGATCGCCGTTAGTCGCCATCAAACGGCAGCGCCACAAATCAACCACATCAGGTGTTGTCCCCGGAGAGGGATAAACTTTTACGCCACGATTGGAAATCATTTTCAATTTTACGGGGCTGTCTTTGACCAGCTCTTCCAGGCTTTTCCCCAATTCATGCGCCATAAGAGACGATTCCACAAAAAGATCAAAGCCGACCACTTTCGAAGGAGAGCGAACCAAATCAGGCTGTTTGGATACATTTGGCATTTTAAGAGGATGGTGAGGACGTTTTGGCCAGAAATTGGAGGTTTTGCCCAGGTTGTCGATAATTTTATGGGTGAAGTCGGTTGTTGAGAGCGCTCCTTCGCTTCCTTTGACATCACGTGTGAAATGACCTTGTTCCAAAGTCACAGCAAGAGCTTGCTCAATCCTGTCTGCTGCCTGGAATTCATGTAGATATCGCAACATCATGACGCCTGAAAGAAGAACAGCCGTTGGATTAATCTGGTTTTTCCCCGCATATTTGGGCGCCGATCCATGAACGGCTTCAAAAATGGCGATATCATTTCCAAGATTTGCTCCCGGCGCAAATCCTAATCCCCCTATCAATCCTGACCCAAGATCACTGAGAATATCGCCGTTCATGTTCGTCGTCACAATAACATCGAATTTTTCCGGAAAACGAACCAGCTGATGAGCGCAATTATCCACGATAATATGTTGGGCGTTGATATCAGGATATTCCGTTGCGATATCTTCAAAGGTATGCTTCATCAATCCTTCCGAAAACTTCATGATGTTCGCCTTGGTGGCGCAATGAACGGTTTGGCGTCCTTCAGAGCGGGCGTATTCAAAAGCCATGCGTACAATTTTTTCGCATCCCTTGCGTGTAATCAGCTTTAAAGTTTGAGCCGTCCCAGGGGTTTGCATATATTCATCGCCGGCATAAAGATCTTCAACATTCTCACGTACGATAACAAAATCTATGCGGCGACCTTTATAAGGGGTTGGGACGCCTGGAAATTCGCGGATGGGACGTATATTTGCATAGGTTTCAAAAAGTTTTCGAAGGGTGACGTTTGCGCTTTTCTCGCCAAAGCCGACAGGGGTTTCAAGGGGTCCTTTCAAAGCAATTTTGTTGCGAAGGAGAGAGTCAATCGTTTCCTGAGGAACGCCTGTTGGTTGTCCCATTTTAAAGACTTCGGCGCCGGCCATGCACTCTTCCCAATCAATCCTGACGCCGGAAGCATCAATAATGCGGCGCGTTGCCTCTGTCACTTCAGGTCCAATGCCATCTCCCTTGATGAAAGTAACATTATGCGTTTTTGTCATACTGATTTTCTCCTTCTCCCTTTTTAAATTTTTCATTATGTGTCGTTGGTCATCTTACATCTTTTGTTATGTCTTATCATATCATTCTTCATCTTTCAGGATTTGAAAGGAATATAGAAACAGGAACTTTGCCTTTATCCGAACTTCAAAATCCTTCGGATAGTATAAATTATTAATACTCTTGCGCTATAAATTTATAGAGACAAAGGGTAAAAACAGGAAAAAATATAGTGTTTGATATTCCAGAAAAATTTAACCTAGACAAGTATTTCGGCGCTTTTCCATCTCTGATGGGAGACTTCTTTAAATATCAGGAAATGTCATGGTTATATTATATGAAAGACTGGAGAGATTTTATGAATACTCCCCTGAATCGGGCCTCTGCATGGGGGAAAGATTATACTGAAAATCCCTGTTCACCCTTTGCTGTTTCTGGCATGAAAGAAAATGCTTCTGCCGTTCTTGAAATCATGGAACGTCAAACGCACCGCTATGTCAAACCCGCCTTCGCGATTTTTGAAGTCACCTCATCTCAGGGAGAGACTTACCAGATAGAAGAAGAAATCGTCCAGACAAAACCATTCTGTCGGTTGCTCCATTTTAAGAAAGAACGTATGGGTGCTGTAAAATCCTCTAAAAAAGACCATTTTCCAACGATTCTGGTCGTCGCTCCCTATTCGGGTCACTACGCGACCCTTCTCAGAGATACGTGTCGGGCGCTTTTAAAGGATCATGACGTCTATATTACAGATTGGGCGAATGCCCGCGACATCCCTTTGACAGAGGGTACTTTTACGCTTGAAGCCTATATTCAATATCTGATCGATTTTATTTATTATCTTGACTGTGACCTGCACATTCTCGCTGTCTGTCAGCCCGCGGTTCCCGTCCTTGCCACGGTTGCGCTGATGGCTCAACACAAGGATCCTTTGCAACCCAGGTCTATGACGTTAATGGGGGGGCCAATCGATACGCGCATCAATCCAACGGTCGTTAACAAGTTGGCTAAAGAAGAGTCTCTGGAGTGGTTTGAGCAGACTGTTATTGGGCGCGTCCCTCTCTATTACGCCGGCGCCTTGCGTCGCGTATGTCCGGGATTCCTGATGCTGTCCGGCTTTATGAGTCTGAATCTGAAACGCCATATGCAGGCCCCGATGGATCTTTACACACACCTTGTGCAAGGGGATCAGGAGAGCGTGGAGGCGCACCGCAAATTTTATAACGAGTACAGATCCGTCCTGGATCTGCCCGCTGATTATTTCCTCGATTCTGTAAAGGTCGCCTTTCAGGAACACAGCCTTCCGAAAGGAAGATTTATTTGGAAGGGCGAGCGCGTCGACCCTCTTGCGATTCAAACGACGGCAATCCTGGCGATCGAAGGAGAAAAAGATGATATCTCAGGCGTTGGTCAAACACATGCCGCCCTGGATATTTGTAAGAACGTTCCTGAACATTTGAAGCTCTATCATCTTCAAACAGGGGTAGGACATTATGGCGTTTTCAACGGGCACCGTTATCGTGAGGAAATCGTTCCCGTTATTCACAAGTTTATTCGCGCTCAGGGAACGGGAAGATCTTTCAAGGTTGTAAAGATTTCCTGATATTAGGATAGTCTTCGCCTTTCAAGGGTCAGATCCATAGAAAATCGTTTTGTAACTTGTTGGTCAGATCGTTAAAGATCATCTCGACGATGGGGACGAAATCAGGTAATATTCTGACGAAAATGTCCTGAAAAGTCTTGTGAACCGTTAAGCAGGAGTATCCCATCCGTTGTCAATTGTCGCCGCAACAGCCCTGAAAATCGAGGACAAGGTGTGTGGTTATCTGAAAGATCTCAATGCTCCCCAACGTCAAGCCGTTGAAACGCTTGAAGGGCCTGTCCTTCTCCTTGCGGGGGCAGGGACGGGTAAAACACGCGCCCTTACAACCCGCATCGCTCATATTTTGATGTTGAAGAAAGCGTGGCCTTCGCAAATTTTGGCCGTGACCTTCACCAATAAGGCTTCCCAGGAAATGCGAGAGCGTATTGCTCATTTAATCGGGAATTCGACAGAAGGTCTTTGGTTGGGTACGTTTCACGCACTGGGTGTGAAGATCCTTCGCAGACACGCCGAACTTGCGGGATTAAAATCAAATTTCACCATTCTTGATACCGATGATCAGCTTCGTCTTTTGAAGCAGATTCTGAAAGCTGACAATATAGATGAAAAAAGATGGCCGCCGCGCCTTCTGCAAAGTGTGATCGGTCGTTGGAAAGATCGGGGATATTTTCCTGACAAGGTTCCCCAGCATGAACTTTCGCAAGACGAGACGAAACTCACCCTTGGGATTTACAAAACCTATCAAGAACGCCTTAAAATCCTGAACGCTGTTGATTTTGGCGATTTGCTGTTGCATTGTATCGCGATTTTTTCCAGTCACACCGATGTATTGCAGCAGTATCAACAGCAATTTCGTTATATCCTGGTCGATGAGTACCAGGATACGAATGTCGCGCAATATATCTGGCTGAGGTTGCTGGCGATGGGACACCATAACATTTGTTGTGTCGGAGATGATGACCAGTCGATTTATGGATGGCGCGGCGCGGAAGTCGCCAATATTTTGCGTTTTGAGAAAGATTTTCCCGGTGCGACTGTCATTCGACTTGAACAGAACTATCGCTCTACTCCTGAAATTTTAGGTGTTGCTTCGGCCTTGATCGCTCACAACAGGGATCGTTTGGGCAAGACGTTATGGACGACACAGGAAAAAGGCGAGAAAGTCTCACTCCATGGCGTATGGGATGGGGAAGAAGAAGCGCGTCTGGTAGGGGATGAGGTCGAACGTTGGCAGCGGACAGGCGAATCTTTGGCAAGTATGGCTGTTTTAGTGCGCGCCGGTCATCAGACCCGTGAATTTGAAGATCGTTTTATCACATTAAGGATACCTTATCGGGTGATTGGCGGCCCCAAATTTTATGAACGAATGGAAATTCGGGATGCTCTTGCCTATCTCCGCCTGGTTGTTCAGCCTGAAAATAGCCTTTCATTTGAACGTATCATCAATACTCCCCGTCGCGGGATTGGCCAATCCACCTTGCAGACGCTGAATCATTTTGCGCGGGTGGAGGGAATATCTCTTGTTCAGGCGACGGCGAAGCTTTTGGAAACAGATGAACTCAAGGGAGCGGCGTGGAAGGCGCTTAGATCTTTTCTGACCGATCTGGAGCGTTGGAGCCGTCAACTACAAATCCTGACGCCTGCTGAACTTGCCGGAATTGTGCTGGATGAATCGGGTTATACGCATATGTGGCAACAGGATAAATCTGTCGAAGCGCCGGGAAGACTGGAAAACCTGAAAGAATTGGTTTCTGCATTGAATGAATTTCAAAGTTTGAGTGATTTCCTTGAACATGTGGCCTTAGTGATGGAAAACAATGCCGCAGCCCAGCAGGAGGCGGTGAGCATTATGACGCTTCATAGCGCGAAAGGTCTTGAATTTAATACGGTTTTTCTCGCGGGATGGGAAGAGGGGATTTTTCCCAACGCGCGTGCCCTTGATACAGTGGGACGCGAAGCATTGGAAGAGGAACGGCGGCTGGCTTACGTGGGGTTGACGCGCGCACGCAAGCGAGCCTATATCTGCTTTGCGGCGAATCGGCGCCTCCATGGAGCGTGGCAGTCCTCTCTTCCTTCGCGTTTTATAGATGAATTGCCCGAAGATCTTGTTGAAGAGCATACGCAGCCTGGCCTTTTTGCTCGTCGCTTCCATGAGGAGGAGCCACAAATCAAAACACGCTTATCGTCGAGCGAGTCACTTTTCTCTGGCTTCGCGTCTGCCCCCGGCGCAGGTTCAGGTTCCAAAGCAGGCGTTGCCTCGTCATATCAGGTCGATGATTCGCATCGGGTCAATGATCGGGTCTTTCATATCAAATTTGGCTATGGGCGAATTGTAGAGATCATGGGAGATAAACTTGAGGTTGATTTTGAGCATAGTGGGCTTAAAAAGGTGATGGCCTCTTTTGTCGGAAAAAGCTGAAGGAGAGTTTCTCATGTGGCGATTGTCTTTTGTGACCTCTTTAGGGGAAGCTGAACATTTTGCGGCCAGATTGGAAGAATTCTGTCTTGCTGTATCCTGGTTTGAAATGGATTCTTCAGATGCCTCGACCCACATGTGGCAGGTAGAAGCTACATTTGAGAAACAGCCTGATGGGGAGTGGCTGAAAGCGCTTCTTGGAACATTGCCGTTGCCGTATGAACTTGTCCCTCTGCCAGAGATTGATTGGCTGGCTGAAAATCGCAAATCATTTCCTGTCCTCGATATTGACCCATTTTATATTTATGGTTCGCATCATGAAGGCGCTGTCGTTATTCCGGAAGATAAAATCGCTTTAAAAATTGATGCCGCCACAGCTTTTGGGACAGGACAGCATGGCACGACGCAGGGTTGCTTATTAGCGCTGAACGATTTGAGAAAAGAGGGAATGTTGGTGCGCAGGCATCTGGATTTGGGATGCGGCACAGCAGTTTTAGGGATGGCGATGGCGCGATTGTTTGGGGTGAGAGGATTCGCGGCAGATAATGATTCTGAGGCTGTGGAAAGGGCTTCCTCGAATATCAGGGAAAACAGGTTGGAGAATTTATTGAAAGTCTTCCTTTCGGAGGGATTTTCTGAGCAAACCTTGCGCTCTCAAGGTTCCTATGATTTGATCGCAGCCAATATCCTGGCGGATTGTTTAATCATGCTTGCGTCCGATATCGCTCGATTCACGACACCAGAGGGAAGGGTAGTCCTGTCAGGGATTTTGCAAACCCAGGAACATGATGTGGTAAAAGCCTATGAGGACAAAGGATTTTTCTTGCAACAAGCTTATCCTGTCGATGAATGGATAACCCTTGTTATGAAGAAAAAAAGAGAAGAATAGCTATACCCTTCGCCTTTCAAAATCTGGGGGTGTTAGACATCGGGATTCGTCCTGCTCACGTACTGATTGTACGCTCCGCGGGACTCACTGCTCGTCTGCCTACCCAGATTTCGAAATCCTTTGGGTATATATGCCTTTCGTCTTTGGAAATCCTTTGAATATGTCATCTTTTTACATAAATGACTTGAATTTATGTAGGTTAGGGTTAAAATTTTGAGAGCGTTGTTTATGTCCTTCGTCTTTAAAAAACTGGGCATATTAGACGCCGGGATTCGTCCTGCTCGCGTACATACGCATACGTCGCTGCGCGGGACTTGCCGCGTCTTCGCCTGCCTGGATTTCCAAAGAGGAGGGGGGTATACCGAATAATTAGAAAATAAGGAGCGCCATGAATCACTCTTTAGCGTCTGTTGATCCAGAGATTGCCTCTGTTCAAGCCTCTGAGCTGCATCGTCAACGTTGTCAGCTTGAGCTTATCGCCTCGGAGAACTTTACTTCGCTTGCAGTGATGGCGGCGCAAGGATCAGTTCTAACGAATAAGTATGCGGAAGGCTATCCGGGCGCGCGCTATTATGGGGGCTGTGAATGTGTTGACATTGCTGAAAAGTTGGCGATTGAGCGCGCTTGTCAACTCTTTGACTGCGCCTATGCGAATGTACAGCCTCATTCTGGCGCGCAAGCCAATCAGGCAGTCTTTTATGCTCTTTTAAAACCAGGCGACACTGTTTTAGGGATGAATCTCGCCAGTGGGGGTCATTTGACTCACGGGTCAAAAGTCAACCTGTCTGGCAAATGGTTTGATGCTGTCGGCTATGATGTTGACGCAAAGACAGGGTTAATTGATGACGACCAACTCTTCCGGTTGGCGCGAAAGCATAAACCCAGGCTTATTATCGCGGGGGCTTCCGCTTATCCTCGTGTGATCGACTATGCGCGGTTCAGATCGCTTGCAGATGAAGTCGAGGCTTATTTCATGGTGGACATGGCCCATTTTGCCGGGCTTGTTGCAGGCGGTGTTTTTCCTGATCCCCTCCCTTATGCGGACGTGGTGACGACAACAACGCATAAAACATTGCGCGGTCCGCGCGGCGGCATGATCCTCGCCAAAACCGATACGCTTGCGAAAAAACTCAACAGCGCTGTCTTTCCCGGAAACCAGGGGGGGCCTTTGATGCATGTTATTGCGGCGAAAGCGGTCGCCTTTAAGGAAGCGTTGCAGGACAACTTTAAATTGTATGCTCAACAAGTGATCAAAAACGCAAAAGCCCTGGGGGAAGTTATTCAACATCACGGTATTCCGCTTATCTCCGGGGGAACAGACTGTCATTTAATCGTTGTCGATTTGCGCTCTCTGGGCATTTCAGGGAAGGACGCTTGCGATACTCTTGAACAGGCTGGTCTTACGTGCAATAAAAATAGTGTTCCTTTTGATCCATTGCCTCCCATGAAAACATCGGGGATTCGCCTGGGGTCACCCGCTCTGACCACGCGCGGTTTAAAAGAAGGCGAGTTCCAGTTGATTGGCGAGATGGTTGTGAACCTTCTCAAAGCTCTTGCTGGGGGAGATGCCTCTTCCGTGGTGAATCAAGTGAAGCAACAAGTGAAAAGCTTATGTGACCAATTCCCTCTTTATCCTGAACTTGCGCCATGAGATGTCCCTTTTGCGGACATGCTGACACGGCTGTAAAAGATTCTCGATCGATCGAGGAAAACACGGGAATTCGCAGAAGGCGACACTGTCTTGAATGCAATGCGCGTTTTACGACCGTGGAGCGTGTTCAGCTGATTCCTCTCAAAGTCATCAAAAAAAATCAGGACATTGAGCCATTTGATCGTGACAAGCTTGCGCACTCTCTCAAGTTGGCTTTGCACAAGCGTCCGGTAAGTGAAGAGAAAATCGATCGCGTTATCAGCAGTCTGGTGCGTCAGCTCGAAGCGCGCGGTGAAACGGAAATCCCCTCAGGAATCATCGGCGAAATGGTCATGCAGGTTTTAAACGACCTTGATGCCGTAGCTTATGTTCGCTTTGCCTCTGTGTATCAGGATTTTGAAGTTCCGAACGATTTCAAGGATTTCGTTGGAAATCTGGACTTTGCAAAATCTAAACCCGATCCAGAAATTTAACCGTAAAGTAAATTCAAAGAGAAGTCTGACATACGCTGTGCGGGACTCACCGCTCGTCGCCAGCCCACATCTCGGAATCTTTCGGGACTTATTCTTTGTCATAGTTTTTAAATAACCGATCCATATCTCGTCGGCGTTGATCGGGATAGCCTGAAGCGCTTGAATCTTCTTGCCTCGAAGCCTTGGGTTTCGCAAGGGATTTCATCAGTTCTTCAGGCGAGGGCATTTCCAGGTCGGGTAAAACCAGAGATCCCATCTGATCGAAAAGAGGTTGAGGATGATAAAAAGCGGCAGGAATGGTTCCTTTGGGAAGAAGCTGCGCGAACAGTTTCGTGGCTTCAAGCAAAAGGGGATAGGATCGTGCGGATTTCATCTCATGAGGCCGCTTATGCGGTTTCCACATCGCGTTGACAATTAAAAAAGCAACGATACAAATGATTGTGCCGCGGGCAATGCCAAAGACGACTCCAAGAGATCGATCAAGCCCTCCCAGGACACTTGCCTTTACGCGCAAGGAAAGAGAGCGCGTCAAACTTAAAAGAATGAACAGGGAAGTGATGAATAACACGACGATAGTCGTTAAATCGGCGAAAAAAGGATTGCCAATCCAACCGCGCATTGGACTTTGCAGATAATGCTTTCCCCAAAAGGTGATGAGGGTTGCTCCTCCCCAACCTAAAGCACCCAGGAATTCGCGCGTAAACCCGCGAACGAGGCCGATTAAGATCGACAAGCCCATGATGGCAAGAACAATAAAATCAACATAATTAAGAGAAGAAGTCATAGAGTGTGTTTCAGGCATAGCTTGCCTCCCTCAGCGGCGCATGATCTTCTGGCAGAAAATCAGTGATCATATCTCCCAAAAAGTTTTTTTCTTTTAGTATAAACGGAAAGTCGACCAAATCGCCTATGGATTTTGCTCCTCGTTTTTCAGGGATATACGCTTTTTTAAAGCCAAGTTTCGCCGCTTCTTTTAATCGAGGTTCCATCTGTCCAATCGAACGCACTTCACCAGAAAGTCCTATTTCTCCGCAAAAAATGGCATCAGAGGGAAGGGGTACATTGTACAGTGCCGACACTAACGCCGCTGAGACAGCCAAATCAGCGGCTGGTTCGACGATCCTGAGTCCTCCCGCAACGTTCAGGTAAATATCGCGTTGTGTGAATTGAATGCCGCATCTTGTCTCAAGGACGGCCAGAACCATCGCCAGTCTCCCTGAGTCCCATCCAATGACGGCGCGGCGCGGCGTGCCGGGAGAACTTTGCGCCACCAATGCCTGAATCTCTACCAGGACAGGGCGCGTTCCTTCAATCCCTGCGAAAACAGCCGAACCACTGACATGCTGATGACGCTCGGACAGGAAGAGAGCCGAAGGATTGGGAACCTCCATAAGCCCCTGCTGGGTCATCTCAAACACCCCGATCTCATCCGTTGGCCCAAAACGATTCTTGACCGCCCGCAAGATACGAAATTGATGTCCTCGCTCTCCCTCAAAATACAACACGGTGTCTACCATATGCTCAAGGACACGCGGTCCCGCGATAACACCTTCTTTGGTCACATGTCCCACCATGATGATTGACATTTGAGACTTTTTCGCGAGCCGAATCAGTTCATGGGTCGAAGCTCTGACCTGACTGACCGACCCCGGCACAGAATCAAGCCCTTCAAGGTACATCGTTTGAATAGAGTCGATAATCACAAGCGGCGTCGCTTTTGTTTCAAGCGCGGCGATAATATCCTGAATTTGCGTCGCTGAGGCAAGCTTCAGAGAAGAATTTGTTACTCCTAGCCGTATGGCACGCGCACGCACTTGTTCCACCGCTTCCTCGCCTGAGATATAATAGCAGGGCCGCTCTTGACTAAGACGGGCGGCGACTTGCAGTAACAAAGTCGATTTTCCAATCCCCGGATCTCCTCCCACGAGGAGGACGGAACCGGGAACAATGCCGCCGCCGCACACGCGATCAAATTCAGTGACGCCAGAAAAGAAACGGGGCGCTTCGGGTGTTTGTTCATCAAGAGTTTCAAATGTGACATGACTTGCGCGACGCTGTTTTGAAGATTTCACAAACGGACTTTGTGTGAGCGTTTCTTCCGTCAGCGAATTCCAGCTATCGCATCCCGGACACTTCCCCGACCACTTGGGTTGGGTGATGCCGCATTGTTGACAGACAAAAAAGGACCGCTCCTTCGTCATGGTCTAACTCACTTCGATCTGGATAGGGCCGTCTGTCCTGCCATGAATAAACTGGTCGACATAAGGATTGTTTGAATGGTCAATATCGTTTACAGGGCCTTGCCAGACAATCCGACCCTGATGAATCATGGCAATCCGATCGGCAATATGCCGCACGCTCGCCATATCATGCGTGATGGTGATAGCTGTGGCGCCTAACTCTTGTACGCTCGAACGAATAAGATCATTGATCACGCCGGCCATAATCGGGTCAAGTCCAGCAGTCGGCTCATCAAAGAAAATCATTTCGGGTTTTGAAGCAACAGCGCGCGCCAAGGCGACGCGGCGCTGCATTCCCCCTGAAAGTTCCGCGGGATAAAGATCAGCGACTTCTTTGGGCATCCCGACCGCTGCCAGTTTTTCAATCGCCAGAGCTTTTCCTTCCGGGCGATGGATGCGCTTTTCCTGTAGCAAACCAAAAGCGACGTTCTCCCATACGGGAAGACTGTCAAAGAGGGCTGAACCCTGAAAAAGCATACTGATCTTTTTACGGGACTGTTCAAGGACGGAAGGAGAAGCTTTTGCCAATTCCTGCCCGTCCAGTGTGATGCTGCCCGCGTCCACAGGCAACAATCCGAGGATACATTTCAGCATTACGGATTTACCCGTTCCCGAACCTCCAATGACCACAAGGGATTCGCTTTCGTAAACGTCAAGGCTTAAACCCTGCAACACTTTTTTGGCGCCGAAACTTTTATGTATATCCTTGAGAATGAGACGGGCTTTTGTCATGTGCTGAAGAAGATCGCTGTTAAAAGATAGTTGAAAAGAAGGATAAGGATCGAAGCTGAAACAACGGCATTGGTTGTCGCCGCGCCGACACCCTGGGCGCCTCCCTTGGAGTGATAGCCTTGATAGCATCCTGTCAAGGCGATGAAAAACCCGAACACCGCCGCTTTCACAAGCCCTGAGATCACGTCAATCGCTTTCAGGTAGTCAACGGTTTGTTTGAGGTACTGGCCCGGATTGAAGCCGAGTTTGTAAATGGAAACCAGATATCCGCCAAAAACGCCGATAATATCCGCTACAACGACAAGGAGGGGAAGCATCGTCACGCCGGCGATGAGCCGTGGAGCTACCAGATATTTCAAAGGGTTTGTTGAAAGCGTTGAAAGAGCGTCAATTTGCTCGGTCACGCGCATGGTTCCGATTTCAGCCGCCATCGCAGCCCCAATTCGTCCTGCCACCATCAATCCAGCCAGAACAGGGGCCAGTTCACGGGTAACAGACAACACGACAACGGTCGCCACCGCTCCTGATGCCGAGAAACGTGAAAATCCCGTGTAACTTTGAAGGGCTAAAACCATCCCCGTGAAAGTGGCTGTCAAGCCCACAACGGGCAGGGAATAATATCCAATGTCGATCAGTTGTCTCACGATCTGGCGAGGATAATAAGGCGGGCGAAGTCCTGCGATCATCGCCTGGAACGTGAAAAGCGTCAGCCTTCCCGTGGTGGCGAGGAAACCCAAAAACAGCTGTCCAATTTTCCCGATAAACCTGATCACGCCGTACCTTTTCTCTTTAACACGTCGTATCCTTTCCATTGAGATATTGCCGATAATAGCGTGAACCGAGCGATGTGAGAAGCTCATAATGCACTGTGCCACCCTGTTGAGAAAGTCGATGGGCTCGTTCGCAAGTGTCAAAGAGAGTCGCCCACGCACCGACGGAAACAATGGATTCTGGAATATCCGTCACATCGACGACAATGAAATCCATCGATACGCGCCCTGCCACCGGTGCAGGATAAGTCCCGAACCACACCACACCCCGGTTTGATAAATTCCGGAGGAAGCCATCTCCGTAGCCTATTCCCAGTGTGGCAAGTCTGGAAGGACGCTCACACCGATGAGAGGCGTTATATCCAACCGCCTGTCCTTCAGAAGCCTCATGAATCTGAACGACGCGCCCCAATGCCTTGACTGCTGAGCGCATTTGATCCTCGAAAGGGAAGGGACGGGCGTATCCCAACAGTCCAATCCCTGGACGCACCAGATCAAAATGATACGCTTCTCCCAAAGCAATCCCTGAAGAATTGCTTAACGAAGCTTTGGTGAGAGGAAGAAGCGATCGCATACGATTGAAAACGTCGCGCTGCTCTTCGTTTTGGGGATTGTCCGCCTCTTCACTGCTGGCAAGATGGCTCATCACATAGTCAAGCGCAAGCCCCTCAAAGCTTTGATTATGTTGTGCAATCGTCATGACCTCGCGAAATGACAGACCATTTCGCGTCATGCCGGTATCCACATGCAAAATGGCGCGAAGGGAGCGGGAAAGACGATGCGCGTGTATCCGCCATCGTTCGACCTGTCCTCGATCAACCAGCACAGGGATCAATTCATGTTCGATAAAAACCTCTTCCGTATGAGGAAGAACGCCTGAAAGCACGTAGATCGAAGCTTTGGGAAGAACTTTTCCAAGGGCAATCCCCTCATCAGGAAACGCCACAAAAAAACAGCGACATCCCCGTGCCCATAACTCACGCGCCACAGGAACCATGCCAACGCCGTATGCGTCCGATTTCACGACTCCTGCGATCTCACACCCTGACCGTAAAAAGGATTTTGTCAAGCAATAATTATGCGCGATGGCGGCGAGGTCAATTTCCAAAGCCATCGTCACATGATCTGGAATCGTTTTCTCGACATGCGCAGGAGAGTTGCGTTGAAGGGAAAAATCCATCTGAGCGTTCCTTACAGGGAGGTCTGGGCCAAATCGGCAAACTTTGTCAGAGACCCGTCAAAATAAAGGGGGATTGTTCCAACAGGGCCATGGCGTTGCTTGGCGATGATAAGTTCGGCGGTATTATAAATACGATTCATATTCTCTGTCCATTCACGGTGTTTGTCGGTATTCCTGGGCGGTTCTTTTCGAGCTTCGTAATACTCTTCGCGGAAGACAAAAGAAACCACGTCCGCGTCCTGCTCGATCGATCCGGACTCTCTCAGGTCTGAAAGCTGAGGCCTTTTGTCATCGCGCTGTTCCACGGCGCGCGAAAGCTGCGAAAGGGCAATGACAGGCACATCAAGTTCCTTTGCCAGCCCTTTGAGACTGCGGGTAATCTCGGAAATTTCCTGCACACGGTTTTCATTTGCTTTGGTTGATGCGCTTGATGATTGAAGTAATTGCAGATAGTCTATGATCACAAGATCAAGACCAAACTTACGCTTCAGTCGCCGGGCGCGCGTTCTTAAAGCTGAAACGGATAAGGCGGGCGTGTCGTCAATGTAAAGGGGTAAGTCTGCCAATTCACGCCCCACTTCCAGAAATTTTGGGAAATGATCCTGGGCAATCTCTCCTCGTCGAATCTTGTCTGACGATACACCTGCTTCCTGGGCGAGTAAACGCGTTGCAAGCTGCTCGGCTGACATTTCGAGCGAGAAAAAACCAACGATCCCTCCTCCTTGCGTTTGCTTCAGGGATGCTTTTGCAGCATTAAACGCAATGTTGGTAGCAAGCGCCGTTTTTCCCATCGAAGGACGGCCGGCGATGATAATCAGGTCAGAAGGATGAAGGCCGCCCAGCCATTTATCGACATCGTGCAGTCCCGTTGTTACGCCGACGATGTGGCTGTCTCGTTTGAAGGCGATCTCTGCCGACGAAATGGAAAGGGTCAGAGCGCGCGAGAAAGCGATAAACCCGCGATTGGCATGACCTCTGGTGGCCAGGTCGAACAATTTCTGCTCGGCGCTTTCAATCTGTTGCATGGCAGGGAGTTCAAGAGAGGGTCTCGACGTTTCGTTGATGATTTCCTGTCCCAGGTCGATCAATTGTCGTCGAAGGTAAAGGTCGTGGATCAGCTCGGCATAGTTACGGACATTGATGACTGAAATCAACGATTGGGCCAGTTGTGCCAGATAATGAGCGCCGCCCATTTCCTGCAAGGACTGATCCTGCTCAAAGAAGTCTTTTAGCGTAATCACATCGGCCACTTGCCCGCGCTCGATCAAACGTCCTATCGCTTGATAGATTTTGCCGTGAATCTCATGGCAAAAATGATCAGGAACCAAAATATCGGAGATTTGCTCAAACGCCAGGTTATTGTGCAGAAGCGCCGCCAGCAACGCTTGCTCGGCTTCAATATTATGGGGAGGCGTCCGCTCAGCCGACATTTCGCTTTCCCTTCCAATCGTGGGAACGCCGAACTTTACAATGTTATGAGATGAATTTAATGCAGAGGTCACCTTTTGAGATCTACCTTTTTTGAGAGTCTGTGTCGTTATGTGAAGATTATTCACACTCTACTACAGCGCCCTGTCAAAGGTAAAGAAGTCTTGTGAAAGCGGTGAAGGATTCACCATACACCATATGCGGGACTTGTTGCACGCGCGCCGCTCCACGTCTTGAAATGCTTGGGATATAAAAGAAAAATCGTTTGTGTTTTTAACAAAGCCTATGTAGTGTTTGACAAAATCTGTAGAGGAGAGGAAAAGAGAGGGAGGGAAGAAAGGAGAGAATACTCAATCGACCAAGTAGGGGGCAGGAAAAATCGTGATGTTCAGAACTGGCCTTGGCAGAAAGATGAGCATAGATGTGTCTGGTCGAAACTAAAAACCTAAGGTGATCCCAAAGCGTCCATAAAGTGAATCAGTTCAATAAGATAAAAAATCAGGTAGTCAAAAATGGCCATAATAACGTATGAAGAATTTGATAACATAGATCTACGCTCTGGTACAATCCTGAAAGTAGAAGAATTTCCTCGGGCTAAAAAACCGGCTTTCAAGGTATGGGTTGATTTCGGTTCTGAAATTGGAGTTCTTCAAACATCGGCACAGATAACCAAACACTACACACCAGAATCCTTGATAGGGCGACAGGTTGTCGGCTGCGTCAATTTGGGGGAGAAAAATATCGCAGGCTTCAAATCACAATTTCTCTTAACGGGGTTTGCTGATGAACAGGGAGGAATCTGCCTGATGACTGTTGATCCAAAAGTACCAAATGGAAAAAAGATGTGTTGATAAAGAGCTTATCAGAAAGAGCGCTTTAGAACATAGATATAGAAGGGCGACGTATCTTTCTCGCTAGCCCAAGGGTAGCAATCGTCGTCTCTTCCTACGGGTTGAAATAAATGATCAATTGTAAAAGAGTGCAATTGAAAAGACCGCTCCAGATATTCTCTGGCCCAGAATGTATCCTCCAGCATCAATCCTTGTTCCTTTAAAAGGATTCGCGCGGGACTACCATTGTGAAGACGATGATTTTCCGGGAAGTCCTGGTCCCAGGAAAGCCATGTATAGGCAGGACTCAACGCTTCAGGCGAGGTGGTGACGATAATAAAAGTGCCGCCCTCTTTTAAGATCGTGGCAGCATTCGCAAGATATTTTTCAACAATTTGCGTGTTGGACAGAGCGGGAAGAACAAAAAAAGAACTTACGAGATCAAAATAATTTTTAAAAAGAGACCAATCAAAATCCCCGGTGATCAGACGGTAATCTCCCCCTGGGTCAACCTCGCGCGCTTTTTTGATCATCGGCTCGCTTGGATCAATGCCGATCATTTTATTAAAACCAAAACGCTTCATCAGTTGCATGGAATGGCCCGCGCCGCACCCATAATCCAGTGCTTTTAGCTGATCTCTTGCCGAATATTGCCAAACACTGTGAAAATAATTTTCAAGACATTCGACAAAAAGGAAATATGTATCCTTATAATGAAGTTGAGCGTATACATCCGCTTTATCGGCATAGCAATCATCAGGACAGAGCTGGTGTGCCAATTGGTTTTCAGACATCGATTCATATCCCCTGTTTATTATAAAAGACATTACGCTTACTTAAAGACCCTTACGCTATGGTTGGTCATGCGAGGGGTCTAAGCACCGCAAAGTCCTAAAATAATATGCAGCATGTCCCTGAAGGTCTGGATTTTAAACTCAATGCTTGCAATTTAATTCACACCACCGCATCAAGCTATGGCGTGTGTTTTGGCAATACTTGAGAGAATATTTATCGGTAACGACGTTCATTGAGTCTTCTTCGCTTTCTGTCACGCCAGTTTTGCACGCTTCATAGGCTTTTTGCGCTTGGTCGACACATTGAGTAAAGGTCTGATTTCTATTTTTGCAAAAACCTATGAATGGATTTTTCTCGTCAACCGCAACAGCATCTGAAGCGATGAAAACGTTTGCCAAGAAAAATAGTATCAAAAAAGTGTTTTTCATGATTGCCCCTAAGTTTTTATATCTCCCAATCTATTAAAAAAACTATGGCACGATGAAAGATACTCCGCAAGATTTTCTTAAAGTTTTTTTTAATTTTTAGATTATATGCCCAAAGGATTTCAAGCTGTCGATGAGTGGACGAAACAGGATGTTAAACATTTATTAATAATTTTAAGATAAATTTAATTAAGAATTAAAATAAGGTAACGCCATGAAATTAAGAGATAAAATAAACAGAATCGATGCTTTTTTTGAAAGCAGGGGTGGTCATTGGACGGTTGGAACGATTGTTATCGTAAACGCGATCATCTTGGGCGCTCAAACTTTTAAAAACATTCCTCCAGAGATTGCTGCTGTTTTACACCATATAAGCCAGGCTATTTTATGGCTCTTCGTCATGGAATTGGCAACCAGGATAGTGGCAGGAGGAACTTCATTTTTTAAAAGGGGATGGAACCTTTTTGATGTGTTGATCGTTGGAGCATCGCTTGTCCATCATTTGGGTTTCTTGCCTATCCTGCGCGCGTTCCGGTCTCTCCATCTGATGTCCATGATGGATGCTTCACCCAAGATGCGTCATATTATCTCTGGTTTATGGAAAGCGATGCCAGGTATTTTAAATGTGTTTTCCATTTTTATCCTCTTCTTTTATATTGCCTCTGTTATTGGTGTTTTCCTTTTTCGTGATGCTGGCGTTGCCGAATTCCAGCACATCGGAATCGCCATGAAGACCATGTTTCAGGTTCTCACAGGAGACGACTGGAGCGACATTATGAAAAATGCGGAGAAAGTTAATCACTATGCTTGGGCTTATTTTATCCTGTTCTATGTTGTGATTGTTTTTATCATTTTAAATTTGTTTATCGGCGTTGTTGTGGGTGCTCTTCAGGCTGCTGAAGAAGAAATATTTGCTGATGAGAGAGATGATGGTACGAAAGATCTGATTCTTTCAATAAAAGAACAACTGGAACGGCTTGAAAGAAAAGTCGATCTTCTTTCAAAACCAAAAGTGACCGGGAAATCCTGAGACATACTCTTCGTCTTATTCAAGCTTTGGAGAAGTTAAGGATTGGGCTTCGGCTGATCATGTCCTGAAATCCGTTGGGTATGTCAAAGAAGTCTAACGTTTCTCGTGGTTTTTGAGCAAAATGTCTTTGGCGCGATTCACCTGGGCCGCCAGATAATCAGAGCCGCCTTGGTCGGGATGGATTTTTTGAATGATGCGCCGATGTGCCGCTTTAATGTCCTTTTGGTTTGCCTTTTCATTCACGCCCAGAATTTCTTGAGCTTGCTCGCGGGTCATGGATGAAAAATCAGGAGGAGGAGGGGCCGCCAAAGATATTTTCTCATTGCCTGCAATGAAATTCTTCAGGGCTGGTAAAAGAGGAATAAGAGCCACCAACCCCGCCACCACGTTCATAAGGCGTCCACTAAGAATCAACAGAACAATAGCGACAATCGCGCCTGCTCCTAAAAGTCCTTTAAAGATCGTCAAAAGGACTTTAGGGTTGGAATTCAAGAGGATACGCATCCCCAGAAGGACGGAAACGACAAGAAAAGCTCCTAAAATAATCGGCATGATTTTGACTGGCTTAGCTGGCGAGGCTTAGTTTTTCAGCAACAGTGGGCAATTTTAATACCTCCAGTAAATCTCTCAGTTCCTGACGAGCGGCAACATGAGACAGGTTAAGCGACATCCCTATGTCGGGCAAATCCAGCAGCGTTAGACCTAACAGAAACAATTCACGAAAAATCACACGCTCGCTAAAACCGGCCGCCAATCTGAATCCTATACGCTGTGCAAGTTTTTCAAGCACTTCACGCATTTCTTCCTTGTTGCGAGCCAGCAAATTGCTCAGACGATTACGCAGGACAACCCAATCTAATTTTCCCCCGTCGCGCATAATGCGATATTTTTTCTGATCCCATACCATTTCAGCATAAGCGCTTGGCTTTTCAATGTCACGTTTTTCAGGCATAACGCGCGCCAGCATATCCAGGTCGACAAAACTGTCATTTAAGGGGGTGATCAATGTATCCGCATATGAGTGCGCAAGCCGTGACAGAAAACTATCCGTTCCGGGCGTGTCGATCACGATAAAGTCTTTGGCGACCATCTCTTGAAAACACGATTGGAGACGGGCTGTTTCGTCTTGTTCCGCGATTTTCTGGACATCAAAATGACTTTTGAAAATCGGATAATGGTCGCTTGTGGGAAGTGTTTTACCTGTTCTTTGTATATACGCCTTCCGGTTTTCCAGATAACGGGAAAGAGTCCCCTGGCGAGCATCCACATCAATACTGCCAACAGCGTATCCCGATCGCAAAAGATGGATAATGATATGCATCGAAATTGTTGATTTCCCTGTTCCGCCTTTCTCGTTTCCGAGGACAATGATATAAGGCTTTTTTAAATCAGGACACGCAGAAACCATTTTATCATCCTTTTTCTTTTATCAGACTTCTTTCCTAACCTGTGAAGTCTATTCTTTCATTGATTTTGATGTTTTCAAGTTAATACATGCGGCGAGTATAACACCGGTTGCCACAATACTCACAATAATTGTTGCAAGCGCGTTAATTTGGGGACTCAATCCAAAGCGAACACTCGAAAAAACCACCATGGGTAGAGTCGTAGACCCAGGCCCGGACAAGAAACTGGCAATAACGACATCGTCTAAAGAAAGGGTAAAGGCCAAAAGCCAACCCGAAAGAATCGAAGGCATAATGAGGGGGAGCGTAATTCTGAAGAAAATCGTAACAGGTTTGGCGCCCAGATCAAGCGCCGCTTCTTCAAGCTGATTATCAAACTCGTTCAATCTGGCGCGGATAATCACCAGGACATACGCGACAGCAATCGTGATGTGTCCCAGTGTGATCGTTGTCATTCCTCGTTCCTGGGGCCAGCCGCAATTTTGTTGAAGCACCACAAAGAGTAATAAAATAGCAAGCCCGGACATGACTTCGGGCATTACCAGAGGAGCTGTCACCAGGCCGTTCAAAAAGGTTTTGCCTCGAAAAGCTTTAAAACGAACGATCACTAAAGCGCCGATTGTTCCGATAATGACGGCGAAATTGGCTGTCATAAAAGCGATTTTCAAGCTTAGCGCCGCGGCATTAAGCATAATTTTATTGGAGAAAAGTTCATGATACCAGCGAAGCGAAAATCCTGTCCAGGTTGTGATAACCTGGGATTTGTTGAAGGAAAAAATGATCAGCGTTATAATCGGCGCATATAAAAAGGCGTATCCAAACAGCATCAGGCTTAAAAGAAGATAATTGGAGCGCCGTTTCATAGGCCAGATTCCTGTGTTCGAGCCAATAGTTTCTGAAAAGCGACGATAGGAATCACCAAAAACGTTAATAAAGCCACCGCCAATGCTGAAGCCATCGGCCAATCACGGTGCGTAAAAAATTCAATCCATAAAACTTTTCCGATCATCAATGTATCAGACCCTCCTAAAAGTTCAGGGATGACGAATTCCCCCACTGCAGGAATGAAAACAAGCATTGAACCGGCAATAGCGCCGCGAACGGAAAGAGGCAGCGTGATAGCAAAAAAAGTGCGAACTGGCTTGCATCCCAAGTCCGACGCGGCTTCAAGGACTTGAGGATCCATTTTTCGCAACGTCGCGTAAAGGGGAAAAATCATAAAGGGAAGATAGGAATAGACAATCCCCAGAATCACCGCAAAGGGCGTATTCAGCAAAGGAAGAGGATCTTTGATAACTCCCAGATAGAGAAAAAAGGAATTCAAAAGTCCCTGATTACTCAAAATCCCGATCCAGGAATAAACGCGAATCAGGAAAGACGTCCAAAATGGCAAAATCACCAACATCAATAAAAAGATTCTGTGGCGGGACGAGGAGGCTTGAGAAATCCCGTAAGCAATAGGATAAGCTGCAACGAGGCAAAAAAAAGTCGCAATAGCGGCGATCTTGAGAGATTCGCAATAAGCGCCAAAATAAAAGTCATCTTCGAAAAGCATCATATAATTGGCAAAATTGAGGCGGATTTGAAGAAAAGTCTCATTGCGCCATGAATAAAGCGACGTATAGGGAGGTGAGCTGAGAATTCCTTCTGAAAAACTTAATCCCAAAACAATCATAAAAGGGATCAAAAAGAAAAAAATATGCCATCCATAAGGAAGAGCAATCACAAGGGCGCGTCCAAAAAAATTGTTCAACCGCATTATCTTCAGAAATTGCTGGGGAATTTTCATTTGCTCGCCTTACCCCGTCAGTACCACGCCGCTTTCAGGACGCCACGAAAGGTAAACTTCATCATCCCAATTGATCGGTCGTTCAGCAAGGCGAAATTGATTCGTCAGTGTCGCCAGCACTTTTTTGCCTGATGCAAGTTTAACATGATAAATAGAAACGTCTCCCAAATAAGCAATTTCATTGACAATCCCGCGCGTAGCGTTTCGTTCCTGATGGAAGGGATCTTTTGAAATCATGACTTTTTCCGGCCGTATCGCGACAGCCACATGAGCGCCTGCGGGGGCTGAGGAAGAATGACTTACGTAAAGATCGCATCCCGCCTCTTCGGACGTCACCAGCACATGATCCGCTTCGTCTTCGGTGACAAAGCCTTCAAAAATGTTCATTTCGCCAATAAAGCTTGCGACAAAACGGGAGTGAGGATATTCGTAAATTTCCGTGGGCGTGCCAATTTGGCGAATTCTCCCTTCTTCCATGACGCCGATGCGCGTAGACATGGTCATGGCTTCTTCCTGGTCGTGCGTCACCATGATAAAGGTAACCCCCAGACTTTCCTGAATATTAACCAGCTCAAATTGGGTTTGTTCGCGCAATTGTTTATCAAGCGCGGCAAGGGGTTCGTCGAGCAAAAGCACGCGCGGTTGCTTCACAAGACATCGTGCCAGAGCCACGCGTTGCCGCTGTCCGCCGGAAAGCTGATGAGGTTTCCGTTTGGCGTATTTGCCCATGTGTACCAATTTCAGCATTGCTGCGACCCGGTCTCGAATTTGCGCGTGTGCCATGCGTTCCTGTTTTAAACCGAAGGCAACGTTCTGTTCAACGGTCATATGCGGAAACAAGGCATAGGACTGAAACATCATATTGACAGGACGATTATAGGGTTCAACATGTGTCATATCAATGTCATCAATAGAAACTGACCCTGATGAAAGGGTTTCAAAGCCTGCCAAAAGTCTGAGAAGTGTTGTCTTGCCACACCCAGAAGCCCCCAAAAGGGAAAAGAACTCACCCTGGTAAATATCCAGTGAAACGTTATTGACAGCGATAACTCCCTCAAATGTACGGGAAACCTGATCAAAGACAATAGACGGAACAGCCCGGGGATCTTGCCAGGGTTCCAATCTCATTGAGGGGCGATCACCGAGCGCCATCTTCTGTAAATCTCCTTTTTCTCATTTTTCTCAGACTTTGGTAGTGTCTCAGTTTGAATTTTTTTGTCAATTAGTCCTGCTATTTCTTCTAAACCCTAAGCATGATTTTCTATGGCACTGTTAACAAAGTAGGTTTAGGACTTTGAGACAAGCGAGAGCAAAGAAAGAGAAGAAAGTGACATCAAGCTTATCAAATCTCAAAGCTAGCCTCTTGTTTTCCTTAATTTTTCCAAAGAATCGTTCAATATT
>JAEUKR010000006.1 GCA_016794245.1 Caedimonas sp. | reverse complement strand
AATCTCTATACTTAGCCCTCTCTTTAACATATTTAGGGCAATGTTTTGCTGCATAGTCTTTTTACCTTCTTGCACTCCCTCAGCCTTTCCTTTTTCGATTCCTTCCGCTCTTCCTTTTTCAGTCGCGGCCATGAGGACATCTTGGGAATGGACGGCTTCCTTAAGATAGCTGTAATAAGCTATGCGATCTGCCTCGCTCATCTTGAGTACCGCTAACCTCTCCTGAACCTTTTTCATATACGGGGATTTGAAGTCTTCCCGCACTGCCGAATGCTTCATCATATAAAGCCATTCGTCGATTTCCTGATGGATCACCTCATTGAACAGCGGAATCGAGATAAAGAAATACTCCGGAAACACATTTTTGTGTTCAAACATCACCAGCCCCTGATTGGCAATGCGCACATTCACAGGATGCGCGGTGTCAATTTCATGAATGATTGTCTTGCCATGATAGATGGGCTTTTTCATCTCTTGGGTGGCGAAGTAAAGAAGGCTGATGTGAAACACTTTCTTGATGGTGGTATAGTCCTGATTGCCTGAGATGCTGTCCACCACCAGTCGTGAAGTGTTGAAACAAGCCTTATGCATAAAGTTAGGTGTAAAGGAGCGCTCAATTTCCACAATGTACTTGTTGTCATCCTCGTCCTGTACCACCAGATCGGCAATGCTTCTCTTGAGATCAGCGGACTCCCTGTTGGATTCACTCTCCAACAAGGCGTTAATCTTGACGGGCTTGTATCCTTCCATGGCCAGAAGTGCCGAGATAAAGCCCTCGACAATGTCGTAATCTCCCTTATTCCTGAGAAGATACTTGATGGCGTAATCAAAACTGATCAACGGCTTGTCCTGCATGAGAGATCCTTTCCTGGCCTTCATCCCCAGACAAATGCCTGTCGTCTTGAGGAGGAAACGCCTTTTTAAACCTGCTTTAATCCTAGCAAAGAACCCCTGTCCCTTAAAGACAAATCAGGGCTGCGCCCTACGCAAAGGCAAGGACAAGCCCCGGTGGGGTAAAAAGGCGGTCTCCCCAAACTTCGGTCGCTACGCTTCGCTTGCGCCCTGCAGTCTGGGTGATCCCCCCAATACTGTTCACTTAGGGATAATTTATGGTATTTTTCTACTTGAATCTCTTAATGCATTTAAGTGGAGAGAATGGAATGATGACTATGAATATCCTTCAGAAGTTTGATATATGGAAACAATTAACTGTTGCAGTTATCCATAAAACGTTCCCTTTAAGAGCGGTTGACTTGGCATTGAAAGAAACTCAAAAAATTTCACAAAGAAAGAGGGAACTTCCTTCCCATATCATGGTTTACTATATGATTGCTTCTTCTTTTTTTATGACTCTAAATTTGAAAGAAATTTTACGATGCCTTTTGGAAGGGCTTAAATTTCTTCCTTTTATTTCCGGTATTAAAATTACAGGAAAGTCTGGAATCTCTCAAGCCAGGAAGCGCTTGGGATTTGAACCTTTGGAACACCTTTATACAAATGCTGTTAAACCTATTGCTTGTACGGGGACTAAAGGAGCCTGGTATAAAAAGTGGCGTTTGGTGAGCCTAGATGGCAGCACCATCAATGTTCCTGATGAAAAAGCAAATAAAGAGTATTTTGGTCATCCCACTACCTATATTGAAAACAGATATATTTACCCCCAATTGCGTTTTGTTTGTTTGGCAGAAGGAGGAACACATGTTCTGTTTTCTGCCAGGTTAGGAACATATAGAGAAAGCGAGGTCAGTTTAGCTGGGAAAATCATACAAGATCTTGCACCGGAGATGCTTTGCCTGACAGATCGAGGATTGTGTAATTACTCTTTGTGGTGTCAAGCTCTCGCCAAGGGTTCAGATTTATTATGGAGATGCCGCAGGGATTATATCTTTCCTGTGGAGGAACTTCTGCCAGACGGTTCTTATTTGAGTACATTCTGCCCACTACCCAGAACAAAGATTAAAAACCATCCTATGAAAGTCAGGATCATTGAATATAAAGTTACAGGTATTGGCGATAATGAAACTGTTTATCGCCTTATCACGTCTATTTTAGATCATAAAATAGCGCCTGCTTCAGACTTGGCAGCCCTGTACCATGAAAGATGGGAAATAGAAAATTGTTTGGATGAATTTAAGACGCATCTTCTTAGCAACAGAGATTGTTTGAGAAGCAAAACACCAGAGCTTGTGAAACAAGAATTTTATGCGTTGCTGCTGGCACATTTTGCGATTAGAGGCATAATGCATGAAGCGGCGTTATCAGTGGATGAAGACCCTGATCGCTTATCTTTTTCTCATACCCTTAACATTATCAAGCGAAAGATCATGATATTTCCCTTACTTTCCCCCTCAACATATTAATGGCTTCCACCAGAGCATTATGCAGGAAATTCTTGAAGAACGTGTTGTCTCCAGTCGTGGAAAAGCCAATTATAGAACAGTTAAAATGCACAGAAAAAAGTATGATAGGAAAATACGAGGCGCTAAACCTCCACCATATAATCCAAAAATTGTTTTATTAATGTGAGAGCTGTGTTTTTATACTGGGAGTGTTTTTTGAAATGGTGTGTTGAGGAATTGCTGTATCTTTTTCCCCTATTCTCCAGATCTTAATCTCATCGAGAAAAAATGGGCACAGGCTAAAGCAATCAAATGCGATACCCAATAAATTATTCGTGAAGTACATCAGATGATCATTTTATAAGCTGTGAGCTATAAGGCTCTAGATCTCCGAAGCGATTATTATAATCCTTTTGAAATTCTTCAAGATCTAAGGGACTTAATACCTTTCCGTCTGCTTTTTTTGCAAAATTAATTGCTAAGAATGCTGCTTTTTGCTCAACGTCATATTTTTGTAAGAGTATGCCGCCAAGTTGAAGGGAGATTAGAGATCTATAAATATAACTATAAAACTGATCGATAGTAGATTCTATAAGTAAAGTTTCTCCCTTCATATTGTATAGATTTCCAACTCCAGAATACAATTCTATTATAGTGCGGTACTCACTATGCACAAACCCAGAAAAAACGTCGTATATTTTTCTGGGACCCTTTGAAGACTCTAAAGTTAGTAAATTTTTCTCTATGGCACTGTTAACAAAGTAGGTTTAGGACTTTGAGACAAGCGAGAGCAAAGAAAGAGAAGAAAGTGACATCAAGCTTATCAAATCTCAAAGCTAGCCTCTTGTTTTCCTTAATTTTTCCAAAGAATCGTTCAATATT
>JAEUKR010000005.1 GCA_016794245.1 Caedimonas sp. | reverse complement strand
CGCATACGTGTTGAGCTGCGCCACGGGAGCATCATTAACACCTTGAACCATCAGGTCGACATGCGCGGCATTCGAGATAAGACCGTCTCCATCCCTGTTGGTATAGTCAAAGCCGAAGATAGCCTCTTCTCCTGCGGCAAGGCTGACAAACAGATTTCTCGCGCCGGTCTCAAGAGAGAGAGTCCCGTCTTGAGAAATAATAAGCACACCTACCTGACCTTGATAGGTGAATTGGTATTCTGCCACCTCGCCCGCAGGCAATGAACCCGAAACAGCCGTCAACGCAACCGCATTTCCCGCAATCGTCAACGTGGGATGACTGATCGAATTTACAATCAAGGACGTTCCTTCAGGATCAGCATCCACAGGGTTGGTGGCGCTTACAGGAAGAGAAGGATTCTCAGGATCCGTAAGGATATTCCCCAGGATAAATTGAAAAGGACCTGCTTGATCTGTCCCCCTACTAGACAAAGCTGCAAAAAGAACAGGACTATTCGTTCCGCCTTCATCAAATATATCTGCGCTAAATGTATAATCATTGGGGCCAGCGACAGGAGGCAGATTCTGAGGTTCGGGCGTTACGACAGCAGGCTCAGGAGTAAGCTGTGTTAACCGATCCACAGAAGGATCAATCTGTTCAGATGCCGATAGATCAAATTCTATCGTATCATAAGAAAAATAACCCAAGGGTGGAATCTCTTTGGGCAGATTAGCCGCTTCCGCGAATTCTCCATCTACCGCCGTCTCATAAAATACACTTACGTTATCTGTATCGCCATAGCTGAATAACGCCGTATCCAGATTGGAAAAGGAGGCGTATTGTCCCTCGATGCCGACTCCTCCTTCATGATGAGGCATATGTGTGTTATAATTGGGGTGATAGCTGCTTGAAGGAAGAGCAGGGACAGGAGGTAGAACAGCCTTAATGCCTTCAGGAGCAAAGCCTTGGGGTATTGTTCCGTCTTTGACAAGCTGAACTTCCTGCCATAAAAGATTCTTCTCAAGGGAAGCCACAAGATCTGATGTATTTTTAACGCCTTGACTTTCTTCCGCATGAAAAAAATCATATTGAAGGCTTGGAAATATTTTTTGAAGTCCTGAATCAAACAAGAAAATATTATTCACGGGCGTCAAAATTGACATGCTAAGCCAAGGAAGAATTAAGTGACTTTCTGTTCCTTTGTTTTCATAAGTAACTGAAAAAACACTAAATTTACTGCTAGAAACCGCTGTCTCCTGATCTTTGTTATCCATAGCTAGCCTCATAACTAAATCTCAACCTATAGGTTAATTATGAGACGAATTGGTTAATATTTTATAAGTTTGACAATATTTTTTAGGAACGACAGGCTCTTAATGAACTTGAGGGCAATTTTTGACCAGTCGCGGTTCAAAAGCGCTCTTCCGATCCCCTGACACTTCAAGCCTTAGGAAGTCTTTTAAGCCAAGCAGCAGAGGGGATTTGTGATATTATTCAGGCACCTCTTGAAATTTGCGGACAATCCGTTTTAGCTGCGGCAACCCTCGCTGTACAGGCTCACGGGGATGTATCGCTGCCTATTGGACAAAAGAAACCCATTTCTGGGTATTTTGTGAGCGTTGCCGCTACAGGAGAAAGAAAAAGCTCCTGTGATGGGGAAGCTCTTGCACCTGCTAAAACCTATGAAGAAAGTTTATCGACTGAATATAAACAAGAATATGAAGGAAGACTATAAAAATCATCTAGTCTCGTTGTTTCAAATGCCGCTCCCTTCAGTTGATGAAACAAGGAATGAGCTAATCGTCCCTGACTTAACCCTCTCTCCTAAAGCGCGGCAAGCATGGATTGGATTTTCTGATTATCTTGAAAAACACACGGCATCTGGGCAGGTTTTTGAGCTTGTCAGGGCAATGGTGAATAAATCAGCACAACACGCCGCCCGTTTAGCGGCTGTTTTAACACTAATCAAAAATATCTCCACTCGTGAAATTGCCATCGAATAAATGGAAGCAGGCATTGAACTGGCTCAATTTTATAATAGTGAGGCTTTACGTCTTTTCACCTTGGGAAAAAGCGACAAAAATATTGTGCTGGCTGAAAAACTTCTGGCTTGGCTTCATTCCACATGGGGAAAAGATTACGTTGCTCTCCCAGACATTTATCAAAGGGGGATGAACGCTATTTCTACTAAAGCCGAAGCCTTAAAACCCGTTTCTATTCTTGAAGAGCATGGATGGCTTGTGAGGGTTGAAAGAGGCATGAAATTTGGTGACGTTTTTCGTCGGGATGTGTGGAAAATTATTAAAGATGGGGAAAGTCAATGATTCAATCTTCTGAGACACTCTCTCTTCCACACTTCACTGTGAAAGAGTATCTACAATCATGTGAGGATGAAAAAAACATTTGCGATAGATACCTGCCACCTAAAGCAGCTAAAGCACCTAAAGTTGAGCAGAACGAAGAGCAGTATCAGCAGAATATCAACAAAAACAAAGCGATTAATTATGATTTAGCAAATCATCTAAACTCACCTAAAGCACCTAAAGTTAAAGAGGATTGTTTTTTAGTAAACCTTAATCATAAGATTCCTCCTCAAGAGCGAATAGTAACAAGAGTATCGTTAAGCAATCTTTCTTTTCCTGACCTCACCCGCTACCGCCTTCTGTTGGAAGCTTCTTATCTTAACCCTGCCAATGACGCTTTTCATGGCGACGGCATGCCCCAGCGATTCAGGGACGGCACGCATACTTTCGAAGAGATGCAAACAGCTCTTGAAAAGTTTATCGGCAAACTGCAACAAGAGAATTCTCCTGAGTTAGAGAAAGCCTTACAATTACCGCCAGAACTTCCATTGCTGACAGGAAACTTAGACAAACATAGCCTAGCTGTTACACGCTTTATCAAAGCGCGGGACTCTCTGCCTGAATATCAGGCTTGGGAAAAGATGTGCAAGCTTCTGACAGAAAATCCCCAGGACGAACAGGTAAAGAAAGCGTGTTCGCTGGCATCAGAAGCCTTTCTGAAAGCCTGTAAGGCGTTGCCCGAATGGCTTCCTTTTTGGGAGGCTAAAATTGATCAATACCTCGAAGGTCAAAAACTTTAACTAAACCAATCGTACGTCTCTTAAGATTGATTGAATAAACATAAGGGATATCAAAGGCTACATTCAGCATGCAAGAAATCTTAAAAGGATACTAAGTTTTTTATTACGGCGATGTACAGTACAGTAAAACAAGCAAACCGTGAGAAGAGTTTTTGAAATGAGTAACGAGAAAAAAGAAGATTTAACGCCTGTAGTGCGGATGGAGAAAAAGGCAATGCTGCCTCAGCGAAAAGAAATTTCAGAAAAATTGGCTAATCGCGCTGACAAACCAAAGAAAAGAGAAGATAAAAAAGGAGTTACAAGGGGCGATAAGGCCATCAGCGAGCTTATCAATGACGCTGCAGGTTCACCTTTTGTCACCCCTGTATTCGGTGAGATGGCTTTTCATCAGCTTGCGAATATAATCTTTGAGGACAAAGACATTGCCCGTTTAGGGGATAAAAATAAAGAGCCTGTTGAGAAATTTATCGAACTTATCCCTAAGTTTACCCTTCTACTCAAAGGGATTGCCCCTAAGGATCAGATCGAGGGCATGCTAGCCATTCAAATGATCGGTACCCATTACGCTACTATGAAAGCTCTTTCAAGAGCCAACACCGTTAATAACATTGAACTTTCGACTGCTTGTCTTAACTCTGCCAGCAAGTTGGCACGCACTTATACCATGCAAATGGAAGCTTTGAATCGTCACCGTGGGAAAGGACAGCAGAAGATGACCGTCGAGCATGTGCATGTTCATTCAGGCGGACAAGCGATTGTAGGGTCTATAAGTGCAGCGAAGGACAATCAGGGGGCGTAAATAAGAAAATATGAACAACAACCCCATGCATGATGACGCCCTCAAAAAATGCCATGCCCTGACTCGCAGGCACACCCTTTGCCAGACAGCTGCGGTAAAAGGTAAGAAGCAATGCCGCATGCATGGTGGCGCAAAGGGAAGCGGTGCGCCCAAGGGCAACAATAACGCTTTCAAGCATGGTTATTACAGTGCTAACGCCATAAAAATAAAACAAAAAATCCGTAAGCTGCTGAAAGAATCTATAGAATTTCTGGAAAAGATCATCTAGCTTTATCTTAAGAATATCAAACATATATACAAACACTTATTCCTCATGGACAAAATTTATGCGATGGGAGAGTGCCAAGATAAAGCCAGATGCAAATGAACACTTTGTATTACGGAGACAACCTTGACATCATGTGTCAAAAAAGAGAGGAATTATCAGCATCTATCACCATGTGTCGCCCCATTACTTACAAAGATACATTGATGAGTTTTGCTTTCGGTATAACAACAGAACAAATCAAAACATGTTTAATCTTGTACTAAAACAGGTGGTGCTATGACCCACGAAAGTAGAACGGAAGGCATATTTAGAGATATTTTAAGAGAAAAAGGGTATTATGATGACGATAATATTATTATCGAAGAGAAAAAATCAGATAATCCAAGAATAGATAAACTTTTAAAAACAGCATCAAAATCAGGGAACGGGTATGGTTATCCTGAATTTATAATTTCATTTAAAAATAGAACTGAAGATTTGATTGTCGTTGAGTGCAAAAAAAATACATCTTTTCATGAAAGTAAAGATAGAAAAAGTTATAAGGATTATGCGGTTGATGGGGTTTTATTATATGCCTCATATTTGCAGAAAGAATATAACGTAACAGCTGTAGCAATTAGTGGAGCTAATAATAAAGACAAAAAGATATCAACTTTCTTATGGCTAAAGAGGCATTATACTTATAAAGATGTTCAAGATAAAATACTTCTAAATTCTTTAGAGGTTGACAACTTAATAAAACAGCAATCAAAACCTTTTGCGGAAAATGAGTTAAACGAAAAGGCGATAGATTATAATTCTTTTTTACACAATTATTCGATACCAGAAGTTGAAAGATGTACATTAATTAGTTCAATTTTAATTGCTTTACAGCATAAGCCTTTTTTAAATAGCTATCAATATTACACATCGAATAAGGAATTAATAGAAGCACTTTTATCAGCTTGCGAAAGCGTCTTTAAAAAAAATGGGCTGGACAATGAAAAAATAGACATCATCATGTCAGAGTATTCAAAATTTAAAACAAACAATGACTTCAATTCTGAAATAATTCGCAATAAAAAAACAAAGAAATATGAAATAAATACCGTTCTAAGAGACTTTATTTCGTCTATTAACCAAGATATTTTGCCACACATAAATGAAAGTGAATTTGATGTTTTAGGTAAGTTTTATACTCAATTTATCAGGTATGCAGGAAGTGATAAAAAAATAGGGCTTGTTCTTACCCCGACACATATAACTGATTTTTTTTGTGATATGGCACTGTTAACAAAGTAGGTTTAGGACTTTGAGACAAGCGAGAGCAAAGAAAGAGAAGAAAGTGACATCAAGCTTATCAAATCTCAAAGCTAGCCTCTTGTTTTCCTTAATTTTTCCAAAGAATCGTTCAATATT
>JAEUKR010000004.1 GCA_016794245.1 Caedimonas sp. | reverse complement strand
CTCTAAAAAATCACCCTTTGCCGTTAATTCCTCTAAGCGCTTCTCAATGCTGGACAGTCCTGACATCTAAAAATAAACCTCCTCTCATAGCCTTGAAGTATAACTTTATCATAACCTTATCCGTTTTTGGAGGTCTCCAATCCGCGATCCGAGATGATGTATTTCCCAGCCAGGTTCCGCATAGGCTCCGACCAGACCAAATCATACAGTTATTGACGGGTGAATGTGTGGGACATTTCTTACGGCGAGTTTTAAATTACAAAAGATATTTTTCTAATTGGTTTTTTCGTTTGTGCCAGTCCGGCAACATCGCTGTCAGCAACTTCCAAAATTTAGGAGAGTGGTTGGGATATTGCATGTGGCACAGTTCATGAATGATCACATAGTCGATGCATGCAACCGAGGCATGAATAAGTCGAGTATTTAAAACAAGTCGCTTTGCGCCTGTCATGGAACCCCAGCGATTATTGAGCTGCCGGATAATGATGCTATGCGGAGTAAATTTCTCAGGTTTAGGAAATTTCTGTACACAAATAGCGAATCTTTCCTTGAATTTCTGATGGGCACGCGCCTTCAACCAATCTGTGACAAGCTCACGGGTTAGCTTTGTATTGTTGGGGTAATGTGATGAAACGAGAATATGACCCGCAGATACTTTAACGCCACAAATAACGTCCCTTTTAATTTTTAAGCGAAGCTGACGTCCGAGATAACGATGATTTTCTCCTGAAATATACTGCCGTGGGGGTGTTTTAGGATGAAACTGCTCAAAGAATATTTGCTGCGTCCTGACCCATTTTGCGCGTTTTCTTACCTTTTGGTACACTTTGTTCAAATCGGCTTTTTGAGGAGCCACCACCTCAACGCGCATGTCAGGATGGACATGAATAGCCATAGTCTTGCGAGGAGCGCGTCGAAGTTCAAAATTTATGGTTTGACTACCATATGGAACGCTATGTAGGTCAAACGTCATAATGGAAACCTCGCACGCGCTATATTCATCAAGTTTTTCTCAATCTCATCGAGTTCCTTTGCATCAAATTTCAAGCCAAATGTTGGATCAACAACATCAAAGAAATAATCGTCTATCGCGTTTTGCAGTTTTTTCTGTGCATCCAGGTTCTGCCAAAGATGAACAATAAAGTAGTTCGGGCTTTGAATAATTTTTAGAACATCTGTCGCAATTTGTGCGGCGAGATGTTCAGAGTTCTCGCCTGTGCCGCTTTTTGCTGTGACAACTGGTAGCAGAGCGCCATAAAAGGCCTGTGCATCCTGGTTATTGGCGATAGACTCTGGAACATCGTCACGCTTGCCTTTGGCAACGTCATTCGCAATATTCTTAACTTTAAACAGATAGTCGGTTTCAGAAATGCGCTTTAAGCGATAAGCCTGTATTGTATCTTCCAGCATCTTTGAAAACGCCATATACAGTGCAGGATCAATATCCATATTTTCCGTGATGGTTTTCTTGGTTGCGCTTGCAATTCTGTCAGCCTTGGATGCAGCTGTTACGTCATTTTCAGCAAGCACCTTATCCAGAGCAGCCGGATCATTGATATTAACCTCTTCAACAATAATCTGGGCAGGCGTTGCAATGATGTGATCGTCCAAAAGTTTTTGGATCTTTGGCTCAAACTCCTTGATATCAACAATTTCCTGATAACGTATCTGTACAGATCTCTTCAGGTTTGAGCAGCGTTTCCAATCAGCCTTCAGTTTTTCAAGCTGTTCACGGCTGTATACGTCATATGTTTTCTCAGACGATAGTGCCATATGCAGGCAGCGGCTAAATTCCCTCAAACGAATATAAAACTCATCGCGTATTGCATCATCAGCCAGATGCTGTTCCAACTGCTCATGATCAAGTTTGTTGGCAACTTGTTTAAAGACGTCCCAGAGGTTCTGATGTAAGTGTGGCAGCTTTTGGATTTCCTGGCGGATGTCCGTCAGAACACCTTCGATATCCTCTTGGTCATAACCATCAAAGGAACTGTAAGCTGTGAGAGCTTTATCAAGCTCCCCCAATAAACCTTCGTAATCGATAATATAACAGAATTGCTTCGATTTATCATTTTCCTCAAAAAGACGATTAACACGCGCGATGGCCTGCAGCAGGTTATGCTCTTTAAGAGATTTGCAAACGTAAAGCACGGTGTTGCGAGGCGCATCAAACCCCGTCAGCAGTTTTGAAACAACGATCAGAAGTTCAGGATCGTTGGAAGATTTGAAGTTTTTGATAATTTGTCGATTGTACTCTTCTTCCGATCCATATTTGCGGATCATATCGTCCCAGAAATTCTGGATACGGTTCTTAGAAGTCATATCAACACTATCGTCACTTTCCCGATCGTCAGGTGGAGAGATAATGACATCGCTTGTGACGTGTCCGATTTCGTCCAGAATATCTTTGATCTGAATAGCGGCAGCTTTGGAGGGGGCCACGATTTGTCCCTTGCGGCCAGTCCCTTGCCACGTCTGGCGGTAATGTTCGGATATATCAACAGCCTTGGCGTAGATGGCTTGTTCTGTCTTTGATAAGATTGCCATGCGGCTGAATTTCTTTTTCAAGTCGGCTTTTTGTTCGTCAGTCAGGCCTTTAGATACGCGATCAAACCAATCATCAATCACGGAACCCGTCAGTTTTTGTTCGACATAGCGTCCTTCGTAGAGGAGAGGGACAACGGCGCCATCCTTTACCGCGTCGTCGATCGTATATTTGTGAATAAGCCCGCCAAAAGTATTAAGTGTGCTTTTTTCCTCCTTTAGCAGGGGCGTACCCGTAAAACCGATATGGCACTGTTAACAAAGTAGGTTTAGGACTTTGAGACAAGCGAGAGCAAAGAAAGAGAAGAAAGTGACATCAAGCTTATCAAATCTCAAAGCTAGCCTCTTGTTTTCCTTAATTTTTCCAAAGAATCGTTCAATATT
>JAEUKR010000056.1 GCA_016794245.1 Caedimonas sp. | reverse complement strand
TGAAAAAGGAGCTGTTATTCTCTTAAATCTTCCACGGAAATTGGACGATAAAGCCTGAAAAAGAACCTAAAAATGCTAATAAGTTCTTGAATCCTCTCTCCATGCCTCAAAATCTGCTGGTTTTTGGAGGTCTCCAGCTTGATGGATTGCGCCAAACCATGAGAAACGGAAAGCATCCCTAAAACATCCTGGGGATCCTCAAGGATAATCTGATCCTGAAAAACTTTCGCGGGTTTACCATAGTCAAACGAGAATGTGTCGACCTCGGCTTTCGCAAGAGGATCTTTCTCAAAATCTCTTAATTCATTCAGGATGCCATCTTCTTCTTCGTTTGACAAACGCCAAAAAACGCTTGAACCAAAGGTAAAGAAAAAAGCTTCTCCCGCATTTAATTTAAGGTGAAGCGAGCCTTCATACAGCATTGCAGAAGCCCGTTCTCGAAAGTTGTTTAATAAGCCTTGCAGATCATAAGAACCTGCTGTGCAGTAAGCGGAACATCTCATTTTTATCATCAAGTATTACTTGTTAAACATTATTTTACCCGATTATACCCAGAGCTTTTAATTCCAAACAGCATATCGACTTTTACGCCCCCCTTATACTCCAAAGTATTTCAGGAGACAGGTTGACGACGACTGATGAGTCCCGTTGCAGCATAAAATCAAGAGGTGAGCAGGGACGAAGCCCGATCCCCAACGGCCTCCACCACTTGAAAGACAAAGGATATCAGAGATCAAAATAACCTGGCTCTATGATCCTTCCCCAACGGAAAGGTCGAATTTCAGCGGCCAATCCTGTTCGTTCATCCGTCTCGATATACACGCCTCCCAGTGACGCGGGCCCCAAGGCAGGTTTAAGTTTCGGCATGAAACCAGTCTGCCTGAATCTTGCAAGGGAAATGTCCAGATCCATCCCGACCGAAGAATCATAATCGCCACACATTCCCACATCACTGATAAAAGCCGTTCCATTTGTTAAAACGCGCGCGTCGGCAGTAGGAATATGCGTATGCGTTCCAAACACGCCACTCACCTTTCCATCGGCGAAATGCGCGATGGCCATCTTTTCACTATGTACTTCAGCATGAACATCAATAATAATCGCGTCGATACCATCATATTTTAATTGATAACATTCCAGCGCTTCTTCCACTGCCACAAATGGATCTTCGACAGGAGGCATGAAACGCATACCCATAACATTCATCACGACTATTGTTTGACCGTTACGCAGCGTGCAACGAACCATCCCCTTCCCCGGTGTTCCTTCGGGATAATTTATGGGTCGAAGCAAACGGGTTTGCCATTCAAAATATTCTTCAATTTGCCTTTGATCAAGAAAATGATTCCCTGAGGTCAGGACATCGACGCCTGCCGCAAAAAGCTCTTCACATATTTCAGGCGTCATGCCAAAACCACCAGCAGCATTCTCGACATTGACGATAATCGCATCCAGCGCCAGCTTTTCCTGAATCAGAGGAATATTTTCGATAACTGCTGTCCGACCGGAACGCCCGACCAGATCACCTAAAAACAAAATTTTCATATGAGTTTCCTATATGAACTTATAAACTTTCTTTTCAGTCACGACCCAACTGAGGGGCTGATCGTAAGAACTCATAGGAAGCTCATTAACGCGTTGTATTTCAAATGCCACCCCTATTGTTAAAACGTTTAATTTTCTCTTTTGTAACTGCGACAATGTACGGTCATAATGCCCCGCACCGTATCCCAGCCGATGCCCCCGTCCATCAAAGGCAAGCAGCGGCACAAGGATAACTTCCGGATCATGCAAAGGAGATCTGGATAAAGGTTCCATCGTCTTGAAAGAATTTTCACGTAATTGGTCTCCTGGCTTCCACACACGGAAAGAAAGAGGAGATCCTGCTCCCTGCGTTACAGGCAAAAGCGCTTTGCATCCCTGGAGAGTAAGGGTTTCCAGGACAGAACGAATGTCTGGTTCAGAACTCATGGGCCAGAAACCCGCAACAGAGCCGCAGGTGTGAGCAGGAACAAGACTTAATATATTTTTGCCAATTTCCCGATTAAGATTCACTCGCGCTGTTTCGCTGAGGGATTTAAAATAGTCCTCCCGACTTTTTTTCATACGAGCGCGAATTATACTTTTGGCTGAATCCATATATAACTTTCCTGAACAGTAGGAGGAATAGAGCCTTCACGACCGTCGACAGAATACATCCCTATGTGGCCCGCAAAAGCAGGTGGGCACCATATGCCAAAGTCCTCAGACCGAGACAGGGACGGCTCCCTAAGGAATAATATCGGCCCCTGGGAAGTTATGCCTAACGTGAAGAGACAGCCCTATTCCTGATTTTTATTATGAATCTTTTAAAGTGGTTTTGGCAAGGGTATTGATTAAAAAACTGACAGATACATAGAAACGATGCCGATTCAGCGCCCTATACCTTTTGTCTTTCTATCCCTGTTCCAAAATCCTCTAACCTTTAAGCATATAACCTGTCATAGTGCGTGTCGCTTCGCCCTGAAGCAATATGTCAAGACAAACAAACATAAGCCCACCAGCACAATCGAAGGCGCTGCTGGAATGTCAAACTGATTTGAAATCGCAAGACCAGACACAACCATCACCCCTCCCACCAGACTTGAAAAAACGCCCATCTGTTCAGGAGATTTTGAAAAAGTTTGCGAGACAGAGGCAGGCAGGATCAACAACGCCGTAATAAGCAGAACACCCACCATCTTGATGGAAAGCGCCACAAAAAGCGCGAGCAGGAGCATATAGATAAGATAAACACGGTTCACGGGCATTCCCTCAACAGCCGCGAGATCCTCTGCGATTGTCATACATAGTAAAATACGCCAAAGTCCACAAAGGGTGGCAAGGATAACGATTCCTCCGCCCCAGATCGTCCACAGTTCATCCGAAGTCACAGAAAGAATATCGCCAAAAAGGTAGGCATTGAGATCCGGACGAACGCCTTTGATCAAGCTTATACAAAGGATTCCGATGGCAAGAGACCCATGAGAACCAATGGCAAGCAAGGTATCTGATGAAAAAAAGGGATTTGATTTTGTGCGAGCCAGCAAAAGGGCTATCAACAAAGAGACGGCGAGAATGGCGATGAAAGGATCAACGCCTCCCAAAGCGCCGAAAGCGATTCCGCAAAGCGAAGCATGGGCCAGCGTATCCCCAAAAAAAGCCATGCGCCGCCAAACGACAATGCACCCCATCGGCCCCGCAGCCAGAGCAAAGCCCAGACCTGCCAAAAACGCCCGCACCATAAAATCATCAGGCATGATCGCTCTTTTCCTCTTTGTTCGCGATGTTTAACGCTGTGGCTTGCAAGGCAAAAGGGGTCTCAGGCATGATAATGATCGTGTCTGTGATGGTAAGGAGCCAGATCATGAGTCCCCTTATCAGAAAAAAGACGGTAATATTCCGGGTTGATTTTCACGGCTTCAGGATGTCCTTCGCAACAAATATGCTTGTTTAAACAAATGACATGATCACTTGAAGCATGCACAAAATGAAGATCATGAGAAACCATGACCACTGCACAGTTGAAACGCTCTTTCAGCGAGCGAATCAATTGATAAAGGTCCGATTGCCCTATCACATCTACCCCCTGCCCTGGTTCGTCAAGCACCAAAAGATCGACGGACCCCATAATGGCGCGCGCCAGCAAGACGCGCTGCATTTCCCCTCCGGAAAGCACATGAAGAGAGCGATTTTTCAAAGGCAAAGCGCCAACCAGCTTTAAAGCTTCATCGACAAAACCTTTATGAGGAGACAGACGCAAGAATCTCTCGACAGAAAGGGGCAACCCTTTATCAAGAAACAGCTTCTGGGGCATATAACCCATTTTGAGAACCCCATCGTAGCGTATAGTTCCCTGTTGAGGTTTTATTAAGCCCAGGAGGACTTTAAGCAAAGTGGTCTTGCCCGCGCCATTCGGGCCAATAATTGTGATAATCTGGCCACGATTGACCACAAGGTTAATATGACTAAGGATCGGCGGCAATGAAACATCGCAAAGATTTACAATCGGTTTCATCTAAATATCAATGCCTTGAGCGCGCGCTTTTTTTACAATCAGTAAACTCAAGGGAATATAGAGCGGCAATAACACCATAAAAAACCAGCTATGATCGTCAGGGGACACAAATTGCATTCCATACGCTATACTCCCCTGGAAGAAAAAAAAGACCATATAAACGAGGGTTACACGCGCGTGACTCCATCCCAGTCGATTTAACAGCTGATAAAGATGCTCGCGATGCGCTGATAACAATGAATGCCCCTTAAGCAAACGGCGAATCCGCGTAAAAATAACATCATAGAGATAAATGAAGAAAATCATTGGCATTGTCCACAAGGAAATTCCACCGAATTCGGGAAGCGTCGAGAGAACCGCCCAAAGAGAAAACAAAGCCCCCAAAAAAAGACTCCCCGTATCTCCCATAAAGATCTTCGCATGAGGGAAGTTAAAACCGATAAACCCCAGATTCGCTGCCAGAATTATCAAGGCCGAAAAAGAGAGAGCCTCTGATCCAGCCTTTAACGTGATTAAAAACCAGAAAAATGACGCGACAATTGTGACTCCTGAGGACATGCCATTGAGACCATCCATGAAATTAAAAGCGTTCATAAAGCCCACAAGCCAGAACATTGTCACAAGGCTCCCCAGAAGTCCCAGATGAACGTATCCCAGGAATGGTAAGGGGACAGCCATAAATTTTATTCCTGAGAACACCAGAATACCGCAAGCAAGAGTCTGAAAACCCAATTTAATCGCGTCTCGAATCCCTGCGAGATCATCGACAAAGCCCACCCCCCCCATAAGAGCGGCAACGACAACACACGCTAACCAATGAAAATACGCTTCATAAAAGGGAAACCCTGAAACTCCATGCAAAAACCAGCTTATATAGAAAGCGAACAGAATTCCTAAGCCTCCTCCGCGCGGCGTGACAAGCTTATGGGACGAACGATCACCAGGAATATCATGAATATCGACGAACATCATGACGCGCGTCACCAGCAGGGATACAAGAAAGGAAAGAATATAAGGTAAAAAATCCAGATCTGTCATTGCTCCGTCACTTAACGAGGTCTCATCTTTCTTTAATATCGAATACTAACTTTCTTGAAATTCCAGCTATAACCTTTGTTTTTCAAGCTGTGAAAGCGTTTGATCTTCGCAATTCCTCCGCCACCCTGGTTTTGAAATCCTTTGAGGATAAATTGGCATAAGGATTGTATCTGGCTGGGAGACCTGGATTCGAACCAGGACTGCTCGGTCCAGAGCCGAGAGTTCTACCGTTAAACTATCTCCCAAACCTTGACGAATCAGGTATATCAGGAACAACGAAAACGGTCTAGAGCCGTTTTTAATCATTTGAGGATATGTCAGGTTACAGGTCTCTCTGATGCGTACGCCGATACTGGGATCCTGTAATCTCTTTCCGGATAATACCGTTAACCGTGTTCTTTAAGATTTTCAATCCTCGTTTAATCGTTTTAGAATCCTTTTTCTGTGTTTGATCGAATTGACGAATCTTTGAAATACTTTCCCTCATTAACACCCTTTTCAAACACCCCATAACTCATTAAATTCGCCACAAACGACTTTTCGCTCCTATATCGTGCTTACACCAAGTATTACATCATGCGAACAACAAACATATTGACATCAACTTGCGTCCGAGTGTACAAGAGATGGTCATTTCAAAAGTGGATGATAAGTATTTTGGGATCAATTTCTAAGGATTATTGTTCAACGATTGTATCTGTTGCACCAAAGTTCAAGTATAATAGAACGCAAAATGAACGATGTTCCAAGAGCTTATTTTAAATAGCACGAACTGAGACCTTTATTTCGTGGTTAACTAAAAGACTTGTCAAAATGCAAAAGGATCAGATGTATAAAACTGTGCTTCAACTGTTTGTGTTGAAGGCTTTGAGGTGAGATTGTGACAATTTTTGTGACAGGAGGCGCCGGGTTTATCGGTGCGAACTTTATTCTTGAATGGCTTGCGAAAAATCAGGAATCAGTAGTCAACTTAGATCAGCTGACCTATGCAGGCAACCTTGAAAATCTGGACAGGGTCAACGATGATCGTCGCCACGTCTTTGTGCGGGGTGATATTAGAGACCGCGCACTGGTCGAACGGTTGCTCGCCGAGCATCGTCCACGTGCCATCATCAACTTTGCCGCCGAGTCTCATGTAGATCGCTCAATTGATGGACCAGAAGCTTTTGTTCAGACTAACGTGGTTGGAACCTTTCATCTGCTGGAATCCGCCCGTGTTTATTGGGGCAAGCTTGAGAATGAGACAAAAACAGCGTTCCGATTCCTTCATATATCCACTGACGAGGTGTATGGTTCTCTGGGGTTCAATGATGCGCCTTTCACCGAGACCACGCCTTATGCTCCGAACAGCCCTTACTCCGCCAGCAAGGCGGCTTCTGACCATTTGGTACGCGCCTACCACCAAACCTACGGACTGCCTACCCTGACAACAAATTGTTCGAACAATTACGGACCCTATCAGTTCCCTGAAAAACTCATTCCTCTAATGATCCACAACGCGCTTGCTCACAAACCGATGCCTCTCTATGGTGACGGTATGAATGTCCGCGATTGGTTGTTTGTGGGAGATCACTGTGCCGCGATTCGCTGTGTGTTGGAGGCTGGTCAACCAGGCGAAGTGTACAACATCAGCGGGTTTAACGAAAAGACGAACTTAGAGATCGTACGTACGATTTGTGAGCTTCTCGATGAGATGCAGCCTGATCCGGCCGGATCTTATACGCGCTTCATGACCTATGTGCGGGATCGGCCTGGTCACGATCGCCGTTACGCTATCGATGCGCGCAAGATCTGTCGTGAGTTGGGCTGGGCGCCGCTTGAGACCTTTGAAACCGGCATTGCCAGGACGGTGCGTTGGTATCTTGATAATCGTGGCTGGGTTGAACGCGTTGTCAGTGGTGACTATCAAAATTGGGTCGCGCAGAATTATGGAGGTCGATAATGAACGCCAATGCCTTGAAACGCAAAGGTATTCTCTTGGCTGGAGGGTCTGGCACGCGCCTGCTCCCGGCCACTTCGGCCTTGTCCAAACAGCTCTTGCCGGTGTACGACAAACCAATGGTCTATTACCCGCTTTCCACGCTGATGTTGGCAGGTATGCGCGAGATTCTGATCATCTCCACCCCTCAAGACATCCCTCGTTTTCAACAGCTCTTAGACGATGGTCGTCAGTGGGGACTCGAACTCTCTTACGCCGTACAACCCTCTCCGGACGGATTGGCCCAAGCATTTATTATCGGCGAATCGTTCATCGGTGATGCGGCATCAGCACTGATCCTCGGCGACAACCTCTTCTATGGTCATGATCTCGCCAAACAACTTGGATCTTCCATGATGCGTGTAGAGGGCGCCACGGTTTTTGCTTATCCAGTCACCGATCCAGAACGTTACGGCGTGGTTGAATTCGATACGAAAGGACACGCTGTCTCTATTGAGGAAAAACCAGCTAACCCCAAAAGTCGCTATGCCGTAACAGGGCTTTATTTTTACGATTCCGAGGTCGTTGATATCGCCAAGAACCTCAAGCCTTCTACACGCGGCGAGTTGGAGATAACGGACGTCAACCGGCATTATCTCGACGCAGGCAAGTTAAATGTGGAAGTGATGGGGCGTGGTCACGCCTGGCTTGATACCGGGACGCACGACTCCCTTCTTGATGCCGCGCATTTCATTCAGACTCTTGAAAAGCGACAAGGTCTCAAGATCGCTTGTCCAGAGGAAATTGCCTGGCGGCAAGGCTGGATTAATAGCGCGCAGTTGCATGCATTGGCTGAACCGTTGGCCAAGAGCGGTTATGGCAGCTATCTTTTGAACTTGGTAGAAAATCAGGGTGTCTAATGCGCGCGATTGAAACCCCTCTTCCTGGCGTGTTGTTGATGGAACCCAAGATGTTTGGTGATTCGCGCGGTTTCTTTTATGAAAGCTGGAATGTGCGCACCTTCCGTGAAGTGAGGGGGGTTGAGACCGAATTCAAGCAGGATAACTGCTCCCGCTCGGAGCGACATGTGCTTCGTGGTCTGCACTATCAGTTACAGCGTCCACAAGGCAAGCTGGTGTGGGTAGTGCGTGGCAGTGTGTTCGATGTTGTAGTGGATCTGCGCCGTTCCTCGCCTACCTTCGGGCGTTGGTTTGGTGCTGAGTTGTCTGAGGATAACCACCGTCAACTGTGGGTTCCGCCTGGCTTGGCACACGGTTTTGTGGTGCGCTCTGAGTTTGCGGATTTTCTTTACAAAGCGACGGATTTCTATGCTCCTGAATACGAACGTTGTATCCGTTGGGATGATCCTCAGATCGGTATCGATTGGGGACTTGAAGGCATGCCATTATTATCGGCGAAGGATCAACAAGGCCTTGCGTTTGCCGAGGCGGAGACATATCCGTGAGGATTTTATTAACCGGCGGTAACGGTCAGGTTGGTTGGGAACTTCAAAGAGCGCTCGCGCCACTGGGTGAAGTGATTGCGCCATGTCGCGAACAATTCGATCTGTCCCGTCCGGAAACTCTGCGTCAAGCGATCCTGAATATCAAGCCGCACTGGATCGTTAACGCAGCGGCTTACACAGCGGTGGACAAAGCCGAACAGGAACGCGATCTGGCATTTGCGGTTAACTCAGAAGCCCCGCGGATACTGGCTGAGACTTCCGCCGAACTGGGTGTGGCGCTGGTTCACTATTCAACAGACTATGTCTTTGATGGTGCAGGCCATGTACCCTTTGACGAAGAAGCACCTGTCAGCCCCCTCAATGTGTACGGCATCAGCAAAGCGGCAGGCGAAGCGGCCATTCGTGCAGCCTGTCCAGCGCACCTCATTTTTCGTACATCGTGGGTCTATGGGCGGCGCGGAACGAACTTTTTATTGACCATGCAACGACTGATGCGTGAGCGGACAGAATTACGCATTGTCAACGACCAGATTGGAGCGCCAACCTGGTCGCGTCACATCGCCGGGGCGACTGCGCTGGTCATGATCCAGATGCCCTCGTCTGCCCGAGGGTCTGACCAATCCGACCGCCCGCAACTTTGGGGAACGTACCACCTGACAAACGGTGGTGAAACGTCGTGGTTTGGATTTGCTGAGGCGATTTTAAAAACGATGGCGTTAGAAAAGAAGCCTCGACTGGTTGCTATTTCGTCAAGCGATTATCCGGTTCCTGCGCTGCGCCCCTTGAACTCGCGGCTATCGAATGCAAAATTAGAACAGGTGTTTGGGGTAAGATTGCCGGACTGGCAAGTGGCATTCAGTCAGATAACAGAAAAATGATAAATCGAATATGCGTATAAGTAGAACAATTCAGAGGAAGGTAATATGAGCCTTCAATCAATTATCCAAAATGAGATGATCCAAGATGAATTTCAGGTATGGCGCTTCAAGAAACATACCCAGTTCGCGTATTCTGATGGCGCAAGTTCCGAGAGATACTTGCGCAAAGTTTTTAGTAAGGTGAAAGACCTTAGTTCCCAATCAACCGAACTGGAAAATTATATCAAAGACTGGGCAAGTGAGTATCATCTTTCAAAGAAAAGAGCACAACTGCTGTCTGGCTTTTCTTTTGACCGTTCGAGCAAAGTACTGGAAGTAGGCTGCGGATGCGGCGCTATTACCAGGTTTCTTGGTGAAAACTTTGATCAAGTCGTGGCAATTGAAGGGAATATAAATCGCGCTCGCGTTGCCAAACAGAGAACAAAAGAATTCGATGGAGTCTCTATTTTATGCGCCCCTTTTCAAGAAGTTAATTTTTCACAGAAATTCGACATCATTTTTTTTGAATACTCTGCTTCCTTCATTAAAGGGGGAGATCTTTATGACGCGGCACTGCAATATTTTTCCAGCATACTGTCGCCTGGTGGTAGGGTTGTAATAGCGATAGAAAACCAGTTTGGTCTTAAGTACTTCAATGGAGCAAGGGAAGATCATCTGGACCTGCGCTTCGAGGGGTTGGAAGGTTATCATCGAAAGCCGGGTAAGGTGCGCACCTTTGGCAGAGTCGAGCTGGAAAGCCAGCTGAGAAAGTATTTTTCTGACGTTCAGTTCTATTATCCTTTTCCCGACCACAAGCTGCCAGATTGTGTGATATCCGAGGAATTTCTCGCTTCAGGTCGTGCGGGCGAGCTGATCGCTCAAATGTCCTCTCGAGACTATGGGGGGCCGAAGCGTTTCCTTTGGGATGAAGCAGCAGTCACACTCGAATTAGACCGGAACAGAATGCTGGGATTTTTTTCCAACTCATTTTTGGTGGTTGCCAGCTTTTCTGGCACCAGCAAAAAGGTCTTTAATCAAGAGGCCATTTTCTACTCAGATGGTCGCAAGCCTGAGTACTCCACTCAAACGAGAATTGTAAAAGAGCAAACAGGCGAATTACGCGTGATCAAGCATCGTAAAATAGGTCCTGATGACCAAGAGCAAAGACCCCTTAAAATGGTCAAAACGGAATCTTTCTGGATTGATACCCCGTCATTGCAAACGCAAATATCTCTTCGTGTGTGCGCACAAAATTGCTCCCTTGAAGAGATATTCGCCCCCTGTAAGCGTTGGGTAGAATTTTTGGTGACGAAATCCAACATGCAAGATGGTATTCCCTGGCTTGATGGCAAGCACATTGATGTCATTTGGTCAAATACTTACTTTGTTGAGAATGAATGCAGATTTGTCGATCAGGAATGGGTTTGGCATGAGAAAATTCGGCTGAATGTCATCGTTATTCGCGCAATATATAACTTTCTTTTTCGAATTGATAAAAACGGGTTTCAAGGGGGCGCCCTTTCGACAAGATGCGGCAAAACTTTGATCAAAGAGATTGCTGAAGCTTTGAGCATTCGCCTTGTTGATGAGGATTTTATGGCGTTCATAGATCTGGAAGGACAAATTGCCGAAATTGTAACAACAAAAACAAAGTTTCGTTGTACTTTTTACCTGAGATGGTTTCTTTTCGATAGACCGACTTTAAGATTTATGCGTTGGACACATACTATTTTAAGTAGTTTAAAATCAAATATTTTTCCACGATTAATAAATGTATTCACGAAATCAGGGTTTATCCTCGTTCTGATTTTTTGGTCTTTGATTTCTTCTCCTTTCCACTTTTCTCTTGCTATTTTTTCAAAATCAGTCATTTTTAGAGCTCTCTGATGGTTATTAGACTTTATGCTAAAGGTCAAAGCGATGATTTGAAAGATCTGGAGAGAACTTACGCTTAAGAGGATTCAAATAAATGATATCTAGTCCATTTTTAATTATAAGTTTGCCTTTAATTCTATCGTGTACAATAGCTTTTTTCACATACGAAGTTAAGGAACACTTTTTTGAAAAAACTTTTATATTATTTTCTTCTATGATATTAATGACATTGTTCATGGAATTTTTGCTTAAATATCTAAAAATAGAAGTAAAAATAAGCAGCTCTTCTTTTTCTAAGAATAAGGTTGAAAATAAAATAGCTATTTATTTTGGAATTTTTATAACCATATTTTGTATTGTTGATCTACTTATTAGAGGTCCGCTTTTATTTACAAATCCTTCAAAGTACGATACGCTTTCTTCAACAGAGACGTACATAAGATACATAACTATAATGTGTTGGTCTCTGATTCCAATCTCCTTTTTTTGTACAGAAAATAAACCGATTAAGACCATTTTTTTTATAACTGCTATTTTATTTCCTATACTTGTTGTCGATCGCAACAGATTTCTTAGTTCAATGTATGCCTTTTCAGTAGTTTTCATTGTTCTTAACAAAGAGAAAATGAAAAAGGAAAATTTTGTTAAGTTCTTGAAAAGAATAACATTTTTTTTAATACTAATATCCACATGTTCTCTTATGATTTTTTCGTTTGTTGGAGAGAAGAGAAGTTCTATCGAAACTCTTCTTTTTTATCAAAAAAAAATAACTAAGCCGCTTATAGATAAAGATAAATACGACAAATTAAAAAACATCAATGAAAAAGACATGCAAAAGTTAAATATTAAAGGTTATATTGACAACATGCCTACCCCTTTAAAGTGGCTATTAATCTATTCTTCGGCAAGTGTTTTTAACTTTGCAGCTATACAAAATATTGATTATCGTGATACAGACTATCTAAATTATCAACTTTTTAGATTTTTTCGCCACGATATTCCTGTGAACCGTAAAGAGCTCACACCAAAACCTATTCCTTTTCCTCCACTTAGCGCTTGCACTGAGTTTTTTCCTTTTTTTCTTTATGGTGGCGCTACATTTGTAATGTATGCTTTTTTATTGATTGGTATTATTTACTTTACTTTTTTAAATCGTCTTTCGAAATTTCCTTCGAGTATTTTCCTATTATTAGGATTCTTAAAAATGTCATACTGTTGTATTACGTTAAGTTTTGGAACTCAATTTTTTAGACTTACAAATCTTGTTTTTTTAGTGCTTATGATTTTTATGCATAAAATAGCTAATAGCCGATTATTAGACCCGCTGTTAACATCAAAAGGGGCGCTCATGGACCGTACAAAGCCAACGGATTCAGGAGTTCACGAATGATTTCTGTTTGTATAGCTACCTATAACGGTGAGCGCTGGATTGAAGAGCAGTTGAAAAGTATTCTTTCGCAGCTTGGTGAAGGTGATGAAGTGGTGCTGGTTGATGACGGATCCTCAGATAGTACGCTTGATAAGGTTGAGAGATTTGCGGATTCGAGAGTTCATATCTTCCGCAATGACAATAATCTGGGAGAAGTTCAAACTTTTCAAAAGGCATTGGCATACGCGCGTGGAGATGTGTTGTTTCTCTGTGATCAAGACGATGTTTGGTATCCCGGCAAAGTAAGTCGTGTCATGCAGGCATTCGACAAACACCCGAATGTCACTCTCGTACTGAGTGATGCGCAGATTATTGATTCAGCAGGTCGTGTAACTGGAGCAACCTACTTTGGCAATCGCGGGAAGTTCATCCCGGGCGTGATCCCAAACATTATAAAAAGCAAGTTTTTAGGCTGTGCAATAGCGGTGAAAAGTAGTATGCGGGATTGTTTTTTGCCTTTTCCCGAACAGACTTCTGCGCACGACACGTGGATCGGTATCATAAACGAATATTATGGAAAGACTCATTTTATTCCAGAGACTCTTATAGGTTATCGCCGCCATGATAGAAACACTAGCTCTGAACATAGACAAAGCTTTAAACAAATCGTAAGGTGGCGTTGTCAACTTATAAGCAGCTTCGCGAAACGCCTGTGGCAACTCAAACGGTTCACTTTTAAACGACTTCCCCTGCTCACCCTTTGATGCTTCCATGTTCACGAAGGACTAAGTAGATTATTTTTGGAGTAAATTAATGAGTATAAGACAATATCAGATCTGCAGCAATTGTATTATGGACACGAGCGATTCAACCCTCACTTTTGATGAGCGTGGCTGGTGCGATTACTGTCGTAATTTTCATGAGAATATCCTGCCAAACTGGCACCCTGGAGAACAGGGAATCCAAGAAATTATGCCGATGATCGAAAAAATCAAGCGTGAAGGCGCAGGACGCCCTCATGATTGCTTGATTGGAATCAGCGGAGGACTGGACAGTTCTTATGTTGCATATGTTGCAAAAGAAAAGTTCGGACTTAGGCCTTTGATGTTCCACTGTGACGCGGGTTGGAACTCGGACCTCGGTGTCAGCAATATCCAAAAGATAATTGAGGGATTGAATCTGGATTTGGTGACCGAAGTTATCAATTGGGAAGAGATGAAGGATCTTCAGCGCGCTTTCTTTTTGTCCCAAGTGCCTTTTGTTGATATGCCTCAGGATTTGGCACTGTTTTCCGCTATTTATAATTTCGCAGCCAAGAATGGCTTCAAATACGTGATTACTGGCGGTAACAACTCCACCGAATGTGTGCGCGAGTGCATCGAGTGGACGTATTTTTCGACTGACATGCGGCATGTGCATGATATCCACCGCCGCTTTGGCACACGTTCACTCGACACATTTCCTACCTGCGACATTTTTAAGTACAAGTTCTATTATCGTTGGATCAAAGGTATTCGGGTGATCAAACTGCTTGATTCGGTTCCATATATTAAGAAACAGGCGATTCAGGAATTAAACGAGAAGTTCGGCTGGCAACCCTATCCTCAGAAACACTATGAATCACGCTTTACGCGTTTCTATGAGTCCTATTGGACGCCTAAGAAATTCGGCTATGACAAACGGCGCGCTTACATGTCCAGTGAAATCCTGACGGGGCAAATGACACGTGACGAAGCGCTGGAGCGTATTTCAAAGCCAGAACTAGACGAAGAAACCATGGCCCAGGAATTTGAATACGTGGCAACAAAGCTGGGGTGGACTGTAGACGAGTTTCGTGAAATCTTTAACGGTAAGAACAAGAGCTTTCGTGACTATAAGCACAAGCTGTTCTTAATTACGTTGGGCGCCCGTATCGCTAACTTCCTCGGTATTGATAACCGGATTTTCCGATGATCAAAATTGTCGATTATGGACTTGGCAATGTCCAGGCCTTTCTGAATATATACAAACGCCAGAATATTGCAGCATCGATTGCTAAAACAGCGGCTGACCTCCATGGGTCTAGCCGTATCATCTTACCGGGTGTGGGCGCTTTTGATCACGCCATGGAATTACTACAGCAATCCGGGATGCGTGAAACTCTTGACGAGCTGGTCTTGTCACAGGGTGTTCCAGTGCTCGGTGTATGTGTAGGCATGCAGATTCTCGCTGCATGCAGCGAGGAGGGACAAATGAGCGGGCTGGGCTGGATCCCAGGATCGGTCCGCCAGCTGAAGGGAAATGACAAGCACCAAAGCTTACGTTTGCCGCACATGGGTTGGAACGACCTGGAACCCTTGAGATCTTCGAGGCTCTTTGCCGGACTGGAGAAAGACGCGCGCTTCTATTTTCTTCATTCATATTATTTTGAATGTGATAGTCAAGATTCCGCACTTGCGGAGACCGATTACGGCATGCGGTTTGTCTGTGCGGTACACTCGGGGAATATCTTCGGCGTGCAGTTTCATCCTGAGAAAAGTCATCAGTATGGCGCCTTGCTGCTCAAAAACTTTGCGGAGGTATAGAGAGGTATGCTGCGACCAAGAATTATTCCCTGTCTGCTTGTCCGGGACAAAGGTTTGGTGAAGACTGTCGGTTTTTCGGCGTCAAAATACGTTGGCGATCCGATCAATGCCGTCAGGATCTTTAACGAAAAAGGTGCGGACGAGTTGATCGTGCTTGACATTGACGCAACTGTTCGTGGACACGAGCCGGACTATCGGATGATAGAGAATTTCGCGATTGAATCACGCATGCCATTATGTTATGGTGGTGGCGTCAAAACCGTTGAGCAGGTCAAAACGATCATTGGATTGGGTGTTGAAAAGGTGGCGATCAGTTCCGCAGCTATCAACAATCCAAAACTGGTCATGGAGATGGCTGAAGCGGTGGGCAGACAGAGTGTTGTGATAGTCCTTGATGTCAAAGCGCAGCGTGGCGGTAAATACGAAGTATGGACTCATAATGGCTGTGTTAATGTAGGTCGTTCACCCGTAGAAGTCGCAATCGAGCTTGAACGCCTCGGTGTTGGTGAAATTGTGCTGAACTCAATCGATAACGACGGTCAGATGAAAGGGTACGACTTCGCAATCGTTGAACAGATCCGGAGCGCCATCAATGTGCCTCTGACCGTCTTGGGCGGCGCAGGAAACCTTAAGGACATTGGCGAACTCATTAAGCGTTTCGGTGTGATCGGAGCAGCTGCGGGAAGTCTGTTCGTGTTTAAGGGCGTTTATCGCGCGGTGTTGATCAATTATCCGAATGCGGCGGAGCGCGACCAGCTGTTTCTCGAGTACCTGAATAAGGCATGAGTCAGGATTGATTCAAACTCACGCTCTCAGACCATAGAAACTAAGGTGATCAAGTATAGGAAAGTGCTTTACAATGAGTATTTTGGTACTGGGAGCGACAGGCTTGCTGGGCAATGCTGTTTTTCGTGTTTTGTCCGAGTCAGGTGACTGCCCTGTATTCGGCACAATCAGGAACGTTGAAGCACAGCAATTCTTTATACCTGAGCTTGCCAGCCGGTTGCAGGTAGTCGAAGATCTCAGGGATGAAGCACAAATGATCACCCTTTTCGATCTGCTTCGCCCCAACGTCGTTGTGAATTGCACCGCCCTTGGCAAGGACACCCCGCAGGATCCCATGAAAATGGTGTCAGTCTTTTCTGTGCTGCCACGCCGCCTGGCGCATCTCTGTCGCCTCCGTCAGGTGCGCCTGGTTCAGATAAGTTCGGACGGTGTATTTAGCGGAAACCGTGGAGGCTATACCGAAGATGACTTGCCAGATGCCAACGATCCTTATGGTATTGCAAAGTTGCTTGGAGAAGTGGAAGGGCCTGGGATGATAACGCTGCGCACTTCCATAATTGGTCATGAACTCTTTTCAAGGAACGGTTTGCTGGAGTGGTTTCTTTCGCAAGATGGAGAGTGTACCGGGTATAGGAGAGTCATCTTTTCCGGATTTCCAACCGTGGCGCTGGCTCAGGTCATTCGAGATGTGGTGTTGCCTTGTCCGGAGCTGCAGGGCATTTATCACCTTGCGACCTCCCCGATCTCTAAGTTTGACCTTCTACAACTGGTCGCTCAAAGATATAGCCGCTCAACCCGGATTGTGCCAAGCGATAAACTTGTGATAGATCGTTCTCTTTCAGCTGACCGATTTGCACGCGCGACCGGTTACGTGGCGCCAGAGTGGCCGGAATTAATCGATGTAATGTATTCTTATAAATTTGGGTTAAAGGAAAGTTGATGTTTAAAGACAAAGTAATTGCCATTACTGGCGGGACTGGCTCTTTTGGATGCCATGTGGTGAAGCTTTTCCTCAAAACGGATGTGCGCGAGATCCGCATTTTCAGTCGCGACGAAAAAAAGCAAGAAGAGATGCGCACCACCCTGAGCAATAACCGATTGAAATTTTACATCGGGGATGTGCGTGACTATGACAGTATTCGTCAGGCGCTTAGGGGGGTAAATTACGTCTATCATGCGGCAGCCCTGAAGCAGGTGCCCTCATGCGAGTTCTATCCCCTGGAAGCTGTGCGAACGAATATCCTGGGCGCAGAGAACGTCATGAATGCCGCCGTGACGAACCATGTAGAGCGCGTGGTCGTTCTCAGTACCGACAAAGCGGTGTATCCGATCAATGCCATGGGACAGACCAAGGCTCTGATGGAAAAGGTTATGGTCGCCAAAGCCCGGACGCTCAGCGCCAACGAAACAACATTATGCGCAACACGCTATGGCAATGTGATGGCGTCCCGAGGGTCTGTGATCCCGCTCTTTGTGTCGCAGATTAAGGGAGGCAAGTCCCTCACCGTGACCGATCCAACCATGACGCGTTTTCTGATGTCCCTGGATGATTCTGTCGATCTTGTGTTGCACGCTTTTCAGCATGGCACACAAGGTGACATCTTTGTGCAGAAGGCGCCAGCATCAACAATTGGTGATCTGGTTCTCGCCTTGAAAGAGATTTTCGAATGCGATAATCCAGTGCATATCATCGGCACTCGTCATGGAGAAAAACTCTACGAGTCTCTCATTTCTCGCGAGGAAATGGCGCGTGTGGAAGATATGGGCCGGTACTATCGCATCCCAGCGGACAACCGCGACCTGAACTACGCCATGTTTTTCACTGATGGCCAGGAACAAATCTCCGCTCTTGATGACTATACTTCCCACAATACCGAGCGATTGGCCATCCCGCAGCTGAAAGACCTGCTTCTCAAGCTCGACTATATTCAGCAACAACTCAAGGGGCAAAATGTTCCGGCGCCCCATTCATTCGCATGAGGCCAAAAAGATGATTGATCAAAGTACCTGCACACACAGCTGTTCGTTCTGCGATAGCCAGCGAATGAGCCTGGTAATGGATTTTGGCGAGGTAGCCCTGGCCGGAGGCTTTCTCAAACCCGAACAATTCGATCAAGAGCCGAGGTTTCCACTCCAGGTTTATTTCTGCCATGATTGTTATTCGGTTCAGGTGGTCAATAAAATTCCACCCGACATTCTATTTCACAACTATTTCTACTTTTCATCGTCAATCAATACCCTCCGTGATCATTTCCGCCGGTATGCCGAAGAAGTGACGACGCGATTCTTAAAACCAGGCGTCGCGAGTGTCCTTGAATTCGGTTGTAACGATGGTGTGCTGCTGCGTCCCTTGGCGGACCAAGGTATCCGGACCGTGATTGGTGTGGATCCAGCCAAGAATATCGTAGCCAGCATCGACGATCCCAGAGTGACTTTGGTCAATGCTTTCTTTACAGAAGATGTAGCTGAGCGCATTGTCTCCGAATATGGTAAACTTGACATGATCGTGGCCAATAACGTGTATGCGCACATTCCAGACATCCAGGGGACGACGCGTGCTGTTGCAAAGGCTTTGAGCGATGATGGGGTCTTCGTGTTCGAAGTGCATTATCTTGGCAAAGTGATTTCAGAGATGCAATACGATATGATTTATCACGAGCATTTGTATTATTACTCATTGCTTTCGGCCATGAAGCATTTTGATCGATACGATATGATGGTCTTTGACATCAAACCTGTTCCGATCCATGCAGGTTCAATGCGATTCTATGTGTGCAAAAAAGGCAGCCGTCATAGCGCTCTTGTATCCCAAAGCGTGAAGATGCTCGAAGTGGAAGAACGTGCCAACGGATTTGATCGTTATGAGACCTTTCAGCGCTTTTCCGACGATATCCTGTCGCATCGAAAGAAACTGGTTGCACTTTTGGAAAAACTGAAACAGTCGGGTAAGAAAATTGCTGGATATGGCGCTTCCGGCCGCGCAAATACGATGATCCAGTTTTGCGGGATCGGTCACGATCACCTCGATTACATGATCGACGATGCACCGGCAAAAACAGGCTACTACACGCCTGGATCACATTTTCGAGTTGTCCCCAGTTCGGTTCTCACTGAGCCAGGGGCTCCTGATTATGTGCTTGTATTCGCATGGAGCTTTATCGATGAAATACGAAAACGCAATGTGCGCTATCTGGAAAACGGCGGACATATGATTGTCCCTCTTCCCGATGTGAGGATTCATCCGATTAACGCATAGAGAGTATTGGTTTGTGGCTTTGCGCCAATTGAATTAGGATCTGGAGAAAATGATGAAGGTAATGTCGATTTTTGGAACACGCCCCGAAATGATCAAAATGTGGGCGACGCTCAAGAAGCTGGACGAGCTTAATTTTGAACACATCATGGTTCATACAGGACAGAATTTCACGCCTGAGCTGCGTGAGTTCTTTTTCAATGATCTGCGTCTTCGTCAGCCAGATTATGAATTAAACATCGATACCTCCGGTTATGGCAAGGAAGTAGCCGATGTGATTTTGAAGTCAGAAGAACTGATGAAAAAAACGCGTCCAGATGCGTTGTTAGTACTGGGCGACACCTACAGTGGTCTCTCGGTGCTCCCTGCGGCGCATCATGGCATCAAAGTTTTTCATATGGAAGCTGGCTTGCGAGCTTGGGATCGGCGTATGCCTGAACAGCGCAACCGTATTTTGATCGACCATATCAGTAACATCCTTTTGCCCTATAACCATTACCACCGGGAAAATCTGCTTCGCGAAGGCATCCATCCCTCGAAGATTATCGTTACCGGCAATACCACGTTTGAGGCCATGCAAGCTTTTGCTCCGCAGATCGACGCGAGTGACATCTTGAGTAGACTTGAACTGGAGCCGAAGAAATATATTCTTGTCACAGCACATCGAAGCGAGAACGTGGACAATAAGGAATATCTCGGGATTATTTTCGAAGCACTGTCAAAACTTACGGAACGTTTTCCCTATGAGATCATATTCCCCATGCATCCTCGGACAAAGAGCAAATTGACCGGCATTGAGATTCCTGCCCGTCTGAGAATCATGGCACCCTTGGGCTTTTATGACTTTAACCGCCTGCTTAAAGAAGCTTACTGTGTGCTCTCGGACTCGGGAACTGCGGCAGAGGAAGGGCTTTACTACAAAGTTCCTAACGTGAGCCTGCGTATGGCGACTGAACGCATGGAAACCCTCGAAAGTGGCGCAACTATCGTTTCAGGCATGACAAGCGATAACATCGTTGAGTCTATCGTAACAGCGGTGAGCCAGCCTTGGAGCGCACGATATGACTTCGCCAATGATTTCTCGCCGTCCTCAGTGGTAGTCAATGCCATCCGTACTCAGATCACCAATTTTTTTTAGAGGGTAAGGACGTCTCAGGAGATTTGAATCATGACGATAAAACATGCGTTGCGTATCGCATTGATTTCAACCGACTATGCGCCGCTATGCACATCGGCGGCAGTACAGATGCGTGATTTAGCCTTGGAAATGTTGCATCAGGGGCATGAGCCTATAGTCATTATTCCCTGTGCCGATATTAAGACATCATGGGAAACCGAAGTTATGGATGGTGTTACCGTCCTGCGTTTGTCTGCTCTGCGTACCCAGGATGCCGGTTATATTCGGCGTACTTTGTCTGAGTTTTCTCTTTCATTTCTCATGCTTTATAGATTACGCAAGAGTCCGTTTGGCATGGTGTGTTGGGACTTGGTTGTGTGGTACTCTCCAACAATTTTCTTCGGTCCGCTGGTGTGGTTCTTGAAGCGCATAAGTGGTTGTCGTACCTATCTGATTCTTCGGGATATCTTTCCCGAATGGGCATTAGACCTGGGTTTGATTCAAAAAGGTCTGGTTTACACTTTCTTCAAGCAAGTCGCAAATATTCAGTATAGGGTCGCTGACACAATCGGCGTACAGTCACCATCGAATCTTCCCTATCTCTCACCTTGGGCCGAGATGCCAGGAAAATGCGTAGAGGTTCTGTATAACTGGCAGGCGCAGGCGCCAAATGTGGGGTCGACTATTAAAATCGCTGAGACATCACTTGCCGGTCGAAAGATACTCGTTTACATTGGGAATATGGGCATCGCCCAAGGGATGGACATCTTTATTGATTTGGCCCAGAGTTTGCAGGACCGTCAGGATCTTGGCTTTCTTTTTGTCGGACGCGGGTCGGAGTTGCCGCGTCTTAAGGCGAGCGTTGAATCGCGTGGGATCACTAACACGCTGTTCTTTGACGAAGTCGATTCGCGCGAAATGCCGGGGTTGCTTGCTCAGTGTTTCATTGGACTGTTAGCTCTTGATCCGCGACATAAAACCCATAATATTCCCGGCAAATTCCTGACTTATCTACTGGCTGGCTTGCCTGTTCTGGCTCGCACAAATCCCGGTGATCTTACGCACCTCATCAATGATGAAGGCGTGGGGCGTGCCTATGACGGTGAATCGGTGCAACCACTACGGCAGTTTGTGGAAGAAATCACCGAAAAACAGGCCGACTACCAAGCCATGACAATACGGGCGCAGGCGCTCGCTGCACGCATATTTTCGCCAGAAAAAATAGTAAAACAAATCATACGAACAACCAACCCAGGATGAATAGCAGTTATATGTCTCTGGTCTGCCGTTTGAATGTGGATATTTTGAAGTTCCTCAAAACAAACATCTCTAAACAGAAATGAAGTACTTGATAAACTCAGCGTGGATGCTTGCCGAGCAAGTCTTAACAATCATCTCAGGGATCTTTGTTGGAGTCTATCTGGCTCGATGCATAGGCCCAGAAAAATTTGGAATATTAAGTTATGTGCTGGCTCTCGTTTCGCTTCTCACTGTGTTCTCGCGCTTGGGGATGGAATCAATTCTTGTGAGAGAACTGGCGAGGAATAAAGAAAATGCCAGTTCCTATATGGGGACGGCTTTTTACTTAATGGCGATGGGGGCGTTGGCAAGTGCATTGATTATGAACTTGCTTGTTTTTTTCTTTGAAAATGATCGGAATATCCAGATTTATGTGATGATTGTTTCGTTGGGAGTCGTGTTTCAGAGCTTTCTGGTCATAGACTACAACTTTCAATCTCAAATAAAAGCTGGATTTTCTTCTTTTTCTAGAAGTATTTCTCTAATTGTATCGTCTATCGCAAAAATTATACTTGCTATGTCGGATGCGAGTTTAATATATTTAGTGATAGCACATGCGCTTGATTATGTTACAATCGCTCTCTTTCTTTGGGTAGCGCATTGCGTAGCTAAACAGCCTTCTTTCTTTAATTGTTTTGAAAAAACTGTTGTCCGGCCTTTGCTCAGCAGCTCATTTCCCATGATTATATCAGGAGTCGCGACTATTGCGCTTAGTAAGACTGATCAGATTATGATCAAAAATATGCTTGATGCTGAAAAGTTGGGAGTGTATGTTGCCGCATCGAAAATTTATGATGGATGGAACACTTTAGTCTTTGTATTGAGCATGTCTATTTTGCCGATTCTGGTGCACCTGAAAAATCATTCTGGGACTTTTTATGAATGTAGGCTCAAACAGTTCTTTGCGGCTTTTCTTTGGATCAGCATCCTGTTTTCTTTGTTGGTCAGCTTGACTGCCGATAATTTGATGTCAATTTTATTTGGAGCCAGATATTCTAATGGCGGCGCCACTCTTGCCATCTTGATTTGGGCGTCCCCATTAGCGGCCGTAGGATTTGTCGCCACAAGGTATTTAATCGTTGAAGGCTTGCAGAGAAAAATCGCGATGCGAAACTGGATTGCTGTCGGATTAAATGTCCCCTTAAATTACATTTTTATTGGCATCTATGGAATAGAGGGAGCGGCAGGCGCTACTTTAATAAGTTTGTTTGTCGCACACTACGTGATCGATTATTTGGATAAGGATTTGAAACATCTTGCCAAAATAAAAAATGCGGCATTTTTTCTACGCCTGCGAACGGAAAGGTCTTTAGATGAATAACATAAATCCAGAATTGCATCTTTTTATCATTTGGGAAAGAGCGCTTTACCAAAAAAAACAAATAATAGAAGATATTGGCAAGAATTTTAAAATTCTGAATATTTACAATATACAGTGGGACCAAGACAACTATTCAAATAATCTCACCCGCTTCTACGGAGAAAATCTTCCTAATGGATCAGAAAAAGAATTAGAGTGCGGTAATGGAAGATTCAGTCTTATTGTAGTTATGGATAATACGCCATCTTATAGTGAACGCGCTACGTCCAAGGGCGTCAGGATTGTTAATGTCAACATGTTTGATTCAAAGACCCGTTATCGCGCTTGGACGGGAGGTGGGCACAAGATTCATGCGACAAATGATATCAATGAAACCAGGCATGATTTATTTCTATTACTTGGTATGACTTATGAAGACTGTATGACGTCTGCGCAGACAGACAAAGGGACTGGTCTTGTTGAAGAAAATATTAATAGAAATATTACCGGTTGCATACAATGGGAATCGCTTCAACACCTTTTTCTTCTGTTAAATCAGACTACAGAGTATGTCGTGCTAAGAAATTTCGACCGAATGCCAGAGAGCTATTATGAGGAGGAACATGGCGACATCGATATATTAGTTAATGATGATCCTGTGAACGTCTCCCTATTGATGAACGCGACACCGCTTTACTCAAAAAAATATCGCGTACACTATAAAGTCAATATTAACAATGAAACAGTTCGTTTTGATATCCGCCATTTGGGTGACGGATATTATGATGAAAATTGGGAACGTCACATCATTGAAAGGCGGACGTTGTTTAAGGGGTTCTACGTGCCGGATTTGGAAAACTTTAAGTATTCTCTTCTTTATCATGCTCTTGTTCACAAACCTGTTGTTTCAGAAGATTATAGTGAAAAATTAGCGAGCTTGGGCTTTGAACAAGGGCGTTTCGTCAATGCCCTCCAAGAATTTATGTGTTCAAAGGGGTATTCGTATAGCGAACCACGTGATCTGTCGGTTCATTTTAACGCGACTATAGCGAATAGCCCCATCTCTTTAAGAAGAAAAATTGTATCTGCTAAACATAAACTGATGATCATTGCCAGCTCATATCTCAGTCCTGTATTGAAAGCGAAGATCAGGCGCGCGATCGCCAAATTCTTGAGTATCAGGCCGTGAGCAGGACAATTCCGATCTCCGATACCCACATCTTCAGAAGCTTTAAATTAATTTTTGTAAAGAAAAACTTTTATATTCTCTTCTGATGACTTTAAATTTTCGATCTTGCAGAATTTTTTCAAAATAATCGATGCCTAAGTCACTGACAGGGTTTTTAAACAAGTTCACTTCTTTCAGATTGGTATTATGTTCCAGAGCATGAGCCAGACTTTGGATTCCTTTATCGCTAATCTTGTTATAACCAAGATTGAGGTCCCGAAGAGAAACAAAATTTTTAAAGAGATGACTTAAAAACGAAAGTCCAATGTCTGTAATTTTATTCTGATAAAGTCCCAATCTTTTAAGATTTGTACAATACCGCAATGTTTTTGCCAAAGATTCTGTTTTTTCATCTCCCAATTTATTACAGTATAGCTCTATGCTTTTTAAAGAAGGGGCAATCTTGATGGTTTGTCTTAGCGCAGACAAAACGACAGGTGTGATTTCTAAAAAGCGAAGATCGATTCCGTTTTGATATCCCTGCAAAATAGACTGAATCTCAGAATAAGCCCTTAGAGGAACATCGACTTTCGATAAGCCTTTCAGTTCTTGAAAATTTCGGGTTTTTTGAAATCTTTTCACAATGATTTTAGCAAGCCTGGTATTGATAGATTCCACAATCTGTTTGTCCAGAAGGTTATGTTCAAGGAACAGGCAGGAAAAAGGCGTTTTTGAAAGGTCTTCCTTGGAAAGCGCGTCATGCAGTACCCTTCCTCCCCGGTCTGAAATACGATTCCACCTTAAATCCAGAGTCTTCAGGGTTGAATGGCCTTTTATCGCGAGACTTAATGACAAAGCTTCATCATCTGAAAATCCATTATCCGCGAGGTGAAGCGAAGTGAGGGACGGATGCGCTTTTAACATGGAAAGGAAATGAGTCAATCCCTCTCCTCGAAGGTAGGTTCCCGCCAAATTGAGCGTTTGCAAAAACTTTAGAGACGAAAAAACGTCAACCAATTCCACAGCGTAATTGGTATAATTATAGTGTAAATCGTTATCATAAAGGTTGACTTCCTTTAAATTTGTTTGATGTTCTAAAATCCTTTTTACCCAATGCAAGGAAACATCCGTAAGATGGTTCCCGCCCAAGTTTAGCGACTCTAGCCGGTGACTTGTTTCGCTCAAAGAAAACATGCTATGGAGTGCGATGAGATCTCTCGTTTTTATAGAGAGGTTAGAAAAGTTACAGGATAATTCAAGCTTATCGGTCGAAGTCAACATTCTTTCAATGAATGTCCTGACCAGAGGATTCAGGTTCATTTGCATCAATAATTCAGGATCTTTTGTTTGGGAAAATTGTTTGAATATCTCGTGGAAATGTTGCATTCTTCTTATCTTTTTTTCATCAAATGATGGTGACATACAAGAAGAAATGAGATGGGCGTTGATGATCGACGCCAGACATTTTTGTTGGATAATATCATCAAGAGTTTCAGGTCTGAGGGAAAAAATATAGTCCGTGAATTTGTCTATGGAAAGTTGGTTTCCATAGAGAACATAAAGAAGCAATTTAAAAGATTTCCGAAAGCCTGGATTATAAGAATGAGGCATAACCTCATATAATAGATAAAATTTGTCTGCAAAAAGATGATGCGCTATCTCTTCAATCGAAAGGAACGATTCTTCCTTTATTTTCGCTCTTCTTTCTTTTTCCTCACTTAAACCCTGTTCGATCGTTCTCCCATCTTTAAGAGTCTCTTCAGGATTAAGGTATTCTTCCAAAGAAGGCGGATAATCATATAGTCTCTCCAAAGCTTGTTGAGGACCGCACGTATTTTGAGAGAGCTTTTGATAATAGGGCGCAATCAGAGGATGAAGCGTGTAAAAGATGTTCATGAGGGGAGGGTTACGCCATAGCCAGAATTTTAATGTCTTGAGATTACGCAAAATATCCAGAACCGTAGACAAAGGCAGGTTAAGGGACAATTTTTGATTGTTGTATGTCCTTTCGGAGATAACGCCCGTTGTCAGAAGATGGTGGTAGATTTGATTTTCTTCCCAAAAAGACCCAAGCCATTCAAGAATAAATGTGTTTGGTTTGGTATTTACAATCATCTCCTGAATACGAACGTCGGCGCATTCTTTCATAAAAGGCAAAAAATAGAGAATATTGCGCATTCTCGGTTCCAGATGGGAACTTTCCGGGAACTTTTTATAAGAAAGGGGAGCATAGAAATTCAGATCATTATCGATACTGACCAGAATTTTTTTCCCCTTTTGATCCTTTACGATGAAATTATCCCCTTTTCCGTCAGAAGAGCACGTTAAAAAACTTGTCAGAATCAAGGCGCTTGTACTGGATCTGTCAAAGGTTTCCCATTCGTTTTGAGGTGATCCCCGGGATATCCAGTCATTGAGAAAATCCTCAAACATTTGACCCTCTATGGTCAGAGAAGCCTGGATCATATCGTCGTTCTCTTGTTCCTCCTGAAAGCGACTCTGAGAATGATTCTGATGTGTCTTGGTATTTTTAAGAATCAGGAATGTTGAAGGGGGGATTCCTTGGCCAACAAGAAGTCTCTGAAAATAGTAAGTCGCGCGTTCCCTCAAAGGATTCAACGAGCAATATTCCGAACTGCTTTTAAAGTGGATACCTCCTTGGGCCACAACAGGGTGATTTCCATATTTGTTATGGTAAACGCTTTCTCCGATTGAGTTTTTTGAAGCCAGTTGTTGAGCTTTTTCCTGGGAGATATGAATTTTCCACTTACCTGCCATAATCATGGAAATTTTCCTGAGCTTATGCTGCCCGTTCTTTATCCCCTGAGTTTTTTGGTGTTCCTTTTGATTTGGGTTTTCGCTTTCATCTTTCTCTATTGTCATGATCATGCGATAGAGTCCTTGAATTTCCTGTTCCGCTTGCTGAGTATGCTCGCTCAGGAATGTTCCATAGGCAGGCGCGGAATAGAGCGCTTTGAATAAAAGAACGATCGCAAGGCAAAGAAATTCTTTCATAATAAAACCCTGAAAATATTTATTTATTATTGTTCAAAATATATCAATTCGGAGACCTTTAATAACCTTTAACCTTTTTATTTGAAACCATCTTCCAGATATTCTAAGGTGTTTAAGCTAGGAAAAGATAAACTTTTGAGATTATCAGAGGTTTCCGATTTTATGGTGTGAGCTGATTCAATGGTCGTCCTTCTTTTTCTTTATATAATACGAATTCCTTTTAAAAAGCTTAAAACAAAATAATATGGAAATCGAGAAACTAAAAATATGACATAGCATCTTCATCAACTTTCACGATGTGGCGTCTTTGGATTTCGAGATTCGTCAAGAGCGCCTTGCCTTAAAAGATTTGAAAGGCTTCCCTTTACTCTAAATCCTTGGTATAGTGTGATGTCAGCTTCGGTTGGCTATGGCGATAAACACCTTACGCAATAGGTGAAACGGACCCGGGGGCGGTACCCGGCGCCTCCACCAAAAATTTAAATTTTAAAAGTTGTGAAAAACATCAGATTTTTCTCTCTTTGATCTCTTAACTTCTATGGGGGCGAAACAGGATCGACGTGCATTGAAAGGTTTGGTTTTCGCTCGGCATTGTTCCGTCGTTATAGGGCTATAAACATAAGTGCAAACAATAATTCGTTTGCCGCAAATGACAATGTCAGGATTATCGGCGCGACTGCTGCCGCTGCCTGACGTATCATAAGCGCGGTTAGAGGGGCACCGGGCAACAGAAGCCCCTCGCAGATTTTCAAATACCTTTCAATGATGGCAAAGAAGATATTTGTGATTAATTTTTTTGTAAGAGTTATGTCTTATAAATGTAGGTGAATCAGGTAAACAATCATGCGAAATAAAGGGATATCGAGACAGTGACAGTAAAAGGTTTCAGTTATGATGAGATCGTTCAAGATGCATTACGAGGAGTCGTACGCGATGTCCTTGACCGCGTCAGTAAAGACGGACTCACGGGATCTCATCATTTTTATTTAACATTCCAGACGGACCGTCCTGACGTGATCATGCCTGAAGATTTGCGGGTAAAACATCCCAAAGAAATCACCGTTGTGCTTCAGCATCAGTTTTGGGATCTTAAAGTGGATCAGCACAAGTTTGAAGTAACGCTTAGTTTCAATGAGAGCCCTGAAAAGATTGTTGTGCCTTTTGGATCTCTCATCAGTTTTCTTGATCCGTCCGTAAAATTTGGCCTTCAATTTGTTCCGACGCAACCTCCCGTTATGGAGAAAAAAGGGCGAGTAAAGACTAAAGATAAAGATGAACATGAAGAGCCAACACCCGGTTCCATGGCAGCAAAAATTGTTGCTCTGGATGCATTCCGAAAGAAATAGTCGCGTACATAATTATTAAATTGAAAGGAATAGTCTTTGTATCCCTTTCGTCTTTTAGGCTGTGGGGGCGTTGGACGTCCGGCTTTGTCCTGCTCACATTCTGATTTCATGCTGCGCGGGACTCGCCGCGCATTAGTCACCCTCCCCTGGTGCGCAATCCTTTTGGGTATATTATTAAGGATTTGCAAAATTAAATTCAAGCGTATATGGTTTATTTGCCTGGAAGTCGGATGACCGCTGGCAGGGATGAACATCTTTGCTGGAGGAAAGTCCGGGCTCTATGAAAACGAGGTGCCGGGTAATCCCCGGCGAGGGCAACCTTAGGGAAAGTGCCACAGAAAATATACCGCCGATCATTTTTTCAGGTCGGTAAGGGTGAAATGGTGCGGTAAGAGCGCACCGCATACTTGGCAACAAGTGTGGCAGGGCAAACCCCACCTGGAGCAAGACCAAATAGGAATGGCGCGCTGGCTCATCCAGCAGATGCGTTTTCACATCGTCATTCGGGTAGGTCGCGTGAAGCCGCTGGTAACAGTGGCTCCAGAGGAATGGTCATCCCTGATAGTATCAGGACAGAACCCGGCTTATAGACTTCCAGGTCTTTTCTTGAGTTTTTTCTAATTTCTATCCCAAAACGCATCTGACCCGTCAAACAATCGTGCGTTTTATAATTGAGCGCCGCCGTCTTGACGACTTTAAGCAACAACCCTCAGCAGTTTATTGAGAGGGCGTCTGACGCGATCAATTCTGTCTACATTTAAAAAAGACCTGCGGGGCGTTTCTCAAAAGGATAATAGACTCTTGCTTTCTTTGTTGTTGATTTTTTAGGGCTTCTTTATAGCCTAGTTTGGCTGCTTTCTTGATAAATCGCTTGTTGCCTCTTTTAAGTCCATAGAAATAGTACAAGTTAGCCGATATAATATTAAACGTAGGGGTGTTTTTAGGGAAAAAGCTCAACATTTTAGGGGGAATTCGCGCGTTCAAAAAATCATTGCTCCTTAAATAACTAAGACTTTTAGAACTGTAAGATAGTTTCAAAAGAGAATGATTATCCAGGAAAGAAGCCATACGAATGTTTATTTCCTTGGGAAGATCTATCAAAAAGCTCTTCGTTTTCTCATAAGTTTGACCTTCTTCCTCATCAGGCAGTTCAAAGACATAAACAAATGATCTTTTCATATTAACGTCATCATAAAAGAAAAGTTCGCTGCCAGAAGAAGCAGTCCCTGCTAAAAGTAAAATGAGAAAACTATAAAAAAGACTTATCATCAATTTGAACCCAAGACTTTGAAAAGTGACATCCAAAAAGGTTATCCTTTCAAAGTTTTTTTACAATGTATATAAGACCTTATCTATTTTTCGGTAGCAACTTACAAACTTTAAGAGAAAGAGACGAGATTGTAAAGTAAACAAGGAGGGTTGTTTAAACTTAGAAAACACTAATCCTTGAGACTATCAGAGTTCATTCGCCGTTTCCTTGATATACGCAAATTGGATGATGAGGGCTTTATATTCTCGTGTCTCGCGGAAAGATTCCTGATATTGTTAAAGTCCCGCTGCTTGACAGCGGGACTTTATATATCTCCAGATCAGAGTTTAACGCTAAACTCTTTTATTTTAGTGGGTTTGAAGATACGCGATGAGGGCTTCAAGGTTTGCAGCGGGTGCAGGACCGGCAAATGTAATTGGAGTCCCGGCTGTAATCTTTGCAGCAATCCAAGTATTAAGACGTGTAACCTTATCGTTGATATCGGTATACAACGCTACTTGAGAACCATTAGACAAACTTTTAATACGTGTTACTTTGTCTGTAATTGTTATTCCCGAACTACCCAAGGATTTGTTAACGGCCTTGAGAGATTGTTTCAAACTAGTATTCTGATCTTTTACTACACTTTGAAGCTCCTTTACTTTGCCAATAGTATCTGGCTCTTCACTACCTAATCTATTGTTAATACTTATGACACCCTCCTTTATTGAGGGAGCTCTCGGATGCAGAAGGTTCTGAATGGAAGCAACTTTCGTAGCAGTTGTTTCTACAGCTAAACCACCCAAATCCTGGTCTATTCCAGCAATTGCAGACCCTAATGTTACGCCACTTTCGTTAATATTTTGTATTGTTAGATTAAGATTTCCCATAGGCGTGCTTTTTTGCGCGGGTTTTGAGGGTAATGAGGTAACATCAATCAGATCATTTAGTTGAGCATTCGTCGCATGAGTTGGGGCACTCAGAACTGTCATACCGACCAACAACGTCAACCCTGTTTTTACTAAAGTCATTTCTATCCTCCGTGTTTCGTTTTTTTAAATCTATTCAGTTTAACTCGATAAATCAGCCTGGAACAGAAACTTTGTTGTCTAAGTTAGTTTTTATTCTTGACTTTTTAATCGATATTTTAAAGTGATTCGGCGATTTCTACACAATACCGACGCACTCTGATAATATTTATATAATATAAAATCCTCATTGTCGATAGCCTTTCTCATAGAAAATAGTTAAACTGTAAAAGCATCTGATAAAAAAAGATAATCGTTGAGCTTGATATATTCTAAGGTTTGTTGCCTCTTAATTGACTTCTATCCAAGGGATAGGCGACAGCATTGAGGAGACCATTGTGACAGGAATGGATGAGGTATTGAGCGACTCTAACGAAAAAATGTTTTCCATAAATGATGTTTTTCTCAAGATTATTTTATCCGTCAAGTTCATCAGGACGTTTTTCATTTTGTACATGCTTCAAGTGATCATGTCATTTGTTTAAACAAGCATATTTGTGGCAAAGGACATCCTGAAGCTATGAAAATCAACCCGGGATATTACCGCCTTTTTCCGATAAGGCGCCTCATGATCTGGCTCCTTACCATCAAGGAAAGTGTTTTTCCATGCCGTTAATCCAATAGATTCCTTTGATTGCTTCAATCAAATGACCAGGCTCAGCTATATTATCCAGTCATTTCGTCGCGGTAATCTTGTAAAGATAAATTCGTTCTTTCTGATGGATTAAACGAGCATCAGGATAAGTTTTCTCAAAATTCGTTTTCTGTTCATGAAAAACAATAACACACACCTCTTGTTGAGATAAAAGCCGCTGGAACTTCTCAGGCGAAAGATCAAGAGAGGATCCCTGAGAGGTATGAAGGCCAAAATGCAAGTCATTACTCAGGCTATTCACAAGAGGCAAATGACGGCGTGCATAAAATCGAACGGAAGAAATCTTTTCAAAATCCCGATAAAGCACGATGGACGAAGCCTCACAGGGAATCTCCTGCATAAACTTTCGCGCTGAAAAGAGCGGCTCTGTCCGCTGGGCCATCACCAGGCTACAGATCAACAAAAAAGGCATTTGAAGCGCGATCAAGACTTCGGGCCAAAAAGGCAAGCGTTTGAAAAATCTTGCGCAAATTGCCATTATTCCTATGGAACATCCAAGCCAGCCCCAAAAGAACCCCACAGGCAATACCGTCACGAGGGGTTGAACCTCAAGCGGTAAGGACGACCGCACACAGATCGCCAGCAAGCCCACACAAGGCAAGACAAAAGTTAAAAATACAGCGCCAATCTGGCGCGCCTGTTTTATCCTTTTTATTCGAGAGAACGCAGCTAATTTAATGGCCAGAAGCAACGCCAGGGCCGGGAATATTGTGACGAGATAATAATTTGCTTTCGCCTGGGAAAGACTAAAGAAACTGAAAAAAACCAGGATCCAGACCCATAAAAAAGTTATCAACGGTTTATCAGAAGAACTTTTTTTAAAAATCAGCGGGAGCATAAAACTCCATGGCAACATCGTCAGGAAAAGACGAGGTAAATAATAGTACAACGGACCATAATAGTAATCTTTGGGAATGCGAAGGCCCAGGAATCTCAGGAAATGTTCGTTGATAAAATAAAACCAGGTGAATTGTTTTTCCTGGAAACCAGCCGCCACATGCCACGGCATCACAAGCGCCAGGAAAAAGATCATTCCCCAGGGATCCAAAAATTCTCTAATCCTCCCTCCCCTGTCGTTTTTGGTGACGAACAGAAAGACAACACTAACCAGCACTGTCAACCCTAAAGCAACCAATCCCTTGGTCATCACAGCAAAAGCCAGAACAACATAAAAAAGCCGCAAATGCATTTTTTGATGCGTTTGATGCCATCTAAAAAAAAGGAAAAGGGAACCCGTCAAAAAAAGAGTCAACAAAACATCAAAAAAGACCATTCGTGAGAAAACGACAAGTCCCCCCATCGTGGAAAGGATCAACACGCCAAGGCGCGCCACCTGCAGAGAAATCGTCGTTCGCGCAAAAAAATAAGTAAGTACATTTATGGCAACGCCCGCGGTGGCGGGAACAAGCCGAGCAGTCGTCTCTGACACGCCGCCTATGGTGTAGCCAAACGCGATCAACCAATAAAGGAGAGGCGGCTTTTCAATATAGGGCACCCCATTTAAATACGGGATGACGTACTGCCCGGTCTCGACCATTTCACGAGGAATCTCAGCATAAAGCCCCTCATTGTTATTCAAAAGGCCGTAACTGCCAAGCCCATAATAATAAAGGAAAAAAATAAACAGAAAGAGAACGCTGTCAAGTAGCGACACTTTTGAGATATAATTTCTCATTAAGGCACAAATCCTGTAGGTTGCATGTCCAAAGGATTCAGGATTGGGCGCAACGGATAAGCGTCGATCCCCGCACAGCATCCATAAAAAAATCTAAGCGGGATGAATCGTGATATCCGACGACTCCAGATTCTGAAAGGCGAACGGTACAGCGTAGTTATAAGGCAAGTTTTTATAAATGACAATCTTTCAAAATGCGTTGGCTCTTGTTATCGCAGGCCCTACGGCTTCGGGCAAATCATGTCTTGCCCTTGAGCTGGCTCAAGCCTATAATGGCGTTGTCATTAATGCGGATAGCATTCAACTCTATCAAGAGCTTCCTGTCCTCAGCGCGCAACCAGGCCCTGATGATTTGCAAAAAGCGAAGCACTGTCTGTATGGCGTCATGGCGGGAGAAAAGAGTTGCACCGCCGCCTTGTGGTGCGAAATGGTTCTGAAAGTATTAGAAGACTGCCGTGAAAACAAAGCCTTGCCGATTATCGTAGGAGGAACGGGCTTTTATTTAAAGTCACTTATGGAAGGTCTTTCGCCTATCCCCCCTGTTCCTCAGGACATACGCGAAAACGCCATTAAACGATGCGGAGAAGTAGGGCTGGAAAATTTTTACAAGGAAATTTCAGCATTTGATCCCGATATGGCGAAACGTTTGAAGATTCAGGATCAACAACGCTTGATAAGAACCTGGGAAGTTTATCACGCAACAGGCAAATCTCTTTCCTCATGGCAGGCGCATCCAAAAATCAAACATGCGTCAAGGTATCATTTTGTAACCCTATACCTTGATCCCCCTCGCGAAGGCCTGATAAAAAAGGCGGATTCAAGACTTGATCAAATGGTTCGGCAAGGCGCTTTAACGGAAGTCAGGGCTTTGCTTGACAAGAAAATAGCGCGAACGACTTCTGTTTTTAAAGCCCTGGGGGCACAACAATTGGCAGATTACCTGGAGGGATTGATTCCATTGGACGTCGCTTTGAAAAAAGCAAAGAAATTAACGCGTTTTTATATTAAACGTCAACAAACCTGGTTTCGTCATCAACTGGCGACCCCTCACCGCATCAATGATTTTTATAGCAAAGATACTTTTCGATATGCTCAATCAGTGCTAAAAGAATTTGATTACTAGGATGTGATACGTGCCGTATGCATTTATTTTTCAGGTTCTGTGAAAGAAATTTTCAACAGATATTTTACAATAACTTTATAAAGGTCAATAATGTTTAGAAAACTCCTCGAAATGATGTCGTCAGACATGGCGATCGACCTTGGCACAGCGAATACCTTGGTGTACGTCAAGGGTCGAGGTATTGTTTTAAATGAACCCTCTGTCGTGGCGCGCGCGACCATCAAGGGAAAGAGCCAGATTCTGGCGGTCGGGAACGAAGCGAAACAGATGGTTGGGCGCACGCCCGGCAATATTCAGGCGATTCGTCCTTTGCGAGAGGGCGTTATTGCTGATTTCGAAGTTACAGAAGAAATGATCAAGTATTTTATTCACAAGGTGCATAATCGCCGCAGTTTCGTCAGTCCCCAAATCATCATCTGCGTTCCTTCGGGCGCGACGCCCGTCGAGAAACGGGCGATTCAGGAATCCGCCGAAAGCGCCGGCGCCGGCAAGGTTTACCTTATCGAAGAGCCGATGGCGGCCGCCATCGGTGCGGGGCTTCCCGTGACGGAACCCAGAGGATCAATGGTGGTGGATATCGGCGGCGGAACGACGGAAGTTGCCGTTCTGTCTCTCGGAGGAATTGTCTACTCTCGCTCGGTGCGCATTGGAGGAGACAACATGGATGAATCCATCATCAATTACATTCGTCGCAATCATAACCTTTTGATCGGCGAAAGCACTGCCGAGAAAATCAAGAAAGAGATTGGCTCTGCTCAATGTCCCGATATGAACTGTGGCCGCACTTTCCATATCAAGGGACGGGATTTGGTCAATGGTATCCCCAAGGAAATTATCATTGATGAACGCCAAGTGTCTGAAAGTTTGGCCGAGCCTGTCGCAGGCATTGTGCAAGCGGTAAAGGTGGCTCTTGAAAATACAGCCCCTGAACTTTCGGCTGATATCGTAGAAAAGGGCATCGTGTTGACAGGCGGAGGCGCCCTTCTCTCCAATCTTGATCATGTGATCCGGGAAGCCACAGGATTGCCTGTCTCGATCGCGGATGATCCTCTTTCATGTGTCGCTTTGGGCACAGGGCAAGCGCTTGAACAAATTCATACGATGAAAAATGTATTGATCAATATGTACTGAATAAAGATCAGAAGTTAGGAATTCCTGATGAAACCCTGGATGATCCTTTCAGCTGTAAAGCGAGCGCCGACCCTCAATAATGCATGGCCACGCTTTAAAATGAGCATTTTCTATATGGGGGCTTTTCTCCTGACTTTCGCGATCTATGCGGATGCACGACTTCAAAAAAGAAGTCAAACCCTTCTTCTGGAGACGACGGCTCTTATCAGTCGTTTATGCCGTTGGCCAGCCGAAGCAGGAAGCGCCCTGGTCGCTTCAATTATCTTGCATCTTGATGTCTACAAACAAAATCAACACTTAAGAGCAGAAAACCTTACCTTGCGCGCACGAGATCATCACGCGCGCGCCCTGATGGCGGAAAACCGTCGTTTGCGCGAAAAATTAAAGGTGATCGATGAGATAGAGCCTGAATTCATTTCCGTTCGGATCATAGGCGGCGTAAATTCGCCCTATCAACATAATCTGTTGTTAAGTGGTGGGCAGAAAGCGGGGATTGAATTGCGAAGCGCCGTTCTTCTCGATCGTCAGATTTTGGGAAGAGTCATCGAAGTTGGCAAGTTTTCATGTCGCGTCCTTCTGATCACAGACGCCCATTCTCACATCCCTGTCGTTCTTGAGAAGTCTGGAATACAAGGAATTCTTTCAGGCGATCATTCTTCCGTGATGAAAATCAAATTCATCGAAAAGGCTTTGCTTTCCTCGACAGAGAAAGACGTCTCTCCTTCTCCTTTTACGACTGTTCAACGGCAACAAGTGACAGCACAAAAGGGAGAATATGTTTTTTCTTCAGGACAGGGCGGAGTCTTCCCGCCCGGTTTTATCGTCGGTCGCGTTATCGAAGTAAGACCTCATGAAATCTTTGTTCAATCCATGATTGACGGGTCACGCCTTGAATACGTTCAAGTGACCAAGCCTTATGAAGAATCTATTGATGACTGACGCGTTTGTCCAAAAGTTGCCGAAAGTGATGGCGCCAAACGGCCTTATTCTGCTTGCCAACTTCGTCCCTTTCTTTTTTCTCCCGCCCTTGCATTTTTTCCTCCCTGATTTAGGGATGGGCGTTCTTTACTTTTGGGCTATTTATTGTCCGGAAGGGATTTCTCTCTGGGCCATTTTTGGATCTGGTCTTCTGCGAGATGGTTTTTTTGGCACACCATTCGGGATTTTTGGCTGTCTTCACCTGCTTATCTGGGCTTTCGCGTGTAGTCATCGCAAGTACCTGTTTAAAAAACCATTTTTAGCAGGATGGCTTGGTTTTTTAATCCTGTATCTGATAACGATCATCCTGAAGGGATGCATCATCTGGATTGTTCAACGTCCCCTTTATATTCAAGGCGCTTTGTATGAAAGCGTCTTGACGTTCCTGAGTTACCCTCTCATCGCGGCATTGTGCTTTCGCATTTACCAGAAATTATCCTGGGTTTATGAAAAGACATGAAAAGACGCACGAGCCTTGTTTATCCCCAGGATTCACGTACATTATTCACACGCAGGGCGTTTGTCATAAGCGGCGTAAAAGCTATGTTAACCTCGTTGTTGGTGGCGCGGCTCGGCTATCTAGGGGTTATTCGGTCGTCACACTATCGTACACTGGCGGACGGCAACCGCATCAAATTGCAAATTCTTCTCCCCAAGCGAGGAATCATTATGGATAGAGAGGGACTTGAGCTTGCCGCGAACAACACAAACTATCGTTTAACGCTTGTTCCTGACCAGGTAGAGGATCTTGAGGACATACTTACAAAAATAGATGCGTTGATTCAACTCGCTCCCAAATCTCTCGCCAGCATCAAGGCCGAAATCCCAAAACAGGCTAAGTTCAAACCTTTTATCCTGAAGAATCACCTGGATTGGGATGAAGTGTGTAAAATGCAAGTCCATCGACCGGAATTGGAGGGAATAGATGTTGAAATCGGCCATAAACGATACTATCCCTTTTCTTTGTCGTTTGCCCATCTGGTTGGGTTCGTTCAAACTCCCTCCGAGCGTGACGGCATTCCGGATGAACTTGCAAACCTTCCTGATTACCGCATTGGCCGGACGGGTCTTGAAAAACAGTTTGAACTTCATTTGCAGGGTAAAGCGGGATATCGTGAAATCGAGGTCAATGCTCACCGACGTATTGTGCGGGATTTGAACAAGGTCGAGAGCAAAGACGGCGCGACGCTTCGTTTAAGCCTGGACACCAGATTGCAAGAAGCGGCTTTTAAAAGACTGTCCGAAGTTCAAAGCGGAGCGGCAGTCGTCATCAATGTGAAAACGGGAGAGATATTAAGCTGTATCTCAACCCCCAGCTTTGACCCCAATCTTTTTGTCAATGGCATCAGTCACGAAGACTGGGACGCTCTTAATAACAGTCCTTATACGCCCTTGAATAACAAAGCCGTTCAGGGCGTTTATCCTCCCGGTTCCATTTTCAAGCTTGTCGTAGCTTTGGCAGCGCTTGAAACAGGGAAATTCCTTTGTTCTCACGAGTCCTTTTGCAAGGGTTTTATTGAGCTGGGATCTCACCGTTTTCATTGCGTCCGGCAAGCGGGACACGGACGTGTGGACATGGTTCGCGCCCTGCAAATGTCCTGTGACACGTATTTTTATGAACTAGGACGACTTATAGGGATCGACCGAATCGCTGACATGGCTTTCAAGCTTGGGCTAGGGCGAGAAACAGGGATTGAATTGTCCATTGAAAAAAGCGGTCTGGTGCCAACACGTTCCTGGAAAAAGACGAGATTCCATCAATCCTGGACCGTGGGAGACACCATCATCTCCAGCATCGGACAAGGATCGATGCTTTGTACGCCTTTGCAAATGGCCATGCTGATTGCGCGCCTGGTCACGGGAAAGAAGGTTGTCCCGACGCTTCTACATCAGGCTGATTCCTTTTCGGTTGATTTTGCCGCACTTCCTGTTAAGCCTGAAAATCTGGAAATTTTAAAAAAAGGGATGGATGCGGGCGTCAATCAGCCTGGGGGAACAGCTTACTTTTCACGCATTGAAGATCCGACGAAAGCGATGGGCGGTAAAACGGCGACCAGCCAGGTACGCAGAATTTCAAAACTTGAGCGTGACACCCGTGTCCTTAAAAATGAAGAGATTGAATGGAAACGAAGGGATCACAGTATTTTTGCAGGTTACGCGCCCACTCATGATCCACAATATGCCATTTGCGTTTTAGTAGAACATGGCGGAGGCGGCGGACGTATTGCGACACCCATCGCAAGGGATATTTTACGGGAAGTTCAAAGGGAGAAAAAAATTTGACGCGCTTTTCTCTTTCATCTTTGCAAAAACTGAAACAGATTAATGGTTGGGTGATAGGTGTCCTTACCCTCATTGCCAGCATTGGTTTTGTCGTTCTATATTCAGCAGCAGGGGGAAACTTCTTTCCCTGGACAGAAAAACAAATGATTCGATTTCTGGCAGGACTTATCGTTTTAATGGCGATTGCCGTCGTTGATCTGCGTATCTGGCTGACACAATCCTACATTCTTTATATCATCTCTCTTGTTATGTTGTTTGCAGTGGAAATAGCGGGACGTATTGGAATGGGTGCACAGCGCTGGATCGATTTATATGTTTTTAATGTCCAGCCTTCCGAACTCATAAAGATTACCTTGCTTATGGCTCTGGGACGCTATTTTCATGAACTAACGCTGGAAGACATTAGAAAACTAAGATATTTGATTGTTCCAACGCTTATGACTTTTGTGCCTGCGTTATTGGTTTTGCGCCAGCCTGACTTGGGAACGGCCATGCTTTTGCTTTTTGCAGGAGCAACCATCTTTTTTGCAGCAGGGATTCGATTATGGAAAGTCATCCTTATAAGTGGAGCCAGTCTTTCAGCGATCCCTCTTTTATGGAATTTCATGTACGATTATCAAAAAAAACGTATTTTCACATTTTTGGATCCGGGACGAGATCCCCTGGGAGCGGGTTATAATATCTTACAAGCGAATATTGCCTTGGGATCAGGTGGCTTCCTGGGCAAGGGATTCCAATCAGGAAGCCAAAGCCATCTTAATTTTCTTCCTGAAAAGCAAACGGATTTCATCTTTGCGACCTATTGCGAGGAGTTTGGGGTGCTGGGTGGTTTGATTCTTCTCTTTCTCTATTTTTGTTTAATTGTCTATGGCTATAGAGTCGCCCTGGCAAGTCGAAGTTCGTATGGTCGATTGTTGGGATTAGGTCTTACGACACTTTTGTTTTTATATGTTTTTATCAATACGGGGATGGTCATGGGATTGGTTCCCGTGGTAGGTATTCCGCTTCCTCTTGTATCCTATGGCGGAACAGCCATGTTGACCGTGATGATGGGGGTTGGACTCTTAATGTCGATTGCGATTCATCGCGATCTGCGGATTGGTCGCGGCGGCGCCTTTCTCTAAGTCACGCCGAATTACGCCCCCGGTTTTTGAAAGACCAAGGGTATAATACTAAAAGCACCTGCCAGATATAGGTTATGCAATAGGTCTAATCTATGAAGACAGGTTCTTAATTTTGCTCAAGGACGGAACATAATGTCGTCACATTGTATCGCATGAACTCAAGATAAGTTGTGGCGGGACCCGTATCACCAGACAAAGCGTCTGAATAAAGAACCCCTCCTGTCTCAATATTTGTTTCATGCGCTATTTGTTCAAGAAGTTGATGGTTCGTAATATTCTCGGAAAACAGGGCGCAGATATGATGCTTGTGAATTAACTGAACAAGGTCCGCAATTTGCCTGGCGGAAGGTTCCGATTCTGTGCTGATTCCCTGAAGCGCATAAATTTTAATGCCGTAACGTGCCGCAAGATAGCCAAAAGCATCATGAGCCGAGATGATCTTTCGTCGTTTCTGAGGGATTCTGGAAAATTTCCCACGGATCCACGTATCCAGATTGTGAAGCTGTTGAAGATAAGATCGTGTGCGTGCCTTATAGTCTTTTTGATGGGCAGGATCGAGTCGAATTAAGGCATCGCTGATATTTTTGACGTATACCATGGCATGACGCACATCGTGCCAGGCATGAGGGTCAGGAACAGGCGGCGCTGAAGGGAGAGCAGGATCAAGAAGAGTACGCGGCGTAATCCCCTGGGTAGCAATCGTCACAAGCCCCTTGTAGTCCGTCGCCCCTAACAAACGGTCTATCCATCCTTCAAACCCCAAACCATTCATGATGACAAGATCTGCATGACTTATGAGCGTTGCCACCTCTGGTGTCGGTTGATACACATGAGGATCGCTGTCAGGGGGAATAATCGAGGTCACCCGCACGTGAGCGCCGCCGATCACTTTGGTGAAATCTGCCAGAATGCTGAAACTGACAACCACTTCAAGTTTCTTGTCCTTGTCGGCCCACCCAGACCGCATCGACGACACCAGCAAAAGAAAAATAAGAAAAATTCTCATGGTCGCGGATGCCTCAAGCTGCCATAACGCCCCAAAATAAGCGAACCAAGGTAAAAAACGCCGCCAACCAGAATGATCGAAGGACCAGAAGGCCAGCTATAGTGATAGGACAAGACCAGACCCACATAGCTGGCGCTCAGGGCAAAAAGAAAAGCAACAGCACACAGGGTCGCTATTTTGCATGCCCAAAAACGTGCAGCGATGGCGGGCATCATCATCATTCCCAAAGCCATAAGCGTTCCAAGAGCCTGAAACGCCGCCACCATATTCAAGACGACAAGCCCCATAAATATCATATGATAATAATGACCCCGCGCCCCAATCGAGCGCATAAACACAGGATCAAAACATTCCAGAATCAACGGACGATAAACAAGCGCAAGGATGACAAGCGTCGCAGAAGAAATAGTGGCCACCAGCAAAAGCGAACCCTTGTTGACGGCGAGAATCGAGCCAAACAGAATATGGATCAGATCCACACTGTTTCCCTTGACAGACACCAACACAGCCCCCAAAGCCAACGCAATCAGATAAAAGCCTACAAAGCTGGCATCTTCTCTCAATAAGGTTTTCCGAGAGACAAAACCCGCCAGGGAGGCAACGATCAACCCTGAGACAAAGCCTCCACAGCCCATGACAGGAAGACTGAGACCCGCAAGGAGATAACCAACGGCAACCCCTGGCAGGACGGAATGAGAAAGGGCATCTCCCATCAGGCTCATGCGTCTTAAAACCAGAAAAACCCCTATAGGCGCACATCCCAGAGAAAGAGCGAAACAAGCCATCAAGGCGCGCCGCAAAAACGCATAGGATTCAAAAGGAGTGACAAGAAAATCAATCATTGAGGCAAAACAACAGACGTTAGAAATTCATCCGTCTTTGATTCTAAATGATTTTCCCAACTGCGGGAAAGTCTTTTTGCCATTCTCAAATGGTCAAGCGTAAGAACCTCGACAGTCGGTCCCCAGGCGATGATTTTCTTCGCCAATACCAAGGTTTCGGGAAAATAGGTTCTCACCAGATCCAAATCATGCGTGACAACAATAATCGTCTTGCCCTCCTGACGCCAGGACATGATTAATTTTATCAGATCATCTATGGTAGCGTAATCAATTGCGGCGAACGGCTCGTCCAGTAAAATCAATGCCGCTTTCTGCAAGATCAGACGCGCAAAAAGAGCGCGCTGAAACTGTCCCCCTGAAAGAGTATGGAGCGGCCGATCAAGATGCTGTCCAAGCCCAACCTGGGCAAGGGCTTCGCGAACCGCTTTTTCACATGTTCCTTCCAGATTACTGAAAAACCCCTGCTCCTGGGTTAAGCCCATCGCTACAACCTCACGCACCGTTAAGGGAAAAGAACGGTCAATATCAGCTTGCTGAGGCAAATAGGCGATCTGGCGCATAGTGATTCCCTGACGCTTGAATGTTCCCTTGAAAGGTTTGAGAAATCCGACAAGCGTTTTCAGAAAAGTGCTTTTTCCCCCTCCATTGGGCCCCAAGACAGCAAGGAGACTTCCCGAACAGATCTGCCCGTTTAAATTTTCAAGCGCTATATGATGACGGTACTTCACGGACATATGATGAAAACTGAGAACAGGAGGAAAAGGACGATGGGGCGGAGAATGATGCTTCATGATGCGACTTCCTCAACAAGTTTCTCAATAAGCCCACCAGACTCCAAACCATAAAATAACAAGCAGGAAACAAACGAAAATCATTCTTTTGGGGGCGCTCCAAAGAAAAGGAGAAGAGATGCATCTGGGCTTCATGCTTTAGGTGTTCCTTTTCCTGGGTTTTGGCTGAAGTGGTCGGTCAGTTTATGAGCCACAGTCCGCCATTCATCAGCATCGACGGGTGATGACCCTTTAAGGCGAATATTCGGCCAGAGCGCCGCATAAGCGCGGTTATGCTCGACCCATTTTTCACTTCCTTCTCTGGTATCAGGCTGAATGGCGTCAATCGGGCATTCAGGCTCACACACCCCGCAATCAATGCATTGCTCTGGATTGATGACAAGCATATTTTCCCCCTCGTAAAAACAATCGACGGGGCAAACTTCCACGCAATCCATATATTTGCACTTGATACATGCTTCTGTGACGATATAGGTCATAGAATCCCTCTAAAATCAAAACCTGACGAGAGCCGAACCCCAAATGAGTCCACCCCCAATGGCTTCATGAAGAATAAGATCTCCCGCTTTCACACGCCCCTCCGCACTTGCCACCCACAAAGCGAGGGGAATGGAAGCCGCTGACGTATTCGCATGATCTTGCACCGTAAGAACAACTTTATCCATGGGAAATTTAAGTTTCTGTGCAACCGACTCGATAATCCGGATATTTGCCTGATGAGGGATAAACCAATCAATATCATCCACCATCAGTTCATGAGAAGCAAGTATTCGTTTGGCAGAGTCGGTCAGTTTTGTGACGGCATGTCGGTAGACTTCCTGACCATCCATGCGAAGTTTGCCGACTTTTCCATTTGTCGAGGGTCCGCCATCTGAATATAAAATATTATGCAGATGGCCATCGGATTGCAAATGAACCCCCAGCACGCCTCGATCACCCCCGATGTCATCTCGATTCTTTGCTTCCACAACGACGGCGCCCGCACCATCACCAAACAAGACACACGTGCGCCGGTCACCCATATCGAGCAAGGAGGTCATGGCTTCGGCGCCAATGACTAAAGCATACTTTCCCTGACCTGATTTCAGGAAGTTATCAACAACGTTCAGCGCCAAAAGAAAGCCCGCACACACCCCGGCCACATCAAAAGCAAGTCCTTTGTTATTGCCCAATTTTCCCTGGACGATCACCGCTGTTGAAGGCAAGGTTCGATCGGGCGTTGCGGTTGCAACAACAATTAAATCAAGGTCTTCGGCGCGAATCCTCGCATTTTGAAGCGCAACATGTGCCGCTTTTACAGCCAGTTCCGAAGTAGGCTGATCCTTGGCGGCAAAATGTCGTTTTCGTATTCCTGTACGTTCAGTAATCCATTCATCAGAAGTATCAACGATTTTAGCAAGATCATGGTTGGTCACAACCTTCTCTGGAAGGTAGCCCCCGCACCCAACGATCACGGATCGTTTCAAATTCAACGTTCCTGACATGTCAGGAAACCCCGGAACTTTTTGTCACAGAGCGCAAAATTTCACCTTCGTTCTTTCTTCTGTTGAATTTGAGCTAGAAAACGCCAGAATTTCCTGAGAGATACTCGCGTTAATATTTTTTTCAATCATATGAAGAGCGACACTGATCGCCTGGAGGAATCCTTCACCATCCGTCCCCCCATGACTTTTGACGGCAACCCCTTGCAACCCCAGAAAAGGAGCGCCATTGTAATGTCGAGGATCAATTTTATCACGCAAATAATCAAAAGCGGGTTTTGCCAGCAATACACCCAATTTAGACAACAAGGAACGCTTTATCCCTTCCCGCAAAAAATGCCCCATGAGTTTACCTGTTCCTTCCGCCGTTTTGAGGCAAATATTCCCGGCAAAGCCGTCTGCCACGGTCACGTCCACGATTCCCTGGCTGATAGAATCTCCCTCAATAAACCCTTTAAAGTTTGGAATAAATGCAGACTCTTTAAGCGCCTGGTGCGCCAGCTTAATCGTGGGGTTGCCTTTAAGTTCTTCGGTACCGATATTCAAAAGCCCCACAGAAGGATCTTGAATTCCTAAAACAACACGCGCAAAAGCTACACCCATGATCGCAAATTCGATCAGATTTTCAGCGCTCACCTCCACATTTGCTCCCATATCCAACATCACTTTGGGGCCGTTGAAGGTTGGCATCAATCCGCCGATCGCTGGACGATCAATTCCAGGCAGAGTACCCAGAACAAGTCGCGAGAGAGCCATATAAGCCCCTGTATTCCCGGCTGAAACAACGCCTGAAGCGCATCCTTCGCGTACAGACAGAATCGCGCGACGAAGACTTGAATCTTTAAATCCTCGAATAGCGGCTGTGGGTTTGGCGTCGGATGTGATGACTTCCGTAGTGGGATGGAAATGCGTGACGGCCACCAAGCTTTCATGCTTGCCAAGAAGAGGACTGATTCTCTCTTCATCACCAAAAAGCTCAAACCGTATGTGAGGGAAACGCATGACCGCCTTGGCCATACCTTCAATAATCATTTCAGGAGCGTGATCTCCCCCCATTCCATCTATCGCCAAGACAATGCTCAACGCTGATATCCCCCTTATTTGTCTATGATGAGAGCTGAGCTTGAGTCACCTCTTAAACTTTAGGAAGCAACCTCTATCGTCAACACCTGGCGTCCGCGGTAATATCCACAAGAGGGACACATATGATGAGAAATTTTTCGAGCGCCACAGTTCGCGCACTCACTCGCTTGCTTTTGTGGCAACGCATCATGAGCGCGACGCATATTTCGACGAGATTTAGATGTCTTTTTCTTAGGAACAGCCATAGTAATATCCCACTTTTTTCAGAATGTATACCCTTTGTCTTTCAGGATGCAGGGGGTGTTGAACATCAGGATTCACCCTGTTTACGACGTCCTCCACGGATGCCGCGCGGCCCTACTGTTCATCCCTCATCCCGTTCTTTGGGTACGTAACGTGCATATGTAGCGGATTTTCGCACGAACGGCAAGAAAATTAGCAAGAAAAATTGACGTTCAGAGCAATCCTTTACCCAAAGGATTTAGAAATCTGGGGTGGCAGATGCGCGGTGAGTCCCGCTCGGAGCATACCTAATGTATGTATCATAGATACGACTTCTTTTATGGCTGGAGAAGTCTAATAAATCTTTTGTATAACCAGATATGGCGTGGGGATTTTTAGGCGAAAGCCCCCGCCAAATATAAGTTAGACAAGAATTCTAATGTTCCACTTTTGGAGAAGACATCACCCACATGTGTTTTCTTTGAGCAATGATCCAGGATTGAATTCCATCGAAGAGATAAGGAATCAAGCCGCTTAAAATCTGAGTAGCAGCCTCACTGACCGCAAGATTTCCCCTGAGCAAACCAGAAAAATGGTGCAGCAGGGACGCAGGCTTCGGCAAGTAAATAACCTGCGCTGCCTCTTTCTCCCCGTCACTGAGTTTTGCTTCGGATTTGGCAAGCTCAATCGCCGCATTCAAGTCTCCCAATGCATCCACAAGTCCCCACTCAAGAGCTTGTTCGCCTGTCCACACATGTCCTTTGGCGATTTGACGCACATGGTTGAGGGGAAGACGCCGCCCTTCAGAAACTTTTTGAATAAAAACTTCATAGATATAATCCGTCATTCCTGTGATCCATTTTTTTTCCTCAGGCGTGTATGGATGGATCATACTCCATATTGCGGCATTGGGTGAGGTCTGAACGACGTCCCATCGAATCCCGATCTTCTCCCAAAACTTTTCCGAGGCGATCTTGCCCAGGATAACGCCGATAGATCCTGTCAATGTCCCTGGATTCGCAACGATTTTATGAGCAGGCAGCGTGATCCAGTATCCTCCTGAAGCCGCCACATCGCCCATCGACACAATGACGGGCTTTTCCGTTTCTTCGCGCATCTTCTTTAAGACATGCCATAATCTGTCAGAAGCCAAGGGCGATCCCCCGGGAGAATCCACACGAAAGACGATCGCCTTGATCGTCGGATCGTCCCTTGCCTGATCCAGGGCATTAGTGATTTCTTCCACATCCATGGTCATACTGGGGAAGAAAGGATTTGACTTTTGCGTTCCACGTACGATCATGCCGCTCGCAAAGACAACAGCAATTTTCGCATCAGATTTCTTGCTTGCCAAGGTTTTCTCGAAGGGATATTTGTGAATCTCGACGAAATTCACGCCTTCCCCCACCTTTTCATCCAGATGACGATAAAGCTCATCCTTGTAGGCGATCTTATCGATCAGACCCTCCTGGCGCGCTTTTTCCAAAATAAAAATAGGCGCATGATTCACCGCATCCAAAACGGCGGATTCGCCCAGCTCACGCTCTTGAGCAATCGCCGTCACCATCTGCCTGAGAAAAGAGGCGAGCATTTCTTGCGTCTGTTGACGATTGGCCGGCGTCATGGTGGGTTCTTTGGCAAAATCGTAAGCGGTTTTATATTCTTCGCGGGTTTCAATATCGGGAAAGACACCCAACTCATCCAGAAGCTTGCGTCCGAAAGGCTGAACGGCGGCCAGCCCCGTAATGTTCAACGCTCCCAGAGGTTGCACCCAGATTTCATCAAAAGCCGACGCAAAATAATAAACGCCCATACCGGATGAAAGCTCGCCAAAATTGTCATTGTAAGCTATCGCAAACTTTCCTGATTTACGAAAGGCACGGATAGCATTCCGCAATTCCTGAATTTGAGCGATACCTGAGAAAGTCGCCCCTTCAAGGTGAACCACCAACCCTTCAACATGAGGATCCCGACTGGCGACCTGCAACGTATCAATCAAATCTCTCAAGGAAAGGCTGGAGGTTCTTCGCAAGGGAAATTCTCGTGACGAGGGTTGATCCTGCAATTTATGTTCCAGTTTTAATTCCAGAACCGTTTTAGGTGTAATTTCGGCAAAATCGGGGCGCATCAATTTATAAATCGCAATGGACAGGAAAATCAGCAAAAGTAGAAAAGAGAACCCCAGAGAGCATAAAGTTCCTACAATGAATTTTTTAATCATTTTAAAGTCCTCTTGTCTTGCGGATCAAAGGGCTGAACCTTCCTCTTTCACAACTGTGATATCAGGTGCGTCAACCGATTTCATACCCACGACATGGTAACCGTTATCCACATGAAGAACCTCTCCGGTGACGCCTGATGAAAGATCGCTCAATAAATAAAGCGCTGCCTTTCCGACATCTTCAAGAGAAATATTGCGACGAAGCGGCGCATTATATTGATTCCATCTCAAAATATACCGGAAATCCCCAATGCCTGAGGCGGCAAGCGTTTTTACAGGACCCGCGGAAATACCATTCACCCGAATGTTCCTTCCTCCCAGGTCTGCGGCCAGATACCTTATGCTGGACTCAAGCGCTGCTTTTGCAACCCCCATGACATTGTAGTGAGGCATAACTTTCTCCGCCCCATAGTAGGTCAGCGTTAAAAAGCTTCCTCCATCACTCATCAGCGGAGCGGCATGACGGCAAACAGAGGTAAAGGAATAGCAGGAAATATCCAAAGAATTTAAAAAATTACGCCGTGAAGTATCAATATATCTGCCCTTCAATTCCTCTCGATCGGAAAAAGCAATCGCATGAACCACGAAATCCAGCGAATCCCATGTCCTGCCCAAAGATTTGAAGACGTCTTCAACCTGTTCCTCGTCACTGACGTCACACGGTAAAACCAGAGAAGAGCCAAGAGATTCCGCCAGGGGTTCAACCCGACGCTTTAGAGTATCGCCCTGATACGTAAAGGCGAGGCTAGCGCCATAAGAAGCCAACGTTCTGGCAATCCCCCATCCCAATGAATGATCGTTCGCCACACCCATGATCAACCCTTTTCTCCCCGCCATAAATGGGTGAACACCTGACATCTGATGATTCTCCTCGCATAAGAGTTTAAAGAAATGTTTTTATCATGAATGATCTTGTCGCAGAATCCAAGAAAGAATTCAACACCTCTATTGTTTCTCTATCAGACCTTTCAAGCTTTAAGAGCGTTGATAAATTAACTTGAAGCTTTCATGGCCTCTCTTTATAAAAGAAAAAAGATGAGTCTCAGGAATATCTGCCATGGCAAAATTATACTTTTATTATTCAGCGATGAACGCAGGCAAAACGACAACACTTTTGCAATCAGATTACAACTATCGCGAACGCGGTATGGAAACCCTCATTTTCACGCCTTGCATAGATACGCGTGTGGCGCCCGGAAAAATCGCTTCCCGTATTGGCCTGAAAGCAGATGCCATTTCGTTTGACAACCATTTCGACTTTTTTCAATATATTCTGGATCTGAAGCCCACGTTGCCCAGACTGCAATGCGTGCTTATTGACGAGGCGCAATTTTTAAATAAAACCCAGGTTGAACAGATATGTCGCGTGGTTGATGACTTAAATCTTCCCGTTCTTGCCTATGGATTGCGCAGCGATTTCAAGGGAGAACCTTTCGAGGGCAGTAAATATCTTTTGACATGGGCAGAAAACCTTGTCGAAATCAAGACGATCTGTCATTGTGGTCGAAAAGCGACGATGAACCAGCGTGTCGATGCTTTTGGCAACCCCGTTAAAGAGGGAGCACAAATCGAAATTGGCGGGAATGATCGCTATGTCGCCTTGTGCAGAAACCATTTCAACCAGGCGTTCAAACAGGACAGATAATGCATATGTCTCTGAAAATCGGTTCCGTACAACTTGACGGAAATGTCATCCTGGCGCCGATTACAGGCGTTTCTGACATGCCCTTTCGCAAGCTGGTAAAGGGACATGGCGCCGCCCTGGTGATGTCGGAAATGATCGCCTCGCAAGCCATGATTCGCGAGACGCGGCAAAGCATGAAAATGGCTCTGAAATCTCAGGAAGAGCGACCCGTTGCCGTTCAGCTGGCAGGGTGCGACCCTGTGGTCATGGCAGAAGCTGCAAAACTGAACGAAGATCTGGGCGCAGATATCATTGACATCAACATGGGATGTCCCGTCAAGAAAGTAGTCAATGGACATGCCGGCTCTTCTCTGATGCGCGATGAGGTTCACGCCGCCAAAATCATGGAGGCAACAGTCAAAGCAGTAAAATTGCCCGTTACGCTCAAGATGCGCACAGGTTGGGACGACAGCAACAGAAACGCGCCTCACCTCGCCAGAATCGCTGAAGAGTGCGGCATCCAGATGGTCACGGTTCATGGACGCACGCGCTGTCAACTGTACAACGGAAAATCAGACTGGGCCTTCATCCGTCACGTGAAGGAAACCGTAAAGATCCCTGTGATCGGAAATGGAGACGTGACGACGGAAGAAGACGCGCTTAAACTGCTTGCGCTTTCGGGCGCAGACGGCGTCATGATTGCCCGCGGTTCTTTTGGACGGCCCTGGTTCCTGAATCAGGTGAGCCACTTTCTGAAAACAGGCGAAAAAATTCCTGACCCTTCCATTCCTGAACAAAAGCAGATCCTGCTGAGCCATTATGACGAGATGCTTCACTATCACGGGTATGAGGTTGGGATCAAAATGGCTCGAAAACATTTGGGGTGGTATAGCAAAGGCCTTGCAAATTCTTCCGATTTTCGTGTCCGTATCAATCAATTGCTCGATGCCCAGGATGTTCGCGAGACCATCCAGAAGTTTTATGATGGCGCATCGGTTGTTCGACATTCGGAAGATTAGACCTCTTGCAGAACCAGATATAGCGTGGGGATTTTTAGGCAAAAGCGAACGAGAAACCGCTGCGTACATGATGAGGTACGTGAGGTGTGAAGTGAGCCTTTAACGCCAAAAACATCCGCCAGATATAAGTTATGAAAGAAGTCTCGTCAGTCATCCCCTTCCCCGGTTTCCTCCAGGTTGACTCCGTTTGCCTTGTCATGTGCGCTCCAGGGTACCCGCATTCCAATTTCAAATTGTCCTTTCTTTCCACTAAAAAGCCCCGGCTTTTCTTTCTCATTGTTCTGATCAGGAAAACCCACGGGTTTATAATGCTCACACCCTGGTAACGCTAAAGTTAAAAGGACTCCTCCTGAAATCAAGGAAATCCGCATGTCATGTCCTCCATACTTTCCTGATGCACTCTCTCTCTTTTCAGAACTTTACGCGCGCTCCGAATATCAACGCCAGGATACGCTTGAATCCATACCCGTTCGCCTGAATAAAGGGCATTTGCCCGTAAGGATTTCGCCGAAGTTCATGATTTTGTACGCCTGCAAATATTTCCGTTGCGGCCTTGTCAATGTTTTGGACCACATAAGCCCCGTAGACTTTAATCTTTTCGCTATTATCTTCAAGGAAAGTCGTCGGTGTGTAACGTGAAGGATTTGTCGTGCTTGTTCCATCATATAAAGCTTGTCCTTCCCCATACGTGACAGCAAAACATGTATTTCCCCAGTCAAAGAACTTATGTTGATATCCGGCTTTCACAGTCCATAAAGTCCCCGTCTTCCGACCAGGATCGCCATAGACCTTCGCAGCGCCCGACCCGCCCACGCTGAACCCAATAGGAAACAACAGAAAAGCGGATCCGCCATATTGACGTGTTCCTTTACGGACTGTCTGCGTTCCAGAACCGGAAGGATACGCACTATAGGGAACATTCGCGTACCCAAAGGCGCCTACAACTTTCGTATTCCACCATTCGCCCGCATAACGCACCGCATATTCGCTCACATCCCGTGTCGCATGACTTGCGGAAAGAGTGACTCCATAGAAAACAGGCGTATCATAACGTACGCGATCCAGTCGCCGCCCTCCCATGACATCTTGCCATACTGAACCGGCGGTTCTATCGCGGTCGGGGCTGTCAGATCCTCCCTGGGTTGCTCCTGGAATAGGCGCCAAAGCCCCTTGTGGGAGATTGCCTTTGATAAAACGCACCCCTCCTGCAAAGCTCCCCAGATCAGCGCCTTCGCTCAACACGTTCGTATCCGTCAAATCAAGGTCAGCAACCTGATCCGAAGCTGTTTTACCTTGTCCTACGGAAAGTTTTCCAAATTTCGCGTGATCAACATAAACTTCGATAATACGTTTTGTGAATGAGACATTTGCCGATTGATTATCATCTTGGCCGATATCAACAGCAGAACTCGAATTCGACTTCACCTCCATCTGAATTGTCGAGCCAACGCGAAAAGATGGACTGACGTTTGCTTCAGCGCCAATATTAAGACGAGAGGAATATTCATTCACATCCACGTGTTTCCATTCAGAATTACGGCTATTGTCATAATAAGCCATCCCACGGTTAACCCACCCCGAAATGGTCAGTTTCGCCTTATCATTACCGCTTTGAATCATATTAATTGGCGCTTGTTCTGTTTTAGTTACCTTCTCTTTATAGTGAATCTCAGCTTCTCTTTTTTGCAGAGCGTTCACTTTCTCTGTCAATGCGGCGATTTGCTGTTTTAACGTTTGAATTTCATGATGGCGAGAATCATTAGCGGGGGTTGTCCTTGCTTCCGTCGCCCTCATAGGAATGAGCATGATCGACGCCCATAATATTTTTTTCAGTATTTTTTTCACTATATGCCGATGCCCTGTTACTTTTTATTTTGTATTTCAGCGAGAACCATAATCTCTTTGAAAAGATTAGGACAAAAACAATCCAATTTTAAAAACAATTTAATTAAAGTATTTTTATTTCTCATATGTTGCAAAATGAACACAGGAAAAATGCCGGCATTACTCTCACTGCCATCAGTCGACAATGTCATCAGACCTTTTGCCTGACCGAATATGGCAAAGAGTATAAAAGCGCCCATCAGATTCAGGTTAGGCCACAGATTCTATTTTGGGAGAAAAAACAGCGTATCAAGCTTTAAATGTTCGCTCATAAGGCCATAGATCCCTAAAATTATTCCTGCCACCGTACAGAGCATATGAGAGACAACCGCATAAGAAAAAGCTTCGGTTGCCGGTAAACCACAAATTTCGAGTGACATGACGATCATTAAATGAAGCGTTCCCGCATAACTTGGAGAAGAAGGAACAGTCACAGCCACGGTCGTGAGAGCTAACATTAAAAGCGCCGCATTGATACCCAAATCGTAGGTTTTCGTAAAACCGAAAGAATGAAACAGAAGATAGATAAACGCTCCTTGCATACCCCACATTAAAATTGTCTCAAAAACAAAGACAAGATACTCTTTGCTCGTGGCAAGGGGCGCCACACCTTCAAAAAATCCTGTCGCCACATCCTGTATTTTAGCGACAAAACCGGCAGGCACAACCAGACTCAAGGGTTTCCACATAAAATTCAGGGAAAGAAGATCTGTTTTGACCAAAGTGAGAAGAATTCCCAAACTTAAGGAGCCTGAAAATAAAATAATGCCCGTCATCGCCACCCACTGGGGAACAGGATAAAGCCATAATGACAAACCCAGGAGGAAGCCAAAAACGATCAGATCCACAAGACGCTCCGTTACGACCGTGGCCATGACGGCTGACTTGCGCTCCGATAAGCGGTTAGCCATAATCCACGCCCGAATCACATCGCCGCCTCTCAAGGGGATCAATAAGTTTGCCAAATTACCAATGGAATAGATTTGAAAACTTTTAAGATTGGCGGCACGCTGGACAGGTTTCAAAAGTCTTGCCCACCGCACACTTCTAAACCACTGCGAAGCCAGAATACCCCCGATAGAGAGCAACATCCAGAAAATACTAATCTGTCTAAAGCTTTCTCCAAGAGAAGAGAAATCAATCTGACGCACTGATAAATAAAGACAAAAAGCACTTATAACAACACCAAGAAGGATTCTGAACAGTTTCATGCCTACCTAAATTCATGGAGAATTTTATGTGTGTACTAGCATGATTCCCGCTTGTAATCCATATCCTTCGTCTTTCAAAATGCGGGAGCACTCCAGAACCGAACTCGAAGAGTTTTGGACTATTGTTTGAAAAATTCCTTCACAGATTGCAAGTTAACTCTTTTTTAAAGAATTGCCTTCAAGATAGCAAAACATATCCAAAAGAACTTTGAAAACAGGATATCGAACGTCTTTGAGTAGAAATTTATGACACATATGGATTGTATGGGATGAAAAGATATTCTTATCGCGGGCTTTTTTCTCTGTCTGCCATATTTTTATTGAGCGCTCTTTCTTCCGAAGCATTCGGTAGTTTGGGCTTCATAAAAAGGGGTTTCAAACATTGCACAGGCGTATGTGATCAACAGTCACAGGTATGCAAGGATCCAAAACTTGCGGAATGGTGTCGCCAGAATTGCGCTCATAAACCAGATCAAAATGGACGATTGATGAATGGGCAATGTTTCGAGGTGACGAAGCATAATGCCAAACAAAATGCGACGCAGGTCACGTCCAAATTTGCCCGCGAGCAACTGGAACGCTGTAATGCGCGCGTTACCGAATCTAAAACTTTTTCCGCCTTTATGCGAGGTATTCCGGACGCAAGCCTTAAAACAACTGCCCTGACAAAGTTGCTTGGACAACTTGAAGGGATCGTCCGCGATCTCGGAGCGCCTCTTTCAAGCAAGGTCAGCGAAGTCGATCAGATGACAGGTACAAAACTCGAAAAATATAGTGGCGATCTCATCTCCTATATTCAGGGATGCAATAAGCTGAATGACAAGATTGGCGATTTTGTTTACTGGTCGATGGGGAAAACGCCTGCCGGAGGTTTTAAAACAGTTCAACCTGGAAGCACAAAAGCACAGATTGATACCATCTTTCAGAAGGTGCTTAATGAAAACAAGTGATAATCACTGGTACTGATATATCCTGGGAGAATTCAGTCTCTCAATTTCTTGTGGCATAAAATATATACTATCGAAACAACCCCCAAAACATAACAGTAATAGACCCGCCCTATGATATTCAGAGGGGAAACGCCTGCGATCGTACTGGCCAGCAAAATTTGTGCCCCGTAAGGTATAATCCCTTGAAAGACACAGGAAAAAATATCTAGCCAAGCGGCGCTATAGTGGGGTGGAATATGACATTTTTTAGCAACATCCCTGGCTATATCACCACTGAAGATAATAGCGATCGTATTATTTGCCAACAGCACATCAAAAACGGATACTACTTTGGCAATCAGTAACTGCGCTATCTTTTTACTCTCCCTCCTGGAAATAATATTCACAAGATAGCTGGCTAAAACCGTCGATCCCTGACTTGCCAGTCCCGATAGCCCCCCGACCATCATCGACAGCAACATAATTTCATGCATACTGGCGAACCCTCCGGCAATATCACGACTCAAAGCCAACAGACCATATCCTCCGTTGAAGTATCCTATAACCCCCGAAAGCGCCAGAGCTAAAACAAGAGCCACAAAAACATTTACTCCTGAAACGGCAAGACCTATTAAAAAGATATACGGTACGACCAATATCAAGGAATATTGTCCCGATTGTATCAAAGCTTCATGGTCATGTACAAAAAACAGAATCAGGAGCGTGACACCTGATGCTATAACGGCTACCTCGACATTAATCCTCAACTTGGCTCTTAAATCTGCTCCTTGTGACATAACAGCGGCAATTGTTGTATCTGAAATGATGGACAGGTTATCGCCAAACATAGCCCCCGCAACCACCGTAGCCATGCCCAGTTCGATCGGGAAAGCCCCTTGATTCGCCAATCCCAAAGAAATCGGAGCAAGCGTAGCGATCGTTCCCATTGAGGTTCCGATCGCTGTGGAAATGAAAGCGGCCGTGATGAAGACGCCGACAAGAAGAAACCTGGCGGGAATTAAAGACAAGGCGAGATTAACCGTCGCATCGGCGCTTCCAATCGCTTTGGTAACCGTACTGAATGCGCCAGCCAATAGAAAGATAACGCACATCGTCATGATATCACGGTGTCTTACGCCGTCGAGAAAGCGATGCATACGCTCCTGGGCGGAACCATGATGCAATATCCATCCCATCATCAAAGCGGGGATGATCGCAACCGTAGGAGATAGCTGATAAAACGCGTTGGCAACGTCTGTGATTGTAAAATAAATGCCACTGCCAACGTAAAGAATTATAAACAACAGTAAAGGCAAAAAATGGAAAATCAACTTCATAAACACGTTTCCAAAATCTATACCTTGACATACCCAAAGGATTTCAGGATGCATGGCAGAGGACAAGACGGTAACTCTGGCATAGCATCCCTAAAGGGATGTGAGCAGAGTGAATCAAATATCCTGTATCTTGAACGCCAATGGCCTCAAATCTCGAAAATCGAAGGAGAAAGGCATATCGTCTGCCTGCTACAAAAAATACACTTCTCCTAAACAGATTTTTTTTGGGCCATCACCTCTTCAAAATCTTTTTGTGAACACAAGCCTAAAGTTACCGGATGTCGTGGCTTGATGTGAGGCGAATTCAAATGGGTTTTTGAGCGAATCGCTTCAATTGTTGCCCTGGTTGTTCCCAACAGACGAATAAGCGCCGCATCACTGATTTCAGGATAATTTTTCAACATCCACGCAATTCCATCCGGACGTTCCTTTCGCCTGGAGACAGGGGTATATTTTGCGCTCTTACGCTTTTTGTCGAGGAGATCCTGGACTTCCAGCAATTGTAAACGCGCCTGGGGGTCTTGACGACATCTCTCAATCTCTTCCAGGGAAAGCTGCTGATTAAGAACAGGATCAAAAGGAGCCAACCCCGCTCCAATTTCTTCATCAGCCAGAGCCTGAACTTCAAGCACATGAAGACCACAAAACACAGCAATCTGTTCGAATGTAAGCGGAGTGTTTTCAACCAACCATAAAGCTGTCGCCTTTGGCATCAAGGGATATGCCATTTCTTTCTCCTCCGCCTAGACAGGCTTGTTCGTGTTTAATAAAGACACTTTTGCAGCAATGTCTTTCTTGTTGATAATCATTCTTGCAAAAGAGTGCAACCATGAAAACCTTTTTTCTTTTCTCCCCTTTTTTCTTCACCGTCTGGAGGGCAGAGGAGCACCCTAACGGGATATATCAGACTCTTTTCCCACCATACCAGGTTATCAGAGAAGTCTAACATTAATAGGGCGCATCACCCAGACAAATACCCAGACCGCGTGCCGTTTGAACTAAAGCATCATTTGGATCTACGGTACTGTTCAGATGAATCGCCTCCAGGATAGGAACATCGATGACGGTACGGTTATGCCACGCCACCATGCGGTCGAACTTCCCTTCAGCAATCAGATCCACAGCGCGCACGCCAAAAGCCGAGGCAAGAATACGATCGGAAGCATCTGGCTGGCCACCGCGCTGTACATGTCCAAGAACGGTAAAGCGTGTCTCAGCGCCTGTCAGACGCATAATTTCGTCACTGATGTAATGACCTATGCCTCCGTATCGAGGGCGCCCGTTTAAATCCAGGATTTGAAGCACGTCACCCGTTTCTGTTTTCACCGCCTCGGACACCACCACGAGAGCAGAATTCCTGCCTTTCTTCAAAATGGTCTCGATTTTATGAGCAATATTTTGAAGTTTATAAGGAATTTCAGGGATAATGATGATATCCGCTCCTCCTGCAATCCCTGCGGCCAAGGCAATATGTCCCGCATCCCTCCCCATCACTTCAAGTACCATAACCCGGTCATGACTGGCCGCGGTGGGCTGAAGCCGATCAAGAGCTTCCGTTGCAATATCAACAGCCGTGGTAAAGCCGATTGAACGCTCGGTGACGCCTATATCGTTATCAATTGTTTTAGGAATCGCAACAAAAGGAATCCTGGCTTTTTCCATAAGTCTATGAAGGATTGCGAGACTGCCATCCCCTCCGATGCCTATCATTGCTTCAAGCCCAAGCATTTGACAACCTTCCGCAAACTCGTCCGAACGATCCTTGAATGTATTATCTTCCATGGGATAGGCCGTTGGATCTCCCTTGTTGATCGTTCCCAGGATTGTTCCCCCCAGGCGCAGAACAGATCCATCAAATGAGTTCAGATCCAGTTTCCGATACTCAAGAGGACGACACAAAAGACCGTGTGTGCCATGACGAATACCATAGACTTCCCATCCATATCCCTGAATAGCGCGAATCGTGACAGCACGCAGCACCGCATTAAGCCCCGCGCAATCGCCCCCACTTGTTAAAATACCGACACACTTTGACATAAAAGAACTCTCTCTCTAGGAATTACTATTCAAACGTTATATCATTTGTTATAAATAGCGCAAGAAAACTTACAATATTTCACTCAAACGATCAGGTTGGCATGATAATCTATGAAACGCCTTTCTGAAAGCAAGGGTTAATACAGAGCAGCAGATGGACGACCAGGAAGTTTTGCGTAATCAGCTGGAAAGACTCAATGAGGAGCATCGTGAACTTGATTTAATGATCGAGGGGATGCTAGGGGAAAGCATTGTAAACCAGATTGCCGTACAACGCATGAAGAAGCGCAAACTGTTGTTAAAGGATCAAATGCTGAAAGTAAAAAGTAAGCTTCTGCCTGACATTATCGCTTAAAACATTTTAGGCCTAATTTGAGATCAAGAGAGAAGATATAGAGAGGGAGAGCGGCAAAATTTCTCCCCCCTGCTCATCTTGTTTCCGCCATAGCGGTAAGCATTTTGGCACGCGGTGAATCCCTGGTCACAAGACAGGATACACCCTGTTTCTTCAAAATATGATATACCTTGTAAGCGGAAATTTTATCAAATCTACCCAGGCGGGCACGATAAAGTCTCGCTCGCTTTAATCCTGCTTTTGAAACGAAAATGGTTGGGCCGTACTCTTTCGGAAGTTTCGCAAGCGACAAAGCCGCGGACATATGCGCATCTTTGGCTTTTTTGTAGACTCCAACCTGGACATACCAATCTCCCTGCTTTCTTTTTAGGCCAACATTTTCAGAAGGTTGCCGCATAGGTCGCTGTGACAGATCTTCCGACTCTTTATTATAAATGGCGTTTTGAACAGGAAGTTGGGAAAACGATGCCTCCAAAAGTTTTGTAACACGCTGATTACGTGATTGTGCCGTCTCTCCGCCCATGACGACGCCGATAAGGCGTTGCCCTTTACGCATAGCAGAAGTCGCAATGTTAAACCCCGAAGCGCAGATAAATCCTGTTTTAATCCCGTCCAGCCCTTCAACACGATCTAATAATTTGTTATGGTTGTGAATTTTTTGGCCGTTATAAACAAACGCTTTTGTGCCAAAATAATGATAATAGGCTGGAAACCTCTTTAACAGCGCTTGAGAAAGGCGCGCCATATCGGTTGCGGTGGTGACCTGCTGCTTGTGAGGCAAGCCAGAGGTGTTTCCGAAATGGGTACGACTCAAGCCAAGGCTTCTGGCTCTATGATTCATGCGCTCAACAAAAGCCGTTTCCGTTCCTGAAATTCTTTCAGCAATGGCTACGGACATATCATTTGCCGAGCGTGTTATCATAGCCAGCATCGCATCTTTGACTCGTATTGTCCCACCCGCAGCCACTCCTAACTTTGTAGGGGGCTGTCTTGCGGCATTTTTTGAAACTTTAATGATTGAATTCAACGTCAGCCTTTTGGCTTCAAGCTCCTCAAACAATACATAAAGCGTCATCATTTTTGTCAGGGAAGCGGGGGGTACCTGATCATTTGCATTATGGGCATGTAAAACCTTGCCTGTATGGGCATCCATGACAAGAGCCGCGTACTTAATGGCCCAGGCGGATGATGCAAGCGTACTTAAATTCAACACGATGAAGATCAGAACATTGAAAAATCTTACTGTTCGCAGATTCAAAAATGCCATTTTCACCTTGTCTTATCCTCTTTACAAATGTTTGAGTACACTGGCGCTATTAAAAATTATTAAGAGAGTTTTGTCCAGAAATTGTTAATTTTTTATGAACGCTTTTGATTATATGATGCTGTTCAGCAAAGAATATAAAGAATTCTTTGACCTTTTAAAATTATAGACGGGAAGCCAAAAGTGAAATACTTATGTGATAAATTTCAGCTTGGAGATTTGGAAAACCAGCCTGAAAAAAGCACTGGGAATGACGAGCGCAATCCAAAGCAAGACATTTCTTCTGACAGAATAGAAAAAAACCGCAAGGATATTCACACCCATATAAGCAAAAAAGATCTTGTGATTTGGGAATGGCGTTCTTTCTGGCCCGAGAACTGTCCGATGATCCCTCTTTTACTGGCGCCCTTTAAAATTTTGTCCTTTGATGAATTCAAAAACGTAAATTTTGACGATGCTTATCTGGTCATTAAGGAAAACTTGCTCAACTTGAAAACGCGCGATCAAAAGCTGGTTTATAAACCACTCGTAGAGGAATACGGGAAAATGCTTGCGTTTGGACATAAGAAAAAGGTCGATTTTCCCTTAACGTGGCATGAACTATACCCCTTGTTTCCAAGGCTTCCCTATTACAAACAACCGCTTGTTTCCCCTCACGAACTTGCTTTGGCGCTTTGCGAGAGCGATTATCAAGTCGAGGTGATCTCTGTTCAAAAAAACGCTTACCGTTATAAGATGTCGCAAGGGCCTCAGCTTGAACTCAGCCGTATAAAATTCCATAACCAGGTCTGGTACTCGATTTGCCTGGAAGGACTCAGCGAAATTCAAGTCAGAAAATATGCGCATTCCATCGTCACGCAAGAAGGCAAGCTCATGGGATATGCAGAGTTTCTGAATCAATTCCTGATTAATGATCAATTTATTGATAAATTTTGAGTAAGTTGAAGTCCTGAAAAGGACATTTAATAATAAATATCATTCATATTTTTTTAACGAATATATGAGAAATTTGAACTTATAAGAAATTTAATTAAGAAATGTTTCTTTGAGTAACTTTAGGAGGTTTTCAATGAATAAAAAGTTTGGTTATTTCCTTGTAAGTGGAATCCTTGCGTCAATACCAGCTCATGCAGAATCTGTGACATCAGGCAGTAAACATACTATTATTGTAGAAGTTTACAAAGGCCCCTTGAAAGAGCCAGCGGCCTGTAATCCAAAAGAAAATGATCTGGTATCAGGCTTTAAAGGCATCATCCAAACTTATAAGGCTACCGAAGGCTTTGATTCACTGAAAAGCACGTTAAGCCAGGGCATTAATACTGCCCTGCGCGGCTCTGGCTGTGATCTCATAAACAAGGCCACCCCTCTTCAATCCGGAGGGACACTTAATATTCCTGTTGATGCGATCGTTGTCGCTTATAAAGATCCTGTGGCAGCCTGGAAAAACGGGAAGAAGCTTGTGAACCCTTTGCCCGCCGTATGTAAGGTCCAGGCAGGAAAGACGATTTTGCTGGAAACCCGTAAATCTGCAGGCCTTCAAAGCCTGATCGGCGTTTCAGGTGATGGAGGCTTGAAGTGCACCATTAGATAAAACCAAAAGCTTGCGTTATCCTCCTTTTCCTTTCAAGATGCGAAATGACGTGACGGAGGCGGATGAGCGGCGAGTCCGGCACAGCGTCCAAGTCTCCGTAAGACTTCTTGGATAACCTCAAAGAAATCTTGAAAGGACTTGGGCGAGGCACGTTTTCTTTATGTTGACGACGCGCCCTGCCTTCATCTTTCGCCTCAACGCTTGGAGGAAGTATCCGCAGAGGTGGTGTTATTATCGGCTGTTGAAACAGGCATCGCGGGCTTACCCTCGGAATTAAAGCGTTCAATGCTCGCCTTGTCGCGAAGTTGTTCGACTAATTTTTTCATCTGATCCTGGAAAACAACGTTACCTAACTGATCTTTGACCTCTTCAAATTTGGGAGGTTTTACCCTGCGGCGATCTTCGACTTTAACGACATGCCAACCGATTGAAGTTTTGACAGGATTTTCGCTATACGCCCCCGGTTTCAGAGCAAAAACGGCTTCGGCAAACGTTGGATCGACGTCGCCTTTACGCATATAACCTAAATCTCCTCCTTCAGGCGCGGTTGATTTATCGATGGATTTTTCTCGTGCCAGCTTCTGGAAGTCAGCCCCTCCCCTCAGATCCTCGATAATCTTTTTGGCTTCGGCCTGATCTTTCACCATGATATGGCGAACTTTGCTTTCCATCTCGTCTTTTGGAAAAGATTTGATGAATTCATCATATTTAGCCTTGATTTCCTTCTCGTTAACGAGAGGATTCAGTTGTTTGCCAATATAGGCTTGCAAGAGGACTTGTTCGGTGGCTTGGGCGATTGCCTGCTGTACCTCAGAGTCTTTTTCAAGGTCTGCCTTCTTTGCGGCATCCGTCAACAGTTTAAGATCAATCGCTTGGTCACGCAGTCCTGAAAAAAGTTTTTCCTTATCTTTTTCTTTCACATTCTTGACCAGTTCAGGCGGCAAGGCTCTTTCAATTTTTTCCAAATCCGTCTTGTAAATAGCTTCACCGTTAACTTTTGCCACCACAGCATCAGCCTTGTTTTGAGCCAAACAAGGAGCAGCGGCGGTATAGATCATCACCGCACCCAAAGCGGTTGTGGCGATCAATTTTTTTAACATATTCATTTCCTTTCCCTCGGACATATCAATTTTTATCGTCTTCTAGCGGTCTATGGTAAGGATAATCCAGCCGAAAGCAACAAAAAAAATTATTTCGCAACCCCTTCAATCCAGATCCCTTGATTTTAGAGATAAAACTGGCATAGAGTTAGCTTGATTTTAAACTCTTTCCTGATGCATGTACGGAGTGCAGTTTTTATGTTGACCCCAATCTTACGACTTTTTGGATCTTCCAATGATCGATATATTAAGCGCTTGCGCCCTCTTGTGGATGCGATCAATCAATTGGAAAGCGACCTCGAAAAGCTGAGCGATGATGAATTGCGCGCCCGAACGCCGTGGTTCAAAAGCCGTCTTGAGAAGGGGGAACCTCTGGATGGTCTGTTGACAGAAGCTTTTGCAACGGTGCGCGAAGCCTCGAAGCGCGTCTTGAACATGCGTCACTTTGATGTTCAAATGATGGGCGGCATTATTCTCCATCGCGGCACAGTCATTGAAATGGCCACAGGAGAGGGAAAAACGCTTATCGCCACTTTGCCAGCCTATCTTAACGCCCTGACAGGAAAAGGCGTTCACGTGGTCACCGTCAACGATTATCTGGCGCGCCGCGACTCTGAGTGGATGGGAAAGATCTATACTTTCCTGGGGCTTTCCGTAGGCTGTATTTTACACGAGCTGGACGATGCCCAACGTCAAACGGTTTACAATGCCGACATTACCTACGCGACCAATAACGAGATAGGATTCGACTACCTGCGCGACAATATGAAATTCCGGACTGACGATATGGTGCAGCGTCCCTTTAACTATGCAATTGTCGATGAAGTAGACAGCATCCTGATTGACGAAGCGCGCACACCTCTCATCATTTCAGGTCCTGCGGAAGATTCCTCTGTGCTTTATACGCAAGTAAACCGCATCATTCCGGACCTGGGGCCTGAAGATTATGAAAAAGACGAAAAATCGCGCTCCATTACATTGACCGAGCAGGGATCACAAAAAGTTGAAGAGATGCTCGCCCGTCTCAACCTGATTCAAGGCGGTTCGCTTTACGATATTCACAACATCTCTCTTGTCCATCATGTGAATCAGGCTTTGAAAGCGCACAAACTTTTTGCCCGTGATGTTGATTACATGGTGAAAGACGACAAAGTCATGATTATTGACGAGTTTACAGGACGGATGATGGAGGGACGCCGGTATTCCGATGGACTGCATCAGGCTTTGGAAGCGAAAGAGAGCGTGTCCATTCAAATGGAAAATCAGACGCTCGCCTCGATTACGTTCCAGAACCTTTTCCGCATTTATCCAAAACTCTCAGGAATGACGGGAACAGCGAAGACAGAAGCCGCCGAACTTGGAGACATTTACAAGCTTGATGTTATCCAAGTCCCTACGAATGTCCCTCTGGCTCGACAGGATCTGGACGATGAGGTTTACCGTACAGCCGCTGAAAAATACGATGCCATCATCAAACTTGTTGAAGAGTGTCGCGAGAGGAAGCAGCCCGTTCTTGTGGGGACGGTCAGTATTGAAAAATCAGAATACCTCTCCAGCCTTCTGAAGAAGCACAACATTCCCCATCAGGTTTTGAACGCACGCTATCACCAGCAAGAAGCGATGATCATTTCGCAGGCGGGTCGCCCCGCAGCTGTCACCATTGCCACGAACATGGCGGGGCGCGGAACGGATATCAAACTGGGCGGGAATGTTGACATGCGTCTGACCATCGAGCTGGAAAAAATAAAGGACGCCTCGGAAAGTCGAAAGATCGAAGAAAAGATTCGCCAGGAAGTTGCGGCGGCGGAAATGCAAGTCAAGGCCGCGGGAGGCCTTTTCGTGATTGGCACCGAACGTCATGAAAGCCGACGGATCGATAATCAGCTGCGGGGGCGTTCCGGCCGTCAGGGTGATCCGGGGAAATCAAAGTTTTTCCTTTCTCTTGAAGATGATTTGATGCGGATTTTTGGTTCAGACCGATTGGATGGGATGTTGCAAAAATTAGGGCTTCAGCCCGGCGAAGCGATTACTCATCCCTGGATTAACAAAGCTTTGGAACGCGCTCAACAAAAGGTCGAAGCTCATAACTATGATATCCGCAAACATTTGCTCAAATATGATGATGTCATGAATGATCAACGTAAAGTCATCTATGAACAGCGCCGAGAGCTGATGACCATCGAAGACGCGCGCGAATTGATCAGCGATATGCAAGACGATGTTCTGGAAGCATGTCTGACGCGTTTTATTCCTGAAGACGCTTATCCTGATCAATGGGAAATAAGCGGTCTTCATGAAGAATGCGTCCGAATTTTTGGCCTCGATCTGCCCCTTCAGCAATGGTCGAAAGAGGAAGGAATTGCAGAAGTTGAAATCAAACAGCGTATCGCGGAGGCAATCCGGGACAAGATCGCCGCCAAGGAAAACAAGTACGGCGCAAGCCTTATGCGCATGGCGGAAAAAAGCATCCTTTTGCGCGTTCTCGATCAGGTATGGAAGGATCATCTTCACGCGCTTGATTATGTGCGCCAGGGGATTAATTTGCGAGCCTACGCCCAGCGTGATCCCTTGAATGAGTATAAGCAAGAAGCGTTCAGCCTCTTTCAGGAGATGATGAGCAAAGTCAAAGAGCAAGTTATTAATGCACTTTGTTATGTTGAGCTGCATCAAGAATCAGCATCAGAAATATTTGATGCCGCCCTTGAAGATATAGAAGAGGCGCGGCAGAATATACATTTTGAGCAACCTGGTCTCGATGTTGTCAAAGAGGATATGGTCGAACGCACGAAAAAAAGTCAAACTCAAGCCAAGCGCACCAGATCCATGAAAACATCTATGGCGCCCCAACCACATGATCGGGCTAAAAAAGCAAATGTTGAAGACATAGACGTTGCTTTGGGCAAAGTTCATGACAGCATCGCCCGGAATGCTCTCTGCCCTTGTGGTTCAGGCAGGCGTTACAAACATTGTCATGGGAAATAATGAACTTCTCTCATCGTCAGATACAGCGCGAGGATTTTGAGGCAAAGCGACTGATAAACCACAGCGTCCATGAGAGATATGTGAGGATTCCGAGCGCACTTGCATACCCCTCGTCTTCCAAAATATGGGCAGGCGGATGAGCAGTGAGTTCCGCACATCGTAAGTAAAGTACGTGAGCAGGACGAATCCTGAAGGTCAATGTCCCCGGATTTTGAAAGACGAAGGTTATAATGACAAAAGCAGCCGCCAGATACAGGTTAGCAAAGAAGTTTAATATTATTATCTTCAAATATCTTCAAAACATTAAGCGCGTCTAAGTGGTTTAAACCGAAGCTTGTGGGGCTGACTTGCGTTATTTCCCAAGCGATGCTGACGATCGGCTTCATAATCTTGATAATTGCCCTCAAACCACTCGACATGGCTATTTCCTTCAAACGCCAAAATGTGGGTTGCAATACGATCCAAAAACCAACGATCGTGGCTGATCACAATCGCGCAGCCAGCAAAGTCTTCCAAAGCTTCTTCCAAAGCGCGAAGAGTTTCAACATCCAGGTCATTGGTAGGCTCGTCAAGCAGAAGCACATTTGCCCCTGATTTAAGCATTTTTGCCAAGTGAACGCGATTACGTTCACCGCCTGATAATTGGCTTACTTTTTTCTGCTGATCCGCTCCCTTGAAATTAAAACGGGCACAATAAGCGCGACTGGGGATTTTGACTTTGCCAAGTTCAATCTCATCCAATCCTCCTGAGATTTCTTCCCAAACCGTATGCTGACCTTCCAGTGAATCACGGTTCTGATCAATGTAGCCAAGCTGAACCGTTTCTCCCACACGGAAAGAACCCGCATCTGGCTTCTCTTGCCCGGTCATCAGCTTAAAGAGCGTGGTTTTGCCTGCGCCATTCGGACCAACGATACCGACGATCGCCCCCGGCGGAAGCTTGAAACTTAAATGTTCAAACAGCAAACGATCTCCAAAGCCTTTGGCCACATCCTCCGCTTCGATTACCACATTTCCTAATCGGGGACCCGCTGGAATGACAATCTGTTCCGTGGCAGAGCGCTGCTCAAGGCTTTTTTGCAAAAGCTCATCATAAGCCGCGATACGGGCTTTACTTTTGGCCTGTCGCGCCTTGGGGGACTGGCGGATCCACTCCAATTCCCGCGCAAGCGTCTTTTGACGCGCTGTTTCCTGTTTTTCTTCCACCTCAAGGCGCTTTTGTTTTTGTTCAAGCCATGAAGAATAATTGCCTTTAAAGGGGTACCCCTGACCACGATCCAGTTCCAGAATCCATCCCACCACATGATCCAGAAAATAGCGATCATGCGTAACCAGAACGACCGTACCCGTGTATTTCTGTAAAAACTGTTCAAGCCATGCTACGGATTCCGCATCAAGATGGTTCGTCGGTTCATCCAGCAACAAGATGTCAGGATGTTGTAACAAAAGACGACACAAGGCAACACGGCGACGCTCTCCTCCTGAAAGTTTCGTCACATCTGCCTCACCGGGCGGGCAACGCAATGCATCCATGGCAACTTCGATAGTGCGATCCAGTTCCCATGCGTCAAGGGCTTCAATTTTTTCCTGAACTTCCCCTTGCTCAACGATGAGAGCATTCATTTCTTCATCGGTAAGCGATTCTCCAAAACGCGCGGTTAAAGTTTCAAAGCGATCGAGTAAAGCCTTTGTTTCCTTGACTCCTTCCAGGATGTTTCCCTGCACATCCAGCTTGGGATCAAGCATAGGTTCCTGCGGCAAATAACCCACTTTTACACCTTCTGCCGCCCAAACTTCCCCGGTAAACTCGGTGTCAAGACCCGCCATAATTTTTAACAGGGTTGATTTTCCTGAGCCATTAACGCCGATGACGCCGATCTTTGCTCCCGGAATAAAGGAAAGCGAAATATTTTTCAAAACCTGACGGCCGCCAGGATAAGCTTTGCCTAGATCCTGCATCGTGTAAATATATTGATAACTGGCCATATTTTTATAAAATCCTTAAAGAATAGCTAATGACGCTAGCTGCTACTGTGTAAAGAGTCAAGAGAATGAACAATAAATTTCAATACAACACTCATACTCTTGGCTCCCACAAGGAGGATAAGCTGTGAAAACTGCTTCTTTTTTCGTGTGAATTTCCACAACAGGCGTATTGACTTCTGGTGGGCCCGGCAGGACTCGAACCTGCGACAACACCGTTATGAGCGGTGCGTTCTGACCAACTGAACTACAGGCCCCACAGGGTGCACCTTAGCGATTTTTCAGCAAACGTCAAGCTTGTTGAAGATGTTGATTTAAATCTTTTTATGTGTTGAAGCGTTCACTCTCAATCTTTTCAACCCAAGATAAAGGTCTTTCTTTTTCAGCAACTGTGATGCTCAAAATAAACCCGCGCCCTCTCTAAATCCTCAGGCGTATTCACTTCCTGGGGAATCGAATCTACAAGCCTCACACCAATACGCAGTCCGATTTCAAGAGCACGCAACTGCTCAAGCCGTTCCAAAGCCTCAAGGGATGAAACAGGACTTTGGACAAATCTTTTCAGGGCAAAGCGCCGATAGGCGTAAAGCCCGATATGGTAGTAAAAAATGTTTGCTCCCGCTGGAATCACAGAGCGGCTAAAGTAAAGAGCGTGCCGCACGTGATCATTTTCTGATCCCGCAAGGGCAATTTTACAAATGTCGGGATTGTGCGCTTCCGCCAGATCGGTCTTTTTCACCGCAACCGTTGCAATGTCAAAATCCGATTGCCGTAACACTGTCAACGATGCCTGAATAAGGTCGGGTTTAGTCGTGGGTGAGTCTCCCTGAAGATTAATCACCACATCATGATGTCCTTCCGGATCAACGACGCACAAGGCGGCGTAAACGCGATCCGAACCTGAGGGTAATTCAGGATCCGTCATACATACTCGCCCGCCAGCATCTCGTACGACATCCGCGATGCGCGGATCATCACAGGCGACGATCACAGGTCCGACATCCGCTTCAAGACCACGCTCAAGAACGCGTACGACCATGGGTTTCCCCCCCAGATCAGCCAATGGTTTTCCGGGAAGTCTTGACGATGACATCCGCGCGGGAATAATGATAACAGGATTTATCAAGCCGTTTACTTCCTCCGTTTAAAAGCGCTCATCGCATTCATCAGACTTCTTTCATAACCTGCGAACAACGTGTTTGCAATAGAGAACCCCACGTCCCTTGGGTCCCCTGGCTCGATTATAATTCAGTCGCCTTGTTTTCAAAACCTGGTTACTTCATCCTTGAAAATTCAGAATTTGCGATAAAATGCTTGACGCAGGATGTAACCTTGTTATAACTCAAGCCATGAGTTTTTATACTTTTGAAGCGGAGTTCGTATTATGGCACGAAGGTGTATGATCACTGGAAAACAAGTGATGTCAGGCAATAACGTAAGTCACGCGAACAATAAAACGCGCCGTCGATTTCTGCCCAACATGCAAGTCGTTTCTTTTGCGAGCGAGACGTTGGGAACAGTGCGACTCCGCGTTTCCACACGCGCGATACGCACCATTGAGATAAACGGCGGTCTCGATGCTTTCCTGTTGTCGATGCGCTCTTCAAAACTAACTCGTGATGCGCTGTTGTTGAAGCAACGCATTGAAAAATCAGCGGCACTTCGCGCCTAATTTCATAAATTTCACATCGGGCAGAGGAGACTTCAACTCTCCCTTCCTCCTCTGTATTAACAACAATTTCTTTTGACCTTAGATCCTTGATTGACTTTAGACATCTGATTGACATCATGAATACCTATCCTCCTGAAGGGGTGGGGATCATATCGTTTGTTTTTTGCGCTTTGAGTATTCTTACTTTATTTCGATTTTTTGGTGAAAATGGGTTGATCCTCTATTCTGTAGTGGCGTTACTCGCCGCGAATCTTCAAGTCCTGAAAGCGGGACAATACAGTTTTTTCGATCAGCCTGTCGTCCTGGGAACACTTGTGTTTTCATCCATATTCCTTGTGATGGACATGCTGACCGAATATTATGGCCCCCATGCCGCGCGCCGGGCGGTTTGGCTGAGCTTCAGCGGCTGCATCCTGATGACAGGGCTTATGACGCTCACCCTTGGGGTACGCCCTCTGGATCTCAGTCCCCATAGTCCTTATCTCTCCTTTAATACGGCGCATCAGGCCATTTCCGTACTGTTTTTACCAGCGCCGGCAATTTTTGCCGCGAGTTTACTGTCTTATATTATCAGTCAATACACCGACATCTGGATCTATCAATGTATAAAAACATTAACACAAGCCCGCGCTTTATGGTTGCGCACCACGCTTTCCAATATTTTAGCTTCCCTGCTGGATAATATCATCTTCAGTACGCTAGCATGGGTTGTTTTTGCGCCGTCACCCGTTGACTTTAACACATTACTTTACAGCTATATTTTAGGAACTTACTGCTTTCGCCTGCTTGCATCCCTGGCAAACGCGCCTGTGATGTACTTGTCTCGCTCTCTGGCTCGAACAAAGAAAAATATCAATGTCACTCTATCCACACTTTAATTTTAACATTACACATCGCTCATCTTCTTCGCGGGCGCGTCTTGGTCTATTGGAAACCCCGCATGGAACGATTAAAACGCCCGCTTTTATCTTTTGCGCCACCAAAGGAGCGATTAAGGGCGCTTTTCCCCAGGAAATGAAAACCGCCGGCACACAGATCATTCTTTCCAATACCTATCATATGATGCTTCAGCCTGGAGGCGATTTAGTCGAAAAAATGGGTGGGTTGCATAAATTTATCGGCTGGGATGGGCCTATGCTCACCGATTCCGGCGGCTATCAGATTTTCAGTCTGGGATATGGGTCGGTCGCAAGTGAAATCAAAGGCAAACGCATGAACCACCGCCCTAAAACAATGCTGAAAATTACGGAAGAAGGAGCACACTTTAAATCTTACATTGACGGTCAACGGCTTTTGCTGACGCCTGAGCGGTCTATCGAGATTCAACGCCAATTGGGGGCAGACCTGATTGTCGTATTGGATGAATGCACGCCTTTCCATGTGGACAAATCCTATACGGAACGATCCATGCACCTTTCCCATCGGTGGGCGTTGCGAAGTCTGGCGGAATTTCAACGCTGCAACGATGGACGACAGGCGTTGTATGGCATCATCCAGGGGGGAGTTTACGAAGATTTACGGCAACAGGGGGCTGCGTTCGTCAATAGCCATCCTTTTTTTGGTCACGCCGTTGGCGGCTCTCTGGGAGCGTCAAAAGATCAAATGCAGGCTATTGTAGAAATGACTCTTGGAATGCTTAGTCCCGAACGTCCCGTTCATCTGTTGGGGATTGGCGGAATCAGCGATATTTTTAACGGTGTAGAGCAAGGAATCGATACGTTTGATTGCGTTCATCCGACACGACTGGCACGGCATGGCGGCGCTTTGGTGAAAGCCGAGCATTGGACACGCTACAGCGGCAGCGGGGGAGAGCATATCAACCTGAGAAATAAAATTTACCGCGATGATTCCAGACCTGTTGATGAATCATGCCGCTGTTCTACCTGTCAGATTTTCTCGCGGGCTTATCTTCATCACCTTCTAAAAGCCCAAGAGATGCTGGCTTTGCAGGCGCTAACCCTGCACAATGTGTATTTCATGAATCAATTGCTTCAGGCTATCCGCGAAGCCATACGTACGGATAGCCTGTCTACCGAAAGAAAAAAGTGGGTTAAAGCGGATTTATGAATCCTTTTTTCTTTAGGCTTCTTTGCTTGAAAGAAGAAGGATATACGGAAAATCAACTTTAAACTTCCCTTCCTTTTCAACTGCTTCAAAAAATCCACAGGTTGAATTCCGAATCAATTTTTGGGCAGAATAATAATAGGATCATAAAATGGAGTGTAAATCATGGCAACATTGGCTGGGACTCAAACCGATTTCCTTGATGCGATAAGCGCGATCATTGAGCTGGATTACGATGCGATCAAAGCCTATCAAGCAGCGATTGACCGTCTTGATGACGAAGAATATCAAGAAATACTGCAAGAGTTTATGGAAGATCATCGGCGTCATATCGACGAGCTTTCTGGCTATTTAACAGAACAAGGACAGACGCCCCCCTTCAAGTCAGACCTCAAAGGCATTCTTACGCAAGGTAAAGTCGTCATCGCCGCTCTGACTACAGATCACGCCATTCTTCAAGCGATGCGCAGCAATGAAGAGGATACAAACAAAGCCTACGAACGTATCGTCTCTCATCCTGCAAAACCTGATGAATTGTCCCAGGTTCTAAGCCAGGCATTGAGTGATGAGCGCCGTCATCGCAATTGGTTTCTCGAAGAAATTAACATGGACGCAGACGATCAGGAGACGGAGAAAAGATGATTCTTTCCTTTCCGCTCGTTTTCCAGCCCCGGTAAAGCAGATCAAACTCTAAAGCCTTAAGGTAGGGAAAAGGCGTACATAATCGTTGTTAATATAGTCCGCTGAAACTTGTATGTCCCTTATCCCAAACAGCTCGTGTTGGTCATCATAGAAGCAAATCGTCGCTAACAATATATAAAATGTTTTGTGTCTTATATCTTTATAGTGAAGGGTCAGATCATATGTGGCATCATGATTTATGGAAAACCTCAGAGAATTTATTTCTCTAAAAAAATCCTTATCATAATCCTTAATCATTACTTCTGTAGAATAGCCACTAAAATAATTCCTGAATTGAATCGCACCTGTCACGAATTTGACAGGCTCTTCCTCGAAATTTTCTTTTATCTCGGAGGCAAACAGCGGCGTCAACGAGTTTAAGAAAAGAGTCAAAAAGAAAAGCATATTCATAATTTTCATTGATAAATCTCCCTTGTTTTTCAAATTCCATCCCCAACGATTTTAGATCGAAAAGCTTGGAATAACCCTTATGGTTTATATCCTCTCGGCCAACGGTGATGAAGCCAAAACCATTGCTCCGGACGTTCGCGAATCCAGCTTTCGATCAATTGATTCATTTGGGTCAACAGATCAATCAATTGATCTTCAACTGTTTTTTTCCTGCTGACAAGGGGTGGAAAATATGTGACTCGAAAGCGCGTTCCCTCTATCCGCTCTACACGCACGGGAACAAAAGGACAATTGCATCTTAAAGCGAGTCGTACGCCTCCCGTTGCAGTTTTCGCGGGCATCCCAAAGAAAGGGATCCATTCTCCCTCGTTCATTTTTTGATCGCTCAACATGGAAATATGAGAACCGCGTTGAAGAGCGGCGACAGCTTGGCGTGCGCCTGCCGAACCTTTCGCAACAACCTCTTGCGCCACACGGCAATGTATCCAGCGAATCAGCATATCGGTCAAGGGGTAATTGAGTTTTCGGTAAACTTGTGCGATTTTCACGCCACGTTGAAGAGCGGCCAACGTTCCGATTTCCCAATTCGCGAGATGCGCAAGAAAAAGAACAGCAGGCTTTTGATCATCACGCAGTTGGTCAATAATTTCTTTTCCGATAACTTCGACGCGACCGCCCGCTCCATTCCCACTCTTACTTCCGTCTCCCTCCCCTTCATAAATTTGGACTCCAGGGAGAGCAATATATTCTAAAAAGGTCCGTCCAAGGTTTTCAAACATCCCCGCGACAATTTCATTCTGTTTTTTAGGAGAGAGTTCAGGCATAGCACGCTTTAAATTCTGATACGCTCTCCTTCGATGGGGGAGTCTCATGCCCACGCTTCTGCCAAGCGCTCCCCCGATATTTGAAATAAAGTTAAAGCTGAAAGGCCGCAAGAGAACAAAAAGACTTGACAGAAAGATAACTTGAACAACATCCAAAAGAAAGCGAGAAACTTTTTTCATCGTATAAATTGAGCGCCTTTCCATAAATCATCCCAGCTTCCCTCCACAATTTCGGGCGCAAGGTCAACTTTATATATCCCTTCCCTATATATTCCTTCTCTGAGGGATAGTCTCATAAAATCTTTTTCTGTCGTGACCAATGTAGCCCCTGCCCTTTTTGCCTTGTCACGCAATTTTTCCATATCTTTTTGAGAATACGCATAGTGGTCTGGAAAAGCGACGCTCTCCAGAATTTTAAATCCGTATATGATAGCGTATGTTTCAAGCATCCTGAAAAATTTTTGCGGTCGTCCAATCCCTGCAAAAAGAATAAGCGTTCTTGACCTCAACGCTTCCAGATCCCTTGTACAGGGGTCAAACCTGACGCGCACAAAAGGAAGGAATACGTTGACAGGGATCTCTCCTTCTCCCACGAGCACAAGCCCCTGCGCACGTCCAAGACCCCGGGAGATCGGCTCGCGAAGAGGACCTGCGGGGAAAAGACGGCCATTGCCAAACTTGTAGTCTGTATCAATCACAACCAGCGAAAAATCCTTGTGAAGAGAAAAGTTTTGATGTCCATCATCGAGAATAATGATGTCGGCGCCCGCTTGTACCGCGGCGCGTCCTCCTGCCCGACGATCTTTCGCCACCCATACAGGCGCGATTTTCGCAAGCATTAAAGGTTCGTCTCCCACTTCCTGAAAGGAATGATGGTCTACACGCACAGGACCCTTGAGACATCCACCATAGCCACGGGACAAAAAATGAACTTTCTTGCCCCGCGCCAGGAGTTCCCGGGCGATCATCATCGCAACGGGCGTTTTGCCCGCGCCGCCCGAAACAAGATTCCCCACACAAATCACAGGGATGTCAAGTTTCTCAAGCGTCTGTCGCTGCGACCAGAGACGGCTTGCATACCCATAGAACATCCCTAAAGGAGCGAACACTCTCGCCATTTTACTTTGAGGATCATGCCAGAAAGAAGGAGTCATCATGATGGAAGAAATTCTTGCGGTTTATGTCAGAACCTGTCTTCATAGATTACCTTGTGGTCGCAAAATATACCCTTTATCTTTCAAAAGTGTAGAAGCGTTGGAACGGCGCTTTGTCCTGCCCACATTTTGCAATACTTTGGGCGTTACCTTATAACATGATAAAAAAATTGTAAAAGCAAAAAGCTGGATGCATTCCTTAAAAGTCTTACTAAGGCGAAATGGATGTCCTCGGTGTCGCCTCTCAAAAAAAGAGACATCACCTCTTGCGTCTTTATCGATCCGTGTTAGTGTTATCAGTGATTTGAAAAATAGCGAGATCCCTATGACTATAGATTCCTTGACAGTGACAAAGATCGCGCATCTGGCGCGCTTGAAAATACCTCCTTTAGAAGCTGAATCGCTGATCAAAGATCTGAATCGCATTTTAGAATGGGTGGAACAACTGGATGAAGTCAATACGGAAAACGTAGAGCCTATGTTCAGTATAAATCTGCAACAAATGCGCCGCAGGCCTGATCAAGTCACAGACGGAAATTATGCGGAAGCGATTGTCGCCAATGCTCCCGAAAGTGAATTCAATATGTTTGCCGTTCCCAAAGTTGTTGAATAATTTATTGAATAATCAATTAAAGCGAGCGAATAAAAATGTCTGATCTTACCCGTCTCAGTCTTTCAGAAGCAAGAGAAGGACTTGCAAAAAAGTCGTTTTCCGCGCATGAATTGACTCAGTCCTACCTCAAAAAAATGGAAGAAACACGGGATCTTAACGCCTATATTCTTGAAACGCCAGAAATCGCGATCACAGCGGCGAAAGAATGCGATCATCGCCTTGCAAGGGGTGAGCAACTTCGTTTGATGGAAGGGATGCCAATCGGCATTAAAGACCTGTTTTGCACACAGGGAATACGCACAACGGCAGGCTCGAAAATCCTGGGGAATTATATCCCTCAATATGAATCTACGGTGACTGCGAAATTGAAAGCGGCCGGCGCCATAACCCTTGGCAAGCTCAATATGGATGAATTCGCGATGGGATCATCAAACCTTACCAGTGCGTTTGGCTCTGTCGTCAGCCCCTGGAGCATCAAGGGCGACACGCGCCGCTTTGTGCCAGGAGGATCTTCGGGAGGATCCGCGACGGCGGTTGCGGCAGGATCAGCCCTTGCAGCAACCGGAACTGACACCGGGGGATCTATTCGTCAGCCCGCCGCCTTCACGGGGATTGTAGGCCTGAAGCCGACCTATGGACGCTGTTCGCGATGGGGAATCGTCGCCTTTGCATCCTCACTGGATCAGGCAGGCCCTATGACAAGAACGGTTCGTGACAGCGCGATCATGATGGAAGCGATGGCAGGGTTCGATCCCAAAGACGCAACATCGGTTGATCTTCCCGTTCCTTCCTATGAGTCGATGCTGACAGGTCATCTTAAAAGCTTGCGGATTGGCATTCCCAAAGAATATAGCGTCCCAGGAATGAATCCACAAAGCGAGCGGGTGTGGTCGCAAGGGATGGAATGGATGAAATCCGCAGGCGCCGAGATCGTCGACGTCTCCCTTCCTCATACCAAATACGCTTTGCCGGTTTACTATATTTTAGCGCCCGCCGAGGCGTCCTCGAATCTTGCGCGTTACGACGGCATTCGCTATGGCTTGCGCGCGCCCGCCGAATCCCTTGAAGAGCTGTATGAAAAAACACGCGCTGAAGGCTTTGGCACAGAAGTAAAACGCCGCATCATGATGGGAACATACGTACTATCCGCCGGCTATTACGATGCTTATTATCTCAAGGCCCAGAAAATTCGTCGCCTCATCACACAGGATTTTGAAAACGCTTACAAGAAAGTCGATCTTATCCTGACGCCGACCACGCCGAACGCCGCCTTCGCGATCGGAGAGGAACCCAAGGATCCTGTCACAATGTATATGAACGATGTGTTGACCGTCACTGTTAATCTTGCGGGACTGCCCTCAATTTCCGTTCCTGCCGGATTGACGGAAGAGGGATTGCCGCTCGGTCTTCAGCTCATCGCTCCCGCCTTTGAAGAGGGACGGGCTTTAAACGCCGCCTATGTTATTGAGAAAGCGGCTGAATTTTCCACTCAAGTGAAAGAATTGAGAAAAGCATCATGACATCGCCATCACCACATATGCAAGGATCAGCCAAGCCCTGGGAAGTCATCATCGGTCTTGAAGTGCACGCCCAAATCAATTCTCAAGCCAAACTTTTTTCAGGAGCGGCAACCGCTTTTGGCGCGACGCCAAACTCTCAAGTCTCGTTTGTAGACGCCGGATTCCCAGGGATGCTTCCGGTCATCAATCAATTTTGTGTGGAGCAAGCAATTAAAACAGGTTTAGGGCTTCACGCCGAAATCAATGAAGTTTCCATTTTCGACCGCAAGAATTATTTTTATCCTGATTTACCGCAAGGATATCAGATTTCCCAGTTTAAACACCCTCTTGTAGGAAGAGGATATCTTGATATCGAACTTGAGGACGGAACGGTAAAACGCATAGGGATTACCCGACTTCATCTTGAGCAGGACGCGGGCAAAAGCATTCACGACCAGCATCCTCATAAAAGTTATATTGATCTCAACCGTTCAGGGGTGGCTCTGATGGAGATTGTCACTGACCCTGATATGCGCAGCGCGGAAGAAGCCCAGGCTTTTGTGAAAAAACTGCGTGCGCTTTTAAGATGCCTTGGAACATGTGACGGCAATATGGAACAAGGCAGTCTGCGCGTCGATGTGAATATCTCCCTGCACAAGCCTGGTGAACCGCTTGGAACGCGCGCCGAGATCAAAAATGTCAACTCCATCCGCTTTATTGGACAGGCCATTCAGTTTGAAATCGGGCGTCAGATGCAAATTCTTGAAAAGGGAGAGACGGTAGACCAGGAAACGCGCCTTTTTGATCCCGGCAAGAATCATACGCGATCTATGCGCAATAAAGAAGATGCTCACGACTATCGCTATTTTCCTGATCCTGATTTGCCGCCGTTAATTCTCGATCCTGCGGAAATTGAACGTGTGCGCGCAAGTTTGCCAGAGTTGCCGGACGCAAAGAAATCCCGGTTTATGGAAGACTTTGGTCTGCCTTCCTATGAGGCGAGCGTGCTGACCGCCGAGACGGAAACCGCTGATTTTTACGAAAATTGTCTGGCGTTGCATTCGGATCGATACGACCTTCAGAAATTTGCCAAAACCTGCGCCAACTGGATCATTGGCGAGTTATTCGCAAGTCTCAATCGAGAAACGCTTTCTATTGAACAGTCCCATATAGCGCCTGCGGCTCTGGTAGAATTGGTCAAGCTTTTGCTGGATGAGGTGATCTCAGGTCGCATCGCAAAGGAGGTGTTTGCCGAGATGTGGACTACAGGCGCCTCTCCCAAAACTATCGTAAAAAATAAAGGTCTTGAACAAGTGAGAGACGATCACGCCATCGCGGCGGCCATTGATCGCATTTTAGCCGAGAATACAGACAAAGTGGAAGAATACCACACAGGGAAGGACAAGCTTTTTGGTTTCTTCGTCGGTCTCGTCATGAAAGAAATGGACGGTAAAGCGAATCCGCAGCAGGTAAATGAACTGTTGAAAAAGAAGCTGCACCCCTGAGGATTATGCCTAAGCGCCAGCAAAAGATAGAGATCAAAACTTTAAACCCATCCCAAGATGCCTGATATCATCGCACCGCCCAGGATCCAAAGGGGATGTATCCGGTTTTTATAAGCAAGGATAGCTGTAACGCCGCTGATAAGAAACGCTGATAACGAGTCATCGGCAACCTGAACGAGGATAAGAGCGGTGGCAGCGACGAAACCTACAATGACGGGAACGAGTCCTGTTTTAATAATGACAAGCCAGGGCGCGTGCGCGAATCGATGCCATAAATGCCCCACCATATACGCAAGAATACAAGAAGGTGTGCAGATGGCCAAGGTTGTTGCCAAGGCTCCCCAGAAATTGGCGACATGCCACCCCACAAGTGTTGAAATCAATATATTAGGCCCCGGCGCTCCGCGAGAAATCGCAAAATAATCAATAAATTCCTGTTCGGTCATCCATTTGTATTCATGCACCAGGATACGATGCATTTCCGGAACAATGCCATTGGCTCCCCCAAAAGCAATAAGCGAGAGAAGAAAAAAGTGAAGCCCAAGAATAAACAGAGCGCTAGCTGGTTTCATTTTTGTATGTCCACCAAGCGCATACTACACTGAGAGGTGTCAAGATCAACAAAACCCACGGCAGAGAAACATGAAAAATCCCGACACTCACAAAAGCGGCTATCATAAAAACCGTTGGAGAAACGGCGCCTTTTTTGGAAAAGGGCCAAGTCGTTTTTAAAACAGGAATACTTAGCTGTAACACCATCGCAAGCATAAGGCCAGCCGCCGCCGGGTTAATCCCCCTCAATATTCCTTGTAACAAAGACGTATGATTAAATGTCGTATAAAGATGTGCAAGTCCAATCACGATCAACATCGGCAATGCCATTAATCCCGATACGGCGGAAACAGCGCCGCGTATTTTATGAAAGCGAGAGCCGACGACAACAGCCATATTCACAACGTTTGGCCCTGGCAAAAAATGACAGAGGGCGAGAAGATCGACGAATTCCTCCGAAGTCAGCCACTTACGGCGACTGACGAGCATACGATAGGCAACAGGTAAAGCGCCTCCAAACGCCGATAAGGAGAGGATGAGAAAACCGAGAAAAAGTTCCCTGTTTGAAGGAGAAGCCAGAGAAATTTCTTGAGTTGAATTCAATTTTTCTTTCATGAAATGATTCTGCCAGAATCGAGAGAATTAAGCTTGAGAAAAATGCTGAAAAGCGTCAAGAACCCCTTGCAAAATGAAACTCGCGGCCATTTTATCAACCATCTGGATACGACGCTTGCGAGATACATCCGCTTCAAGCAAAGTTCGCGTTACGGCGATTGTGGACATTCGTTCATCCCAGAAACATAGCGGCGTTTCGCAATGATGATCCAAATCTTTCGCAAACTGTCGAACGGACTGGCATCGAGGCCCCTCGCTTCCATTCATATTGACCGGTAAACCTACAACCAGACCCGCGACATTAAACTCCTCAAGGATTTTTTTGAGTTCCTTGACATCATGTGTCATTTTCGTGCGCAAGAGCGTTTTAAGAGGAGAGGCAATAATCCATCGCGTATCAGAAAGAGCAAGACCGATAGTTTTGGTTCCCACATCCAGACCAAGAAGACGACTGTTTGGTGTTTTAAAATTCAAGAGATCGAAGGAATTTTGACAAATCATGAAAATGGTTTGGAGATAACGATGATAAGTTGATTTTTCCTGGACAGACAGTGTTCAAATTTCTCTGACTCTATCACTTCCAACCATGTTCAGCAACACAAATGCCCCCGTACCGATCAGACTTTTATCAAGAGGGATGTCTTTCGCCTTTCAAGATGTGAGGAGAAAAGCGTCTAACAAATGTCCATTTACAGGACGGAGAGATCTGTTTGAAAATTAATAGCCTTCTTTCATCATCTAAATATCTGGCGCGTGCTTTCGTCTTAGAATCCCCGCACTATATCCAGTGATGAAAGAAGGCTAACGCCGTCAGACCAGATTTCCTGATCCGCTTCACCCAACCTGTCACAAATTATCCGACATTTTTATTGTGTGTAACCTTGCACACCAGTCCCTTGACAGTCGACCGAAGCGATGAAACAGGATCTTCGATACTCTTGACGAACCTTCCCCAACCATTCCCTTTATGATATGCTTTTAAATAATCTTTATACTTTTCATTATTCATGGCGGTTATAATAAAGTATCTTGTTAGAGCAACTCCTCCAATGACCATCGCAGCTATCCGGAATTCATCGTTGTTCGTCTCATCTCTCAACTGAAACACATCCGTTACGCCCCAAAAAGCGGCTGAACCTCCCGCCACGTTCAAGATGAGATCGACTCCTAAACCCACTATGCTCACAGGGCTTAGTCCTGTTTTTTGAGATGAATCCATGGTTTCAAGTTCTTCGAAATAATGATTATCCTCCAAGGATACATGTGAATTATTTTTTTCAACATCATCAAGCTCTAGCTTTGTAGCATGACCATTTATCGAAAAAATTAATGTCAATAAAATAGCTGAAAATCTAATATTCAAAAAATATTTTTTTAGCATTAAAGGAGCTCCTTTTTGATAAATTTTAAATTTTATTTAAAAAAATTATGTATCAATTACTAATACAGTTATTTTTTACATTATAAAAATTAAAAATATGTTTATTTACGTTTTTAATGACTATAAAGTGAATTACCAATCCAAACATTGTTTTGATCTTGTTGAACATCTTTAAATTTACGATGGCAAACTTTTGTTCATCAATCCAGACTCATAAATTGCAATCAGAGATTAGAATGTTTGAAAAATATTCTCATTTCGATTATGACTGAAATATATTTCTCGCATCATCAAACAGGATAAAGGAGAAAAATTGTCAAGCGAAACAGAAAGAAGAAATAATTGATAGACCTTGTACCTTTTCTTTTCAAACTGGTTACGTTCGGGTTGCCGATTGTTTTAGCCATCACTTTACATGAGGCGGCCCACGGGTTTGTAGCGCTTCGGTGTGGGGACGATACAGCTTTAAAAGCAGGCAGAATCAGCTTTAATCCCTTGCGTCATGTGGATCCGATGGGAACCGTGATTATTCCCGGTCTTTTATTGATCGCTCAATCACCTTTCTTATTCGGCTATGCCAAGCCTGTACCTGTTAATTTCGCGCGTCTGCGCAATCCGCGCAAAGATATGATTCTTGTCGCTATTGCAGGTCCCTTTACCAATTTTATCCTTGCTTTTGCGTCGGTCTGCCTGTTTCATACGCTTGACTTGATGCCGACAGCCTGGATTCCTTTCTGGCTTGAGATGCTTAAAACATCTCTGATAGTGAACGTCACATTAGGGATTTTTAATATGCTTCCCTTGCTTCCGCTCGATGGAGGGCGCGTGATGATGGGACTCCTTCCTTTAAAGCTGGCGAGAGTGTTTGAAAAATCCGAACGGTGGGGAATGTTCATTCTCATCGGTTGTATTATCATTTTACCTTTGATTTTTTTACAATTTGGCGTCACATTCAATCCTCTGGCAGCGTTGCTTGGCCCTCTTGTTCACAACACAATCGAAATTATCGCCAGAATGACAGGCATCAGTCCATAACGTAAAATGATTTTTATTTTCAATGAGTAGGCTGGTCATCGGGATTCGTCTTGCTTACGTGCTGATGTGCTGCGCGGGACTTACCGTTCGTCCGCCATCCCACAATTTGGAAGGCGAAGGGTACATCATTGCAGTGCCTGTACATTCCCCCGGACAAGAGAAACATAAAAGTGAACAACCCCTGGAATCCTAAGGACGATGCTGGTATTTTAAGGAAAATTATTTAAAATTTAATTAAAATTATGTGTAAAAAAGAACACCTCAGTAAAACTTATCAAGAAACCTCTCATTCCGTCAGTGTCTCCATAACGCCGGTTTTCACTGATCTTGAATCCTCTGATGGAGAGCAATACTATATCTGGGCCTATCAAGTCCGTATTGAAAATCTGGGCAAGCAGATCTTTCATCTGCGTCGACGTTACTGGAAGATTATCGACTGTTATGGGAAAATTCATGAAATCATGGGGGAAGGCGTCGTAGGAGAGCAACCTGTACTGAAGCCAGGAGATATCTTTGAATATACAAGCGCTGCTCCGCTACAATCTCCGTCTGGCATCATGGAAGGAATCTATTTCATGGTCAATGAACATGGCAAGGAATTTGACGTTAAAATTCCCGCGTGCTCACTCGACAGCCCTTATCAAAGACAGAGTATAAATTAGAAAGGCCTTTTTCAGAGTATATGTATACTCTCAACCCTCAGACATACGCTCTGGAGCGTCTTTCGTTTAACAATCTGATTCTCTCTCTTTTAGCTGTTGATGCCACATTTGGGCATAAAGCCCCTCCAGATTGAGTAAGTGCTGATGCGTTCCGCGCTCTTTTATTTTTCCTTGATCCAGGACCAGAATTTCATTTGCCTCTATAATCGTTGACAACCGGTGAGCAATCATCAACGTCGTACAATTTTCAGAGATTTCTTGCAGACTTTTCTGAATAGCCTTTTCTGTATTCGTGTCGAGGGCGGAGGTGGCTTCATCAAAAATAAATATTTTCGGTTTCTTGAGAAGAGTGCGAGCAATAGCAACCCTCTGTTTCTCGCCACCAGACAGTTTCAACCCTCGTTCTCCTACGATGGTCTGGTATCCTTCGGGAAGGCTTGAAACAAAGTCATGAATACGCGCAAGTCTGGCTGCTTCGATGACATCCTCTTCTGTCGCGTGCGGATGACCATAGGCGATGTTGTAATAAACGGTATCATTAAACAACACGGTATCCTGAGGCACCATCCCGATGGCTGCACGCAAACTTTGCTGCGTCACCGCTCGAATGTCTTGACCGTCAATCGTAATGCGCCCTTCCCTCACATCGTAAAAACGAAAAAGGAGCCGGGACAAAGTTGACTTCCCCGCACCACTGGCCCCCACAACTGCCACCATTTGACCCGCGGGAATTGTAAAGCTCACATCATCCAGAATCTGCCGATCCGGGTTATAGGCAAACATGACATGGTCAAAAACAATCTCCCCTTTGGTGACATTAAGCCTCGAGGCCTTGGGGTGATCCTGAATTTCTTCCGTCTCCTGAAGAAGAGAGAACATTTGCTCCATATTGACAAGCGACATTTTAATTTCACGATAGGCGAACCCCAGGATATTGAGGGGCAGATAAAGCTGAACAAGATACGTATTCACAAGGACAAAATCGCCTAAAGTAAGCGTCTTGTTCATAACGCCCAGCGCGGCAATGACCATCACGCTGACCAATCCCAAGGAAATGATGATCCCTTGCCCGATATTCAAGTAAGAAAGACTGATTTTTGTTTTAACGGCGGCGGTCTCATATTTTTCCAACGCCTGGTCATAACGTCGCGCTTCGTGGTCTTCATTGCCAAAATATTTTACGGTTTCATAATTCAGAAGACTATCAAGCGATTTTGTGCTGGCTTCGTTATTATTGGCGTTCATCTGGCGAACAAAGTGTGTACGCCATTCTGTCATGACCAGGGTAAAAACGACATAAGCAAGAAGAGTGGCAAGCGTGATGATGGCAAAGTCATGATCATACATGAACCATAAAACCGCCGCGACGAAAACAATCTCAAGCAGTGTCGGAAAGATATTAAAAATCATAAAACGAAGCAGCGTTTCAATGCCGTTGGTCCCCCGCTCAATAATACGACCCAGCGCTCCTGTTTTACGATCAAGATGAAAACGCAACCCCAAACGGTGAAGATGACGAAAAGTGTGAAGAGCCACTGTTCGAATCGCCCGTTGCTCGACACGCGCGAACAAGGCGTCTTTCAACTCTCCAAAGATCTGGGCGCCCACGCGGACGGCGCCATAACAAAAGATGAACGCAAGGGGAAGAACCAAAAGATCCGTGGGCTTACCCCTGGACGCAATTGTAAAATCCAGGGCATCCACTGCTTTTTTATAAAGAAGGGGGACACATATGTTTGTTAATTTGGCGGCAATCATAAAAAGGATCGCCACAATGACGCGCCACCGCATGCCCTGCTTTTTGGGTGGCCACAAATAATGAATTAAAGTCCCAACCGTTCTGAGTGTCACGGGTTTGTCAAGAAATATTTCAGTTGGTCTCATCATTTTTTCCTATTGACGCGCAAGATTCTAAAACTCATTATCAAGCTGTAACCTCACAAGATATAGTGGGTTAACAAAAAAAACACAACAATATATTGATTAATTGTTTTTAACCGGTATTTTAACAGACTCTGGAGAAGAAGCCATGAAGATTAGCCGTCGTTTCACAAAAAAAGGTCATTCTCCTTATGCCGGGATCGCCTTTCGCAAGACCTCCAGTGAAATTCGAAATCCTGATGGCTCCATCGTTTTTCAGCTGAAAGATATTGAAGTCCCCGATCATTTTTCTCAAGTCGCAACCGATATTCTGGCACAAAAATATTTCCGCAAGGCAGGCGTTCCTTCTTACTTGAAAGCGGTGGAAGAAGCCGGTGTTCCCCAGTGGCTTTGGCGTCATGAAAAAGCAGACCCTGGGGAAAGAGAAGGTGTGAGTGCTGAATCTTCAGAAGAACTTCCTGAATGGCTAACTTCTTTAGTCACGACTGATTCGGCTGGTTCGGCTGATTTAGATAAATCCAAAGCCAAGACTTTGAGCTTTGGAGGAGAAACTTCAGCCCGGCAAGTCTTTGATCGTATGGCAGGCACGTGGACTTATTGGGGATGGAAAGGGGGATATTTTTCTTCAGAAGCAGATGCGCGAGCTTATTATGACGAGATGCGTTATATTCTTTGTATGCAAATGGTGGCGCCGAATTCGCCCCAATGGTTTAATACGGGGCTGCACTGGGCTTACGGAATTGACGGTCCTTCCCAGGGTCATTTTTATGTTGATCATCAAACGGGCGAACTGAAAGCTTCCGTCTCCGCCTATCAGCGCCCCCAACCCCATGCCTGTTTCATCCTGAGCGTGATTGATGATCTTGTGAACGAACGCGGCATCATGGATTTGTGGGTTCGAGAGGCGCGACTTTTCAAATATGGATCAGGTGCCGGCTCGAATTTCTCTGATCTGCGCGGAAAAGGAGAAGCGCTTTCAGGAGGCGGAAAATCCTCCGGCATGATGAGCTTCCTCAAGATCGGGGACCGCGCGGCGGGTGCCATCAAGTCAGGAGGCACAACCCGGCGCGCCGCCAAAATGGTCACCGTGGATGTCGATCACCCTGATATCGAAGAATACACGATGTGGAAAGTGGTGGAAGAGCAAAAAGTCCTGGCACTGGTTACGGGTTCAAAAATAGCCAGCAAATGCCTTAACGCCATCATGCAGGCCTGTCACCTGGGCTCAGACGAGAATCGCTTTGAGCCCCGTTATAACGATACTCTTAAAAACGCCATCAAAATGGCACGCAACAACATGATTCCGGAAAACTATATCCAGCGGGTCATCCAGTTCGCCCGGCAAGGGTATACAACGCTTGAATTTCCCGTTTACGATACGGATTTTGACTCAGAGGCGTACTTCACGGTTTCGGGTCAGAACTCAAACAACTCGATCCGCGTAAGCAACGATTTCTTGCACAAGGTTTTACAGGATGAAGACTGGAATCTCATTCGCCGAACCGACGGGACGGTTTTCAAGACCCTGAAAGCCCGCGACCTTTGGGATCAGATTGGGTACGCCGCCTGGGCCAGCGCTGATCCGGGTCTTCAATTCGATACAACGATCAACGAATGGCATACTTGCCCTGAGAGCGGACGCATTCGCGCTTCCAACCCCTGTTCGGAATATATGTTTCTGGATGATACGGCGTGTAATCTGGCATCGCTCAACCTGACTGCATTTTATGACATGAAGGGCGAACAGCCGGTTTTCGATATTGAAAGTTATCTGCACGCCATCAGGCTGTGGACGCTGACCCTCGAGATTTCAGTCATGATGGCTCAATATCCTTCCAAAGAAATCGCCCGGAAATCTTATGAATACAGAACGTTAGGCTTGGGATACGCGAATCTGGGCGGACTTCTCATGGCAATGGGCATCGCTTATGACAGCCCTGAAGGTCGCGCCCTGGGGGGCGCTCTGGCCGCAATCATGACGGGGAGCAGTTATGCGACTTCCGCCGAAATTGCCGCTGAGTTGGGGGCTTTTTCTGAATACGATCGCAACAAAGCGTCCATGCTTCGGGTTATCCGCAATCATCGGCGCGCGGCTTATGGAGAAACAAGCGGTTATGAAGGACTTGAGATTCTTCCGATTGCCCTTGATCACCAGCATTGCCCTATCCCCGCTCTCTCAAAAGAAGCAAAGATTGCATGGGACCAGGCCCTTGCGTTGGGCGAGCAATATGGTTATCGAAATGCGCAAACCACGGTGATTGCTCCCACAGGCACCATCGGTCTGGTGATGGATTGTGACACAACGGGCGTTGAGCCTGATTTCGCTTTGGTCAAATTCAAAAAGCTGGTGGGAGGTGGTTATTTTAAAATCATCAACCGCATGGTTCCTCAAGCTTTGAAAGCTCTTGGATACAGCGCTGCACACACTCAAGACATCATTGATTACGCGGTGGGCAAGGGAACGCTTGAAGGCGCGCCAGGCGTCAACTTTCAGAAACTGAAAGAAAAAGGCTTTACGGACAAAGAGTTGACAGTCCTTTCCCAAGCTTTATCTTCCGCTTTTGATATTAAATTCGCCTTCAACCAGTGGACATTGGGAAGGGAATTCTGCACGCAAACCCTGGGCTTTACGGAAGAGCAACTCGACGATATGGCTTTTGACATGTTGCAGGCTTTAGGCTTTGGCATAGAAGAAATCGAAGCGGCAAATCATTTCTGCTGCGGCGCTATGACGCTTGAAGGCGCCCCCCATTTGAAGGACGAGCATCTCTCCGTATTTGATTGCGCCAATCCTTGCGGACGTCTCGGAAAACGTTATCTCTCCAAAGAGAGCCATATTCGGATGATGGCGGCGGTTCAACCCTTCATCTCAGGATCTATTTCCAAAACAATTAATATGCCCAACCATGCCACTGTCGAAGACTGTAAAGAGGCTTATACGCTTTCCTGGCGCCTGGGACTTAAATGCAATGCCCTGTATCGTGATGGATCAAAGCTTTCTCAGCCGTTGAACACAAGCCTTTTAAGTGATGAAGCCACGGATCATGCGGAAGTCGTTGATGTCATTGAACAGATCACTCAATTACCTGATGCCGAACGCGCCAAAGTGATTGCCGAGCGTATTGTAGAGCGTATCATACAACGTTCTGAACGACACAAATTGCCGGAACGCCGCAAAGGATATACGCAAAAAGCAACCGTTGGAGGACATAAAGTTTACTTGCGGACGGGCGAATACGAAGATGGTCGCATAGGGGAAATCTTCATTGATATGCATAAGGAAGGCGCCGCTTTCAGAAGCTTGATGAACAGCTTTGCCATGGCTATTTCCATTGGTCTTCAATATGGCGTTCCCCTTGAGGAGTTTGTGGATGCCTTCGCCTTTACACGGTTTGAACCCTCCGGCCTGGTGACAGGAAATGACGCAATCAAGATGGCGACATCGATTCTTGACTATATTTTCCGCGAACTTGCCATTTCTTATCTGGGCAGGACCGACCTTGCGCACACAGACCCAGGCGATTTCTTGCCAGACACCATTGGACACGCAAGAGATCAAAACGTGACGGGCGAACCTTCAGACCGTTCAGAGATTGAAACGCTCAGTCGCCTTGCCAGCAACGGTTATGTGCGAAGCAATTTGTATGTTCTGCATCGTCATAAAGGGCAACGAACGAAAACATCCTCTTTAAGGGTGCAAGGGTCGATGGCGATGTCTCCCCTTACGACCGCCGATACTATCGAAGACGAAGAAATCGACAAGGGCAAGAACGCTCTCAAAACGGCCCCAGTGCCTGATTTTATACCAACGGACGCTTCCGCTTCACGCGCCAGAATGATCGCAACAGCCAGAATGAAAGGATATGAAGGTGATTCCTGTCAGGAATGCGGCAACTTTACGCTTGTGAGAAACGGTACATGCTTGAAGTGCGTCACCTGTGGCGGCACAAGCGGCTGTTCCTGATTGAGGTAGCGGAAACCAGAGACGGAGGAGGGGAAAAGCTGACCCACAGGAGAAATTTGAGAATTTCAAGATTGCTTTCAACGATGACATGACTCCCCTTCCCCTACAGTTTAAAAAACAAAAAATATAACAGGAGGCTTTTGATTTGGACTCTATTCGTTCAGTGTGCGTGTATTGCGGATCCTCTAACCGGGCGCCTGAGATTTACAAACAAGCGGCGGCGGATTTGGGGACTCTCTTGGCAAAAAATAAGATTCGCCTGGTCTATGGAGGCAGCAAGATGGGGCTTATGGGCATCGTCTCAAAAGCCGCCCTTGAAGCAGGAGGACATGTTACAGGCTTTATGACTCAATTTCTTTACGGCTACGAAGGGGGTCATGAGGACATTACCGAATTGCATATTGTAGAAAGTATGCACGAGCGGAAACAGCGCATGTTTGAAGCCTCTGAAGCTTTTATCATTCTTCCTGGAGGATTGGGAACCCTGGATGAAATTTTTGAAGTCATGACATGGAAACAACTGGGGCTTCATAATAAACAGATTATTATCATTGATATCAACGGGTATTGGTCACCTGTATTTACGAATTTTTTTCACCATATGATTGACAATAACTTCGTTCGACAAGAAGACCAGAATTTATTTACAATCGTTCGTTCCATTCATGAAGTGCCAGACTGTCTGCATCATCCCAAAAAACATGATAAAAATTTCGTCGCTAAATGGGGATAAGGAACCCCCTTTAGATTTACAGAGTATACATAGGGAAAGATGTCTATTGTCCATACTATACCCAAAGGATTTCGAAATCCAGGTAGGTGGACGAGCGGTGAGTCCCGCGCAGCGTACATATAAGTACGTGAGCAGGACGAATCCCGATGTCCAACGTCCCCGGATTTTGAAAGGCGAAGGGTATATTTAAATTCTGCCTTGTTCTACCTCTACTTTGCTCTATCTCGATGTCGCCCTCAATTTATTCCAATAGTCCAATCTTTTTAAAATCTCTCGCTCAAAGCCTCGTTCGCAAGGTCGATAGAAAGTTTGACGCGGCATATTTTCAGGAAAATAGTTTTGCCCCGAAAAACCTTCTTTCGTATCATGATCATAAATATATCCCGCCCCATAGTCGCTTTCTTTCATCACCTGGGTAGGGGCATTCAGAATATGTCTGGGCGGCATAAGCGAACCATAGTTCTGCTGGGCTTTTCGCGCTTTTTTAAACGCAACATAAACCGCGTTCGATTTGGGAGCCGTCGCCAAATAAATTACGCATTGGGCAATCGCAAGTTCTCCTTCAGGCGAACCCAAAAGTTCATATGCTTCTCGCGCCGCATTAGCCTGCACCAGGGCTTGGGGGTCTGCCAACCCAATATCCTCACTGGCGCATCGAACCAAACGACGGACAATATAAAGCGGATCCTCACCGCCGGCCAGCATTCTGGCAAACCAATAGAGCGCAGCATCAACATCCGATCCTCGCAATGATTTATGCAAGGCGCTGATTAAATTATAGTGTTCGTCACCTGTCTTGTCATAAAGAGGAGCACGCTTTTGGACAATATCCACCATTTGTTCAGACGTATAGGGGGGATCTCGCGGCGCATCCACCAAAACCTCAACCAGATTTAACAGGACACGACCGTCTCCGTCCGCCATCTGAATAAGGAGAGATCGTGACTCTGGCGTCAAAGTTAAAGACTGACCTGTAAAATTTTCAGCGCGCCTTAAAAGATTTTCCAGAGCTTCGGCGCTTAAACGATGTAAAGTCAAGAGATGACACCGCGAGAGCAAGGCGCTGTTCAGCTCAAAAGAAGGATTTTCAGTAGTAGCCCCGATCAAGGTGATCGTGCCATCTTCCAAATAAGCAAGGAAACTATCCTGTTGAGCACGATTAAAGCGGTGGATTTCATCAACGAACAGAAGCGTCCCACGACCGGCATGACGGCGTTCAATGGCGCGATCGAAGACTTTACGCAAATCGGCAACGCCCGACATCACAGCAGAGAGCGCTTCAAATTCCAGATCCCCTTGCACTTGCCGGGCGACAAGACGGGCAAGCGTTGTCTTGCCACAGCCAGGCGGACCCCAAAGGATAAAAGAGCCAAGCCTGTGAGAATCGAGCATTTTGGAAAGCGGCTTATCCATACCAAGCAGATGGTCTTGCCCCAAAACTTCATCTAAAGAGTGAGGTCTCAGAAGATCCGCCAAAGGCCGAGGCGCATCGCGGACAAACAGATCACCCGTTTCACCAGTTCTGGACAAAGATTTTTGATCCCCGTTTGAAGGTAATCCCCCATCCTTTACGGCTTCGGGTGAGATGGCGAAAAAGTTGGTCAACGTTTTCAATAACTTTATCGTTGACTTTCAAGATAACGTCACCAGGTAAAAGACCAGAAAGTATTGCCAAACTATCAGATCGAACTTGAATAATGACGACTCCCCCTGTTTCTTCATAGGCGATCCCCAAATCACTGGCAACCGCAGGAGAAAGCGTGACAACCACAGCCCCGGAAAGAGGATTGCGCCCTGGAATTTCAACAGGCTGGTTGCCAGGAAGATCCGGAGGCGTTTCAAGAGTAACCTGAAAAGTTTGCTCATGACGATCACGCCAAATGGTGAATTTACTGGTTTGTGATGGCTTGGCCGTAGCCATTCGAAAACGATAGGCGGCCTCATTTAAAATCTCATGATCATCAATTTTCAATAGAATATCACCAACCTTCAACCCCGCCCGCTCAGCGGGAGTATTTTTGTAAACTTTCGTGATCAGAATCCCTTTAGGATAATCAAGTCCCCTGTAATAGGCTATTTCCCTGGTCAGGCTTTGCATCGAGATCCCTGCCCAAGGGCGAATGATTTTGCCTCCATGGTCAACCCCTGCCAGGACGGGAACAACCAGATTTGAAGGGATTGCAAAACTGATGCCAATAGAGGCGCCTGTATTTGAAAAAATAGCTGTGTTGATCCCGACGATACGCCCATCAAGAGTAATGAGGGGACCTCCTGAATTGCCTGGGTTCACTGCTGCATCGGTTTGAATGAGAGAGCGAAAATCTTTGATGCCCACTTCAGTGCGCGCCAAACCTGAGACAATCCCCATCGTTACTGTTTGGCCAAATCCAAACGGGTTTCCAACCGCCAAAACCACGTCTCCAACTTTAAGTTCATCCGCATCGCGCAGTTCAAGGTAAGGCAAATCTTTTTTTGATGTCTTCAGCTTGAGCGCCGCGAGATCCGTACGGACGTCTCGTACCATAATGTCAGCTGAAAATTCCCGTCCATCAGCAAGAACAACCTTAATTTCCTCAGCCTGTTTAATGACATGATCATTGGTAATCACCACACCATCGTTTCGGACAAGCACCCCTGAGCCAAGCGAACTTTGAACACGCGCGTGAGGAGCGCCAAAGGGAAGCGCATCGCCAAAGAAATGCTTGAACAAGGGATCATTAAGAAAGGGCGAGACAGGCTGTGAATTCACAACGCGTACCGCATAAATATTCACGACAGCCGGGCTGACTTTTTTTACAACCGGCGCAAATGAAAGTTGAATTTGCTCACGCGACGCTGGGAGAAAAGTGTCCGCCGCCACGTTTTTTTGAGCACTGAGAAACAATATTCCTGAAAAAAGAATGATTTGCCAAAGATATTTCATCAAACTAGACTTCTTTCATAACCCAATAGACTTGGAGGATGTCGAACCCGAATTTTGAAGGGCTAAGAGTATACAATAAACTTCTTTCCTGACATCCGGTTGTGAAAGAAGTCACATATTCCTAAAAATAGATCGTCAGCCCATCATACGCCGGTTCAACATGAGAAGGCAATATTTTAAACAACGTCTCATAATCAAGCGTTGTATTCATATGTGTCAGGATCGCTTTTTTCGGTTGAACTTTTGCAATCCACTCAAGAGCGCCCTCAAGATGCATATGAGTAGGTCGCGGATCAATACTTAAACAATCGACGATCCACAAATCAAGACCTGTCAGACACTTCAAAGAATCCTTTTCCAAATCATTGAAATCTGTAGAATAAGCGATATTCCCGATCCTGAAACCCGTCGACCATAGCTTTTCGCCGTGAATTTGAGGAAAAGCCCTGATATTTAAAGCGCCTATGCTAAATGTATCATGAATAATGTGTGGTTCAAGAACTTGAGGATAAATGGAAAAAGGATCTCCGTGAAACAAATAACTGAATTGCTTTTGCAGCGTGCGAATAGTCGTTTCCGCTCCATAAACAGGTATTTTTTTCTGTCCTCTTTGAAAAAAGAGTCCCCTCAGATCATCGATGCCATGCGTGTGATCGGCATGAGCATGTGTATACAAGACGGCATCTATGTCAGCAATCTGATTTTTCAGCATTTGATGCCGAAGGTCGGGAGAAGTATCAATGAGAATTTTCATGCCATCGACGATCCAATACATGGAAGAACGCGTACGAAAATTCTTGGGATGGGACGGGTCACAAGATCCCCAATAGTTGCCTACCCCCGGAACGCCTCCCGATGCCCTGCATCCCAAAATAATTAATCTATTTTCAGACACGTTGCGCCTTTGAAAAGAGCGTAAAGAAGTTTTTGGTCGTTACAGCCGCCAATTCTTCAAGGGAAACTTCTTTGATCTCGGCAACCAATTGAGCCGTATGAATCATCAAAGCAGGTTCATTGCGCTGTCCTCGATGAGGAAGAGGCGCTAAAAAGGGTGCATCCGTTTCAAGAAGCAACCTCTCAAGAGGAATGGTTTTTATCACATTTCTTAATTCCTCAGCCTTTTTAAAAGTGGCAATTCCTGAAACGGAAACGTAATAACCGAGAGCCAGAACTTCATCAGCCAGAGATTGAGTCCCCGTAAAACAATGAACGACGCCCCTGGCCTTTGGGTAATCCTTAAGCATGGAGACCGTTTCCATTTCCGCGTTGCGCGTATGGATGCTCATTGGAAGATCGACCTCAAGCGACGTTTCAATATGCGTTTGAAAAACGAGAAGTTGTTCTCTGCGAGGACTGTGCGTGTAGTAAAAATCAAGACCTGTTTCTCCAATTCCTACAACTTTCGCATCATTTGAATATTCCCTCAGCCATGCGTTTAATTGCGAGCTATTGAAATTCTTTAATGTTTCTTCAGCTTCATGAGGATGGATTCCAACAGTGGCAAAAAGATGAGGATGTTTCCTGGCAAACGCCAGGATATCGCCCATCTCATCCGTTTTTGTACAAATTGTCAGGATAGTATTGACGCCACGCTCATGGGCTGAATGTATGACGTGCTCAACATCGTCTTTAAAGATCTCAAAATTTAAATGGCAATGGCTGTCAACAAAACTTGCTATCACGCTGATTGTCCCTCGACGGAATATTTTATGTTCATTATAGTGAAAATTGACCATAAAAAAACAGCAAAATAGAACTCAAGAATTTCAAGCTTTGGGAAAAGATTAAAAGATATGCTCTTCGCCTTTCAAAATGTGAGGCGATGGAGCGAGCGGTAAGTCCCCCGCATCCTATCTAAGATTTCTTGTATGACCAAAGAGATCTTGGGGATTTTGAGGCAAAAGCACGCGCCAGATATAGATCAGACGAGAGATCTAATCCCTAACGCTCTCCGCCCTCTCTGGAGAGACAGAGCAATCCAAGGCTTCCTTGGCCTTTACGGCAAGGGTTTTTAAACTGAATGGCTTGGCCAGAAAATGAATATTCTTTTCCTGATTCAGCTGACGCCGAAAAGAATCCTCGGCATAGCCCGACATATAAATCACCTTAAGGTCAGGCAAAATCTCATGCGCCTTTTTGACAAGCGTCGGGCCATCCATTTGTGGCATAACAACATCCGTGATAAGAAGATCAAGTTTTTCGTTCTCCCGATCTTTTATAGAGTTGATATAAGCAAGAGCTTCTTCGCCGGAATCAGCCTCGATAACATGATAACCCTTATCCCTCAGCGCACGCGCAGAGAAAAGCCTGACCGCGTCTTCATCTTCAGCCAGCAGGATAGTGCCCTGTCCCGTAAGATCTTGAATTTCGGTTTGCGCACCGGCTCGCTCAGAGTCCGCAAGAAGTTCTTTATCCCGATATTTATATTTCGGCAGATAAATGCTGAATTTCGTTCCTTTTTCAAGTTCTGATTCAACGATGACGTGACCGCCTGTCTGTTTGACGATTCCATATACGGTGGACAAGCCCAAACCCGTACCGGATCCTACCTCTTTCGTTGAAAAGAAAGGATCAAAGATCCTCGGCAAATATTCCTTGGCGATCCCGTGTCCCGTATCAATGACGTCAATAAGGACATAGGCGCCGGGGGAAATCAATTCATGTCCCACCTGATGAGACGTCTTGATGACCCTGTGACTGGTTTTTATCGTAATTTCTCCGTCTTTGCCAATAGCGTCACGCGCATTGACAACCAGGTTGATGATGACTTGCTCGAATTGTCCCTGATCCACCTTGACCAACCCCAGATCGCGGCTGTGAATCATTTTAAGCTGAATCGAAGGCCCGATCAAACGTTGCAAAAGAAAAGTGAGATTGGACAGGGAATCAATAATATTCAATACTTTCGGCTGTAACGTCTGTTGACGCGAAAATGCCAGCAACTGCCGCACCAGATTTGCAGCGCGATTGGCATTTTGCTTGATCTGCATGATATCCGTGAAAGACTGGTCACCGGGAGAGTGCCTCAGTAAAATCAGATCACAGAAACCGATCATCGCGGTAAGAAGATTGTTAAAGTCATGAGCAATACCGCCCGCCAATTGTCCCATCGCCTGAAGTTTTTGTGATTGCACCAGGCGCAGTTGAATCCTCTGTTGTTCGCTGTTATCGAAAATATAAAGAGCCGCGCCGCGTATCGAGGGGCTTTCCTCTCCTTCTTTTTTATCATCAAGAGCGCCCATATAGGCAATCGCAAGAGCTTCGGGCATCGCAACGAATTTGATCTCAACGGTTTGAACAGATTTCTCACCGCTTAGAAAACTTTGCAACGCTTGATTGAAAGACCCTCGATGGTCGGGGTCGACAAGATCAACAAAAGAGACGCCATCTTCAATTTTCTGATCTTTTAAAAAGTCTTTGGTAAAAGTAGAGTTGTAAACTCGCACACATCCCTGCGCATCCAAAAAAACAATCCCCGCGGGGGCGAGATCAAAAATTTCCCGAATCTGAAATTGTTTCAAAAAGTCATTTTGCTGATAGATCGATTCAAACAATTCACGGTATCTGGCATTGACCTTGTCTATGATCCATAACCATTGCTTACCGCCCTTGAGAGGGAAACGCCTTAAAACACAATGAATCTTTTGGCGATCCGGCTGATAGACGACATAATCTGAAATATCGCCTTTTTGTTCTTCCCCGAATGAAAGAGGCTCCCTCAAAAAATAATCCGCCATAAGATCAGAAAGGATGCGCGTTTGCGCCTCGGGGAAAAACTCCAGAAATGACACATGCGCGAATAAAGGCTGACCATCGCGAAAGGTAACCATATAGGGAATCTGCGCATCACCAAGTGAACAAGTAGAACGATTTCGGCGTAATATTCTATAACTTGCAAAAAGCAGAGATAAGCACGGAACCAACAGCCCTATTATCGCCAGGCGCGTTATCAAGTCTTTATGCTGCCCAAAAAGAACGGCACCAAGCGCAAATATTGCCCCCCCTGACAGAAAAAGCAGCCCATTTTGGACATTTTTCTGATAAGTCCATCGGATCAAACTTTGCAGCATCCTGCTCAGAAACATACTTTTATTTTGATTTTTGCTCAACGAGAGCATAAAGTCATCTTCAGTCAACATCTTGTCCCAAAGGTTCAATTTATCAGATATACATAATTTTTGGAGATTTATTTTTTATAAGCGGGAACAAAATAATGAAACAACTTGCAGGACGATCCGCATTGATCACAGGAGCAACACGCGGCATAGGGGCGGCGATCGCCAAACGTTACGCGCAAGAAGGCGCTGATCTTATTCTGGTCGGACGCTCTCATGAGGATCTGGAAAAGATGGATGATGATCTGGCCATTCATGGAATTTCCGTGACCTTGGTTCCCTTGGATTTGCGCAAGTTTGCAGGTATTGATGAAATGGCTGACGAAATCTCGGCGCGCTTTGGGAAACTGGATATCTTAGTAGGGAACGCGGCCATTTTAGGCCTTCTGATGCCACTGACGCACCTCCCCCACAAGGTATGGCACGAGGTATGGGAAACGAATCTCTTTGCCAACTGGCATCTTTTAAAAGCCTTTGAGCCTCTTTTAAAACGTTCCGAGGCGGGACGCGCTCTTTTTGTCACGACGAGTGTAACGCAAGGTATCCATCCTTTCTGGGGCGCTTATACCCTGTCAAAAAAAGCGCTTGAAGAAATGATCCGGCTATATGCAGCTGAAAACACCCATCCTTCTTTGAAAGTCAATTTAATAGATCCAGGCGAGGTTAGAACAGCCATGCACGCTCAGGCTATGCCGGGCGTTGATCCCTTGACGCTTCCGGAGGCTTGTGAAATTGTGGATATATTTGTACAGCTTGCATCAATTGATCTGAAAGAATCTGGACAGACGTTTTATTGTTGATCTAAAAGACCTACGGGATGTCTATTATCTAATTCATCGGCCTTTTTCATTCTTTGCCGTTTTCTGAGCCAACTGGAAAGAGCGCATTTTGTAACTCTTGATAAATCGAAAGCGATTTTGAAGATGGCTTGATGACCTTAAAGCGTTATGAGTCGAGAGTCTCGAAAGCTTTATTGGTATTGGCTTTGGTTTGGAATTTTTATTTTCCTTTGCATCAAATGCCGTTTTTTGGAGCGCTTCTTGCGGAGAGGACGAAGGATGATGAAGAGGACGAACACGAATAATCTTGAACCGGGGAGAGGGAGAGTGGTACCAGGAATTTCCCTCTGCCGCGCCAGAGCGAAAATAATCTTGTTCGATCCAGCGGCTAAAACCATTTTTCCTTTCTTTCTGCCACATCTTGTAAACTTTATGACGATACGGAACGTGGTATTCAGGAAGAGCAGAATGATAATGAGCCACCGCCTTTGACCAACTCGCGTGTTCTTTCTTCAGGTCAGAAAGGTATTTCGCCGCATATTCAATATTTTTTTCAGGATTAAACGCCTCTTCGAGCGACGAAAAAGCCTGGGGATGATGCAAAAGATTCACCTGCATCAATCCCACGTCAATGTTTTTAATACCTTTTGCTTTTAAAGCGTGAACAGCGTTTATGGCTTCCTGCTTTGTTGAAAAGAATCGCCCTTCCCCCTGCGCGTGAATAACCCAGGGCCAGGGAATGACTTTTCGGTGTTTCTGATGATAGCGGCCCGATTCCACTTTTGAAATGGCGGAAAGCAAGCCATTTGGAATATTATGCTTTTGTTCAATCGCGGCAAGACGCATCGCAAAAGGATCAATAACCCCTGGATTGTTTTGGGCGCTTCCCCAAGAGGGAAGAAAAATCATCATAAGACACAAAACTTTTTGTATCATGTATGCCTTTCAAAACACGTAAACATATTGATATAGCCTGGATTCTGAAATCCTTTGGGTATAGCCATCTTTCAACGAAATTCTTAAAAGTCTCTTAATGTATTCTCTCTATAATAAAAGGATATAGCCCATCCTACATCCTTAAATCTTTTGGGTGTGGAACCATACAACTTAACTTAAAGAGAAATATCATGACTTTACGCCACCGAACAAGATATTGGTTATTGTGGTCTGGGATTGGCTTCGGCGCCGCTGCGATGGCCGTTGGCATCATCTTCATCCAAATCACAAGCATGACTAGACATTTCCCATTGCAATATGGAACGGAGCCTTATAGCCAAGACCCTGTTTCCAATCAAATTTGTCGAAGCTGATGCCTGCTTCCGCGTTGGCAATTGGTGACGATAACCGAAGAATAGACCTCTTGCATAACCTATATCTGGCGGATGCTTTTGGCGTTAAAAGCTCACTTGAAATCCTCACGTACCTCATGTACGCTGCGGTTTCTCGTTCGCTTTTGCCTAAAAATCCCCACGCCATATCTGGTTCTGCAAGAGGTCTAATGTCAAAATGCGGGTAAGCGGATGAGCGGGACACAGATCATGATAGGTAATATCCAACGACCTGATCCCGTATCCTGAAAGATCAAAGGGGTCTTAAAAACACCCCCTTCAAACAAACCTAAGCAGCTTTTACAGTCGTTTTTCTTTTACGACCCAACCCGATTTTCATCGCCAGGCTGCTGCGTTGTTTGGCATAATTCGGCGCAACCATCGGATAATCGGAGCCTAAATTCCAACGCTCACGATATTGTTCAGGAGACATATTAAAAGCCGTTTTAAGGTGACGTTTCAGCATTTTAAGCTTTTTTCCATCCTCAAGACAAACAATGTACTCGTCATGAACAGATTTCTTAATCGGAACAGCTGGTTCAGGACGATCCGCAGACGCCACGGGAGAACCACCCAATTCTGCGAGAGAGGCATACACTTGTTTGATAAACTTTGGTAAGTCTCCCGTCTCGATTCGATTATTAGAGACATACTCTGAAACGATTTCCGTTGTCATGCTGAGAAGATCAGCCGTCATCATTTCATGAGCAGGTCGATTGAAATTATTAGTCATAATTATTGGTTCCTCTCTCTTAATCAAGTGATTGAATTATTGCATCAATCTATACCCTTTGTTTTTCAAAATACTTTAAACAAAAGGTACTCGTTAAATAATAAAATTAATTCTTACGGTCAAGTCAACATATTTTATAAATTGATTGAATAAAATACTTAATTAAATAAAGCAAGTCTTTTTTTTAAATTTTGTTTTTTTGATCCAAACGCCATCTCAAAAAGAATAGCGTCACTATAATCTGTTAAAAATGAAGCATAATATTTTTCCCGCCGCCCGTAAGCGACAAAACCGACCCTCTCATAAAATCTCAGGGCGGGCATGTTTGCCTCATGAACCTCAAGAAGAATTCTTTTTACAGACCGCGCCAAACATTCAACAATAAACTTTTCCAGAAGATGGCTGGCCACCCCTTGTCGCCGGTATTCATTCTGCGTCGCAAGCGTATAAATTTCGGCGTCCTCAAAAATAATCTGCCCCAATAGAAGACCTATCGGATCGCTTTTGCAAGGCGTATACGTAAAAAACCCATGAACGCAAGGGTTTTGTAAAAGCGTTGACATGGATGCCTCCGACCAGAACTCTTGGAAACATCGTTGATGTAATGCAGCAGCCTTTTTGGCCTGATCCTGATAAAAGGGGCGTGTAGATAAAAGTAAGGATGTTTTATTTTTTGGCACGATTTATCTCAGGAGGACGCAAATAAAAGGGCACACACGTTTCAAAAGATCTTTTGTATGCCAGCTTTTCCTGGACATGGAAAGCCAAGTCCTGAGCATTTGGCATCCAGGACGTCATAGAGGAATCGATGTAAGAAGCGGCATCTCCAACAACAACCGGCGCATACGCACCGATATATTCATGAAGCTGATCAGGGCGTAAATAGGTTTCTTCCCTCAATAATTTTAATTCTTTAGAAAAAAGCGCGACGAAACTTTCTTCCCGCTTGCTCTCCAAAGCAATCACCAAGGAAGAGTCCAAGTGATGAGGACACAGCTTTTTATAACAATGAGCGACCCATTCAAACGAATTTACCGCCAGAATCGGTATTTCCAGGGCAAGAGCTAATCCTCGCGCCGCCGCAATACCGATACGCGTTCCGGTGAAGGATCCAGGACCCAGCGTAACGGCAACGTGTGTCATTGCTCGAAGAGGAAGAGAGGCTTTCTGAAAAAGCGCCTCGATCATTGGCAAAAGAACAGCATCGCCAACAGAGGTCTTGTTTTCAGCATAAGCCAGAATTTCCTTTCCCTGTAATAAAGCGATAGATAAATGAAAATTTGCGCTGTCAATGGCAAGTATCATCATTTTTGAATTCAAGTATCGTCATTCTGTTGAATCAAATTATAAAAAAAGCTATGATTTTTTCATCACATTCGCTCGCGTTTGTAAAGAAGAAATACTCAAAGATCAACGCCGCCCAGATTTTGAAAGACGAAGGGTATAGAGATTCAAATGCTTAAAGAGCTTTTAGACCAACCATATCTTCAAATTGAATTGGCTTATGCAACGACTCAAAACTTTATGCAAAGAAAGATCTATGAGAACGCCAAATGCTATCTCCATGACATGGCATACAAACGCTTTATGCACGCTTTTGACCTGGTCAAAGCGATGGGCTACGGCTTTAAAGTCTTTGACGCCTTCAGACCCGTCGAGGCCCAGCGAGAACTATGGAAAATTTGTCCTGATCCGATGTATGTCGCAGATCCAGAACGTGGATCATCCCATAGCCGCGGGATTGCTATTGATTTGACGCTGATTGACAGAAAGGGGACAGAGCTTGATATGGGAACCCCTTTCGATGATTTTACGGACTCTTCCCATCATCGAGCAACCAATATTTCGCCTGAAGCTCAAAGAAACCGATTTATTTTACTGGGAATTATGACCAGCGCGGGCTTCGATTTTTATGAAAACGAGTGGTGGCATTATCAGCTTTATGACGCCTCGCGATACCCCTTGCTCGGCGATCAAGAAGCCCCCTCTCCTCTTATGGCGCGGTCTGGATCCTCTTAAGTCTGGATCTGATCAAATCAAAGAATTTTACACGCCTCCCCAAAGGTCAGACGTGGTTGACGAGGATGGGCTTTGGAGGTGTCTCCATACCCCAGATTGATCAGAAAGTTGGAACGCCAAGAAACGTCAGCAAAAAACTCCTGGTCTACGCCGCCCGCATCAAAGCCAGACATAGGACCACAATCAAGCCCAAGGGCGCGAGCCGCTAAAATAAGATAAGCGCCCTGAAGCGAACTGTTTCGGAACGCCGTTTCCTGAATGAGGTTCGGATTGCCGGCAAACCAGGGTCGCGCATCCACGGCAAGGTTAAGAGCGGGTAATTTTTCATAAAATTCAAGGTCATGAGCTACAACAACGATTACAGGCGCAGACATTGTTTTTGCAACATTCGCCGGCGCCAGATAAGGTTTTAAACGTTCTTTTGCCGCGAGTGATTTTATAAACAGGAGTCTCATAGGTTGGCCGTTTGCGCTGGTAGGTCCCATTCGGACAAGCTGATAAAGCTCTTGCAGAGTCTCATTTGACACCTCACGGTCAGGCAACCAGGCGTAATGCGTATGGGCAAGACGAAAAAGTTGATCCAAGGCTTGATCAGATAATTTTATAACACTCATGCTATTTTTCTCCCTCTCTATACTCTTCGCTTTTCAAGACGCGATAGTGTTTTTTTAACTTTTTTACATTCCAAGAATACCCAAAGGAGACGTGAAGCGCCAAACAAAAATCTCTTGATTTTAGACTTTTAAACAGGTACACCTTTTCTCACCGAGGTCCCCATCGTCTAGAGGCCCAGGACACCGCCCTTTCACGGCGGCAACGCGGGTTCGAATCCCGCTGGGGACGCCACCTTTTACCCTTCTCTTCTTTTATTGAAGTCTATAAGGATAAAATTTTCTATGCAACGAATCTATTGACAATATTCTAAAAACATCATCTGATATTACTCACCTGATAGGGAATCTCATGGACTAATAAGTAGATGTCTGAACCCTTATCATTTACCAAAGCCTATGAAAAGTGGCAGTTAACGCTGGGAATCTCCGAGACCCCTCTGTTGGAACAAACTGTGTTGGCCAGAAAAAGCTTTGATCTGGCTCAACAGCATCTAAGCTACAATAAAATTTTCCAGCCGCTCTATGCCATTTACAAGTGGGACGAAATCAAAAATGACAGGACAATAAAAGATCTCACTTCCTTCCTGACTGATTTTGTTATATGTAATTTCAGGATAAACGAATTTCTCAGCACCTTGTTTGTTGAGCAAATTGACATTACCTTATGAAGAAAAAGGAAGATACCAGAAACAGTAATTTACAGTCCGCTTCCTGAGACGGAAAACGACCCCTGTTCTTAATAATTTTCCTCAGAGCCATATTGAGCGATTCTATCGCGTTGGTGGTATACATCACCTTACGCACAGCGGGTGGATAGCTTAAAAAGGGGATGATTTTTTCCCGGTTTCTTTCCCAGGATGCAGAAATGGAAGGATACTTGGCATCCCACTTTTCCTTAAACGCTTCAAGAGCCTGTAAGACTTGTCCTTCATTGTCAACCTTGTAAATGGCCTTCAAATTATGAGCAACGGCCTTGCGTTCTTTCCAGGGTACAAAATTCAGAGAGTAGCGAATTTGATGGACGATACACTCCCGAATCTGGGCTTGAGGAAAAAGGGTACCCTTCAAGACTTGTTTGTTATTCGTCAGCATGATAATCTCCATGTGTTAAGTATTAGGGTCATAAATCTGAAACATACTTGCGTCAGATTCTTTATGAGAAGGACGTCCTGACTTTCTCATTTTGTTAAAGAGTGACCAGTGATATTCTTTTCCTCTTGCTCTGCGCCTTAACAGTGTGAAGTTAGATGAAAAATAGAACCTGACCTATCAGGGAAATATCTTTAAGGACCTTTCTTAAGGGGGGAGATCCTTAACCCCTTGTAAATATTCATCAATCCCTGATTATTTTTTAGAAATCAGGAAAAAAGCAGGAAGTTTTTTCTATGAAAGACAATCTCTGTGGCTTTCCGTTAGAGATTTCTTATCAATCCTTTAAAAACATTCATGGCGTTGCGTTCACTTCTAGAGAAATTGACGTGATTGCTTGTATTGTCAGCGGAAAGTTTAGTACAAAAACAATCGCCTCTATTTTATCTATCAGTCTAAGAACCGTTGAAATTCATGTGCACAACATTCGGAGTAAATTAGAGTGCACTTCACGGGAAGGTATTATTAACTTCATCGAGAAAGCAGGAAAGTTCGCTGCTGCAAGGCAGCATTACCTTTACTTGTGCATACAATCCTCTTTTGAGCAGAAACTTCAACACCTCTCAGCGCTCGTCGCTCAAAACACTCTCTCTTGCCTTACCCTCTATGAAAAACAGTATGAAGTTTTTATAGAGGGCTTACGTCCGCTTTTTAAGGCTTTAAGGATCGAAGGAATCTTTAGAGAGCAGGAAATAGAGCACTCTTTCAATGAAGGCTGGCAAGGTTTAGACGTGCCTTCTGTAGACCACTATCTCTTTGTTCTTTCTCCTTCCTGCCTGAAAAAGCTTTTTATCAAAGACCCATCCCTACCCTACTTGAAGAATGCCACCTTTATTTCTTTAGAGGAGAAGCCTGAAATAAACAATTTTCAGGAAAGGGAAGAGTTTTCTTCTTTCGCTCATATCCATTTTGATAATTCGGCCAGATGTTATCTTTCTTTTTTTGATCTTTTCAAGAAGCTCTTTCCTAATGTGGCGTTAGACAAGCTGATCTCAGAATTGAAGGAACACTATGAAATCTTCACCAATGATTTCTCTAACAAAGATTCTGTTATTCTCACGTCAGAAGAAAAACACCTGGAAGATAAAGAACTCTCTCTCTCTTATTTATTCGTCAATTTATTAAAAAAACAAAGGGGAAGATTATTCATCGGTAGTGTTCTCTGTGGCGCTGTTTTTTGTACTTTCCTTGCAACCTTTCAAAGAAATGAGCCAGATAAGATCATCCCCATCCAGCAAATCCAAAAAACCAAAGCTATTTGTTCTGATTTACCCCTTCCTCATGAGGATGTCCTTCTGAAACGTCCAACAATCATGAAATCTATAGAAAAAGCATTGAAAGGGGAGGCAGGAATTCAAACTGTAGCGCTTGTCGGCATAGGGGGAGCTGGAAAAACAACGATAGCTCGTCATTATGCTCAGGCTCATAAGACCCGAATCGTTTGGGAAATCAATGCTGAGACGCAAGAAAATTTGAAGAGTTCCTTTGAAAGCTTGGCCTATGCTTTGGCTCAAACAGAAGAAGACAAGGGGTTTTTAAGCGATCTTGAAGAGATAAAAGAAGCATCGGAAAAAGAAAGACAAATCATTCATTTCGTAAAACAAAAATTAAAATTACAAGGAAGCTGGCTTCTAATTTATGACAATGTAGATAATTTTTCAGATATTCGAGCTTTTTTCCCGATTCATCCTACAACATGGGGTAATGGAAAAGTTATCTTGACTACAAGAAATACTCATATAGGCATTCATCCTTCTATCACAAAAATACTCTCTATTCCTGAACTTGAAGAAGAAGAGAAATTTAAGCTCTTTATGAAAATCATGGCCATTGAACAAAAAAAGTTTCCCAGAAAAACAAAAATAGAAACACAAAATTTCTTAACTCGTATCTCTCCTTTCCCCCTTGATGTATCTATTTCCGCTTTTTATATTAAAGCTACAGACATAACCTACGAAAAATATTTAGATTATCTTAATAAAAGAGATGAAATTTTTACGAAAATGCAAGAAAATATTTTAAAAGATATGACTGCTTATCACAAAACCCGGTACCGCATTATTACCTTATCTCTACAACAAATGATTGAGCAAGATAAAGATTTTCATGATTTATTGCTTTTCCTAAGTTTAATAGATTCTCAAGATATTCCCTTAGATCTTCTATATACTTATAAAACGCCTGTAGTGGTTGATAAGTTTATTTATTATTTAAGAAAACATTCCTTAGTGACAAAAGCAAGCCTACACGACAAAAACACCCTAAAAAGAAGCATCTCAATCCATCGCGCCACGCATAATATTCTCTATCAGTATTTGATTCCTCATTTTAAATCTGCCGAAACCAAGTTTTTGATCCAACCTATAGGAGACCATTTTGAACACTATATAAGCCAAGCAGTAGAGAGAGAAGATTATGACCGCATGAAGCTTCTTATTCGGCATGGGCAAATATTCTTAAGTCATGGTACTTTACTGGCGCCAGATCAAATAATGAATATTCAAGGCACATTTGGAAAACTTCTTCATTATTTAGGGCATTATCATGATTCCCAACAATGGTGTGAAAAGGCTCTTTCTCAACTTCCTGATCATGTAAAGGTACAAAGGGCCCGTCTTCTTTACTACCTCGGCGACATTTATGGAAGTTTGGGAAAGCGAGAGCAATCAATTAAATACCTTGAAGAGAGTTTACATTTATATCAGAAATATCGCCCAACCGATCACAAAAGACTTGCTCAATTGCAAACAGATTTAGGGAATACCTATATCCAAAAGAATTATATCCGCGCTAAAGCGCTGCTTGAAAACAGTCTTACCCTTTACACAACTCATATAGCCCACGATTACACAAATATTGCCTGGCTTTACTTATTCTTAGGGTACGCTGAAGAAAGCCAGGGTCACTTCATGCAAGCAAAAAAGTGGTTTGAGCATAGCCTAAACGTTTGTCGTCAGCACTTACCAGATAAACCCGTTAAAATGGCTTGGGCACTGGCAAATATTGGTCATATGGAACACGAGCTGGGACATTATCAGGGTGCTGAAGTCCTTTTGCAGCAAGCCTATGACTTATGTCAGGCTAACCTTTCCGATCGTCATCGAGGGTTTGCCATTTTACGTGTTTATAAAGGTATATTGGAAAGAACGCTCAATCATTATCAAAAAGCGGAAAATTTATTTGCCTTTGCCGGTTCCATTTTTGAAAAGCTCTACCCCGAAGGAGATCCTTGGAGAACCTGGGTTTTAGCTGAGCAAGGGATTTTAAGACGTACCCAAGGACACCTTGAAAAAGCAAAAATATGCCTTGAACAGGCAATCCAGAGTTATCAAAAGGTTTACGGTGACTCTCATGTGAAAACAGCCATTTTGTTCCAGGAGTTGGCTCTCACGTATCTTTTGCAAGGAAAGCGAGAAGAGAGTGAGGTTCTTCTTCAAAAATCCTTAAAAGTCCTAAAAGCCCATCACCATTGCCAGACCTATCTGACCCTTGAGATTCTTTCAGACCTCTTTCTTAAAAAAGCTAAAGAGGCCTCTTTGAGCTTTCCTCAGTCTCAAGCTTACAATAACCAAGCGCGCCAGTATCTTGTTCAAGCTTTTGAAAGCGCCAAGGCTTTTTTCCCTGAGGATTCAGCCCACCTTCAAAGAATCCAAGCCAAGCTTTTACGTCTAGACTCTCCTAAGCCTAAGTAAGAATTGCCTCTCCTTTCATAGAATATGTCAGGATCTAGGATAAAGCATTCAGATTTTTGAGTTTTGATTGAACCCTGGCAATATGTGGAGAATCCTTGGGAAAGTGCATTGTGACTACTTTTAGAGCTTGATTCAAATACTCAATGGTTTGGGTTTTATATTTTTGAGACAGTGAGATATTTTTAATATTTGCCGCTTGTATGGATTTTCTTAAGTATAATTCTGCCAAATTTTCTAAACATGCATAGCTTTCAGGGTGTTTGCTTTCTTGAAATATTTTTAGAGCTTTAATTATCAGCTGGAGACCTCCAAAAACGGATAAGGTTATGATAAAGTTATACTTCAAGGCTATGAGAGGAGGTTTATTTTTAGATGTCAGGACTGTCCAGCATTGAGAAGCGCTTAGAGGAATTAACGGCAAAGGGTGATTTTTTA
>JAEUKR010000037.1 GCA_016794245.1 Caedimonas sp. | reverse complement strand
TCGCGCTCTGATGCGGAAAGCAGGCGTCATGGCTATTGAAGAGCATTTCCATACCATCAAACGGGAAAGTACCGATGATTTCGGCAGACCTGTTGTTCATGAATCGAGAAAAGCTTTTTCCAGAGGGGAACGTCTGGTCTTTACGCGTAATCACAAGGCTATGGGCGTCAAGAACGGCACTCTGGGAACCATTGAAGAAATAGACAAGCACAAGCTCAAGGTCAGGATTGATGGAGACAACCGCGTGGTGTCGTTTGCCTCCAAACTGTATCCGTATTTTGATCGGGGCTGGGCAATTACCATTATCAAGTCTCAGGGCAGCACGGCGGACAGGGTGTTCAAGCTGGCGACCTTTGAAGAAGACCGCAACCTGGCGTATGTAGGCATGACCCGTCATCGGGAATCTCTTCAGGTGTTTGGCTCAAGGCTGGATTTCTGGCGGGAAGAGATCTTTGGGGATCGGTTGTCTCAAAACCGGGAGAAGCTGGCCTCAACGGATTATGTATCACAAGAAGAAGCTCAAAGCCGTCTCAAACCGCCTGCCCGTCTGAGGGAGGCTTTGTCATCCCTGGGGAACAGACTGGAAAGTCTGGGCTACTATTCCCGCAAGGGCTGGGAGAGTGTCTGTGAACGCTTTTTGGGTCAGACCCGACCCGAAGACCGCATTATGTTTGCCCGGAGCAGCCTTGAAGAATCCCGGCGAGCCCTGGAAATGGGCATCAATGCCGCGCCTTCCTCAGGGAACAGAGCCGAACAGCTGGCGGGCATTCTTCACACGCTTGACGCACAGGACGCTTCTTCTTCGTCAGACCTTGTTTCTGGTCATGCTTCTGCTGTCATGGCACGGGAAGAAGACGCTTGTCCCAAAGCCATGTTGGAGAAACAAAACGAGCCTCGCAACTCTGCCGATCATCCTGAGTCTGTCTTGTCGCCGCTTTCCCAAAGTACATTTCAGAACGCAGGTGTGAGAGAGGGAAATGTCGCTTCCTCAGGAGCAGAAAAGGCCTCTCTTTCCGCCGTTTCCCTTCCTGTCGATATTTCTGCCTTTGTAGACGAACAAGCCAAAGTGGATGCTTCCCAAAAAGCAACCCCCTCACCTGACGTCAGGGAACAGGGAAAGAATCAGAAACCCTCTCTTTATCGTGCGCCTTCCGTGTCAAAAGAACCTTATTATTCTCTGGAAGAAGTACGGCGCAGCCTGACGTCCTACGGCATCGAGAATATCTGCACCAGCCTGTTGGGAGAGCCGAATCAAAGAATCAGCACCAGGCGACATCTGCGATACGGGAATTCCGGCTCTCTGGCCGTCAGCCTGTCAGGCTCCAGTCTGGGCTTGTGGAAAGATCACAGCCGCGATGAAGGGGGCGATCGCTTCAAGCTGGTACAGCGGGAGCGCGGCGGCGATTTTAAAGAAGCTCTGGCGTATGTAGCAGAGGCCTTGAGAGTGGCGCCGGAGAGATCTCCTCACCAAGGTTCCCGTACACCCCCTTCTTCTGAAAAGGCAGAAGAGGCTCGGCGGCTTGACCGAGTGAACAGGCTTCTGGAATCTTCCCGACCTCTCGAAGGAACGCTTACGGAGAGGTACTTAAGGGAGCATCGGGGCATTCAGGGAGAGCTTTCCTCCGATCTGCGGTTTATTCCTAGAGCGTGGCACTCAGGTGCTAAGGCCTATTATCCCGCTTTAGCTTCACTGGCTCGAGATTCTTACGGCACCGTCACGGCGCTTCAACTGGTGTATCTGGACGTTGAGACAAGCAATAAAGCGGACGTTGACCTTAAGAAGCAATCCTTCGGACTTGTCAAAGGCTCTTACGTCCAGATTCAGAAAGGGGATGGGGCTGTGTTTGTCGCCGAAGGGGTAGAAACCGCCCTCAGTATCCGGGAAGCGGACGTCAAGGGAGATATCTACGCCGCTCTGGGCATTGCCAACTTCAAGAACATGTCTTCCCTGATTCAGGATAAAACACAGCCGATTGTGATGTGTGCGGATCAGGATGGAGAAGGAAGCCCTTCCCACAAGGTTGTTGAGAAGGCTAAGAAGAGTTTGGAGGGAGAAGGGTTTTCTGTTTCTGTCATTCGTCCTTCCAAGGAGCAGGGCAAGCAAGACTTCAACGATGTGTTGAAACGAGAGGGCGTTGAGAGGGTTCGAAGATATCTTGAAGTCTATAGGGATATTTCTGAAAGGCAGGCAGAGGGACAGGTTGTTTCTGAGGCTCTTGATGAAAAAGCCGTTAAAGAACTTTTAAGGATCCCGGTTCACCCTAAAGATCAGGATACTATAAAAGAATCTGTTACACATTTCTTCAAAGAAAATAAGATACCGGATGATCAAGTTGCTCAGAAAGGTCATGGATTTGTTCACGGTCAGGAAAAAGCGTCAGAGCCTGCCCTTGACGCTGTTCACTCTCAGCTTTCACAGTCAGCAGACTCTTTTAACGTCTCAGCGCAAGAGAAGACGTCACTAAATCATCCTTCTATTTTTCCTCGATCCAAACTGGATGATTATCGTCAGATGGTTCTTTCCAATCGAGTGGAAAGCTGTCTAAAGCTTATTTTGAAAAGCGATCTTTTCTCAGAGCAAGAACAGGAGATTAAGGAAAATATTCTGGAAAGGATTTCTTTCCTTTCCGCGTTTAAAGATATCAATATTTTTGAAACTACGGACATCAAGCCTTATTGTCAGGCTTATCTGATGGAAGAAAAAGTAAGAGAGAATTATAGAGAAGAAGCCGCCTCATACAATAAGACAGATATGGATAAAAGCTGGGAGATTCAAAATAGAGCTGATCGGGTCGCTTCTCTAGCAGGAAGACTTGCGCATGAGAGGTTTTTCTCTCAAGGCATCCTTCCTAAAATACCTGAACAGACCGCGCTTATGAAAGAAGCCGAAGCGGTTTTTAGACAAAACAAGCAGAAAGAAGGAAATGTTGCTTGGGAACTTATTCTCAGGCATGGTCTTCCTCCTACTCTTGCCAACCAGTCTGCAACCCAGATCATGATCCTTTGTGAGAAAATAGGCATGAACGTCGCTCCTGCTGTTCAAAAAGCGATTGTAGATATCTGCAAACAGACAAGGAACCGGCTTGAGAGCTATGCTGTTCACACGTCTTTTGTCAAGGGAGGACGAGAACAGTGGCACTATCGCAGTTGCCAGCAAGCCGTTGAAGCCTCCTTCAGCGATAGAGGTGTTGTTCTTCCTGAAAGACTAATATCTCTTGAAAAGCAAACGTACAGAGAAGTGCTAAAAGACCAAAAGACAGCGATTGATTACCAGAAAGAGCAACAGCACAAACTGGAAAGAGAAAAAAGCAAACAACTGCCTTCCAAAGACTTTGGAATCGAGAGGTAATCCGATTGTGAACCATACGCACCATGTACGCACCTGCCCTGCGCAGAGGTGGTTCCTATAATTCGGACAGGTATCTAATCTATAGTTTCTGTTCACGTCTTAGAGATGAAAACATGGCATAAATAGATCTCTTATTTAACTTACTCTAAATAGTAAAAAACAAAATTAACCCATATGTCAAATAAACAAAGAAGCATTTGATATTTTGAAATCCCCCGGCTATCATGCCCGGCATGAAGCCTTTTATCGCCTATTACCGCGTATCGACCGACCGCCTTGGCCTGGACGTGCAGCGGGCCGTGTTGGTCATCGCCAAACCTGACCGCCTCGCCCACAACGTCGCCTTTATCGCCGGCCTGATGGAATCCGGCGCGGATCTTGTCGCCGTCGATATGCCGGACGCTAGCCCCCTCACCCTGCACATCATGGCCGCCTCTGCCGAGCATGAACGCGCTATGATAAGCCAGCGCACCCGCGAAGCCCTCGCCGCCGCGAAGAAACGCGGAACCAGGCTGGGCAATCCACGTGCCGCCCAGGCGGCCCCCCTCGCCCACCCAGCCAACCGCAACCAGGCCGACGCCTTCGCCGCGCCCCTGATTCCGCTGATCCAGAGCCTACGACACCTGGCCGCCATCGCCGAGGAGCTGAACCACCGGAGACAAACCGAAACGCGAAAAGGCAAGACGACCGCATGACACAAACCCAAGACGCCCGCTATCTTCAAACCGTCATTGATCCGATCCGGGTTTGTGCCAGCTACAAGCCGAAATTCGGCCAGGGCCGCAGCTCCGGCCTCGCCCTGCCAGAGTTTCAAACCCTCTACCAGGCCGACCCCTTCTATGCCTGGTTCGGCCTCGACAATCCCTTGATGTATGCTGCCCACAAGACGGCCGGCGGCATGACGAGCGTCTATCGTCAGATTGGCATCGGCTGCGAAAAGCTGTTCCGCCAAATCCTGTGCGACCAGCTGGGGCTGTCGGCCGAGGCGGCCAACTGGTCTTACACCATCCCCACAGCCGGCGGCAAAACCCGCACCCTCTACCTAGATGGCCGCGTGTCCCTCGCCGACATCCAAGACACTGCCGCCCGCCAGCGGTTTCACAGCTGGATGGAACAGGCGGCGAATGCGGCCGGCGTCGCCGCGCCGATTTTTGAATCCCTCACCGGCACGATTTTCGAGGTGCGGCAAGGCTACAAGAGCAAGGATTCCAAGCGCCAGAACGCCGATATTGCCAATGCGGCCACCGCCTACACCAATGCCTATCTGCCCTGCGCCGTGATCCTGTCGACCCAGATCGACGGCGATATTCTGCTGCGCTACCGCACCGAGAGATGGTCGGTGCTCACCGGCATTGTCGGCCTCAACGATCCGCTGCGCTCGACCTATGACTTCATGGCCCAGGTGGTCGGCTATGACCTCGCCGGATTCTTCCAGCGCAACAGTGCCACCTTGCGAAGCGAGATCGACAACGTCTTGCGGGCCTTGCTCGCACCGGAGACGCCATGAACCCGCCGATTGCCGCAACCGCCCTCGCCCCGTCAACCCCGCTGCGCCAGCGGGCGGATTACACCTACAAGCACAACCACAAATCCGGCCGGCATGGCTGGCTGCGCCTCACCCCGGCCTATTCGGTCAAGGTGGTGGACGAGCTGTTATCGGCCTTCCCCGGCGATCCAGTCCACGTCCTCGATCCGTTTTGCGGCACCGCCACCACGGCCCTATGCGCCGCCAGTCGAGGTCACGCGGCGACCACCGTTGAGATCAACCCCTTCCTGGTCTGGCTGGCTGCCACCAAAACCGCCCGCTATTCCGCCACAACGATCCAAGCCACGCGTCACGCGTGCGCCGAAGCCCTTGCCCTAGTGAAGAAACGCGGCTTCACGCCTATGGCCGAGCCGCCTATTCACAACATCGAACGATGGTGGAACGCCCCCGCCCGCGCCTTCCTCTGCCGGCTGCGCCCGGCCATCGAGCAGGCCACTGCCGAGCATTCGCCCGAACGATCCTTGTTGCTGGTCGCCTTCTGCCGCACCCTGATCACCCTGTCGAATGCGGCCTTCAACCACCAATCCATGTCATTCCGCGACGACGACCAAGCCGAGCTGGACTTGCCGGCCGACCTGCCCGGCTTGTTCCGCGATGACGTGTCCCACATCCTCACCGGCGCGATGCAGGCCCCCGACGCCGAAACCCGCATCATCCACGGCGACGCCCGCACCCTTGGCCAGATACAAGACCGCTTCGACCTGGTGATCACCTCGCCGCCCTATGCCAACCGCATGTCCTATATCCGCGAGCTGCGCCCCTACATGTATTGGCTTGGCTATCTCACCAGTGGCCGCGATGCCGGCGAACTCGACTGGCAGGCCATCGGCGGCACCTGGGGCATCGCCACCAGCCGTCTGACCGATTGGCAGCCCGACGGCAAACCCTTCTTGCCGAAATGGATGGCCCCGACGCTGGACAAAATCGCCCACGCCGACAACGCCAACGGCCAGCTGCTCGCCAACTACATCGCCAAATATGCCGAAGATATGTGGCACCACTTCGCCGGCCTGGCCCAGATCATGGCCCCCGGCGGCAAGGTGAATTACATCGTCGGCAATTCGACGTTCTACGGCACCTTGCTGCCAACCGAACGGCTTTACGTCGACATGCTGGCCGAGCTAGGCTTTACCGACATCGACGCCCGCGCCATCCGCAAGCGCAACTCAAAAAAAGAGCTGATCGAGTTTGACGTTTCCGGGCGGTGGAAGTGAGAGGCAATCAAAATGGAAAATTGGAGCTGGACAAATTTTTTCATCGTTTTGGCTACGTTAATGGGGCCAATAATCGCGATTCAGGCTCAAAAAATTCTTGAGCGACGCAATGAAACTAAGGCTAGGCGCATCTGTATTTTTAGAACATTAATGATGACCCGCGCTGCAATGTTGTCAAATGAGCATGTTGGAGCATTTAACTCTATTCCAATAGAATTTCACGGGAAGGGAAAAGAAAAGGAGATCGTTGATAAGTGGAAACTTTATCTTAAACACCTTGAGGTTCCGTATAACGAGCAAACGGCGGTCGCTTGGTCAACAGAAGCCAATCGACTGTTTTTTGACATGTTACACGAAATTTCAAAACTTCTTGGCTACGGATTTAGCCGAGTTGAGATCGAAGGGGATATATATTCCCCAAGAGGCCATGCTTCAATCGAAACAGATCAGCAAATCATAAGGGTTGGATTGGCAAAAATGTTTGCTGGTGAGTTTGCGCTGCCCATAGAAATTACAAACATTCAACGTGATGGGCAGGAAAACCGATAAATAATCCTGTTTTATGTCGCGCCAGTAACTCCGCTCATTTAGAGCGGATCTACTGCGTTAATTTACTTCATGAAGTCACGGATCATCACGACCTGATGGGCAATGATGAACGCGAGCGCGATCATGCCAATGGCGCGTGCCTTTCTATCGTTGGAGGGATGATGCCGGGGCTGGCTCGGTCATCGGGGCCAACAAAGTCAGTTTCGACGAGTTGATTCCGAGCGGCCTTATATCTTAAAAAGCTGTTAATAGAGAGTTGGAAGGGTGGCTTGCAGTGGTCTTGATTGAAGGATCGTAATTTAGAAGAAGCACCCTTCCTTAAGTTTGTCTTGAACAAGTTGAGAGAGGGGAGATGATGACACATCTTTGCCTCGCACATAAGACGAAGAGGATATTAACATGTCTTATTTTATTGGAGTAGATATTTCAAAGAAACATCTGGATGTTTGTTTTTTAAAGGAAGAGGACAAGCGGTTTCAACGTTTTATCAATACAGCACAGGGCATTAAACTCTTATTGCAAGAGTTATCCTGTAAAGAAGTCTCACTTGTTGTCTGTGAACCAACGGGTGGCTATGAAGAAGAGGTATGTCAGGCTTTGAGAGAGCAGCATTATGGCATTCATCTCGTTAATACGCTTGCCTTTCGTGATTTTGCCCCATCAGTTCATTTGGGCAAAACCGATCGATTGGATTCTTATAAGCTGGCATTTTACGGACAAAAATTTATGCTTGCCCCCAAGCAGAATTTTATGGATAAAAATCTTAAAGCTCTGGTGCAAAGACGTGAAGACCTCACACGTATGACCGGCGACGAGAAGCGAAGGCTTGAACATGCCCAAGGTGATATCAGAGAAGATTTGAGACAGCATATCGATTTTCTTGACATTTTGATTCAACGTCTAAACGACAAGATTGAAACCCTCGTCGACAGTCAAGAATCCTTGAAGAGAAAAGCTGAAATCCTCCGCTCTACACCTGGTATTGGAAAATGCTTGTCGGCCAAGCTTTTGGGACATCTTCCTGAAATGGGAGAGCAAACGCTTTCCTTAAAGCAACTTGCAAGCCTTGTGGGTATTGCACCCTTTTCCAGAGATAGTGGATCAAAATCACGACACCGCTTTATACGAGGAGGACGAAAGATTCCAAGAGATGCGCTCTACATGGCTGTCTTGACAGGCAGAAAATCTATCCCCTTTTTACAAAATGTTTATGACAGGTTGATCGCCAAAGGAAAGCCTAAAAAAGTAGCTCTTGTGGCCTGTATGAGAAAAATGCTTGCTATTTTACATGCCATGCTAAAAGAAAATCGAGAATTTGAAATCTTACATTAAAGATAGTTGCTAAATTGTCAGGGAACTAAACAGTCATTCCAGTGCGATTGACATGTGGCATTCCTTAGGTTGAGTAAATGATATCTATTAGTAGAAAATTATATCTAAATTAAAATAACCGAACGTTTTCAAAGGCTTGACACTTTTTACAAATTAAAAGTAATATGACTAAGTTAAAAGTCAATAAAAAATTTAGGTATGCGTTTAAAAATTATAGATATGTTGTCAAACTTGGAAAAATTCTTTCGTTTCAGCTCGTGCTTTTTGGTTTTGAGCTTCTTCTTTAGCAAAAATGCCTTGTCCTCTAGCTCCGAAGATTACAGCTCAAGTGAGGAGAGAGGCCAAAAAGCACAGATACCTTCTCTCAAAAAGACCTTAGAGGCTCTTAAATCAAGTATAGAGGCCGCTAAAAGCGAAAGAAGCATTGCCTCTTTAGTCCAATCTAGTATTAACTTTGACAAGTTGACGTACGATTCTGAGGATTGGGAGAAAAATGCTAAGAATTTAGCTTTAGAAAAGTGGCCTACTCAAACTTGGAAACAAAGTATTGGAGGGAATTTATTTTATCCTCAACAGATTAGCAATATCCTTTCTTCTGAGAGTACGCATCATTTGGCAAGACGGCGAGATATTCTCTGGTGTCTTGCTCTAGCCGCTTCTCATAAACATCCTGTTGCCCAGTATTATCTTGCGCGAAAATTGGATGATATTCATGACGAGCATAGTTCTAAGCCTCGTCCTACTTTAGTAACCTTTCTTTATAAGGAATCTTTGGATGTTTTAGAGAAATGCCTTCATGTTCCTCAAGCGTGTTATATTGTCGCTTCAAACTATGCTTTTGAAGCTTCAAAAGTAGGAATGAGAGAATTTAATCTTAAAAAATCCTTGGAGCTTCATGATAAAGGAGCTATACATGACTCTCTTTGGGGATATCAAAACCGTTTGGCTCTTTTACTCAAAAGGTCTCTCTATCCTTCCCTTGAGCTTCCTTTGCCGACAGGAAAAGAGTATCTCGCTGTGGGTGAGTACGGACCTTCTTATATCCATGCTGCTTCTTTATCCAAGAAATTTAAAAAGAAGGAAGAGCTTTTAAAAAAAGCAATTAGTTTTAATTTCCCTCACGCTAACTTGTATTTAGGGGCTTTGTATGAGGAAAAAGACAAGGTTCAAGAGGCCCTTGAATGTTATGAACAAGCTGGATACTTAGGTGTTCCTCGAGGACACATCCTTTTAAGTCAACGTTTGATTGGTGATCAAACCTTAAGATATAAAACTCATGATCTGACAAAAATCTCTCGGGAAGACTTGGAACGTTCTATTGCTTATCTGAAGAAAGCAGGCCAAGCGGGTGACTTTGAAGGATGGGATCAACTCCTTGGTTTATATCGAAGTTTATATGAGCATTATAAAAATGAAGAGGATTTTGAACAATTGCTCTTTGCCCTGGAAAAAGGGATTCAAATGGGGTCTAGCTATGCTTACCGTCAAACGCAGTCCATGTTCCCTTCCAGATATAAGAAAATTCTCTCTACTTATGGATCCCCCTGCCATGAAAATATTTTGGAATACTTGAGTCGAAAATTAAAGTTTGATGAGAGAGGAGAGGAAAAATCATGAAAAAATACTGTATCGGCTGTCTTCTATTTTTGTCCTTATTCAGTTTTTTTTTCTCTACATACGGCTATTCTTCCGAACCCTTTGAAACGACTGATCCTAAAGTCACCTTGACCCTCCATAACGTGGGTATCGGTCAATGTTATGATCTGGAAATTTACGATTCTTCAAAGAAAAAAAAGAAGGTTATGCTTATCGGATTTGGGGTTGAGGAATCTTTCTTTAAGGAAAATCCTTCTAAAATTCCTTCTAAAAAAGTCTCTGATAAGAAGATTCGTCTTAGAGCTTCTGCTTATCGTTTCACTCGTGTTGAAGTGCCTCTCTCTACCTCAGAACTGATTCGAGAACTTCGATCAAAATTTAAAAGGGACGAAGGAGAGGGGATCGAGATTGATGATGTTATTTTAACTCATCCCATGAAAGACCCTGGCCTTATCATGAACCTATTCAATCATGAATCCGATCATCTTGGTCAACTCTGGTTAGCTGGGTTACCCGAATACTACTATCAAGAAAATCATGATCAATTTTGGACTTGGATGAAAGAAAGAAGTGCCCGAAAAACAAATATTTATTTTTTAGCTCTCAAGGACTTTACTTTAGATACCCTGTATAAAAAAGAAGGCAGGAAATACAAACCTGCTTATTTTACCGATCCTGTCAAAGAAGGAGAAGAGCTATTAAACTTCTCAGGCGTAAAAGTCTCATTTTTGTCTATGAATCCCACCCATTTCCAGGGACGTGATCAGGAGATATTAAAGAGTAGTTTTCCTGAAGACACACAAAGCGACAGTTTAATCCTTAAAATCATCAACGGCTCTACGTCTGTTGTGCTCACAGGAAATGCGACAAGTCTCACAACGAACAGAGTCTTGAATAATTACGTTGACAGCCTTAAGTCCGTTCAGGCAAATATTGTAATCGCCAGTGCCTATGGGTCTACTTTTCAGGGAGCAAATGACAAAGAATGGTTAGATCAGGTTAATCCTGAATATGTCATTCTAAGTCATGGAGCGTCCCATCTCACTTTTGAACAAGCTCTTTATGATTCTTTCAAATCTCTGAAGGGGTTAAAGGATTCTGTAACACTTCATAATATTCAGGTGCAAGTTCCTGAGGTTCAAACCTATCCGACCAACCAGGGTATCTTCTCTACGTTGAGCAGCGGAACCATTACTATAAATCTTTACAAGAAAGATTTTACGATCAAAACAGAAAAAGAAGGGGAGATTACCCAAACCCTTAAGACTTTAGAGAGGGTAGAGGGTCAAAAGCAAATGTCGATGCTCTTGAATTTAGCTAAATCAAGACCTGATGATGGCTCTGTAAAATCTCTGTATCACCCTCATCAAAAGGCCGTCAGATCGTATAGTTTGGATCTGCCTCATTCCCCTTCCTCTCCTCCTCATTTTAAGGAAATTTCTTCCGAGAAAAAAAAGATAAACAAAAGAAAAGATCTTTCCTCTTCAAAACGAGAGAAAGCTTATGACAAAAATCCTGAATACAGGAAAGATTCTTATATAAGTAAGGCAAGAATTAATAAAAAAGACTTGCAAAAAAATAATAAAAGAAGGTTAATTGATAAAATCAGAAAGGAAAAAAGAGAAGAATCTGCCTATAAAGGCACTTCTTCGCCTGAAGTATCTCAAGAATCTTATTATTCTTCTGAAGAGTCATAAGATTTACTATTATTTAAAAAATTTTTTGAGAATTATTTGAAATATAAGGGGAATAAAATGCATCTACTTAAATGCTTATTCATTTCTGTCATCCTTCTTAATTACACTGCACTATGTAGTGATCAAAAGATTGATGAAGTTGTTGAGGTCAAAGGAGTACTTGATACGAATAAAAAGTCATTATTGAAAACTTATGAGAATTTATCTTTATATGGAATTCGTCCCACTGAAAGAGATAAAAATTCACAATATTTTGATGCTTATTCTTCTTTAATTATTTCTTCTAAAGTCATCAATCCCAATGTGAAAAGCCTTCGGTTACAATTCTGTGGCTTGGAAGATGATAACATACTTCGCATAGGAGATCTTAAAAAACTTAGAAAATTAGAGTTGCCTGCTAATGGGATTTCAGATAGGGGGATGGAATATATTACCCAGCTTTCTCAGCTTGAAGTTCTAGATTTAAGTAGTAATAAGCTAACAGATAAGGGAGTAGAGATAATAGCCACTAAATTGCTTAATCTTAAAACCCTAAATCTTTCCCTCAATAAAAGAATTACAGATGCAGGAATCGACTTTCTCAAAGAAAATAAAATCTTAGAAAATTTATCTATCGAATTCACGGGTGTTACCTACCGTAAATATGAAGCAGAAATATCCAAATGGGAAAATTTAAAAACGCTTAAATATTATCCCTCACCTGACGATCCTACGATTAAATTTTAATAACAATGGATTTCATTAAAATGAGAAATATATTAGGTAAATTAAGTGCATTTATTATATTAATAGCTCATAGTAATAATGTTTTCTCATCAAACTACTATAAGATTGATTCATTTGATATTCCCATTACCATACCTGCTTCTCAGGTTTTAAAAAACCCTCCCGTATCTGAAGATATTCAGGATAAAGATAAAGTTTTTTACCCCGGTTTTACATTTGATAGCCGCATAGAAAATATTGGAGTAGAAAGTTATCTATCCTTAGGAGGAAAATATGCAAAAAAAGTTAGTGAAGCTATTGAGAGATCAGATCAATTTGTTGTGTGCTTTATGTATAGGTTTAATCATCCTCAAGTGATACAGGCTTTAGCTCATAAATTTATCGAAGTACGTGATCAATTGAGTGATTGTATCACTCTTGTTTTTTTAGATGATAATCCCTTTCACACTGAAAATTCTTTTAGCCGTTACAAGTCTTCTGTAAGGTACCTTTCTCGTAATGTTCCTCTTTCTTTCGTGAAGCTTCAAAAGGAAGGAACAAAAAGTGATAAAAGCGGCTTTCATCATAAAATTATTATCTGTAAAAGAAGAGGTGAGCGAGCCATAACATTTATAGGATCGGCAAATGCAACCCACGAGGCGGATAATCAACATTCTGAAGATACATTACTTATACAAAGTAATGCTTTAGCTGGTGTCTTCTTAAACCAATTTAGGGAATTCTTTCAAACTAAGACTTTAAGAGTATTCGATGAAAATAGATTTAAAACTGTAAAAACGAATAGAAGCTATCTTGAGGATTGTATAAATCTCATTGAAAATGCTAAAGAAGAAAAGTTAATTCTTCCTCGCTATAATTTAGGGTATAAAGGACATATAGAATCCTTAGCAATATCTAATTTTAGGGATGCAAATCCAGAAAATTCCTGTCTTGAACTTATTAAACATGATATCTTAAATCAAAATAATCAGCTAGTAATTTATTTTCAAAATTTCTTCAATGTCTATTCTGAACAAGAAAAGAAAAATTCTTTTTCCGAAGTTCGTCAATCCTTAGAATCAGATAAATTAAAACTTATTGTAAGGTGGGAATATTTTTCAGAAGAAGGAAATAAAAAAAGAACTGAAAAGCCTCAAAGCCAAAGAAAACAAAAACAACAAGAAGCATTAAAAAAACAGGCAGAAAGAGAAATAAAATACTTTGAGCAGGTAGAAGATAAAAACTACGGTAATTTTCACTTTATTAATTTTAGGCCTTATACAAGAGGTAAATTTCATCATAAAACTATTATCCAGTACCCTTTGGAAGGAGAGCCTATTCTTTACACAGGTTCTTTTAATTTTTCAGAAAATGCGATATTAAATAATTCTGAAAATATTATTGGCGTTAGAAGCAAAGAATTAGTTGAGGATTACCTATGTTCTCTTTTATGGAATTCAGACTTAGCCGATCATCAAAAAATATGGGTTTTTTTTAATCAAAAAATTTCAAGACACTTGTTTAAACTAGATGATGAAAGCTCAAAAATTTATTCTTTAGCAAGTAATGTTTTATCAAGATGTAAAAATAATATAACAAAATATAACTTTAGGGTTGATAGTTTTATAGATCGGCTGATTGCAAGCTTAACGTATACTACGGTTTCTGAGAAAAATAAAAAGAAACTTCAGGATTATAAAGATTTATTTAAAAATAGTGAAAATATCGACCGTGTGAAAACTCTAATAACTATAAAGGATGATATCTTAGGAATCTTAAGTGAAGGCACGATTGGCTCTGATATTCGACAATGGATATATAATCAATTCGAGGAAATACTAGATTTTAATAAATCAGGAGAGAGAGAGCTTTTACTTTTAGAAAATGAACAAGATACTATACGAAAGATAAACAATCTATCAAAGCTAATTGATCATACATGGATTGATTTAGTTAAAGATATAAGAAACGATATAAAGGTAAAAACAATAGAGAGTGTCTCTTCATCACACAATAAGGAAACTATAAGGCTTATAAAAAACATGAGAGAAGGAATACTAAATATAGCTAATTGCATAAATGATTTTCTTATTTTACCTAATTCTCTTAGCACTTTATGTCAATTAAAAACAACACTTGAAAAAATTATAGATAAAGAAAAGAACATAGAATTTTCCTTAGAAGATCGTATAGTGCCTAAAATAAAGCCAACTTTTGAGCTATCCATAGAGGAAGATAGTATGGAAAATGATCAAGATCTAGAACATCTCCAAGAAAAGAAGAAAGGGTTGAAAAGGAAAATCAGTAAAAAGAAAAAAACTAATGAAGACGGGAGCAGTGAAAATGAGAATAGGGATTCTAAACACAAAAGTGAAGAGAGTTCTGAAAGTCCATTAGTGCAAAATACAAAAATTCTAAAAGGGCATATAACTCCTGACACTATTTCATCAAAATCAAAAGGTAACCTCTATCTAGGAAAAAACGAAAATCCTAAAAAAACTAAGAAAAAAAGTCTTAGTAGTAGTAGTAATGAGGAGGAGCAAGAGACTCTCTTAGATGAGCTTAAGATTTATAATCGAGCCATCCCAAATTTTAGTGGCAAAACGAACTTTTCTAAGAAGAATACATCACCAAAAAAACAAGAAGCGAAAAAAATTAAAGAACCTATAGATGATTTTGATGTAAAAATTGGTCCATATTTAGAACAATTTAACCAGAACTTCGATTATTTGGAACCGAAAACTAAGAATAAATTGAAGAAGTTAGGTATAACTCAGAAGATTTTAACATCAAAAGAAAAGCTGAAAGAGAAATGGAAAAATTATAATCAGGCTCAAAAGGACCGTATAGAAAATATTATAAAGAAAGAACATAATCCAGTCTGATAGGAGTGATTATTTCACTTCAATGAAAGGACTGATAAATGTTAGTAGCGAAAGACAAAACCTCATTTAATTTTGAGGAATTTAAAAACCAAGCCATTGCGGATATGAAGGCGGGTAAATCTCTTGTTGGTAAAGATGGGATTTTTACGCCTCTGATGAAAGAGTTTTTAGAGGCGGCTTTAGAAGGCGAGATGAACTCTCATATGGAGACCTCCAAAAACCAGTAGTTTTTTGAGGCATGGAGATAGGATTCAAGAACTTGTTAGTATTTTTAGGTTCTTTTTCAGGCTTTATCGTCCAATTTCCGTGGAAGATTTAAGAGAATAACAGCGATGTTTGATCAAACAGGCAGGCTTCTGCTTTCCAGCCATAAAAACCGCCTGATATTGTAAGCCAGGTTCGCCAGCCCTATCTTTGTTTTGGCGTGCGCCATGCCGATCGAGCGAATAAAAAGGTTCATGGCACTCTTCTGGTGCCCGAACACATGCTCAACACGAGATCGCACTTTTGATCTTGCTGTGTTCGCAAGCGCCTGGCGTTTGGAAAGGGGGGCGCCTTTTTGTTTTTTAAAGTGAATCTTTGAACAAAACCCATTTTGCTCCAGATACGTCTGGTTTTTCTCAGATCGATAGGCTGTATCCGCCCACACAGAGGAAGCGGTATTTCCCTTGTCTAAAAGACGAGGGAGCTTGTCTCCGTCATAAGAAGCGGCAAGACTGACGTCCCATCGGCGGATCAACCCATGCCATCGGACTGTCGAAAGATGATTTTTATAGCCAAAGTACGGAACGGCGATCATGATGACTTTAGATGTCTTTCCTGTTTTTTGAGGCTTGCGTCCTTGCCTGACCATCCATCGCGCCTCTCGATCTTTCTGCGCTAATTTTGAAGGATGCTGTTTCCAATCTTCAGGAATGCCACCCCCCTTGACGATGTCTTTCTCTTCTTGAGTCATGCGCTGTCGAGGAGCCAAGACAACCGAGGCATCCACAATTTGTCCCCCCATCGCCAAATAACCTGCCTGCCTTAAAGACGCGTCAAAACGCCTGAAAAGGGCTTCCATCGCCCCTGTCTTCGTCAACGTCTCACGAAACAGCCAGATCGTATTCGCATCAGGAACCCTATCACTTAAACCAAGACCCAAAAATCTCATAAAGGTCAGGCGGTCTCTCAACAAAAACTCCGTCCGTTCATCCGATAAGTTGTGATACGTCTGAAGCAGTAATATCTTGAACATTAAAACGTGATCAAAGGCAGGACGGCCTCCTTTCTCTCGGGATTTGCGCGGAACCGCTTTCTCCAAATCTTGGCGAAATATCTCAAA
>JAEUKR010000032.1 GCA_016794245.1 Caedimonas sp. | reverse complement strand
CTTGAGGGGATGGTTCTCAAAAAGAGATTCTCAAGGAACCATATCTGGATGGATCACACTGTAGTGAAATTCCTGACCCGTTACCAATATCAGAAATCAGAGGAAGCCTGTCCTGTAGAAGACAAGATCACCCTGATTCAGGAAGCGATCACCTGTGGGAAAAACTTGCACATTGTTTATCTCAAGGCGAATGATGAGAAATCCACAAGAATGATCAAGCCCTACACAGTAGGGGAAATGATGTATTCAGGCAAAGTTTATGTGGGAATGGAAGGCTATTGCCATACTCGTCAAGGAAAGAGGATTTTCAGGGTTGATCGGATTCTTGACCTTAAAATCGCAGAGTGAGCGTCCATGAATGAACCTTAAAAAAGAAGCTATTGGTTTCAGGAGTTGTTTTACTGCTTTACTGTTGGAAGGTTCAAGGCCAGGATGTCCTCATGGCCGCGACTGAAAAAGGAAGAGCCGAGGGGATTGAAAAAGCCTCCCACACAATTGCGCTGACTCTTTTAAGTCTTGGTCTCACGCAAGACAAAGTTGCTCAAGCCACAGGGCTTTCTATCTCAGAACTTGAAAAGCAGATTCATTAATTTGGCTCTGTTACTTTTTGTCGTAATCATGCGCGGGGCTCTCTAATGAATTTATGTACTTGACAACACAGTCAATTTTAATCTTTCATTAAAGTGAAGTAAAAAATAGTTAGCCGGATACGTTATGTTTTCTTCTCTAAGACGTGAACAGAAAGAAGCCATCGGACTTTTACAAGTAGGGACATTTCTTGAGTATTTTGACTTGATGCTTTATGTCCATATGGCTGTTTTACTTAACGATCTTTTCTTTCCAAAATCCGACCCTCACACTGCTGCACTGCTTACTGCTTTTGCCTTCTGTTCGACCTATCTGTTAAGACCCTTCGGTGCTTTGTTATTCGGTTATATAGGCGATCATATAGGACGCAAGACAACCGTGGTTATGACGACAACGATGATGGCATTGTCATGCTTGATGATGGCTAACCTGCCAACCTACTCCCAGATTGGCATCGCAGCGTCTTGGATTGTTACAGGGTGTCGTATCTTACAAGGATTGTCGTCTATGGGAGAGGTCATAGGAGCGGAAATTTATTTGACGGAACTCCTTAAAGTTCCTGAAAGATATCTTGCCACCTCTTTAATAGCTATTTCTGTGTCTCTTGGCACCTCCTTTGCTTTAGGCATAGCCACCCTTGTAACGTCGAATGGGCTTAACTGGCGTCTTGGCTTTTGGATGGGTGCCTGTATTGCCGTTGTTGGTGTCATAGCTCGTACACGTCTTCGGGAAACGCCTGAATTTGCAGACAGGAAAAGGCGCATGAAAAATGCACTGGAAAATGCACGTCATGATGGTCTTGAAGCAGCCGCAGAGTTACTTAAAAGTACAAATCCGCTTTGGAAGGAAAAAGTAAACAAGAAAACTGTTATGGCGTCTTTCCTCGTTCAAAGCGGGTGGCCTGTTTTCTTTTATTTCACATACATGTACTGCGGAAATTTTTTAAAAAATAAATTCGGATGCGCACCAGAATATATTATCAGCCAGAACTTTAATGTTTCACTTTTTTATATTTTAACGATCTTAATTGTTACTTTTTGTGTGAAGCGGATATATCCCCTGACGATTCTTAAAGTAAGATCCTATATTATTTCCTGTATTGTCTTGATTCTTCCTTTTATGCTCGATCGGGTAACGTCACCTACTGAGTTGTTCTACCTGCAAGCCCTTTGTATTTTCTTTAGTCTTAACGCTATCCCTGCTGTACCGATTTTACTTGTATACCTTCCTGTTTTCAAACGCTTCACCTGTGATACCGTAATCTATGCTTCATCACGTGCGCTTGTTTATTTCATAACTTCTTTCGGGCTTGTTTATTTAACAGAATCTTTCGGTCACTTTGGCTTGTGGTTCATCATGATTCCTATGTGTATCGCTCATATCTGGGGCGTGCAGTACTTTGACAAGCTGGAGAGGGAACAGAATGACTATCACCCTGTCAATCGTCTCTCTGCTGAAACTGCACTCAAAAGACTGCAAGAGCAACTGCCGCTATCCAGATAAAAGAAGCCTGCCTTGCTTCTACTCCCCGAAGTCATATCACTGAGAAAAAACCTGGGGATTAAAAAAATTGCCTCTTGATGGCTCAAAAGTGAAATACCGAAAAGAATGCCGGTTGGTCGACCTCTTTGGTCTGCTATGACCGATGTCCCTTCTGAAAATAGCCTCTGCCTGTCAGATTCATTGGCCTCCCTTTCCTTACCTCAAAAAATAATAATTTCCTGATTGTCATATCAGTCCAAAAATGTATGAATAGATTATTGACAAGTTAACTGTATTTTGTGTCAAATAAAAAGATAACTGTTAAGGGGAGGCGAAGTTTTTCTTTAAAGAATTTTTTACAGGTTAAGAATGTTTATCAAGAAGTTCCCCAGTGTTCTGATCATCTTTTCCTCAGCCTTCAATAACCTCGCTTACGCCACCCATCAAATCCTGGAACTGGACTTCGTGGAGTCTCGTACCCACCCCGCACGAATTCACAATGTTCGGGGATATCGTCCCTTTTCTCCTCCGGATGCTCCAGCTGATCATGAGTGCAAGGAAGGGTTAGGTGCCTTTGTATTAAATATGCTTCGTAAGGGGACAATTCCTTGCTTGAGAGCATTACGAAAGTGCTATCAACCCTCGTCCGCTAAATTAGGAATGCCAGAAGTTAAACCCTTATAAGTTTGTAATTCGCATTTGTCCTGTTTCTGTAATTTAACCCAACTATGAACATGAACTAAAAGATTTTGAAGAGGTGTCAAAAAAATGACGGATGGTTCTTAGGTCTATCTCTTGTCTGGCTTTCCAGAGAGTATGGCTTTGCTGAAGATTTAACCAATGTTCAGGAGTCGTATCAAAGGCAGCAGCTAATTTAAGGGACATCTCTGGACTTATCCCTGCTCTTCCGTTAAGGAGGGCAGAAAGAGTCTTCCGAGTGATCTTTAAACCTGAAGCCGCTTCAGTCACTGTCAGATGAAGGGGATTCAGGTAAAACTCCTTTAAGATTTCCCCAGGATGAGGTGGATTATGTATTGTCATATGAGGCATTTTTATCTTCCTTTTAATGGTAATCGATATAATCAACCAGAGAAGCATCCCCATTTTTGAATTGAAAAATTAGCCTCCAATTGCCGCTCACAGAAACAGACCAATAATCTTTAAGATCCCCTGTCAAAAGATGCAGGCTAGAACTAGGGAAATTCATATCCCTGATTTCTTGCGCTCCATGAAGCTTAGCCAGAACTAATCTCAACTTTCGAACATGATCCTGTTTGATCTTGCGAGTATCGCCTTTTAAAAAAAATCTCTCCAATCCTTTATGTTTAAAACTGACAATCACCTACGATATTTCATCACACTATAAAGAGAACATTGTATGTTTATATATACACTGACACGTATCAGGTGTCAATAGTAAAAATTTTTTTGAACGATGATTTCTAAAGCCTAAACTTGCTACTGTGTGAAGAGTCAAGAATTTAATTGGATACCTTAAAACCTCCTCTCTTTGAAAGATATAAGCAACAGTCTTTTTCAAGATTCAATAAAAAGTTTTTCCATTATAAAAATTATACATTCTGGCATTGAGGATAGTCAGTAATTTATGCATACAGGCTACGATGGCTACTTTGGTTGGTTTACCCTTTTTGATAAGCTTTTCATAATATGAGTGAATGACGTGATTAAACCGAATTGCTGTCAGAGTAGCCATGTATAAAGCCGTGCGAAC
>JAEUKR010000023.1 GCA_016794245.1 Caedimonas sp. | reverse complement strand
AAAACGTTGGTGAACAGCCCGCCATGATCCATACCAGGAAGGCAAAAGACGCCATTGACAGCCAGAGCGGCAAATGTACCAAATGCCTTCAATAAATCGACGTAATTTAGCTTCATTGCCTGTCCGTATATCTCTTCTGGTTCGCAAAAATGCAAAAAGGGGTTTCCATTCCCTTTCTTTAATATAATAATTCATCCTGGTAGTGCCTTTCTTCTTCAAAAAGACGCTACCAACTTTCCTCTAAAATTTTAAGAAATCTTCACAGAACCTAGTCAGTTCAGCAAGATGCAAACCGACATGACACGATCATTTGACAGTTATGTCAAGGCGCAAAGACACATATATGTACGCATGCTGGATGCTGGCTATTCGCCGTTCTGCGCCACAGGCGGCGGTTCTTCTCTGACAATCGGCTGAAATAGGTCAAAATAATGCGCGTCGGCGGTTGGTTAGCACAGCCGCGTTACTCGGCTTCGCGTTTTGCCCACAACGTTTGCTCATCAACGCGGCGTTCGTCACGGCGCGTGCTGCAGGCAACGAAGACTGGCGGAGGGGATGGGATTCGAACCCACGATACGCTATGAACGTATACACGATTTCCAATCGTGCGCCTTCAACCGCTCGGCCACCCCTCCCGGGACTTTTTTGGTCTAACCGACCCTTGCTTGGATGTCAACGCCGTTCATCAAACCTTTAACAAAAAACCTTCCGTTCTTTTACCTTGGGTTGACTTCTTTAGCCAAAAAAGCGAAAACTTTAAAAAATGATGATAAACACAGACCCCTCAGGATTTCAAAATCCGGAGTGGCGAGTGGCGGACGATTGATGAATCCCGCACAGCCTACATAAGGCTTATTTCAGGGGCAAAGGGGGTGTGCCGATTTTCAGGCAACAATGCTCGCCAGATTCTAGCCAAGGAAAAAGTCCAGGGATTGTGGGCAGGAAGAAGCCCGACCGACATCCACCAACGCCTCTACAGCTCGAAAAACGAAGGATATACAAGACGCGCAAATGAGAAAAATAGTATGGTCTTTCTATTCAGGCATGTTTCTTTTTTCTTCTTCCGCCTTGGCCGAAGGACAGTTTACGATGGGGGGAGCCTCACTCTCTTTCTGGTGGAGCGTCCCTTTTGTTCTCGTCCTTGGATCATTGGCCCTGTTTCCTCTTATCCTGCCCAAAATCTGGCATCCTCATTATGGCAAGATCCTGGGGCTTTATGCCTCAGGCATTCTTGTACCCTTGTTCCTCATCAAAGGATGGCAGACGACAATCGTCGCGGTCACCGAAATTATCGCCCATCATTACTTGCCTTTTTTATGTTTGATCGCGGCTCTTTATATCACCGCGGGTGGCATTCAAATCACGATTCAGGGATCCGTTTCAGCAAAATTAAACACGCTTATCCTGGCCATCGCTACTTTTATTGCGGGGTGGATCGGCACAACCGGCGCGGCGATGCTTTTTATAAGACCTTTTCTTCTCTTCAACAAAGATCGCCTTCACCGCCAGCATCTGGTGATCTTTTTTATTTTTCTGGTCTGCAATATCGGCGGCGCCTTGACGCCTCTTGGCGATCCTCCTTTATTTTTGGGGTATCTCGAAGGCATCGATTTCTTTTGGCCCTTGAAGAATCTGGCGCTGCCGTTACTCTTTCTCGCTTTACCTTTGCTGGGCATTTTCTATCTTTGGGATCACAGACTTCAGGATTCTTCTTTTACGCCCAACAAGGGAAGTCCTTTCCAAATCCGGATACAGGGGTATGAAAATATAGGGTATCTGGGCGGTGTCGTCAGCCTGATTTTGATGACAGGCCTGTGGAAGCCAGAAACGTCTTTCAGCTTTTCAGGGATCTCGTGGGAGCTTCAAAACCTTGTCCGAGATACGGGTCTGGTTCTTCTCGCGCTGCTTTCCTACTTTAAAACGAATCCTTTGCCTCGTCAGGCAAACGACTTCAGCTGGGCCCCCTTGCAAGAGGTCGCGATCATCTTCGCGGCTATTTTCATCACCGCCGCCCCTGTGCTTGACATGCTTAAAGCGGGAGAGCAAGGCCCCTTTCATGAATGGCTTCGCTTGATTAATCAGGCGGATGGCACGCCTTCTCCCTCTCTTTATTTTTGGGCGACAGGCTTTCTTTCAAGCCTTTTGGATAATGCGCCCACTTATCTGATATTTTTCAATATGGCAGGTGGCGATCCCCAGCTTTTGATGACAACGCTTCAGCCCGTTTTATTCGCCATTTCCGCAGGATCTGTTTTTATGGGCGCCTTGACGTATATCGGGAATGCCCCCAACTTCATGGCCAAGTCAATCGCCGAAAGCTATCATATCAGAATGCCAGGTTTTTTTGGCTACAGCGGCCGCGCGCTTTTATTGCTTCTTCCGCTTCTGGGTCTCATGATCATCCTGTTTTTGAATTAGGGCTTGTATTGTTTAAAGATTAAGGCAAGAATCAGTAGACTTCTTTGCGAATTCATATCCGTCAGATGCGTTTGCCTGAAAGTCTCTGCGACATATCTGATGATAAAAGAAGTCTGTATCATTGGCTTAACAGGAACCTTGCGCCAGGAACGATTATCTTTGTCGACATTGCCAACGATTACCGTCTCTCAGTCAGACAACACCCTGACGATTCACCTTGTCGGAGGTTGGCGTACCTCTTGTGTGCAAAACATCGCCGATAGCTTGAACTCTCTTGAAGTTTCGCCAGACAGGAACCTCATCGTAAATTTGTCTGGCCTTGAGTGTTTAGATACGGCAGGCGCTTATCTTGTTGCAAAATTTCTGAAAAATATTGAGAAAACAGGAATATCTTACGAGATCAAAGAAGGCTCTGCGGACGTGACAGACATTCTTCGCACCGTCAGAAAATTTGCCGCTCTCCCTCCGTCATCCCATCAAAAATCATCCCGTTCCCGTCTTGCATATGGCTTGAACGCCATCGGAAAAGGAACCATCCAGTACAGCAAGACACTTCTCGAAGCCCTGTCATTTTTGGGCGAAGTAACCGTCCACATGATCAAAACAGGGCTTCGTCCCGGACGTCTTCGTCTTGTCAGTTTAATTGACATGATGCATAAAACAGGCGTCAACGCTCTGCCGATTGTGGGTCTTATCTCTTTTTTGATCGGCGTTGTGCTGGTTTATCAAGGTGCGGACCAACTGAGACGATTTGGTGCGGAGATTTTTACCATCAATTTGCTGGCTGTTTCCGTGTTGCGCGAATTGGGCATTCTGTTGACGGCAATCGTCGTGGCTGGACGATCCGGCAGCGCCTATACGGCTCAACTGGGCTTTATGAAACTCAATCAGGAAATTGACGCTCTCTATGTCCTCGGCTTCAACCCTGTGGACGTTTTAGTGATTCCAAGAGTTCTCGCTTTGGTGATTGTCCTGCCGCTGCTCACTTTCTTTGCGGACATGATGGCTCTTGTGGGAGGAGGCATCGCGACGTACTTTTTGATCGGCACAGGCCCGGTTGATTTCAGCAAGCATCTCCTTCTTTCGATCAAGGACTGGACATTCTGGACCGGGATCGTCAAGGCGCCCGTCTTCGCTTTTGTCATCGCATTGACAGCCTGTTTTGAGGGCTTGCGCGTCTCTGGCGGCGCCGAGAGCGTGGGACGGCGCACGACCCAGTCGGTTGTCGAAGGAATCTTCCTTGTCATCGTGCTTGATGCAGCCTTTTCAATCCTGTTTTCCTTTCTGGAGATTTAGGCGTGGCAGACGTCGTGATCGACCTTGAAAACGTATGCACCTCCATCCAGGGGAAAAAGCTGCATCGTCATGTGTCGTTGCGCGTGTATCGTGGCGAAATTCTCGGTCTGGTGGGTGCTTCCGGAAGTGGGAAATCAGTTCTTTTGCGCACGATTCTGGGATTGCATCATCAGGATTCAGGCAAAATCCGCATCTTTGGCGCAGACACCCGCGATCCTGCCGCCAGCCGGAACCTCAGACAACGCTGGGGCGTCCTTTTTCAGAACGGGGCGCTTTTCAGTTCCCTCTCGGTCGGAGACAATATTCGCATTCCCATGCGCGAAATTGCCCATATGCCTGAGGAGTTAGCCCACGATCTGGCTTTTCTCAAACTTGATATGGTCGGACTTCCGAAAGATGCAGAATCCAAATTTCCGGCACAACTTTCGGGAGGAATGGTCAAGCGTGCCGCCCTTGCGCGGGCCTTGGCGATTGATCCTGAGATTCTGTTTCTGGATGAGCCAACGTCCGGACTTGATTCTGTCTCTGCCAAAAAGTTTGACTTCCTTATCAAGGATCTTCAACATTATTTCAATCTTACAGTGATGATGGTGACGCATGATCTTGATAGTCTTTTTACCGTTTGTGATCGTGTCGCCGTCCTGGTGGATCAACAGTTGATGATCGGCACGCCTGATTCTTTGCAAGATCACGATCATCCATGGATCAAGGAGTATTTTCAGGGACGTCGAGGACAAGCCCCCCAGAAAGAGATCAAAAGATAATGGAGACACGCGCCAACTATGTTATTGTGGGAAGTTTCGTTGTTGGATTGACGATTGCGGCGCTTGTCTTTGTCCTGTGGATTTCACGGGTTGACTTTGGCAAGGGAGCATCATTGTATGATATTTTCTTCGAAGGTTCCGTCAGTGGCCTTCGAGTGAACGAAGATGTGCGCTATCATGGGATTCCTATCGGAAAAGTTAAGGACATTGCCGTTGATCCCAAAAATATTGACCGCGTACGGGTAAGAGTGGCGATCACGGAAACTGGATTGATGCGCGAAGACGTCATTGCCTCGATCGAAATTCAAGGCTTGACAGGATACGCCTATATTCAGATTCAGGGCGGTGGCGGATCAAGCCCCTTGCTCAAAGCAAAAGAAGGTCACTCTTATCCGATTATTCCCTCTCAACCTTCCAAGATCGACCTGTTGTTTACCAATGTCCCTCATATCCTTTCGAGCGTTTATGAATTATCCGAGCAATTGAATGAATTATTTGATAAAGAAAACCGTGATGAGGTTCGCCACCTTATGAAAAATCTCTCAAAAATAAGTAGGCAATTGGCCGAGGGACGGAATTCTCTTGAGAATCTCGTTCAAGAGAGCAGAAACACACTCAGGCAAGTCAATCAATCTGTGGCGTCTTTTAGCGAAGATATGCGCACAAGTCTTAACGTCTTCTCTCGCACCGTCGAAGAAATCCGTTTGACGATACGCGATAACCAGGGCGATGTTGAAAAAACATTAAACGACTTGCCGAAAACACTTGGGCAAGTGCGCCGCGCCGCTGACGAATTGCGAAAACTGACTCGTGAACTTGAGCGCAATCCTTTGGGGTTGCTTTCCAAACCTGAGAAGGAAGGATATCGGGCGCCATGACCTATTTTACTTTTCGTCTTTCAAAATTCGGGGGCATTGGACGTCAGGCTTCGTCCTGCTCACGTCCTTATCATACACCGCGCGAGATTGACCGCGTGTCTGCTTGTTCAGATTTCCAAATCGTTGGGGTATTGATGGTTCTCTGCAGCTTTTTGCTTTCCGGTTGTGTCAGTCTCCTGCCGCCTGCACCGCCCCGTCCCAAAAGCGTCACCCTTATGCTCGCGTTTCAATTTCCCGCCGATTTAAACCCGGTCACCTGGTCTCTCGCCATAGAGCAGCCTCTGGCAATCGACCCTTTTGACTCCAGGCGCATTATTGTCAATATTGAAACTGAGAAAGGTATTCGCGCCCTTGAGCCTCTCGCGAATCTTGAATGGAGCGATCGTCTGCCTGCGCTGATACAGCAACAAACGATTTCGGCTTTTGAAAAATCAGGCAGAATTATTGGCGTAGGACAAACGGATGAAGATTTTAACCCCCGTTTCGTGTTGCAGCTTCACATTAAAACAGCGGAAATTGTTTTGACAGGGTTGGCTCAACAAGACGTACGGATTGACCTTTCAGCCAAGCTGATTGCCAACAAACATCGAAATGTGGTCGCACAACGCGCTTTTAAAAGCTTGTCCCCAGTCTCTGAGCGCACGGAAAGGGCTTTCCTCCAAGCGTATGAAAGGGCGCTCGGACAAACGCTCGTCGATGTCGTCGCATGGACGCTGAAAGAAGGTTCGGCATTGTCAGGATAAGGCGCCAAAAATGCCACGGCATCAGTATTTTTTTGTTTGATTATTGCCAGTAATTTTTTTTTAATATTATATGCGCAAACTATTTTCATGATAATTCAAAAAAGAGAGGCCATCATGAAATCAAAATCAAAGATATTTACTTACGTTTTTACTGTTTGTTTTTCCTTAATAGCAAGCGACGTCGTATATGGGAGCGAAAAGAAATCGGTCTTTGAGGAAGAGAACGAGTATCACGCGGCATTTAAACAACGTTTCATTTTTAACACTTACTTTGCAACACCTTATAGTGTTTTAACGCTGAATATCTGGAATTTGCTCTTTGCTCCAAAGGATGGTCACTATTTAAGACCCTCATGTTTCGGTTCGGAAGAAGAACTCTGGGCGAGTATAGGACACCATCTTTCCCTTTACGTCAATAATGTCAATAACAAGACGCAGCCATCGGAACAAAGTTCTTCTCAAAGAGCATCCCCTTTGTCTTCACACATCATTCCGAGAGAAAGATTTAAAGACCATTTCCAGTTTGTAAAACCTCTCGAGGTGAACAAGCAAACAGTTATATTCGTGGAGTTTGAAAATATTCCACTGACTGAGCCTTTTAAAAACTGTCAAAGTCTGGATGATTTCAGCGATTTCAATTCTTTTACATCTTATATCAGCCATTGGTTTAACGAAGAGCTTGAAAATTTATTGGCGCCAGAACGCGCAAGAACTGTGACGGAACGGATGCAAAAGATGTATTCATGAAAGGTAGGCCTTCAGGTGTTTAATTCCAGGGTTTTATTCATCATGTTCATGAACCGCCATACTCTTAACAATTGATTTTACAGGATCTTCTGCAAAGACCAATAAACGCAAGAGCGATGAACAGTATCAAAAGAAGTGCCTTATCGCCATAGTAAAAGTAGATTGTGTGATTCGAAAGAGGTTTTGGAAGCTTGACGTCCAAAACCCCTCGTTTATCCAATTCAAGTTTATTCAACACGCGTCCATAAGGATCAATCACCGCGGAAATGCCATTATTGCCAACCCTGACAAGAGGCAATCCCTCTTCAATAGCCCGTGCCCGCGCAATATCCAGGTGTTGATAAGGACCAGACGTGCGCCCATACCAAGCATCATTGGTAATATTCAAAAGCCACTCAGGCGCAGGTCCTTGGTCAGATTTGACTGCTCCTGGAAAAATAACCTCATAACAGATCAGAGGGCTGAAAGAAGGTACTCCCGGCACTGTCACCGTCTGAAGACCGGAACCAGCGGAATAATCAATAGAACCTGACGTTACTTTATGAATGATGCCGGAAAATAAGCTATGAAAGGGAATATATTCTCCAAAAGGCACCAGATGACTTTTATCATAGACACCCGCAAGATTTCCTTCTTCATCAACGGCGATTAAACTGTTCCAAAGTTTGAGTTCATCTCTGGAAGATCTGATCCCGCGCGTTGTTCCCGTCAACAACATACCTCTGGGAGACAGGGAACGCGCAAGAGCAAGGCGGCGCACCGCATCATTGGCAAGGAAAAAGGGTGTTGCCGATTCAGGCCAGATATAAACGACAGGAGAAGGACAGGGCGGCATTTTTGTCAGGGTTAAAAGTGTACGAAAGTTTTCTTCCATATGCTCTTTCGACCATTTTAATCTCTGTGGGATCGACGGTTGTACCAAACGAAGCGTCAGATTTGGAACCATTTCGACCTGAGCCGTGTGTAACCGCCACATGCCAAAAAGAGCGAAGCCTAGAAAAAGGACATAAATACCGCTTATCGAGCGCCACCGAGGCCACAAAATGGGCGCTGAGGCCCATAAAATGGTTAAGAACCCCAGACCATACGCACCAAAAATCGAAAGACTTTGCGCAACCGAAGGAAAATTCATCCAGCAATACCCAATCAGATTCCAGGGAAAACCTGTAAAAAGGTGACCCCGAAGCCATTCAAAAACAGTCCATAGGACAGCAAATAAAATAAGTCGTCCTTCTCTCTCGAATTTAAAAGCGGAAGTCAGGGCAAAAACGGGCGCGATAAAAAAGGCAAGGAGAGCCGGCAATCCAAAAAGCGAAAAGGGAATCATCCACACGAAGCGATCCAGGTCAACGCCAAGGGCAAACGCAATCCAATATAGACCCGTCATAAAATATCCAAAACCAAACCACCAGCCAATCCAAAAAGACGAGCCTGAGGTGGAAGATTCTGACATTAACCATAAGACACAACAGAAAGCAGGGACGAGAAGCGGAAGGATATAGAGAGGCGCGAGCGCTCCCGCTCCAAGAATTCCGCAGAAAAAAGCGATTCCCTTTTGTGATCGGGGAGAATGCCATAGCCGATATGAGGATAATTTGCTTAGCATTTTATTTGTTCTATGATTTCGAAGGATACAGTCGAATTCGGGTGATGCTGCGCGGGCTAGCTTCCATCACTTCAAATTCGACGCCGGAAGAATGGAAAATAACTTCCTTGCGATCCGGAACACGACCCGCCAGATACATCACAAGTCCCCCCACCGTTTCAATATCTTCCTGTCGTTCCTCATCCGTTAAAATTTTACCAATGCTTTCTTCCAGATCTTCGATCGAAAGGCGAGCATCCAAAACATAGGTACCATCTGCGAGAGATGTGATCTGCGAGGAAATTTCGGGCGTATGATCATCCTGCAAGTCGCCGAGAATTTCACGAACAATATCCCAGGAAGTGACCAATCCATCGACTCCACCGTATTCATCAACGACATAGGCCATGGGAATTTGTGTTGATCTCATTTGCAGCAATAAATCTAACAGCCGCATCGAAGGAGGAACAAAAAGAACTTGCTGGATAATATTCCGGATATCAAAATCGCTGTCTTGAGCATGAAGTACAATATCCTTCACATGGATATATCCCAATAAGTCATCCAACATATTCTGATAAACCGGCAAGCGCGTAAAAGGCGTTGCAGAGATAAGTTTTATCAACTCTGAGAATTTAATATCCACAGATATCGCAATCATATCAGCGCGCGGAATCTTGACGTCATCGACGGTGACATCACGCAATCTCAACACGTTCGACAGCAGAGTACGCTCTTCATTGTTGAGCGAAGATCCGTCTTCAGGGCTTTCCTGAATCAGTTCCGTAATGGTTTCACGCACTGAATCCGTGTTTTTTCGATAGCGAAACATTTTAAAAAACCAGTCAATCACAGGGTGAGCCACGCCATTCCTCTTTTTATTCCATCACATAGGGGTTTGAAATATTGAATCGCTCCAGAAGCTGGATCTCAAGATCCTCCATAACTTTTGCTTCTCCCTCATTTTCATGATCATACCCTAAAAGATGCAAAATACCATGGATAATGAGATGGATATAGTGATCACGAAAAGTTTTTTGCTGTTCCGCGGCCTCGCGCGCCAATGTCTCAAAAGAAAGGAAAAGATCGCCCAGAATTCCAGCCTTCAGAGGTTCCTCTCCGTAACCAAACGACAGGACATTGGTAGGCTTGTCCTGGTGGCGATACCCCTTGTTGAGATGACGAAGCATATCATCATTCGCAAGGATGATTGACAATTCTCTCAAACGAAGGTCAGGAGAAATCTTTCCCAGGACTTCAGAGATTACAGAAAGCGTCTCTTTTTCAATGTCAAAAGGAAGATTTCCCCAAGCGCTGAATTCCCGGCTTATCACAATATCGGAGGCGTCAAATGGGGGCATTTTACGGGTGCTGTTGCTGTTGACCAGCATACGCTTTGACAATGCGCGTGACCAGGGAATGACGGACAATATCCTGATCATTGAAACAGGCAAAACCTATCCCCGGAACAAGCTCCAAAATATCGAGGGCATGTCGCAATCCCGAAGGGACGCCTGACGGCAGATCAATCTGCGTCAGATCGCCCGTCACGACCATTTTCGAACCATCGCCCAATCGGGTGAGAAACATCTTCATTTGAGCCATCGTGCTGTTTTGCGCTTCATCCAGGATTACAAAAGCGCGCGTCAGCGTTCGACCTCGCATAAAAGCAAGCGGCGCGATTTCAATTTCACCGCTTGAGATTCTTTTGGAAACCTGTTCAGAAGGAAGCATATCATAAAGAGCATCAAAGAGAGGCCGCAAGTAAGGATCCACTTTTTCTCGCAAATCGCCGGGCAGGAAACCCAAACGCTCCCCGGCTTCCACGGCGGGGCGCGAGAGAATAATACGATTCACCTGTCCTGAAAGAAGAGACGCGACCGCACGCGCTACGGCAAGATATGTTTTACCTGTCCCTGCTGGTCCAATGCCAAAAACAAGGTCATTATTCCGCATCAATTCTATATATTGGCTTTGACCAGGGGTGCGCGGCGAGATAACACGTCCGCGCGCCGGAATCACGACTTCCAAATCCGGATCAAAAGAAGACACCGCTTTTCCCCCGAAAGTACTTTGCATTCTGAGAGCGGCATCAACATCGGGATTACCGACCACCAACCCTTTTTTTAAACGTTCATAAAGCCTCTTTAAAACAGCCTGGGCGATTTCCGTCTGATGGGCGTCACCCGTGACTGCGATATGGTTTCCCCGCGCACGAATCATTACGTTGAGAGTTTTTTCGATCCTTGCTAAATATTGGTCGCGCTCACCGAACAAAAGAGGAAGAAGCCGATTGTCCTCAAAATCAAACGTTAAAACGGTTGCCGCCCCGTTTCCCATTTTTCCCATTATGCTGAAAGCCTCATAGTCATCTCATCTCCTCGTTTTTTTATTTTATATATCCTTCGCCTTCCAAAATCCGGGGGTCTTGGCGTTGGACGTCGGAATTAATCACTTATACGTATGCCGCGCAGGAGTCATCACGCATCCCCCTGCCCGGATTTTGAAATCCTTTGGGTATAATGCGTTTGAAGGCACTGTCCTGTCAAACTGTTCAGGCTGGCATCCACGATTCTTACATCAAGAATTGACCCGATCAAGGACGTATCCGCCTCGGCATGAACGGATTGCAAGTAAGGACTGCGCCCTATCAATTGACCGGAATGACGACCCGGCTTCTCCCACAGGACAGGAACAATCCTGCCGATCATTCCTTGATTAAAGGAAGTCTGCTGCACTTTCAAAAGCTGTTGCAATCTTTCAAGTCTTTCAACCGCGATGTCTTCGGGGATCTGTTGATCCATGACGGAGGCGGGGGTTCCGGGGCGAGGACTATATCTAAAGGAATACGCTTGCGCATACTGAACCTGTGACACCAGATTTAAGGTCGCCTGGAAATCTTCTTCGCTTTCTCCCGGATAACCTGCGATGAAATCGCTTGAGAACGCCAGGTCAGGACATGCTTCACGGAATCGGGCAAGGATCTCAATATAGTCAGCAACGGTATGTTTGCGATTCATCGCCTTCAGAATTTTATCCGATCCTGACTGAACGGGCAAATGCAGGTATGGCATAAGCTTGCCAACGTCACGATGGACATCAATCAATTCCTGGTGAACGTCCCGCGGATGAGAAGTCATATAGCGAATGCGCTCCAGTCCATCAATCTCTGCCAATTCACGGATGAGTCGCCCAAGGCTCCAGGTCGCTGCCTTGCCCTTAGGGGCGTCTCCATGATAAGCATTTACGTTTTGCCCTAAAAGCGTGATTTCCCGCACTCCTTTGGCAACCAGAAGACGAGCCTCTTGAAGGACTGAAGCCGCGGGACGAGAATATTCCGCTCCCCGCGTATACGGCACCACACAAAAGTGGCAAAACTTGTCGCATCCTTCCTGAATCGTCAGAAAAGCCGTCACGCCTTGGGGATTGCTCAGCTCAGGCAAATGATCAAATTTCGCTTCTTCAGGAAAATCGATATTGAGAACGCCACGGCCGGAACCTTCTCGGGTCGATCGTTTGCGCTCGACCTCAGCCAGCATCTGGGGAAGATGGTGGTAGGTCTGGGGACCAAAAACCATATCGACATATGTTGCCCGCCTCATGATTTCCTCTCCCTCCGCCTGAGCCGTACAGCCGGCAACCGCGATGACGGGAGAATGACCGGAAGCCGTCCTCAAATCTTTAATTTCCTTGAGACGACCCAGATCGGAATAAACTTTTTCCGTCGCTTTTTCGCGAATATGACAGGTGTTCAAAATAACGAGATCCGCTTCTGTAGGCTCCAAAACGGCACGATAGCCAAGGGGCGCCAGCAGATCGACCATACGCTCGGAATCATAAACATTCATCTGGCATCCATAGCTTTTAATATAGACCGTTTTCACTGGAAAGGTTTCCTCGCTATCGTTGGGAACAGACATCTTTTATCACCGGAAAGAAGTCTTATGAATGCTGCTTGCGCTGCACGCGCTGCGTAGGTCTTCTCGCTACGCATCCGCCGCCTCATATCCTGAAATTCTTTGGGAGAAAGAGAGAAAATGTCAAACAAGATCGCCCAACGCCTTTGCCATCAGAACACACGCCTTTTTCAGCGTTTCAGTATCGCATGCGTAGGAAATTCTAAAATGAGGAGAAAGACCAAACGCGGCGCCATGAACAACGGAAATACCTACGGATGCCAGCAGATAACGACATACATCCTCGTCATTTGCAAGAGTCTCGCCATCAGGCGTCTTTTTTCCCAAAACCTCTTCACAAGAGGGATAAAGATAAAACGCCCCCTGAGCCAGGGTTCCGCAAAGACCGGGAATACGCTTAAAGCCCTCCAGCATCAGATCCCGTCTCTTTCTGAAAGAGTCTCGCCATTCTCTTAAAAACCCTTGAGGACCGTTTAAAGCCGCCACAGCAGCAGCCTGTGAAATTGACGAAGGATTCGACGTGCTATGAGATTGAAGATCCGTCATCGCTTTTATCAAATGCTCTGGACCACCCGCATATCCCAAGCGCCACCCCGTCATGGCATAGGATTTGGACACGCCGTTCATTGTCAGGGTTCTTTCTTTAAGACGAGGCTCTACCTGTGCTAACGTCCAAAATCGGTCTTCCGTGAAAAGGATATGTTCATAGATATCATCAGAGAGAATATAGACATGGGTATGCGCCCTCAAGACCTCAGCAAGGCCAAGCAATTCATCTCTGGAATAAACGGCGCCTGTGGGATTGCTGGGCGAATTCAGAATCAACCATTTTGTTTGCGGTGTGATGGATCGCTCCAGCTGTTGCGGCGTCAGCTTGAAACCTTGGGATTCCGGACACGCGACAACAACGGGCGTTCCTTCTGCGATAGCCACCATATCAGGATAAGAAACCCAGTAAGGAGCAGGGATGATGACTTCATCACCGGGGTTTAATGTGGCTAAAAGCGCGTTGAAAATAACGTGTTTTCCTCCACAGGAAGCAATAATTTCTTTCCCTGCATAGTCAAGATCGTTTTCTCGCTTAAATTTTTCGATGATGGCGCGTTTGAGTTCAGGAGTCCCGCCCACAGCGGTATAGCGCGTCTGGCCTTGTTGCAACGCCTTCACGGCGGCTTCACAGATCCAGGAAGGCGTAGCAAAGTCAGGCTCTCCCGCCGAAAGAGAAAGGATCTGTTTCCCTTGCACTTTAAGCTCGGCCGCCTTTTGCGTCGCGCCCAAGGTGGGGGACGGCTTGACGGAAAGAAGACGCTGACTTATGAAAGACATGGCTTTACTCTTGAAGGACATTGTTTCATTTTACTCTGTGCCGAACAGGCGATCTCCCGCATCCCCCAGGCCAGGAACGATGTAGGCATTCTCATTCAATTTTTCATCAAGAGCTGCCGTATAGACCTTGATGTCTGGATGAGCCTCGGAAAATACTTTTACGCCTTCAGGCGCGGCCACCAACGACAAGAAAAGGATATGACGATCCTGAACGCCTCGTTTGTTCAGGATATCCGCTGCGTAGACGGCAGAATATCCCGTAGCAAGCATCGGATCTACCAAAATAAAAATATTGTCCGAGCCTGAAGGCAGTTTAACCAGATATTCAACGGGACGCCTGGTGTCATGATCGCGGTAAAGGCCGATATGCCCCATCCGCACCGTCGGCAAAAGCTCCATCAGACCATCGGCCATAACCAGACCAGCACGCAAGATGGGAACAATCACGATCTTTTCATCTTCAATCCTCACGGCACGCGTGAAGCCCAAAGGCGTTTCAACTTCAAGGTCAACGGTTGGGAGATGGCGCGTGACTTCATATCCCATTAAAAGAGCAATCTCACGCATAAGTTGACGGAAACGGGGAGCGCTTCTGTTCTTATCCCGCATCAGCATCAGTTTATGCTGAATAAGCGGATGAACAAGAATATGAAGATTTTTAAACTCCTGGGTCATAATACGTGTTCATTTCTTCTATTCTTTTGATAAAAATGGAGCGGATGAAGGGAATCGAACCCTCGTCGTAAGCTTGGGAAGCTTCTGCTCTGCCATTGAGCTACACCCGCCTTCCGCTTCCGCGATGACTTGATCTCGTTATAATCACATCATGACGTTCATGCAAGCGCATATTCTTATACATTTCCTCTTTCAGAGGGTGGAAACCTGGATGTCGGGATTCGTCCCGCTCACGTCTCCAGATTTCTTGCATGGACAAAGCTGGCGCGGGGATTTTGGCGTTTCGCCCCTCACAAAATCCTTGACGAAAAGACTCACATATGTGAATCCAGAACAAAACGTTCCTTTAAAAAAAGAACAACGCCCCCAAATCCTGAAAGACGAAGGGTGCATAAACAGGGAAAGTCATGATCGCATCTGTCTCCATAAATTCCCATCGGTTGCTGCGGCGTCTTCGCGATATTATGGGAGGGGCTGATCTCTCTTCGCAAAACAAGCTCGACCTGATTGTCAAGCTGATTGCCGCCGACATGAGCGCAGAAGTATGTTCCGTTTACCTGATGCGCGGTGGCATGTTTCTGGAACTTTTCGCCAGTCATGGGCTTAATCCTCACATGGTTCATCGTCTGAGGCTCGATATGGGCGAAGGCGTGGTCGGAGATGTTGCCGCGAATTCCCGTCCTCTTGTTTTGTCGGATGCGAAATCCCACCCCAGTTTTAAATTAATTCCTCAGGCGGATGAAGAGAAGCTGACCTCTTTTATGGCCGTCCCCCTCAATCGGGGTGGAAAAGTAATGGGCGTTCTAACCTTGCAAACGCTTAAAAAAAGGATTTTTTCCAATGAAGAAGTGGAAATCCTTCAGACGATAGCAATGGTACTGGCTGAAATGATTGTTGCGGGAGAGTTGATTAACCAGAATGAATTCCATATTGTGGGCGGGTCGGATTCTCACTCCTTAAAGCTTACGGGAATCTCGCTCAATCCCGGATTAGCTTGTGGAACGGCTGTTCTTCATCATCCTCATATCATTGTTAAACAGATTATTTCAGAAGATACCCATGCCGAACTTACCCGCTTTGATCAGGCCGTTCAATCGATGCAAGCCTCCATCAAGGCTTTGTTTTCCAAATCCTGTCTGCAAAACACTCAACACCGGGAAGTTCTTGAGGCTTACGAAATGTTTGCTCACGATCGCGGTTGGCTGACACGCATCAAACGTCTTATCGAAACAGGTCTGACAGCGGAAGCCGCTGTTCAAAAAGTCCAGCGCGATTTGCGGATTCAGCTTTCTCACGCCAACAACAGTCTGTTGCGTGACCGCTTATGGGATTTCGAGGACCTTGCAAACCGTCTTCTTCATCACCTGTTCGGCGAAAAGGAAGAAACGGATAGGGAAACGCATAAACATGAGGAAGAACGCATCATTGTCGTGGCTCGCAGCCTGGGACCCGCTGAGCTGCTCGAATATGAAAGATACGGCGTTTGCGGGCTTGTGCTGGAAGAAGGATTGCAAACAGCCCATGTCTCAATCGTCGCGCGCGCCCTGGATATTCCCGTCGTCAGCCGCATTTCGGATGTTTTGAGCAAAATCGAACCTGGAGAAACCGTTCTGGTCGATGGCGACGCGGGTGTCGCGATTTTAAGACCTGACAGTCGCGCCTTGATGAACTTTGAATCCAAACGCGAATACTTTTCCAAAAGACGTTTCATGGCGCAAAAAGTACGCGGCCAACCTGCTGTGACTCTGGACGGCATCGAGATTGATCTTCACTTAAACGCGGGCTTGCTGATAGATCTTGAACACCTTAAACCTACAGCCACAAAAAGTGTAGGACTTTACCGAACTGAAATTCCCTTCATGATGCACTATGAATTTCCAACGCTTGAAACACAAGTCAAGCTCTATTCCGAGCTTATACAAGCGGCGGAAAGCCGCCCGATCGTGTTCCGTACCCTCGATATTGGAGGAGACAAGATCCTTCCCTATCTACGCGCCACGGAAGATGAAAACCCTGTTTTGGGATGGCGCGCGATTCGGATTGGACTTGACCGTCCTATGTTATTGCGTCAGCAACTTCGCGCCCTCGTTCAAGCTGCTTCAAAAAAAGAATTACACCTTATGTTTCCTATGGTTGCCGAAGTGGAAGAACTGTTGGAAGCCAAGCATCTGCTTGATCTTGAAGTAGAGCGCGCAAGAAAACATAACAAACAAGCTTTGCCTTCTTCTTTCAAGGTGGGCGTTATGGTAGAGATTCCCTCTCTTGTGTGGTCTCTGAGTTCTATTTTATCTCATGTGGATTTTGTTTCTTTGGGAAGCAACGATTTATCACAATTCTTTTTTGCCGCCGATCGCACGAACCCTAATCTCGCTGATCGTTACGACGTTCTGTCCCCTGTTTTTCTGGATCTTCTGGGGCATATCGCAAAAACCTGCGAAGCCGCTCAAAAACCTCTCACCTTATGCGGTGAAATGGCGGCTCATCCTTTGGAAGCTATGGCACTGTTGATGAGTGGGTATCGTTCTCTTTCTATGGCTCCTTCTTGTATTGGCAATATCAAATTAATGATTCGCAGTCTCAATCTTGGATCAGCAATTGAATATTTTCAGACAATCAGAAAAAAAACTAAAAAAACTCTGCGCCAAGACTTATCCAATTATGCGAAAGATCACGGCATCATTTATTAGATAGCAAACATCTTTCCTAACCTGAATCTGGCGTATGAAACAAGTTTAAGGACGTAAGCAGGGCAAATCGTGATATCCAACGCCCAACGATCCTGCATCTTGGAAGACGAAGAATATATCACCCCTTCAGCCCTGTTGAATAAAACCTTCTCTGTTCATAATAAAAATAATCTCATCCAGAACAGTGTGCAGTAATTCTTCATCTTCTCCTTGCGCCATTACCCTGATCACAGATTCCGTTCCTGATTTTCGCACAAGCAAACGACTTTCAGTCCCTAACTTTTTCACCGCCTTTTCAATAACTTTCTGAACCTGGGGATACTCAAGGGGGTCGCCTTTTTGAAACTGAATGTTTTTTAAAACCTGGGGGATTGGCGTAAAAACACGCGCCAGTTCAGAGGCGCGTTTCTGCTTGGCGACGATCACTGCGAGAGCCTGAAGAGCGGCAACCAAACCATCACCCGTTCGCGCATAATCGCTTAGAATAATATGACCGGATTGCTCTCCTCCTACATTACATTGATGGGTTCGCATATATTCTGAAACATATCGATCGCCCACGGGGGTTCTCACCAGGCGAACGCCCGCATTATCGAGGAACCTTTCAAAACCAAGATTGGTCATAACCGTTCCGACAACACAATTTCCACGAAGCTGATCTCGTTCCAGCCACGTTTTCACAATAACAGCGAGAAGTTGGTCACCATCGAGAATTTGTCCTTTCTCGTCAATCATGACGATTCGATCCGCGTCGCCATCAAGAGCAATGCCTACATCAGCCTGATGATCAAGAACCGCTTTTTGTAAAGCGCGCACATCTGTTGCGCCACATTCGTGATTGATATTGAATCCGTTCGGGTGATCTCCTATCACGATAATGTCCGCCCCAAGTTCCCAAAGAACCGTGGGGGCGACTTTATAGGCGGCACCATGTGCGCAATCCAGCACAATCTTGATACCATCCAGACGAAGATTTTTTGGGAAGGTCCCTTTCACAAATTCGATATACCTGCCCGGGGCGTCATCCAGACGCCTGGCGCGCCCCAGTTCAGAAGCCGGAACCAGCCCATGCAAGCCTTCCTTCATCATCTGTGATTCGATTTCCCGCTCGACTTGATCGCTTAACTTGAAACCATCGCGATCAAATAATTTAATGCCGTTATCTTCACAGGGATTGTGCGAGGCCGAAATCATCACACCCAGATCCGCACGCAAAGACCGCACCAGCATCGAAATAGCCGGCGTCGGCAAAGGCCCCACCAGCATCACATCCATTCCTACGGCGACGAAACCCGAAATCAGGGCGGATTCAATCATGTAACCCGAAAGACGTGTATCTTTGGCAATGACAACTTTGGGATGGGTACATCCCTTTTTAAAATAACTTCCTGCGGCGGTGGCTAACTTCATGATAATATCAGAGGTCATGGGCGCCGTATTTGCCCTGCCCCGAACACCATCTGTCCCGAAAAATTTACGCATCTTTAAACTCTATTCGTTTATTTCCAGATTAGATCAGTCTCTATACCCTTTAAATAGGTCATCCCCAAAAGATTTCAAGCCATGAGAAATAAAAGAGTGGAGAACTTGCAGAATAGACATCTTTCCTAACCTATATCTAGCGGGTGCTTTTGCCTGAAAATCTCCACGCCATATCTGTTTAGGAAAGAAGTCTAATGTAGGCGGGGTGAGCAAGAGCAAGATGAATCGTGATAACTAACTCTCCCACTGCTTTAAATATAAAGGCTGCTAGAGTATATGCGAAATATAACGCCAGATTCAAGAGAAAGCGTCAAAGCGCTCTTTTTATCTCCGTCCAAAAAGTCGCTCTATATCATTCTTTTTAAGTTCGACATAGGTCGGTCGTCCATGATTGCATTGTCCAGAGTAAGGCGTGGCTTCCATTTGACGCAAAAGCGCATTCATTTCTTCAAGGCTTAGTTTGCGACCTGCGCGGATACTGCCGTGACAGGCCATGGCAGAACATACTTCTTCTAATCGGCTTTTAAGATTTGTACTTTCATCAATCTCCCGAATCTCATCAAGAAGATCGAGAATTAAAGAGCGAATATCAGAGTTCCTCAAAAGCGCGGGGGTCGCCCGAATCAGAAGGGTATCTGGAGACAGCGCTTCCAGATCAAGCCCCAGAAACAGGAATTCCTCTCGATGCTTAAGGAGCAAACGCACATCGTCTTCTGACAAGGCGACGATTTCAGGGATAAGCAGGCCTTGACTTTTCACGCCTTCCCCCATCGCTTCCTTTTTCAGGCGTTCATACACCAGCCGTTCATGAGCCGCATGCTGATCGACAATAACAATGCCATCCCTGGATTCCGCGATAATATAGGTATGATGAACCTGCGCCTGCGCTTTTCCCAAAGGAAAAGACGAAAGAGAGGTATCAGAAAGAACGTCGAGAAGCGCCTCAGGAAGAAGCTCAGGAACAGCCATAGTCTCTTGAGGAGAGGGATGAGAAGGATGAGAGGAATTCCCTGATCCATCCCCATCATTCATCGCCATCATCGGTGAGGTTGACGTTGCCGCGAAAGAAGAAGGTCGAGAAGAACGCGGCGCGGAAGGAGAGTAGATCGACACGGACGGCTGCATAAAAGGGAAAGCCGGCGAGGAGAAGGACGGCGAAGTTTTCAGCGCTGCAACGGCTGATCGGGCAATGGTTGTCGAGGTACGATGACCTGCCTGAGCCAAGGCATGTTTAAGAGCGCCGATCATAAGCGCACGTATGGATTGACTTTCTCGAAATCTGACTTCTGTCTTGGCAGGATGAACGTTGATATCCACTTCTTCGGGTGGCACTGTCAGAAAAAGAGCCGCCTGGGGATAACGATCGCGAGCCAGAAAATCCTGATAGGCGACGCGTAAGGCGGCGGCAAGCGCTTTGTCTTTTACGGGTCGTTGATTGACGAAAAGATACTGATGCTGCGCATTTGCGCGGCTAAATGTAGGAATGCCCGCATAGCCGCACAGTTTAAGTCCTCCACGCGCCGCTTCAACACGCACGACGTTTTCGGCAAACTCCCGACCCATAATATCGGTTACGCGCTGACGCAAATCTCCCTCTCCCTCCAAGGCTGACAGGGAAAACAATGATCGTTTATCATCTTTCAAGCTGAAGAAGATTTTCGGATTTACCATCGCCAGGCGGTGCAGTATTTCAACGATATAAGATGTTTCGGTGGTTGCTGATTTCAGAAACTTCAGCCGCGCGGGCGTCGCATAGAAGAGATCCCGCACTTCCACGCGCGTTCCCAAGGTTCCTGAAGCCGGCTCTGGTTCATGCTTCACGCCCCCTTCGACAAAAAGCTTCCACGCTGTTTCATCCTGGGGTCGGCGCGACAGAAGAGTCAGACGACTGACCGAACCGATAGAGGGAAGCGCCTCTCCTCGAAAGCCCAAAGTTTGAATGTTGAACAAATTCTCATCGGGTATTTTTGACGTTGCATGACGTTCGACAGCCAGGGACAAATCCTTGGGAGACATACCGTTGCCATCATCTTCCACCAGAATGAGGCTGCGGCCGCCTTCGCGAAGCGTGACATCAATTTTACGAGCGCCCGCGTCAATCGCATTCTCCACCAATTCCTTAACGACTGAAGCGGGACGCTCGACCACTTCCCCTGCAGCGATTTGATTAATCAGCGTTTGAGGCAAAAGTCGGATCATCAGGCTTTATGAACTCTTTAAATAAGCGCGTGTGAGGATTTTCCCCTCTTCAACGGCAGGTTGGTCAAAAGCGTTCACGCCCAGAAGGTTGGCCGTTAATATCGTCTCCAGCATGTAATGCATCAAAAGGCCGCCCATGACTTCTTCATCCAAACCGGAAAGAGAAAAAACACGGGTGGGTCGTTCCCTGTTCATCAACGTCTCCACTGTCGCTTTCTGCTCTGCCGCCATTAAATCTCCCATGGTTTTCTGCGCCAGATAGTCAAGGTCTGGAATGTTCGCCGGAATTTCAATCCTTGTTCCCTGATGGGCGACATCCATCAGGATCAATGTAAAAAGCTTGTCTTGCGAACCATCCAGATAAAGCTGGAGCTGACTATGCTGATCCACCGTTCCCAGAGCATTCAGAGGCGTCGTTCCTTTCCCCGCCTTCCCCAGACTTTCCGCCCACAATTGACGAAACCAGAAAGTAAAATGATAGAGACGATCAATATAAGGCATTAAAACGCTTTGCGTGTAGCCTTTATGGTAAGCCGTCGCCGCCAGGGCCGCTCCTTCAAGGGCATGGCGGGGATGCTCCAAAACATGGCAAGCCCCCAGGCGAACGCGGCTTATATCGACACCCGCCACCGCGGCTGGCAAAAGTCCAACATTGGTAAATACGGAAAAACGCCCACCGATTCCGCTGTGATGGTCAAAACATGTTAACCCGTAGTGTTGCGCTATCTGGCGCAAGGGAGAAGAGGTAGGTTCGGTCAGGATAAAAATATGCTCTCTAAGAGATGACGGCGTGTAGTGAGGCAGGATTGTCAAAAGCTGGCATATCGTCTCTGCCGTGGTTCCGGATTTTGAAATGACGAGAAAGCCTGTTTCCTGAAAATCAAGGGCGGAAACCAACGCTGCAAATGTATGCGGATCGACATTATCCATAAAAAGGAGGCGACAGGAAGAGAGCTGACAAACAAGCGATTGGTGAAGGGCGCAAAGCGTTTGAGCGCCAAGGCTTGATCCTCCTGTGCCCAATACGATGAACGTTTTAAATCGTTTAATCCAGTCCTGAGCCGTTTCTTGCAAAGAAGCAAGATCATCCGTCTTATAGACAATATCCAGAACAGGCGATTGCCCGTCTCGCCGTTCTTTCTGAATTCTCTCAAAGCTTGCCATCGCCTTTTCCAAAAATGAACTATAGTCGGACGAAGCTGTTAAAACGTTGGGGTTTTGACAGTGAAAAAGCCTCTTACGCATCGTCATTTTCGATGTATCCTTTGCCTTTGTTATCTTGATGAAGCTTTTGAAAACGAGGGGTCAGGCTTGCCAACCACAATAAAAGTCAAGCCATCGGGATTCAGGAATTTTTTGGCAAACGCATTCACTTGCTCCAGCGTCACGCTTTCAATAAGCCTGTTCCGCTTCTGCGGATAATCGACAGGATATCCCCATCGCTGATAATAATGCACAAGTTCGGCGATATGAGAAGAAGAGACAAGGTTTAAGGTGAAGGCGCCCAAAACATGAGATTTTGCCTCGTCCAGTTCCGCTTGCGTGACGCCTTTTTCTTTTACTTCCCTCCAGATCTTCTGGACAAGATCCAGACTCGGCAAAACGCGATGATTGGCGCTGCCAAGCTCTCCTGACAAAATAGAGGCTTGATCATAATTTTCAATCGAGGTCGAAATTGAATAGGCATTTCCTTTTTTGACACGCACTGTGGAGAATAACCGTGAAGAGGGAGAGGCGCCCAGAATCTGATTGAGAATAACCATCAATACATAATCAGGATCTCTGGGATTCAGCCCCCTTTGCGCAAAAACAGACTGACTTTGAGGAAAGTTCGCTTGAATCACCTTTGTTTCGCCTTGCCGAGGATACGCCAATGATGGAATCGGGGGCAATGCTGATTTGTCAGGCAATTCCTTAAACAGATCATCAAGAATCATCCTTAAATCCTGCGGCGTAATATCACCGCACACGCCGATCGTCAACGTCTCTTTTACGAAAGCTTTTTTGATGAACGCTTCGAGATCATGAGGCGTCAATCCCTGGAGTGTTTCCTCCGTTCCTGATATCGGCAACGCATACGGATGGTTTGCCATGAAAGTTTCGTGAAAAGCCTTTTCGGCCAGATAATCAGGCATTTTTTTCTGCGCTTTAAGGGCTGCGATACTGGCAGAGCGTACTTTTTCAAATTCCGTGGCACCAAATCTTGGCTGCGTCAAGGCAAGCTTCAAAAGCTCAAAGGCTTCACGACGATGTTCGGTCGTTGTTTTGAGAAAGACTTTGAACTCATCCAGATCGCAACCAAAACTCAATCCAATGGCAAGCTTTTGCAATCTTTCATTAAATTCCCGCGCGGAATAAGGCCCCGCCCCTTCATCCAGCATATGGGACAGGACATCCACCAACCCCGCTTTTTCAACAGGAACATAAGCTGATCCCGCCTTGAAACTCAGTCGAATGGACATCACTGGAATGGTATGATCTTCGACAAGCCATGCCTTGATTCCGTGGGAAGAGATGACTTCCTGTATTTTTAAGGCTCCCTGGGAAGCGGGACTCAGGAAACAGGACAAGACACAGAACAAGGGCCCCCAAAGGGTCAACCGAATAAAAAATGTTCTCATTTTTCAATCAGCTCCATGTGTTTTAAAACTTTTTGGCGTGAGACGCCCCACAATCCGTTGAGAATTGCCGAAAACGTTCCGCATGGCTTTGTTCACTTGCTCCAGCGTCACGGACTTGATACGGTCGGGCCATGCTTCTATCTCGTCGATCGACATTCCGGAAGCATACAGGCTTGCAAGATTTTGCACCGCCTGGGTGATATCATCTTGGGTATAAACGAGGTCTGACAGCAAATAGTTCTTCGTGTTTTCCACTTCCGACGTGGTGACGCCTGCCTTGATCAATCTGTCAAGTTCACCAGCAAGCGCTTTTTCCAGCCTCGATAAACTTACCTTGGGCGATGGAACCATCATCAGTTGCAATGTCCCCGGACCTGTGCGAAGTCCCGCATAACTTACTGAAACCTGAACCGCCAGATGCTGTTTTTCCACAAGAGATTCTGTCAATCGTCCTGTCACGGCGCGGCTCAACAGATTCTCAAGCACAACAAGAGCATAGAATTCGTCCTTTCCCGCCTGATGAAAGGTCGGCGCATGATATCGTTCGACATAGAAAGGATTCTCGATCATGTCGGAAGTCATCTCAAAAGTCTGCCGCGCCTCATACGCTTCAGGCTCTTCTACTTTCAATCTTGAAGGCAAAGTCCTTGCGGGAATAGGGGCGTAATATTTTTCAGCAAGCTTTTTCGCCTTTTCAAAAGTGACGTCCCCCCCGATCACCAGAAAGGCGTTGTTCGGGGCGTACCAGTTCTGATAGAAATCCTGAGCGTCCTTCGTTGTGTAGTTCCTGATCTCATGCGCCCACCCGATGATCGGCAAACGCGAGGGATGATGCCGAATGTCGCTAGCGTTCAGCGCCTCGATAAATTTCCCGGCAACGGTATTGTCGACTCGCATGTGCCGTTCTTCCAGGATGACATTAATTTCAGGTTTAGCCCATCGATCATTGATCTCCAGCCTTGACATACGTTCGGCATCAAGTTTCATGATCGTCTCAAGATGAGCTTCGGGAACAGTTTCATGGTAAAATGTGTACGCTCCGGTTGTCTGGGCATTCAAATCTCCCCCCAGGCGCGTAACTTCCCGCATCATATTTCCCGCGGCTGAATCAGGGCGACCCTTGAACATCAGATGCTCCAGATAATGCGCCAGTCCCGACTTTCCCCACGGGCTATCATTGGTACCGACCCTGAAACACATCATATGAATCACCAGCGGGGCGCGATGATTTTCAAGAACAATCACCTCAAGACCATTGTCAAGCTTGTGAACTTTAGGATTATAGACCGCCGCCTGCAAAGCCTGCAAAGATAAAGACGCCTTGCCCAGGCATATGCAAGCGATGAAGGACAAAGCAGAAACGATGCGCTTCATGGCAACTCCTTAACCTTAAAACGATCCCGATGGCGACGAGGAGACCCCTTTGCTTTCTGGAGATTCCTTCTTTTCTTGCGCCAGTTTTTTCCTCTCCTCGACGGGATCGATCACATTCCCTTGAGGTTTGGGGTCTTGCCAAAAGAGAAGTTTCTGCCCCAAGTCTTCTGCTGACTTGTCAACATTTGTTTCCTGATCAATCATTTCCCGAATATTGGCCTGGGTTTGGTCAGCGCCTGCCTTTTGAAGCAAAGTCGTTTCAGCGGCTGATTGCGTCCCCAACGAAGGCTTTGGCTTTAAAACCAGATTTTCCGCTTTCTGACGGATCGCCCTGGCCTCGGCTTCCCCTGTTTTTCTGGTGACGGGAGGCTTTAGATGAAGGCTTGGCGGGACACTCAGGGGCGGACGCTCCAACACGGTAAATTCATCTGGTTGGGATCGTTCAAGACCCAAAGCATGACGTGTCTGGTCACAAGAGGTCACCACCGCTCCCATAACAGTTATGCCCAGAATAGATACCCAAGCATTCAAACATTTAAGCGTCATTATTCTTTTCTCCTTTTTTGTCCCCTTCGCCCTTTGAAATCCGGAAGCCTTGGCGTTTAACGGCGGAACCAGCGACTTCTTCCAGAATCATCAAACCCGCTCCAAAAGTGATGGCGGCGTCAGCAATATTAAAAGCCGGGAAAGCATAAGAATGCCAGTGAAAATAAATAAAGTCCACAACGCCGCCAAAGCGAAGGCGATCAACGAGATTGCCCAAAGCGCCGCCTATGATCAATCCTAAAGACCAGGCGACAAGTTTTCTCTGCGTTTGCCGCAACATCAGCCCCAAAACAATTGAAATGACAACGGCAAGAGCGCTGAAGATCATCGCGTTGTAGTAACCCGCATTGTTAAACAATCCCCAACTGATTCCCCGATTCCACACTAACACGAAATCCAGAATGGGCAATACCTTGTACCGCAAAGGGTTTTGCGGCAAAGACAAGGGATCCCCCGCCAAATGATCCAGAACCAGAGTTTTTGTTGCCTGATCCATCAGAAAGACGCTGACGATCATCAACAAGGGGCCTTTGAGCGAAAAAGAACGCATGCGTTTCTATCCTTCGGCTTGAGAACGAGAAGCAGAATTAAATTCAGGATCACAGCCTACGACGTCATCGCACCTTTGACAAATATCGGGATGACGCTGTTGCCCTACGTCTTCGAGCACACGCCAGCAGCGTTGACATTTCTCACCCGGCGCCTGTTGAACGACGACACCCAAATCCGGTATGTCCGGCAGCTGATACGCAGAGGAAGGAATTTCCCCGCACACGATCCTGACTTTCGAGACGATCGCAAGCTCGGTTAAATCCATATCTGTTACACACTTATTTTCAGGATCATAGAGAGTTACTTCCGCTTGAAGGCTTGAGCCGATCAAACCTTGAGCGCGTGCCTGTTCCAGGGCGCCTGTGATGACGCGGCGCTGTTCGCGTACGGTTTCAAACTTTCTGGCAAGCTCGGGGTTCAGCCACGTTTCAGGAAATTCCGGCAACGTTGAAAGCTGGAGGCTCTCGCTATTCCGACTGTCTTTCCTCTCGCGCTCCTGCATCCCCTCTCGTTCTTGACGCTGCTCTCGCTCCTCCTGCCCTCGATAGCGCGCCTGCCACGCCTCCTCAGCGGTAAAGCATAACACCGGAGAAAGCCAGTGAACCAGCGCATTGAAAATACGATCCATCACGGTACGGGTTGCTCGACGACGGACGCTTGACGCCCCATCGCAATACAGAACATCTTTCCGAATATCAAAATAAAGGGCGGACAGATCAACGGCACAGAAAGTATGAAGAGCCGCATAAAAACCCTGCACCTCATATGTTTCCGCGGCGCAAAGAAAAGCTTGTTGAAGCTGGCACAGACGATGGAGCATCCAACGTTCAAGCTCGGGCATTTGCTCTTCGGGCAGAATCTCCGTTTTGCTGAATCCAGCGAGAGACCCCAGCAAGTACCGCAATGTGTTGCGATAGCGCCGATAGATATCTTCCTGATGCTTGAGAATAGAAGTCCCGATGCGCAAATCATCCAAAAAGTCACCGCTGACAACCCACAGACGCAGGATGTCCGCCCCCAGCGTATCCACGATCTTTTCAGGGGCAATCACGTTTCCCATGGATTTCGACATCTTGCGACCCTGTTCGTCAACGACGAAGCCATGCGTCAGAACCGCCTCATAAGGCGCTTTCCCACGCGTGCCGCAACCGATCAGCAGGGAAGACTGAAACCACCCTCGATGCTGGTCGGATCCCTCAAGATAAAGCGATGCGGGAAGCTTCATTTCCGGGCGCTTTTCCAGCACGAAATATTGACTGGCGCCCGCGTCGAACCACACATCCAGAATATCCCGCACCTGCTCAAAATCCTGAGGGGAGCGCTCTGACCCCAGGAAATGTTCGGGAGGCGTCTCAAACCACGCATCGGCCCCTTTGGCGCGAATCGCCTCAACGATGCGTTGATTCACTTCGGGATCATTGAGCGGCTGTCCCGTCCGCTTGTCCACAAACAGGGCGATCGGAACGCCCCACGCCCGTTGACGGGAAATACACCAATCGGGCCGCGTCTCCACCATGCCGCGGATCCGGTTTTCTCCCTGGGGAGGAATCCAGCGTACCTTTTCAATCGCCATGAGCGCCTTTTGCCGCAATCCGGTCTTCTCCATGCTGATAAACCATTGCGGCGTGGCGCGATAGATCAACGGGGCTTTTGAACGCCAGGAATGAGGATAACTGTGAACCATCGTGCCAGCCTTGACCAAGGCGCGGGCGCACTCAAGGGCTTCGAGAATCGCTTTGTCCGCCTTAAAAATATGCTGGCCGGCAAAGAGAGGAACAGTGGGATAATAGGTTCCATCCTCGGCAACCGTCTCTGGTACAGCAATGCCATGGATCCTGCAAACCTCAAAATCCTCCACACCATGACCAGGCGCCGTATGCACAAAGCCTGTACCGGCTTCTGTGGTCACGTGATCCCCTGCAATCAACGGCACTTTAAAGTCATATCCCTGCTGATGCAGTGGATGTTGCGCTTCTGATCCCGCAAGATCCACGCCACGGAATTCCGTGATCAGCGTAAACTTTTCAATACCAACGTTTTCCGCGAAGGACGAAGCAAGCGTCGTGGCGATGACGAGCTTTTCACCCTTGCGCGCACCGGATTCTTCCAGAACCTCGTCAACGCGATAAAGTCCGTACCGGATGTCAGGACCATAAGCGATCGCGCGATTGCCGGGGAGCGTCCAGGGCGTCGTCGTCCAGATCACGATGGACGAGTCTGCGAAAGCGGAAGAGTCCGATGAAGAAACAGGAGAAGAGAGGGAAGAGGCGACCAACGGAAAGCGGACATAGACGAAGGTCGATGTTTTATCCTGGTATTCGACTTCGGCTTCCGCCAGAGCTGTTTTTTCGACGACTGACCAGAGAACAGGCTTCACCCCTTTATAAAGAGCGCCATTTTCCAAAAATTCCAAAAGTTTTTCAACCGTGTCCGCTTCGGCGTCATAATCCATCGTAATATACGGATATTCCCAATCCCACAGCAATCCCAGGCGTTTGAATTCTTCGCGTTGCACGTCGACCCATCGCATTGCGAAAGCCCGACATTGCGTCCGAAAATCGGCAATCGACATCTCTTCTCTTGACTGACCCTTCGCGCGACAGGCTTCTTCGATCTTCCACTCGATCGGCAGCCCATGACAATCCCATCCAGGAATCAGGGGCGTATCCTTGCCGAGAAGCTGTTGCATACGCGCGATAACATCCTTCAAAATGAAATTGAAAGCATGTCCCACATGAATATGACCATTGGCATAGGGAGGGCCGACATGGAGAATAAATTTCTCGCGCCCCTTGCGTTTTTCTCTCATCCGCTCGTAAATTTTCTTTTCTTGCCAAAACTTGAGAATCTGCGGTTCGCGCTCGCGCAAGTTCGCTTTCATCGCAAAAGACGTTCGAGGCAGAAAAATCGTATCCCTATAATCAGACATAAACGCATCCTATTTGTTTAACGTCATGTATCCTTCGTCTTTCAAAATCCGGGGGCGGACATCGTGATTCGTCCTGGTCACATTCTTATAGTCAGGCTTCAAGCATGCTGCGCGAGAATCGCCGCGCGTCCGCCTGCCCAGATTTTGAAAACTTTCGGGCACACGTTCACTCCCCCGGATTTTGAAAGACGACGGGTATATATTTCTTTTGCTTACACGAACTTTATAAAATGTTCCACTGGCTTGTTTCACGAGTATGGCGAAATGTTCAAATTCTTGATAACTTCAATCTGTTCGCTTTTAACGAAAAGAATGAGTATAAGGAAAGGCATTTCTTCACATGGACGGTTTCGAATTGAATCGCATGCTCGCCGCGGCACTTTTGGCTCTTCTCGTTGGAATGCTGGCGACAAAACTTTCAGATGAGCTGGTCTCTCCTCGCTATCTGGCGAAAGACGCCTATCCCATCGTCGTAACCGAAGAACAAAGCGTTCCCGCTGCTGCGTCCCAAGAAGAGGTGAAGGCTGAGCCGATCGAACCCCTTCTCGCCACAGCCAATATAGAGCATGGGCAAGAAGTGGCGAAAAAGTGCCTCCAGTGCCACAGCTTTGACAAGGGGGGTCCCAACAAGGTCGGGCCTAACTTATGGGGCGTTGTGGGGAACAGGGTTGCTCACCTGGAAAGTTACGGCTATTCTAGCGCTTTCAAAGGACATGGCGGAAGCTGGACGTATGAAGAGCTGAATGACTATCTCTATCATCCGCAAAAACATATTCCTGGCACCAAAATGGCCTTTGCAGGGATAAAAAAAACACGGGACCGCGCGGATTTGATTGCCTATTTAAGAACTTTGAGCGATTCTCTCCTTGCGTTGCCAAAATCTGAAAGTCATGAGTAAGTCCATGCGTACCTTTTTTAAATCTTTTCCTTTCAGCTTTGTCTTAGGCGTCTTTTTTCTTTTCGCAGTCGATTCTCTGTCTGCTGCCGATCACACTAAACCTGTATCCCATCATGCTGACCCCGCCTCCGCATCCGTTCACGAGCCTGTTCATGGGCTGGCGATTTACGGCGATCTCAAATATGTCAAAGACTTTCGACATTTCGATTATGTCAATCCTCAAGCGCCGAAAGGCGGTATACTGCGCATGGAATCCGCGGGAACATTCGATTCTTTCAATCCCTTTGTGATTAAGGGACAAGCGGCAGAAGGGATTCAAACGCTGGTTTACGCCACTTTGACGGCGCGTTCCAGCGATGAATCCGGCTCCTGTTATGGCTATCTGGCAGAATCCATAGAAGTTGCTCCTGACCGCTCCTGGGTTGTTTTCAATTTAAGATCAGACGCGACCTTTCATGACGGCACGCCGATTCGGGCTGATGATGTCGTATACAGTTTCAATGTGCTGGTTCAGAAAGGTATGCCTTTCTATAAAGGATACTACAAGACCGTCAAAAAAGCTGAAAAACTGGGAGAGCGAAAAGTCATATTCATCCTGGAATCAGGCGCCAGTCGCGAGCTTCCTTCCATTCTGGGAGAATTTCCCGTTTTCTCAAAATCGTTTATGACACGACAGGGGTTTGAAAAATCGGATCTTTCCCCTCCTCTTGGCAGCGGGCCCTATAAAGTCGGCCTTTTCCAGGCCGGCCGTTTCGTCACCTATGAACGCATCAAAAACTGGTGGGGCGAAAAGATTCCCGTCAATGTGGGACGATATAATTTCGATCAGATCCGTTATGATTATTTTCGAGACCGCAACGTTGCTTTTGAAGCCTTTAAAAGCCATGTGTTCGATCTCCATATAGAGACGGCTGCCAAAAATTGGGCGACAGGCTATGATTTCCGGGCCTATAAGGAAGGCAAGGTCGTCAAGGAGGAAACGACCGATCGTCATCCGTCGGTGATGCAAGGCGTTGTCTATAATACTCGGCGCCCTCTTTTTCAGGATCGAAAAGTACGACAAGCCCTGACGCACGCTTTTGATTTTGAATGGCTTAACAAACACTTATTTTATAACGCCTATCGACGGACAAAAAGTTTTTTTGACCGATCAGAACTTGCTTCTTCGGGACTCCCTCAAGGGGACGAATTGAAACTCCTGGCGTCCTATAAAGATCAATTGCCCGCTGAAGTCCTGACGGAACCTTTCACGCTCCCGTCAATGGAGACATCATCAAGTTTGCGGAAAAACCTTGAAAAAGCGCAAAAAATGCTCGCGGAAGCAGGATGGCGCGTTCAAGATAACCGCCTCATCCATATGAAGACGGGCGAGCCTTTTATCTTTGAGATTCTTTTGGGGCAGCCTGATTTTGAGCGCATCCTGCAAGGGTTTGTCACTCGTCTGAAACGCCTGGGCATTGAAGCGCGCTTGCGCACTGTTGATTCTTCCCAATATACACAGCGCGTAGAAAATTACGATTTTGATATGATTTTCAGGATGATCCCGCAATCGTCCACACCTGGCAACGAGCAGCGCGAGTTCTGGCTCTCCAGTCAAGCGAATGTCCCCGGCGGTCTGAATCTGGCGGGCGTCAGCGACCCCGTGATTGACCAGCTGGTCGAGCTTGTCATCAATGCGCCTGATAAAAAAGAACTTCTGACGCGGGTTCATGCGCTCGACCGCGTTTTGCTGTGGGGATATTATCTCATTCCTGGCTGGCATAGCGCTGGAACACGTATAGCCTATTGGCGTCCCCTGAAGCATCCAGATGTTTTCCCTCCGTATGGACTTGACCTCATGTGCTGGTGGACGGACGCGCCCTCGTCTTCCGAAGACCTTAAAGGTTTGAAAGGTTTGAACTGACATGCTGGCGTATGCTGTTCGACGTGTGTTGCTGATGATTCCGACGCTCTTCGGGATCTTGCTGGTCAACTTCGTCATCATTCAGGCCGCGCCCGGTGGTCCTGTCGAGCAGATGATCGCCAAAATTCGGGGAACCGCCGTTAACGCGACCGCCCGTATTTCAGGAGGGGGAGGAGAAGACGGACAAAGCCATACTTTTGCCGATCACAACGCCTCTTCACAGTTTGAATCGAAGTACCGAGGCGCCCGCGGTCTGGATCCTGAATTTATTGCGAAGCTTGAAAAGATGTATGGTTTTGACCAGCCGGCCTCCGTCCGATTTGGAAAAATGGTCAAGAATTACCTGACTCTTGATTTTGGCGAGAGTTATTTCAGGGATATTTCCGTCACCAGACTGATTGCGGAAAAATTACCTGTGTCGATCTCTTTGGGGTTGTGGTCAACGCTTCTTATTTACTTTATTTCCATACCCCTTGGCATTCGCAAAGCAGTCAAGGACGGCTCAAAGTTCGATCTCTGGACAAGCGGCGTGATTATCGCAAGCTATGCCATTCCCAGTTTTCTGTTTGCCATTTTTCTGATTGTTTTATTTGCTGGCGGCAGCTTTCTACAAATCTTTCCCTTGCGCGGCCTTGTTTCAGATAACTGGAGCACTCTTTCATGGTCTCATAAAGTGGCCGATTATTTTTGGCATATGACTCTTCCCGTTCTCGCGAATGTCATCAGCGGATTTGCAAGTCTGACATTATTGACGAAGAATTCTTTCATCGAAGAGATGAACAAGCAGTACGTGCTGACGGCGCGCGCAAAAGGGCTTTGCGAGCGTCGCGTTCTTTACGGCCATGTGTTCCGGAATGCTATGCTGATTGTGGTGTCAGGCCTGCCGGGGGCTTTTATGCACATTTTTTTCACCAGCTCTCTGTTGATCGAGGTCATCTTTTCATTGGACGGCCTGGGGTTATTGGGATTTGAATCCGCGATCGCGCGTGATTATCCGGTGGTCTTCGGGACTCTTTTTATCTTTACGTTGGTGGGACTGGTGGTTCACCTCCTGGGAGACCTGACCTATACGCTGATTGACCCACGCATTGACTTTGAAAAGCGAGAGGGATAAAGCATGGCGTTGCGTCCCCTGACTCGTCGACGGTGGCAATACTTTAAAGCAAATCGTCGTGGTTATTACTCTTTATGGATTTTTTGCGCGCTGTTTCTGATCACCTCAGCGGCGGAATTTATCTCTAATGATAAACCGCTTCTCGTGTCCTATCAGGGACAGTGGTATTTTCCTCTCTTTAAATCCTATCCTGAAACCACATTCGGAGGAGATTTCGAAACAGAGGCGGACTATCGGGACGCTTATGTTCAGGAACGGCTCGCCCGCCACGGCTGGACCCTCTGGCCCCCCTTTCGGTACAGTTACAACACCGTAAATTATGATCTTTCCGTACCGGCGCCTTCTCCTCCCGCCTGGGAAAATCCCTTGGGGACTGACGACCAGGGACGAGACGTGCTGGCGCGGCTCATCTATGGATTTCGCCTTTCCGTGTTGTTTGGACTTGCCCTGACTTTGGGAAGCTCGGTGATTGGTGTCATCGCGGGAGGACTTCAAGGATACTTCGGCGGTAAAGTCGACCTTTTCTTTCAACGCTTTATTGAGATCTGGTCGGGATTGCCCACCCTTTATCTGCTCATCATTTTAGGAAGCCTCGTCGAGCCGAGTTTCTGGTGGCTTCTGGGGTTGATGATGATGTTTGGCTGGATGGCTCTGGTGGCGTTGGTGCGAGCCGAGTTTCTCCGCGCACGCAATTTTGAGTATGTACGCGCGGCGCGGGCTTTAGGCGTCTCAACCCCTAAAATCATGTTCCGCCATATCCTGCCCAATGCGATGGTGGCAACGTTAACGTATCTGCCCTTTATCCTGAATGGAGCGATTACCACCCTGACTTCGCTCGACTTTCTGGGCTTTGGATTGCCGCCCGGCTCTCCTTCCCTTGGCGAGATGCTGGCTCAAGGCAAGAATAATCTTCAGGCTCCCTGGCTTGGGCTTGTTTCTCTTTTCAGCGTAGGATTGACCCTGAGTTTGCTGATCTTCGCGGGTGAAGCCGTCCGAGATGCCTTTGATCCCAGAAAGACGCAACGATGACGACATTCGCTCCTCTTTTATCGGTTGAAAACCTGAGTATCGCTTTTAATCACACCCTGGTCGTGAAACAAATTTCGTTCGAGATCAAGGCAGGGCAAACCGTTGCCCTTGTCGGAGAAAGCGGCTCGGGAAAGTCCGTCACCGCCCTGTCGATTCCAGGATTGTTGCCGTATCCTTTAGCCTCTCATCCGCAAGGAAAAATCCTGTTTAAAAACAAGGACTTGATAAAAACGACCGAAAAAGAGATGTGTCAGATTCGCGGCAAACAGATCTCCCTGATCTTTCAAGAGCCGATGACTTCTCTCAATCCGCTGCATACTGTGGAAAAACAGATCAGGGAAGTGTTCGAGAGGCGCGAAGGACGCGAAACAAGCTCTTCGCGATCCCGGATTCTTGAGTTGCTGAACCTTGTCCAGTTGAAAGACGCGACGCAAAAGTGTCAAGCCTACCCCCATCAACTTTCCGGAGGGGAACGTCAGCGTGTCATGATCGCGATGGCATTGGCCGGACAGCCGGATTTGCTGATCGCCGATGAACCAACAACCGCGCTTGACGTGACGACGCAAGCGGAAATTCTGAAACTGCTTCAAGACGTGCAAAAAAGATTTGGCATGGCCTTATTGCTGATTACCCATGACTTGGGGATCGTGCGTAAAATGGCGGAACAGATGATGGTGATGGAAAAGGGACTGATCGTGGAAGCAGGCGCCGTGGAAGAAATCTTTGCCAGACCGCATCATCCCTATACCCGCCGGCTTCTCTCTTCCGACCCTCAAGGAACGGCGGTTCCTTTGCCTGCCGCATCATCGCCTCCTGTGATGAAGGTCAGAGATCTCTCCGTTCATTTTCCCCTCAAAACAGGGCTTTTTCGCAGGACAACGGGGTTCATAAAGGCTGTGCATAACGTAAGCCTTTCCCTTCGACAAGGGGAGACTTTAGGCATCGTCGGAGAAAGCGGATCAGGCAAGACAACCCTTGCGCTTGCCATTTTGCGTCTTGTCTCTTCGCAAGGCGAGATTTGGCTCGATACGCATTCTCTTGAAAAACTCTCTCCGAGGGAAATGCGTCCCTTGCGCAAAGAAATGCAGATTGTCTTTCAGGATCCTTTCGCCTCACTGAGTCCCCGAATGACGGTTGAAGAAATCGTGGGAGAGGGACTTGAAGTGCATCAACCTGATTTGAACGTCTCTGACCGTGTGCGGCGCATCATCGAGGCGCTTCAACAAGTGGGGTTGGACGAAAGTATGAAAGACCGATACCCTCACGAGTTCTCAGGGGGACAGCGCCAGCGCATCGCCATCGCGCGCGCCCTCATCCTGAAGCCGAAGCTGCTGATTCTGGATGAACCTACGTCTGCTCTTGATCGCGCGATACAAGCCGATATTCTTCAGATTTTAAAGAAACTGCAAAAAGAGCGCCTCTTATCCTATCTTTTTATCAGCCATGATTTAAAAATCGTACGCGCCATCAGCCATACCCTGATCGTCATGAAGGAAGGCTTGATCGTGGAGTCGGGGCCTTGCGATCGGATTTTTGAAAACCCCAGAAACGACTACACACAACGGCTTCTCAAGGCCGCCTTTGAAATGGAAACGTGATAAGACCTCTTGCCCGGCCCCATATAGCGAAGGGTATATTTTGCGACCATAAGACAGTCTATACTCTTCGCCTTTCAAAATCCTTTGGCTATATGACAGGTTCTTAAATTTCTTAAATCCCCAGGGCTTTACGCTGCAACTTTATCAAACTATCCACCCCTTCTCTCGCCAATTCGAGCAATGCGTGAAAATCGGACTCATGAAAGGGCGTTTGTTCCGCTGTAGCCTGAATTTCGACGATTCCACCTCGTCCCGTCAAGACAAAGTTGGCATCGGCCTCAGCGGTGCTGTCTTCCGCATAATCCAGATCCAGGACAGGACGGCCTTCGTAAAGACCGCATGAAACGGCCGCGACTTGATCTATCAGAGGAAGTTGCTTCAGGAGATCTTTTTGCACCATTCCCTGAAGCGCTTGATGAAGCGCCACATACGCGCCTGTAATGGCTGTTGTCCGCGTTCCGCCATCCGCCTGGATCACGTCGCAATCGATTTTGATCTGTCGTTCTCCCAATTCTTTCAGATCAATGACGGCGCGCAACGAACGCCCAATCAGACGTTGTATTTCCTGTGTTCGTCCCGTTTGCTTGCCTCTGGCGGCTTCTCGATCCGTTCGTGTCTGCGTCGAGCGGGGCAACATTCCGTATTCCGCCGTAATCCAGCCTGTCCCGCTTTTTTTTAAAAAAAGAGGAACCTTCTCTTCAATCGTTGCCGTACATAACACCTGGGTGTGGCCAAACCTCGCCATACATGAACCTTCAGCATACTTTGCAAAGCCTGGTTCGAGACGTATATCACGCAGCTGGCGAACACTTCGTCCTGATGGGCGCATTTCTGTTTCTCTTCCTTTCTTGTCTAAAGAATTTCATAATACAGGGTATTGGACGCATGACGATTAGCACCCACCGCGCGTATGCATAGAATGATGCGAGTGAACCAAACCAGACTTTCAACGCTTCTGCATCCTGAAAAGAACGGGGAATCATCAAAATATTTGACGTCTTGCCCACACGTTACTACATTCCTGATAAGAAGGGAAACCGATTTCATGTTGAGTCTGCTGAACGAACGATCGCGGGAAATTTTCCGACTCCTGGTGGACGCTTATTGTCAAAGCGGCGAGCCTGTGGGGTCGCGCACCGTTGCAGAACGTATGGATCTGTCACTCTCTTCTGCAACGATTCGGAATGTGATGGCTCAACTGGAAGAGCTTGGACTTCTCTATTCTCCCCATCCTTCCGCAGGAAGACTTCCAACCGATGCGGGACTGCGCCTTTTCATAGACGGGCTGCTTGAAATAGGAAGTCTTGCCTCCGATGACCGACAAAGCCTTGAAGACCAGTGCGATCCTATCGGAAAAAGTCTGCCGACACTTTTAGAAGAGTCGATCAGCACATTGTCGAATCTCTCCCGCTGTGCGAGCCTTGTGCTCGCCCCCAGGTGCGAGTCACCCCTCAAGCATCTTGAGTTTGTCGCCCTTGACCCTGGACGCGCCCTGGTTGTCCTTGTGACGGCTGACGGCATCGTGGAAAACCGAATCATCCAAATTCCCCTGGGTACCCCTATCGCCGCCTTGATCGAAGCGACAAACTTTATTAATATGCGCTTGTCCGACCAGACGCTGCCAGAAACACTGGAGAATATCAAAGTTGAATTACAATGTCGCCGAACCGAAATTGATACTCTGGTTCACAAAATCGTGGAAACGGGACTGGGGATCTGGTCTGGCGATCTTGACTCTGGACAGCTTATCATCCGCGGGCAATCTCAACTTTTGAAAGAAGTTGAGGAATGGGAAGATCTGGAAAGACTTCAACATCTTTTTGATGAGCTTGAAACACGAGAGCGTCTTGTAAAACTGCTTGACTCCTCGTGCAAAGCCGAAGGAATACAAATTTTTATTGGTTCTGCAAATTCGCTTTTCAATCATACGGGATGCTCGATGATCGTCGCTCCTTATCGCAATCGACGTCATCAGATCGTCGGCGCCATCGGCGTCATTGGCCCTACTCATCTTAATTACGGACGAATCATTCCCATGGTAGACTATACATCACAATTACTCAGTCGTTCATTAGCTTGAGGAGAACCCAGAATGTCAGTTGAAAAAGATCATAAAATTCCACTTTCTGAAGAAAAAGAAAACAAGACAATAGAAACAGAAGAAGGAGAAGAGAGAGATGCGTCATCCTCTTTTATCGAGCAGGCGCTTTCTATTGAAGAAACATTGCAAAAAGAAGTTACTCACTTGAAAGACCAGCTTTTGCGAAGTCTGGCAGAAGCTGAAAATGTTCGCAAACGTAGCCAACGCGAGAAAGAGGAAACGCGCCAATACGCCGTGACAGGATTCGCCCGTGACCTTTTAGGCGTTGCAGACAATCTGGGGCGAGCTTTGCAGACGATCCCTTCTCTGGAAGGAGAACTCTCCCCCACAATCAAAAGTTTTGTGGAGGGCGTACAGCTTACCCAGCGTGATCTTGAAACCGTCTTTAGCCGCCAAGGGATCAAAAGAATCTCGCCTTTGGGCGAAAAATTCGATCATAATTTTCATCAAGCAATGTTTGAAATGGAAAGCGAGGATCAAGAAGCAGGAACAATCACCCAAGTCTTGCAGGACGGATATGTCCTTCACGATCGTCTGCTTCGTCCCGCCATGGTAGGCGTCGCGAAAGCAACGAGAACCGTACAGGGAAGTCAGGAAGAAAAAGGGGCAGACGTCAAAGATGCTGATGCCTCTCCGGAAGAAAACAAAAGTTCTTGATACCCAAAAGTCTTCAGAAATGGTTCTGCGCGGGTGAGATAACCCGCGACCCCTCAGCCGTAATCTCAAGGACGGCGAGAGATCGTTCCGTTGTTCCCTGGGCTTTCAGGCGAAACAAACCATCGACACCGGCAAAACCGCGCGGTTGCGTCAGCGTTTTCTGATGGAAAGGATGAGGTGTGCGGCTTTGGCTCAGGACAGCCGCGAGAGAGACGGCATCATAGGCAAGGGTTGCGATTCTCTTCGGCAAGGTTCCATAGCTCTCTCGAAAATGAGACTCGAAGGACGTGCGTTCCGAGGGATCGACGGAAGCGTACCATCCTCCTGTCAGAAGAGGAACGGCGTGCATTTCCGCCGTGTCCCATACTCCTGTCCCCAGCAGGCGCACTTTTGAAAAATCAAAACCGAAGGCTTGCAGGTTCGCGATCAGGATTCGTAACTCGTCCCCCCCGACCGGCAACAGCAATCCGTTAAAAGAAAGAGATCGCCATTTTTGCAGGTCATCGGCCAAGTTTTCTCCTCTTCCGGTATAGCTCAGGGACGCCACAACGGTTGTCTCGCCTTCAGCAGCCAAGGCGCTCAGAGCCGAGGTCACCAGCGAACCATAAGGCGTCGAAGGCGCCAGAACGGCAAGACGGTCAACGCCTCTTGATTTTGCAAAGGTCACAATGCGCTTGATTTGCTCGCGGGGAGAAAAACCCAGAACGTAGCCTCCTCGCCCCGCCACATTTTGATCGCTTGAAAAAGAAATGACAGGCACGTGTCGTGCCTGCGCCTCAGGCAGCACAGCGCGAACTTCATAAGCAAAGACAGGCCCCAGAACAAGTTTGGCTCCCTGTTTAAGCGCACCTTGAACAGCCAATACAGCCCCTTCCGCTGTTCCTTTCGTGTCTTTGAGAAGCAACTCAAGATGGTCGTCCGCGTTTTCAAAAAGACTGAGTTCCGCCGCGTTTTTCATGGTTTGCCCCAGCTCCGCGTGCTCACCTGAGAGAGGAAGCAGCAACGCCACTTTTCGGGTTGCGGCTTTTTCCTCCGCTTTTGATTGAAGTTTGATTTTTTTGGGTTTAGGGTACACAGAAGAAAGTTGCGTTCCAGACAATTCGTCTGATTTCATGGCGCTGCAACCCGCAAGGAGCAACGGCGCCAAAGACATTAAACACAAAATGAACCCACTTTTCGCGGCGGATAAACAAGGTGACACGATTAAAAACTCCTGATGATCCTCAACACCCTCGGATTTCGAAAGGCGAAGGGTATAACGATGATAAGCCTACTGCGGAGACGCGCACTCTTCAAGCGGGGATTTACATTGTCGCAACACCTTTGGGAAATATCAGGGACATCACGTTACGGACGCTGGAAATCCTGCGCACCGCGGATCTTGTCCTGTGTGAGGATACGCGGGTCAGTCGAAAGCTTCTCACCCATTATGGTATTACAACGCCTCTCAAGGCTTTTCACGATCATAACGAGTCAAAAATGATTCCTTCTCTTCTGGCGCGGCTTCGCGAAGGAAAGAGCCTCGCCCTCATCAGTGATGCAGGAACACCCTTGATTTGCGATCCTGGATATAAGCTTGTCAGAGCCGCGATTGCGGAAGACATCCCGATCACCGCTCTTCCAGGACCCTCGGCTGCGATTAACGCTCTGATTTTATCGGGTCTTCCGAATCACTGTTTCTTTTTTGCGGGATTCATGCCCGCCAAATCCGCTGTACGCCTGCGAGACCTGGAGAGCCTCAGGCATATCCCGGCAACGTTGATCTTTTATGAATCTCCTCAAAGGCTACAGGAGACTTTAGAAGATCTCCGGGAACATTTCTTAACCCGACAAATCGTCGTCGCAAGGGAAATGACAAAAAAGTTTGAGGAAGTCATTCGCGGATCATTGATGTTGGTGACGGATCACTTCTCCAAAAACCCGGCCCGCGGCGAAATTGTCCTCTTGATCGGCCCTCCCGCACAGGAAGACAATCTGTGGATCGAGGAAAATTTGGCGCAGGCCCTTGAGACGGCTTTGAAAAAGTCCGGTCTGAAAGAAGCCGTTTTGGAAGTCAGCGCTCTTTCAGGCGTACCCAGAAAAATCGTTTATCAAAAAGCTCTGGACATTCAGGAGAAATCAAGATGACACCCTACCAAAAAGGACGCTGGGCGGAAAAATGGGCGATTGTCATCCTGCGCCTCAAAGGATATAAGATTTTGGCGGAACGATTCAAAACCCCCCTGGGAGAAATTGATCTGATTGCCGCGAAGAATAAACGGCTTGTCCTTGTGGAAGTTAAAAATCGGACTTCCCGTTGTGAAGCGCTGAGCGCCATTTCTGTTTTTCAACAACAAAGGATCGTTCAGGCCGCTAAAGTGTATCTTTCAAAATATCCTCGGTGGCTTGCGGGAGAGATCCGGTTTGATGTTATTGCTTTCTGGCCCTGGAGATGGTGTCATTTGAAAAATGCGTGGAATGAAACAGGAGAAATTTAGAATGAGACAGCTCATATTAATGAAACGGATGGTGTTGACGTCAACGTTTGGGGCTCTGATGGTTCTTTCAGGATGCGCCCCTGTCGCGTTCATGGGCGCCGCCACGTCGGTGGCGACCTCTGCCGGCGAAGAACGGGGACTGGGGGGCGTGCTCTCTGATGCTGAGATCAAAACAAAAATTCAGATGCAATGGTTTGATCACAAACCCGAGCTGATCAATGACATCGATATCGTCGTGCGTCAAGGCCGGGTTCTGCTCACCGGAGCGGTGGACAAACCTGAATCTCAAATCGAGGCTGTTCGCCTTGTCTGGAAAGTCACAGGCGTCAGGGAAGTGATCGATGAGACCACGGCAGGACATGAGGGGGGAGGATTTACCCAATACGCCAAAGACTCGTGGATATCAACCCAACTTAAATCCAAACTTCTGGTGGATGATAATATTCGCTCCTTGAACTACAACATCCAAACGATGGGCGGTATCGTCTACCTGATGGGAATCGCCCAAAGCAAGCAGGAACTCGACAAAGTGATTGAATATGCCCGCCATATCAGCGGCGTGAAAAAAGTGACAAGCTATGTGGATATCAAACCACAAGGGAATATCCCGACTCAAAAGCCTGCCGCTTCCCCTTCCCGGCCAGAAGCCTATGGTGTGCCACAGGGCGAAATCACAGCTCCTTCTCAAGTCCCTGCCCCCGCGGTTGATCTCTCTGTCGAGCAAACCCCGTTGATGGATCAACCACTGGAAATAACGCCCTCGGAACCCGTTCCCTCTATAGAGGATCAGATTGATGCACAACCCTTGAACGCGCCGAATACAGGATCTTCCTTTCAATAGACTTATTGCACAAAAGATATAGAAACACGTAAATCTGAAAGGAGAAAACGAAATGTCGCTTCGCGCCATTTTTCAGATGGATCCCCTGAATCAGCTGAACCTTGAGCGAGATTCAACCGTTGCCTTGATCGAAGAAGGGCATCGGCGCGGTCATTCTCTCTATCACTACACGCCTTCCGCCCTTGGCTGGAGAGAAGGGCATCTCCAGGCGCGAGGAGCGCCCCTAAAAAAAGGAAAGGACGATAGACTGTCTCTCTCCTCAGGTCCACAGGAACTTTTGGATCCTGAAACGTTTGACGTGTTGTTTATCCGTCAGAACCCTCCTTTTAACCTTGAGTACATAACGACGACGTATTTACTGGAACACCTTTCGGGAAAAGTTTTGATGGTGAACGATCCTCAAGGGATTCGTCAAAGCCCCGAAAAAATTCTCATGACGCATTTTCCTGATTTAATGCCGCCTACACTGATCACGCAAGAGACCCTCGATATTCAGGAGTTCTGGCGCGAGCATCAGGATATCGTTATTAAACCGCTGTATGAATTTGGGGGAGAGAGCGTTTTGCGCCTGAAAGAGGGGGATCACAATTTGATGCCCGCGCTGGAGCTTTTTCGCAAAGCCTATCCCGACCAACCCTGGATGGTGCAGAAATTCCTTCCCGACATTTTCAGGGGAGACCGTCGACTTTTCTTGCTGGAGGGTCAGTTGATGGGAGGGTTCATGCGTGTTCCTCCGCCACACAGCATCCGCAGTAATGCCGCTCGCGGCGGAACCGCCATAGCCTATACGCCCGATGCTCGCGACGAAGAAATCTGTCAACGTATTGGCCCCACTCTTGATAAATTAGGGTTATTTTTTGTCGGTATTGATATTATCGGCTCTTATCTGATCGAAATCAATGTCACATCTCCTACGGGGCTTCGCATTCTTGACCAACTTTATGATATGAATTCAGCGTCTTTGATCTGGGATATGATCGAGAAAAAGTGTAAGCTCTCTTGAATTTTACGCCTGAATGATGCCAAGAGGCAGGGTAACGCGGCGGACAAAGAGGAATTCCGACATCCGATGCCCTACGTCCAACCCTTCCATCCCCTGAAAGGCGAAGGATATAACGACAAAAGCGCCCGCCAGATACAGTTTATGCAAGGGATCCATTATGTATGAAGGATGTATGAAGGGCGTGTTATAGAGTAGGATAGGATTTTTCCTGATGATCGCGCGCATTAATACAGTCGCCTTTGCCGGCATTGACCCTCTTCCCGTTGACGTTCAGGTACAAATGACGGCAGGATTGCCCGCTTTTCAAATTGTTGGACTTGCGGACAAAGCCGTTGCTGAATCACGTGAGCGGGTAAGATCGGCTCTTTACGCCATGGGGCTTTCCTTGCCGCCCAAACGCATCATTGTCAATTTGTCTCCCGCTGATCTGGCAAAAGAAGGAAGCCATTATGATTTGCCGATCGCGCTTGGAATCCTGATTTGCCTTGACGTTCTCCCGCGGGAGGAGTTGGCGCGGTTTATCGCCCTGGGCGAGCTGGCGCTTGACGGCACGCTTTCTAATGTCTCTGGCGTTCTTCCCGCAGCTCTTCAAGCCTCCGCTCGCGAGTTGGGCCTGATCTGTCCGCAAGGTTGCGGCGCCGAGGCGGCTTGGGCTCAAGACATTGAAATTCTGGCTCCTTCCTCTCTGGTCGCGCTGATTAATCATTTCAAAGGGACACAGCTTTTATCTCGCCCGACCCCCCTGTTGGCAGAAAGTGACCAGAATCACGCCGATCTTAAGGATATCAAGGGTCAAGAAAGCGCCAAGCGCGCATTGGAGGTGGCGGCTGCGGGCGGGCATAACCTCCTCATGATGGGTCCGCCCGGCGCTGGAAAATCAATGTTGGCGGCACGCCTCCCCGGCATTCTTCCGCCCCTTGCGGCAGAGGAAGCCCTTGAAGTAACGATGATTCACAGCATTGCGGGTCGCCTGTCCAGCGGAAGGCTTTTGCGTAAACGTCCGTTTCGGGATCCTCATCATTCAGCATCTCTGGCCGCCTTGATCGGCGGCGGCCATCGAGCGCGACCCGGAGAAATCACCCTGGCGCATCGAGGCGTTCTTTTCCTGGACGAGTTGCCTGAATTTCAACGCGGCGCTCTGGAAGCCCTCAGGCAACCGCTTGAGACGGGTCAGGTCATGGTCGCCCGCGCAAACGCTCACGTCACTTACCCTGCGCGTTTTCAACTGGTCGCAGCGATGAACCCCTGCCGCTGTGGCTATGTCGATGATCCTGAACGCGCGTGCTCCCGCGTGCCCAAATGCGCCCTTGATTATCAGACAAGGCTCTCAGGCCCCTTGTTGGACCGCATCGATTTTCAGGTTTTTGTACCAGCCGTCTCGGCACAGGATTTATCCCTTCCCACCCCCCAGGAAGGAAGCGCGGAGGTTGCCAGGCGCGTTGCGCAGGCGCGCCAACGCCAGGCTGAGCGCTATCAGCGCTCTTCCATAAAACTTAATTCTGAAGTGAGTGGTCAATGGCTTGAGGAAGTCGCGCCTTTGGATCAGGATAGCCGCCATTTGCTCGCCAAGGCTTCCGATAAACTCAAACTGTCGGCGCGAGGGTATCATCGCGTCATTCGCGTTGCTCGAACGCTGGCCGATCTGGAGGAAAGCGATTCGTTGAGATCCTGGCATGTCGCTGAAGCGTTGGGGCATCGTTCGTCATCCCTTGCGGCATAAAGACAGAGAGCTAATTTTAAAGTTGCGCTTTTTGAAAACCTGATTCATCTTTTTGTCATGATAACGACATCACGCATTTCCCCTGTTCACGGCTGGCTGATTATTGACAAACCGCTTCATATGACCTCAGCGCGCGTTGTAAGTCTTGTAAAGAAAAAACTGGGCGGCATCAAAACAGGACATGCCGGAACCCTTGATCCGCTCGCGACAGGCGTTTTGCCTCTCGCCTTGGGAGAAGCGACGAAAACAGTTCAGTATGTCATGACAGGACGGAAGCAATATCGTTTTGAGGTCACCTGGGGAGAAGCGCGCACCACGGATGACAGGGAAGGCCAGATCATGACAACCTCTGGCAAACGTCCTTCAAAAGAAGAGATCCTTGCGGTTCTTGGGAACTTTCAGGGAAAGATCTTGCAGACGCCTCCTTGTTGCTCCGCTCTCAAAATAAACGGACGGCGTGCCTGTGATCTGATGCGCCAGCAAAAACCTGTACAACCAGCGCCGCGCTTCGTGGAAATCTTTTCTCTCCAATTACAGGACGTGATATCGCCCGACTGTGCGATCTTTGAAATTGAATGCGGAAAGGGGACGTATGTACGCTCAGTAGCTCGAGACATGGGACAAACGCTGGGATGCTACGGCTACGCCAGCGCGATTGACCGTCTCTCCGTAAGCCAGTTTCAAAAAAAACAGGCGATTTCTCTGGAAAAGCTTGCATCTCTGGATGAAAACGTCATATTAAGGGAATATGTAAAGGAGATTCCAGACGTGCTGGACGACATCCCGGCTGTTCCTATCTCTGAAGCGCAGGCCATGCGTTTAAGGTTGGGACAAGGAATCACCGCTGACGCGCTGCCTGACGTCAACAATGAGAAAAGACCTGTTTTACTGTGTCTCGATCTTTCAGGAAAACCTGTGGCTTTTGTTCGACATCACGAAAATAAGCTTTGGCCAGAGCGCGTTTTTAATATTTAACAAACTCAAACAACACTTTGGAAAAAACTGGAAAGGAAAAGACGATGTCGATTACGTTGGAACGTAAACAAGAAGTCATTAAAGAATACGCTACAAAAGATAACGATACGGGATCACCCGAAGTGCAAATTGCGATTCTGAGCGAACGCATTAAGAATCTGAGCGACCATTTGGGAGAACATACAAAAGATCATCACTCTCGCCGCGGCCTTTTGATTTTGGTAAATCGCCGTCGCAAGCTTCTTGACTATTTGAAGAAAAATGAGTTCCCTCGTTATGAAACGATCATCAAGCGTTTGGGTTTGCGTCGATAAATCTTTCAACACAAGGCGTTAAAAGTTAAAATTACTGATCAATCAGGAAAGGATCTCAAACTTAGAATGTTTACTATTTCAAAAAAGGAAATCAACTGGGGCGAGCGGCTTTTGACGCTTGAAACCGGTCGTCTCGCCCGACAGGCGGATGGGGCTGTCCTTGCCACTTACGGAGAGACTTGCGTGCTTTGCACAGTGGTGGCACAGAAGATGGCAAAGCCTGGCGTTGATTTCCTGCCACTGAGTGTTCATTTTCAAGAGAAATCCTTTGCCGCAGGGAAAATTCCAGGCGGATATTTCAAACGAGAAGGAAAGCCTTCTGAAAAAGAAGTTTTAACGTCTCGACTGATTGATCGTCCTGTGCGACCTTTGTTTCCTCATGGCTTTCATAATGAAGTCCAGGTGGTTTGCACGCTTCTCAGCCATGACCTGGAAAATGATCCTGATATCGTCTCGATCATAGGAACATCCGCCGCTATCGCTCTTTCGGGCGCACCCTTTGAAGCGCCTCTTGCCGCCGCGCGCGTGGGCTTTAAGGAAGGTGAATATATTCTCAATCCTACCTATCCTGATCTTTCTTCTTCCCAACTCGATCTGGTGGTAGCGGGAACGGCAAGCGGCGTCTTGATGGTAGAATCCGAAGCGCAAGAACTTTCCGAAGATCTCATGTTGGGTGCCGTGATGTTTGGTCACCAAAGCTTCCAGCCCGTCATTAAAATGATTGAAGATCTGGTGAAAGAGGCTGGAAAACCAACGTGGCAAGTCGCGGATACTTCGGATGATGAGAAAAAACTTTATACGAAAGTGAAGAAAAAAGCTGAAAAAGCGCTGCGCGAAGCATATGGCCTTACCCAAAAGTCGGACCGACACACGAAGATTGATGAGGTCAGAGCCTCCACGCTTGAAGCTTTAGTGGACGAAGAAATATCAGAATCCCAGGTTCAGACTCAATTTAAGGCGCTTGAGCAAGAGATCGTCCGCGGCGATATTCTGGCAAAAGGATATCGTATTGATGGACGGGACACCAAAACAATCCGCCCCATTACTTCCGAAGTTGGTTTTTTGCCACGTACGCATGGCAGCGCTCTCTTTACGCGCGGCGAGACCCAGGCGATCGTTGTCACGACATTGGGAACGGCACAGGACGAACAGATTATCGATGCCCTTGAAGGTGAAAAACGCGCACGTTTCATGCTGCATTACAACTTTCCTCCCTATTCAGTCGGAGAAGTCGGACGTATGTCATCCCCCGGTCGCCGCGAGACCGGACACGGCAAGCTTGCGTGGCGCGCGTTGAATCCCCTGATGCCTGCAAAAGAGGAATTTCCTTACACCGTCCGTGTTGTCTCCGAGATTACTGAGTCGAATGGTTCGTCTTCCATGGCAACCGTCTGTGGCGCTTCCCTTTCCATGATGGATGCGGGCGTCCCAATGGCGCGTCCCGTTGCGGGTATTGCCATGGGACTCATCAAAGAGGGCGAGAAAGTGGCTATTCTCTCGGATATCCTGGGAGATGAAGACCACCTGGGAGATATGGACTTTAAGGTGGCTGGTACCGAGCAAGGAATCACCGCTTTACAAATGGATATTAAAATCACCAGTATCACACAGGACATTATGAATGAAGCCTTGGCACAAGCCCGAGAAGGTCGTCTCCATATTCTTGGCGAGATGACGAAAGCTTTAAGTCAATCACGGGACACTATCAACAAGAACGCGCCCCGAATCGTTTCAATTCAAATTTCCAAAGATAAGATTCGGGAGCTTATCGGCCCTGGAGGTAAGGTCATCCGTGAAATTTGTGAAACGACTCAGACCAAAATTGATATCTCTGAAGAGGGAAAAGTTGATATTGCCGGGCTGAATCAACAGTCCATTGAGGACGCTCTTAAAAAAGTACAAATCATTGCCGCTGATCCTGAAGTTGGCCTCATTTACAAGGCAACCGTTGTCAAGATTATGGAGTTTGGTGCTTTTGTGAATTATTTGGGAGAAAAGTCCGGTCTTGTCCACATTTCTCAACTTGCGGCTGAGCGAGTGGCAAAAGTTGAAGACATTGTTAAATTGGGTGATCAGGTTTATGTCAAGCTTGTCGGATTTGATGATCGAGGAAAAGCCAAACTCAGTATGAAAGTGGTTGATCAAAAGTCTGGACAAGCAATGCAGAACTAAATGACGGTAGAAAGTAAAACTCCTTTTCTCATGATGCCGAGAACATTTTCTCTTAATAGTCGTATGAGTGCTTATAACAACCTTGCTGTACAGCAGATATGGCAGAGTCGTTTCGGAGAGGAATGATCCCAGGTGAAAACTCTAAACCCTATTATGATCTCTGGAAAAGAAGTCCTTCCTTTGGTTGAAGGAGGAAAAGGGATTTCTGTTTCCAATGGTGAAAGCTCAGGCGCATGGGCAAAGGCTGGTGGTGTCGGAACATTTTCAGGCGTTAACGCGGATGCTTTTGACGAGCACAATCACCTTATCCCGGTTGTATATAAAGGCAGAACGCGTCGAGAACGCCATGAAGAGTTGATTCGCTTTGCGATTCAAGGGGCTGTTCATCAAGCGCGCATCGCTCATGAGCTTGCCGGTTCCGAAGGACGCATCCATATGAATGTGTTGTGGGAAATGGGGGCGTGTGAGACCATTTTGCATGCCGTCCTGGAAAATGCGAAAGGACTTGTCCACGGCGTGACCTGCGGCGCGGGGATGCCCTATAAAATCGCCGAGATTTCAGCACGTTATGGCATTTATTATTACCCGATTGTTTCGTCCAGCCGTGCTTTCCGCGCCCTATGGAAGCGGGCTTATCATAAATTCCCCGAATGGTTGGGAGCCGTTGTTTACGAAGACCCATGGCGGGCAGGTGGACATAATGGACTTTCCAACAGCGAAGATCCTGAATCCCCTGAGGATCCCTATCAGCGAGTCCTTGCCTTGCGCCAGCAAATGTGCGCGTATGGACTTGATCACACGCCGATTATCATGGCGGGCGGCGTGTGGTTTTTAAGAGAGTGGACAGATTGGCTGGATAATCCGGAGTTAGGCCCTGTAGCGTTTCAATTTGGAACGCGCCCGCTTTTAACGCAAGAAAGTCCCATTTCTCCTGAATGGAAACAGAAAATTCTTACGCTCAAGGAAGGGGATGTGGTTCTGAACCGCTTTAGCCCCACGGGATTTTATTCATCCGCAGTCAAAAACGATTTTCTTACTGAGCTTGTCGAGCGTTCAGACCGTCAGGTGGCTTACACTACCAACCCTGTCGGTGAACACACTGAGGCATTTAAAATAGGGGCGCGGCAGCGTATCGTGTATCTAGCGCCTCATGATCATGAACATGCCTCGTCCTGGGTTGCGCAAGGTTATACCGAAGCGCTTCGTACTCCGTCGTCAACGCTTGTTTTTGTCGCTCCGGAAAAAGCGAATCAAATCCTGACCGATCAGATTAATTGCATGGGATGTTTAAGCGCGTGCAAGTTCAGCAATTGGCAACAAGCCGAACCCTATACAACAGGACACAAAGCCGATCCTCGTTCATACTGTATTCAAAAAACGCTACAAGAAATTGCTCATGGAGGAGACGTCAATCAGCAACTTATGTTTGCCGGTCACAACGCATTTCGCTTTGCTCAAGACCCATTTTACGCTAATGGTTTTATACCAACCGTACGTCAGCTTGTTGAACGCTTGCAAACGGGTGACTAACGAACTTTCAAAAAGGAGGATTCTATCATGCTTACAATTGGCGATAAATTCCCGTCATTTAATTTAAAAGCGGTAACCAAAAATAATCACGACAATGATTTTCCAGTACTCAATGAAAAGGATCAGCAAGGTAAATGGAAAGTTTACTTTTTCTGGCCAAAAGATTTTACCTTCATTTGTCCCACAGAATTAATGGGATTTGACGAACTTTATCAAGAGTTTCAAAAACGCAATGCTCAGGTTTATGGGTGCAGTACAGATTCTGAGTATGCGCATCTTGCATGGCGTAACAATCATCCAGGACTCAAGAATCTTCCCTATCCCATGCTTTCAGACATTAAAAAAGAACTCTCTGACCATTTAGGAATTCTTCACCACCACGAAGGCGTATGTTTAAGAGCAACATATATCGTAGATCCTGAAGGAACCATACGTCATGTCTCTGTGAATGATTTAGAGGTAGGACGTAATACGGAAGAAATACTCCGTATTCTTGATGGATTGCAATCGAAAGGATTGTGTGGCTGTAACTGGAAGCCCGGTGAAGCGCATATCAACGCAGCCTAAAGCATCGTTTTGCTATTAGATTTCTTGCCTGACCGAACATGGCTATGGCGGGCAGATTTTGACGTAAAAGCGAACCAGAAACTAAAGCGCACGTATAAGAATGTGAGAATTTCGAGCGAGCTTGCAACGTTAAAACCACCTGCTAGAAATAATCGCCAGATTTAGGTTAGTCAGGCAAGGAATCCATTGGATCACAAATCTTGAAAAAATTGTCTCGTAAAAATTCAAATAATCAAATAATAAGATTAAAAATTACATATTATACCTTTCCTAAATAATCTTTATGATCGGAATATGAAAGTAAAGATTTTTTATTCAAAGATATTAAGAAATTCTTTCTTTACTTTGCTAGATCCAAAGAATTTCAAGATTTGAGGTCAGCATGCGCGACTACTCTCGCATGAATCCGATGAGTTCAAATGTTGAAAATTGAAGGACTAGCGACTTAAAGTTGATCCGAATGGATTGACTTAAGTATATAAAATCCTTCCTACAAATAAAAGGCTTGGACATTTATTATCTAGAATGTCCAAGCCTTTTCACTTTTTTTGACGTAATACGCATTAATTCCCTGAGTTTAAATCTGATGTCTAAAAAACCTTGTTTTTACTCTTGCTTTCTGCTAGTGCGATTCATGTCTATTTCAATTGGGAGAATGAAAGGCCTGCTTCCACTCTTAGGAAAGGAAAATGCTATGATTATACCCCGAAAAGATAAAAAAGTTTTTTCAGATTTTATAATCCAGCGTGCAAATATGGTTAAATCCCAGCTTAAGGCAAGAGGTATTCAGGATCAACGTGTTCTTGATGCAATGAACACAGTTCCTCGCCATCTGTTCGTTCCAAAAGATCTAAGGGATCAAGCTTATGCAGATTCAGCTTTACCTATCGGATATGATCAAACAATCTCTCAACCCTATATTGTGGCTCTTATGTGCGAAGCCACTGCCATTCTCCCTCATGACAAAGTTTTGGAAATTGGCACAGGATCAGGATATCAGGGTGCTGTTTTAAGTCAGCTAAGTCAGGAAGTTTACACGATTGAAATTGTGTCATCTCTTGGTAAACAAGCCAGAAAAATCTTGAACGAGCTGGAATATAACAATGTACAAGTTAAAATAGGAGATGGATATTCCGGCTGGCCAGAGCATGCGCCTTATAATGTGATCCTTATCACGGCTGCAACGGAAAAAGTTCCTCAACCCCTTATTGATCAGCTTGCCCTCAAAGGTCGATTGATTGTGCCCTTGGGGAGCAGCTTGCATCAGGAACTTGTGCTTTTCATTAAAACTGAAAAAGGTTTGAAAAAAGAATCCCTTGGCTCCGTCGTTTTCGTCCCTTTTCAAAGAGAAGGGCGGTGAGTATGGCTGGAAAAGTAAGATTGTATTCTGCGAAGGGTAAGGACAAGAAATTAAACGGGATGTCAGATGTATGATTCATAGATATGGTTTCAAAAAAATTGAAAATTATTAACCTCTAGTTAGATGTCTCAAAAAATCTTCCAGATATTCTGCTGTGTTTAAGCCAGGAAGCGGAAAATTAACTCCCTCTTTTTTTAAGCGGCTGATTCGTGAATACGTTCTATATGGGCGCCACAAGCGCTTAATTTATTTTCTATATGTTCGTAACCTCGATCCAAATGATAAACGCGATTGATGATCGTTTCATCTTCAGCGGCAAGTCCTGCTATGACAAGAGAAACTGAGGCACGCAGATCCGTCGCCATAACGGGCGCTCCTTTTAAGCGAGGGATGCCCCGTACAAAGGCGGTGTTTCCTCGCACTCTGATATCAGCTCCCATCCGCATAAGTTCCGGCACGTGCATAAAGCGATTTTCAAAGATGGTCTCGGTGATAACGGAGGCTCCTTCAGCCATGGTGGCCAGCACCGTCATTTGAGCTTGCAAATCGGTGGGAAAGCCTGGATAAGGCTCTGTTTCTATATCGATCGCCTTTAAACGATCAGATTGTCTTTTGACTTTAAAGCCTCGATTGGTCTTTTCAAAATGGACGCCCATACTTTCAAGAGCTGGAACAACTGAAGGGATAAGATCAAGCGAAGTTTCCGTGAGTTCTACCTCTCCCCCTGTCAGGGCAACGGCCATCGTATAGGTTCCGGTTTCGATACGATCTGGCAGAACGGAATGTGTTGTCCCCCCTAAGCGATCACGACCTTCAATCGTTAAAGTGCTTGTGCCAATCCCGTCAATTTTTGCCCCCATCGCGACCAGGCAATGGGCAAGATCGGAGATTTCAGGCTCCCTCGCGGCGTTCATCAAGCGGGTCGTTCCCTTCGCCAACGTTGCGGCCATTAAAAGATTTTCCGTACCGGTGACCGTTATCCCTGGAAAAGTGTAGTCTGCTCCTCGCAGACCGTTTCTTGCTTCGACGACCACATAGCCGTCTTCCAAAGAGATGTCGGCGCCCATATGTTCGAGGCCCTTGAGATGCATGTCAATCGGGCGGCTTCCAATGGCGCACCCTCCCGGCAAGGAAACTTTTGCCCGTCCTGCGCGGGCGACCAAAGGCCCCAACACCAGGACCGAGGCTCGCATTTTACGCACCTGATCATAGGGAGCCTCTGTAGATTGAATAGAATGCGCCCTTAAAGCGCCAGCGTGATCCCCGTCAACATCATGTTTAAAAACGATATCCACGCCCAGATGATTGAGGAGGCTTTTGAATGTCCTGACATCGGCAAGATCCGGCAAATTTTTCAGAACCAAAGGCGCATCGGTTAAAAGACTTGCAGATATCAACGGAAGCGCCGCGTTCTTCGCTCCGGAAATTTTAATTTGTCCATACAGCGGCGTACCGCCAATAATCCTGATTTTATCCATCTACGGCCAACACATGAGGAAGAGTAACTCCCTCCTGCTTCATATATTTTCCATTTCGATCTTTATAAGAAATTTCACACGGTTTGTCACCTTTCAAAAATAAAAATTGACATATTCCTTCACCCGCATAAATCTTTGCGGGTAAGGGTGTCGTATTGGAAAATTCAAGGGTGACGTATCCCTCCCACTCTGGTTCGAGAGGCGTGACATTCACAATAATGCCACAGCGCGCATAGGTTGATTTACCCAGACAGATCACAAGGACGTCCCGCGGGATACGAAAGTATTCGACAGTGCGGCCTAAAGCAAAACTGTTGGGAGGGATGATGCACACATCCGTTACGCGATTCACGAAACTGTTTTCATCAAATTGCTTGGGATCAATGATCGCGCTATCCAGGTTGGTAAAGATCTTGAATTCATTCGCCACACGCGCGTCATATCCAAAAGAGGAAAGACCATAGGAAATCATTCCGCGGTTTATTTGTTTTTCAACAAAGGGGTCAATCATAAGATGTTTCTGAGCAGCTTCGCGAATCCAGCAATCTGATAAAACGGACATGGGTAGAAAAGTTTCTCTCATTCTTCTGGTGTTATATTACCCCTCATGGCAGTTATTGCAATAGACCTCTTGCATAAGCAGATATAGGTTATGCAAGAAGTCTAATGACAAATCAGCCTGACTCATCATCAATAAACGCGAACTAAAGGATTTCAGGATAGAGGCAGGCGAAGAGAGGATCAGTTGTTGCATTAAAACAGTCCGTTACCGAGCGACCTCTTTTAACCTCGTTTGGCGTAGCGCGCCATACTGCCCGTGAGATATTCCGCCATACGCCAGCCTTCCCAAAGGATTTCTCGCAAATGATCAATATCATTAACCTGATGGTTTCGCAGAATTCTGAATCCTTCTTTTGAATGCTCTTGATCGAGTTCGCTATGTAAAGAAAAATGGGCGGCCCCAGGAAATAAAGATTGAGCTTCAGTATGGAAAATACAAGAGGCCGATTCAAGCACGCAATGCATTAAAATAGTTCTTTCCTCAGGCGTGCCAGACAAAACCTTTTGATAGAACCAGCTTGAGGTCGCATCCAGAATGGGATCCCATAATGAAACCGGCATATTGTCGCGCATGGCTGAAAGAGACTTGTTATGTCCCGCTTCTTCTGCGAAATGTTGTTCAGCAAGATCTTGGAAATCTCTGGGGTTTCCCGCTGCCACACGTGCCGCCAGTATTCTTTGAAACCAGTTTGACCAGAAATTGAGCGCTTCCAGTAATCTGTCCTTGACTTCCTTTTTATGGGCAATATCGGAAGCGATCAATTTCATCAGCGCCCCTTTTTTAAATCTTTCTTCATGCTTGTGTTGATCCTTTTCCAGCAAGCCGATGAGGTTGGGTGATCCCTTTTTTTTCACAAATTCGACGCGAGGATGAGCAGGATTTTCGTAAAGTCCTGATCCTTCGAACTGTATCGACAAGGCCCAAAATCCCTCTTTACCCTGTCCCGTGAATCCATGTTTTGAATGAGGAGGAACGATCACAATATCGCCTGCCCTGATGGATTGTTGAATCTCGCCCAGGACGATACCTTCTCCTTCAGTGATAATAATCATGCTGGCGGTTGGATGAACATGGACAGCAAGCGTCTCCCCTTTTTTTAAACGAGTCCAGCTGATGGAAAAGCGCGCCTGTTCGGGCAGGAAAGTCGATAAATCTTTGTTTTTCCTAAAGTCCATAAGAAGTCCAAGATTATGTACATTATTATCTATCTCGACTGATTTAAGAGCGGGTATCGTCTCTCTGGGAATGACTTTTACAGTCTCTTTTTGGAAAGAATATGATAGATTATTCATTTTATTACCCATTTTATTTAGTTCTTTAAATAAACTATAGAAATAATAAATGAACAAAGCGTTAAGTTGACAGCTTTAATTTAGAAACTTTAGAACTCAAGTGAAAGAAAGAGACTCTGTGATGAGCGACGTTTTTTTAATAGGCTCCTTCCCCAACCTATATAAGGACACGAGCGGGGCAGGTCACAGGACTGTAGCGCCCCACAAGCCCTCAAAGCTTGAATGACAAAGAGTCAGGCGTTGGATTAGAGGATCAATCAGGACTTTGACGTCCTGGATGTGTCCGAACTGGATTCGTCTTTTGGACATTGACTGAAATCAGCCACCAAACCAATATGTGCGGCACTCATAATCGTTTTGATCCATCCTTTAAGCTCATCACGGGCTGCGTCAGGGTCTTTCATTTTTACAATCTCTTTTCGGTCATAGAGAAAACGCATCCCTACTTTGGGGGAAAGTCCTTTAGGCAAGGGCAACCCCTCATCAGAAACTTTAAAAGCCTCGTTACGATAGCGTGTGTCAAGGACTTTCTCGTCGCCTGCCTTGTCTTGTCGAGGGTTAAGATTATAGACGACAGCCTTGCTTGCCTGGGGTTCGGGTCGAGGATACTTGGGAGAAGGCACACCCTCAGGCTTTACACGGATAATACCACCATCGGGATGCGTATAAATATCCATGGGGATAACTTGAGGGTCTTGGGGATTTGCTGTTTTTGTTCCGTCTCGACGCCAAAATTTTCGCCCTTCATCATCTTTTTTTGATGAAAGGGGAACGCGCTCGTGGTGAAAGCCGGCGCTGATCAGCTCTTTATGCAACTCTTCTGGCTTTTTGCCTGCCAGCTTGATCTTACGGATTGATTGCCCTCTTTTACCGTCAAGAAACTCACGAATGGCCTCGCGCAGGTGCATCTTTTTGGTCAGGACTTCCTGATTCCATATGCTTTCAGGCGAAGTATAAGGTTTTTGCAGCGCCAATTGAGCTTGTTTAACCCCTTTTCTGTAAGCTTCGGAATTCTCATTCACGTGGGGTTGAGACAGACAGGATGGTTTTTCATGCCCTGGGTAAGCAAGCGCCAAGGGTTTGGTATCCGCAAGCGCACTCCGCGGCTGCCCTGCTAAACCTGCTAAAGTCAACCCGAAAAGAAAAACCCAACCTCTCTTTAGCAGCATAAAAATTCTCCCTTTTTTTTCATCGCCCATCTAATCATACTTGAGAGGATTTTACTATGGTTAATTTGGATTTTTCATCGATCAATAATCGGGCGACAGGCGCAAAAGTTTTACGATGATGAGGCGTAACGCCATAACGAGTGAGAGCTTGTCGATGATACGCTGTGCCATAACCGGCATTACGCTCCCACCCATATTCCGGATGGAGAACGGAAAGATCTTTCATGATCTGATCGCGTGTGACTTTGGCAATGATCGACGCTGCGGCGATAGAGAGGCTTAGAGTGTCCCCCTTGATCAGAGAACGCACAGGATACGATAATTCCGGCTTTAACGTACCGTCCACAAGTCCTAAACAAGGGGTAATAGAAAAAGGCAGTTTTAAAGCGCGGGACGCCCGCTCCATGGCGCACATCGCCGCTTTGCGAATATTTGAAGCGTCAATTTCATTTACAGAACAAATTCCCATGGCCGAAAAACATGCCTCTCCCTCTAAATTCATAAGATGGTTAAAGATTTTTTCGCGCTTGAGAGACGTCAATTTCTTTGAGTCATTGATCTGGCAAGCAAGGTCTTGAGGCAATTTTTCCTGGATCAACAGAACCGCTCCCGCGACCAATGGTCCTGCCCATGGCCCACACCCCGCTTCATCGAATCCTGTGACATATCCTGAACATGCTTTTTCAAGGCTGAAATCAGGCATCACTTATGAATCATGTGAATTGAGGCTTCTCAACATCCATGCGGTTTTTTCATGGAGGCTCAGCCTTTCGACAAGGAGATCGAGAGTGTTCTCGTCTCCCGTTTCCTTAAGTTTGTTGATCGCCTCGCGCGTTTCTCGAATCAGATACTCATGATCATGGGTCAGGTTTTTCAGCATGTCTTCTGTCGCAGGTTCGCGCATTTCCTCTTGCAAGGTAGCGTGCGTCATGAAATTTTTGTAATTCGCCGGCACATGAAATCCCAGAGATCGAATGCGCTCCGCCAGCAGATCAACCCCTTGAGCCAAATCATTGTATTGCAGTTCCAGCATTTGATGATAACTATGAAAATGAGGGCCTCGCGCATTCCAGTGATAATTTTGGGTCTTGATCATTAAAATATAATAATCCGAGAGAATTTTAAAAAGCAGATCCCTTGCATATTCCCGGTGACTTTGTGAAATTCCAATATTAATCGTCATGGCGCGTCTCCCTTCTCCTTCTCCCTCTTTCTAGAACCATTTCCAACCTAGCATAGCCCTGAAGAAGGGTAAATACGTGTTTCAATCCGAATGATTCATTCTTTCCGGAATTCTGGAACGGACGTTGCTTCTCCTTCTTTTTTCTGGAAAGATTCTGACGCAAAACCGCGTCTGAGAGCCTCTATGGATGATGATGAAACGGATGCCTTAAAAGGGGAGGATTCGGGCGTGGAAATATGAGAGGATGAGTCAAGAGCGGCGGCGTCAGGCAATGCATTACCCATACACTCTTTAACCCATATGTCATAAACGGGGTGTTCCATGGCTGAATGAGCCGGTGACGAAGCGAACATCCATCCAGAAAAAACATGGCTTGCATTCTCATCTGGCTTATTTTCGGTGATTTCCAAAAAGGCTATGGATTCAGGGGGATCTTCGGGAGGAGCCTTTTGACACAATCGCGCGGTAATTTCCAGGTTGCCAAATTTAATGCTTTGTCCCAAGGGCGCCTCTATATCAGAAACGCGCGCCGTGATCTTATCAAGACACCGCAAAAGAACCTTGTCTGTACGGGTATACCCTTCCTCTTTCTCGTCTTTCAAAGTGTGGGGGTATTGGGTATCAGGATTCGGGTTCGTCCTGTTCACGGCTTGAGAGTCTTTGATCACGCCGGGGCGGAAAAAAGAAATCTCCCGAGGCAGCGCTTCCGCTTCTTTAAAGGGAGTGTTCCCCTTCGCTTTTTCTTCAGTCCCTGATCCGCGCGCGTCTGGGTTGAAGATACAGATGAAGATGTTGAAGACGAAAATTATGTATAGACCCAAAGGATTTTGAAATCCGGGCAGAACAAATCGTGCTCCCCGACATCCCCGAATTTTGAAAGACAAAGGATATAACATCGCCGTGAGTCCCCTCAACGTCATGGATGAGGCTTCCCTTTCTCATTTTCCGTTTCCTTGTTTTTGGCGCTAAAGATCAGCTGACCAATCATCGCTTCAAGACTGACGGAAGACTGGGTATGCTCAATTTGATCCCCTGCTTTCAGCGTTTCTTCATCTCCGCCTGGGACAAGAGCCAGGTACTTGCCGCCCATGATGCCGTCGCTGACGATTTCTGCCGACGAATCTTTTGGAATTTTAATGTGGGGGGCGATACTGAAGGACACGTGGGCCAGGAACGTTTCAGGATTTATGGACATTTCCCGAATGACGCCAATCTTGACGCCGCTCATCCGAACATCGCCTCCAACAACCAACCCATCGACGCGATCGAATGTAGCATGGTAATCGACACCATCATTTGATGAGCGATAGCCGCTGTTGGTATAGGCAAAAGCTAAAAAAAAGCCTGCGATCATAAGAACGACCGCTCCCATGACTGTTTCAATCACATTTGTACGCATACAGTTTTCCTTACGATGGCTCCCACGGTTCATAGCCTTTGGAGGCTGGCTGAAAAGCTCTGTCCTTTGAGGTACGGTCCGTTGGACGATACGCAAACGGCGTCCCCGTCAGATTGGGCCGATGAGACTTTTGCCAAAACTTTTTTAGACTGGAATCCAGGGGAACGTCAAGATAATGATGCAACCATCCAAACCATTCGGCCGGAACTTGAGATCCTTCCATAATCCCCTGATACATCACCCACCGCCGAGGCTTTCGGTGTGGTTTTCCGAAAAGAAACCGCTCTTGATAATATTTGTTTCCCTGATCGTCTTGACCCGCCAGCTTGCCTTTAAAAAAGGTAAACAGCGTCATACCCCAGTGTCGCGCATAAACCATTTGAACCGTCAATGTCCCCAAACTCGTTAAATTTTTTTGCATGTTCAGGATAGACTCTTTTCAAAAAAAGGAACAAGAAAAAACTTGATTTCATGCTAAAAACGCTTTATTTCATAATTTAAGTGATTAATCTGTTCTCTTGTAAAAGGAGGTGGGCTTACGGCTCACCTTTTTGTTTAAGAAGGACCATAATTTGCAAGACATGACTTCGGTAGCGACGCGACTTGAAAAACTGTTGACGCCTGTTTTGACGAGCCGGGGTTTGGCGCTTGTACGCGTACAAATCTCGGGACAGCATCGTCCTGTTCTGCAAGTAATGATTGATCGGCTGGATGAGACGACAGTGACCATGGACGATTGCGTAGGGGCAAGTCGGGAAATTTCCGCCCTTCTGGACGTTGAAGACCCTGTTGAGGGGTCTTACAAGCTGGAGGTTACGTCTCCCGGATTGGATCGCCCGCTGATGAGAGCGCGTGATTTTCAACGTTTTGTTGGACACGACATTAAGTTCCAGACCCGTGATATAAAGGATGGACGAAAAAAGTTTTCAGGACTCCTTGAATCGGCAACTGAAAAGTCAATTCAGGTTCGTCTTAAAAATCCTGACTTTTGCTTGATAGAGGTTGCCTATGACGATATTCAGCAAGCAAAGCTGGCCCCCCGATTTTAAAAGCGCAAGAGGAAAGATTTGTGCATTTTCAGATCTATGTCCAAAGGATTTAGAGTGTTGAGGCGGAGTACGGCGAAGAAACGACCAATGAGCTTTATGCGGCATTCATTCATGGATGTGACGGGGGCGGGAAGCGAGACGAATCATGGATGTCCAACGCTCTCAAATCCTGAAAGGCGAGGAGTATAAATGAAGGCTAATAGATCGAGGTAAAAGGAATGACGATAATCACCAGCGGAACAATTCGAACAGAGATTTTAGGGGTTGCCGATATGGTTGCCCGTGAAAAGGGAATTGATCGAGAAGAAGTCATTGAAGCAATGGAAATCGCGATCCAAAAGGCCAGCCGGGTGCGCTATGGAATGGAACGGGATATTCGCGCCACCATCGATCGTAAAACTGGTGAGATCAGCCTTTATGCCTGTCGTGAGGTCGTCAATGACGTCGAAAATGAGGTCACGCAAATATCTTTGGATGAAGCAAAAACACTGGACCTGCATATCAAAGTTGGTGAATTTATTAAAGAGCCTCTCCCCCCTATTGATTTAGGACGCGTTGCGGCTCAAACGGCGAAGCAAGTGATTTTTCAGCGGGTACGCGATGCCGAGCGTCAACGCCAATACAATGAATATAAAAATCGCGTGGGAGAAATCATCAATGGTCAGGTAAAGCGTGTCGAATTTGGCAACGTGATGGTAGAGCTGGGACAGTCAGAAGCGCTCCTCGCGCGTGATCAATTGATTCCACGGGAAAATTTTCGCCCTGGTGATCGCATTCGCGCCTATATCATGGATGTGCGTCAAGAGCCACGGGGGCCTCAGGTATTTCTCTCGCGCGTTCATCCAGGTTTTATGGCGAAGCTTTTTGCACAGGAAGTGCCTGAAATCTACGAAGGCGTTATTGAACTCAAGGCTGTCGCAAGAGACCCTGGAAGTCGGGCCAAGATCGCCGTATCCGCAGCAGATAAAAGCCTTGATCCTGTAGGAGCTTGTGTGGGTATGCGCGGCAGCCGCGTACAAGCCGTCACCTCTGAACTTCAGGGAGAAAAGGTGGACATTATCCCCTGGTCATCGAATCCTGCCGTGTTTGTGGTCAATGCGTTGGTTCCTGCCGAGGCGAGCAAGGTGGTGCTTGATGAAGAAACACGCCGCGTTGAAGTCGTTGTACCTGACGATCAATTAAGCCTGGCGATTGGCAGGCGTGGCCAGAACGTTCGTTTGGCAAGTTTATTGACGGGTTGGGGAATTGACGTTATTTCTGATTCTAATGAATCAGACCGTCGAAGCGCTCAACTTAAAAATCGTTCTCGTTTATTCGTAGAAGCGTTGGATGTAGACGATGTTCTGGCGCATCTTCTTGTAACGGAAGGATTTACAACGGTTGAAGAAATCGCTTACATTAGTCTTGAAGATTTGATGGCAATCGAAGGGTTTGAAGAAGAGCTTGCACATGAATTAAAGTCACGCGCTCAGGCTTATCTTGAAAAGCAGGATGCTGAATTTGTGAAACAATTCGAGCTGTTGGGTGTTGACAAAAGCTTGACAAAGTTCTCCGGCTTAACGCCTAAGATGTTGGTATTGTTAGGTCAAAATAGCATTAAAACTCTGGATGATTTTGCTGATCTGGCTACGGATGAACTTTGTGAGCTGTTCCCTGACTTGAGTAAGGAAGAAGCAAACCAAATGATTATGGAAGCACGCAAAAACTGGTTTAAAGTTTAAAGATGCTCCAAAGTCTTAGGCGGTGTCAAAAGGAAGACAAAACGATATGGCTGATACTGAAGATAAAAAAGAAAAGAAGACCCTGAGTCTTTCATCAGGAAAGTTGGGTCTTAAAAAACCTGTTGACGCGCCGCAGATTCGTCAAAGCTTCTCTCATGGCCGTTCCAAGGCTGTGGCTGTTGAAGTAAAGCGCAGACGGGTGATGGATCGTCCTTTGGAAAAAGATCAGCAGGAAAAAAGGATGACCGGGAGCGTCGCTCTCCCCAAAAGTCTTACGGAAGTCGAGTGGGAAACCCGTTTAAAAGCTGTTCAGGAAGCGCTTAGAACGGCTCCTGAGATTGAAGCTCAAATGCAGCGCGAAAGGGAAGAGCGATCTCATTTGGAAGCGTTGCGTCTTGCCGGACTGGAAAAACAACGTCAGGAACAAGAAACTCGACATCTTGATGAAAGCGAGCAGAATATTCAAAGTAAGACGCCGGAAAACGCTGAAAGTATCAAGTCCTCTGAATCTCCTCACTCCTCTCTCTCTCCTGAATCCTCCGTAGCGGTTTCTGCCCCTGAAGTCTCTGTAAGCCCTCCTGCCGAGACGAAATCAAAAAAAACTTCCACCGTTCCCGGCGAAGAGGATGAAGAGCAAACGTTTCATCGGGCGAAGAAAGGGGTGACTAAGCCTGTTTCTCGTAAAACAGGAGACGATGCCAACCTTGGACGACATGATTTGCGTCATCGGCTTGATGGTATGTCGGTGAAGGATCTCTTGACCGAGGATGAAGAGGGGGGGCGCATTCGAACGTATGGATCGCGACGTCATAAAGATAAGACTAAAAAGCTTTGGGAAACCGTGGAGCAAAAGCAGATCACGCGTGAGGTGATTATTCCCGAAGTGATGACCGTTCAGGAGCTGGCCAATCGTATGGCGGTTCGCGGCGCGGAAGTGATCAGGAAACTGATCGATATGGGGCTTATGATCACCATCACCCAAAATATTGATGCCGATACGGCGGAACTTCTCGTGGCGGAATTTGGGCATATTTCAAAAAGGGTTTCGGAAGCTGATGTGGAACACGGAATAAAAGGGTCTGATGATCTGGCTTCGGACATGCGTCCCCGTCCTCCCGTAGTAACTGTTATGGGACACGTGGATCACGGGAAAACGTCTCTGCTTGATGCGATTCGCAAAACGGATGTCGTTGCGGGTGAAGCGGGAGGGATTACCCAACACATTGGCGCTTATCAAGTTACCATGCCCTCAGGAGCCAAAATTACATTTATTGATACCCCAGGACACGCCGCTTTTACAGAAATGCGCGCGCGTGGGGCAAATGTTACCGACCTTGTGATTCTGCTGGTGGCGGCTGATGACGGGATGATGGAACAAACGGTTGAAGCCATCCATCATGCGCGCGCGGCGAACGTGCCCATGATTGTTGCTATCAATAAAATAGATAAGCCGAATGCCAACCCTGAGCGTGTGCGGAGTATGCTCCTTCAGCAGGAAGTTGTCGTGGAAGCTTTGGGTGGTGAGGTGATGAGCGTTGAGGTTTCCGCCAAAACTGGAGCGAATATTGACAAGCTTGAAGAAGCCATTCTCTTGCAAGCCGAGCTTTTGGGGCTTCGGGCAAATCCCAATCGTGCGGCGAATGGGGTGGTGATTGAAGCGAAACTGGAGCGTGGCAGGGGCGCTGTTGCGACTGTTCTGGTACAAAGAGGAACCTTGAAAACAGGAGATATTTTTGTTGCCGGCACCCAATCGGGCCGTGTTCGAGCCTTGGTAGATGATAAAGGTAAAAATTTGAAGGAAGCCTTGCCGTCTCAACCCGTTGAAGTGATAGGCTTTACGGGCGCTCCCAGTCCTGGAGATGATTTCATCGTGGTCGAATCGGAATCTCAGGCGCGCGCCATTAATGAGTTCCGTACACAACGCCAAAAGAATATAGTATCTGCGGCTTCAGGACGGGCATCTTTTGAACAACGGTTGACACAGGCCTATGGCGATAAAAAAGAATTGGCTGTTGTGGTGAAATCTGACGTTCAGGGTTCTCTTGAAGCCATCATGAACAGCCTGACAAAACTTTCAACACATGAAGTTGCTGTGAAAGTTCTTCATACGGGAGTGGGAGCGATCAACGAAAGCGACGTTACACTTGCAAAAGCTTCCCACGCGTTGATCATTGGCTTTAATGTCCGCGCCAATCCTCAGGCGCGGGAGGTCGCGCGTCAAAATGGCCTTGAGATCCGCTATTATTCTATTATTTATAATGTGATCGATGATATGAAAGCAATCATGGGCGGTCTTCTCTCGCCTACCCTGCACGAGCGCTTTTTGGGGAATGCCAGTATTCGTCAAGTCTTTACGATCACGAAAGTGGGCAAGATCGCGGGATGTTATGTGACGGAAGGGATTGTCAAGCGTGGTGCCAAGGTTCGGTTGCTTCGGGACAATGTGGTCATCCATGAAGGTAAGCTGAAAACACTCAAACGGCTTAAAGAAGAAGTGCGAGAAGTAAAAGAAGACTACGAATGTGGTATGGCTTTTGAGAACTATCAGGATATTCGGGAAGGTGATGTCATCGAATGTTTTGAGATTGAAGAAATTGCACGCGCTCTGGATTAATAAGGAAGTCTAGCGCTATGACGCGATCTCGCCCCCCTCTGATGCCATCTCAACGTCAACTTCGTGTTGCGGAAGAAATTCGGCATGTTCTGGCCAGGATTCTTTCGCGCGTTGATCATTTTGATGACGTGATTCAGAAAGCGCACGTCACTGTCACTGAAGTGCGCGTCAGTCCTGATCTTAAATTCGCTAAAGTTTATATTATGCCTATAGGGGGACGCGATAAGGATATTGTCTTGGAAGCGCTTAATAAAGCGGCGTCTTTTTATCGTTTTGAAGTTGGGCGGCAGTTAACAATCAAATTCACGCCTGCCCTTCAATTTCGCATCGATGAAACTTTTGACCAGGTATCAAGGATCGAGACCCTTTTACAATCAGCTCACGTTAAGCAAGATTTGCAATAATAATATCCCCCAGGATTTCGAGATGCGGGCTGGCCATGTGTGAGTGGTGAGTCCGGCGCAGCGTACGCAAGAGGTTCTATTGTAGGGACAAAAACGGCGTGAGCAGGACGAAACCTGTTGTCCAACACCCTTGCACAGCGCAAAAGACGAAGGGCTATATCTGGTGAAGGAATACATCTGATAAGATGACTACGCGTAACTTGAAAGTTTTCTTTTTTATTGTATAATAGAATTGTTGATTGCCTGATTTGGGGTCAACATTTGTCTGATGTATGTAGACACAATTAACCTTATTGCTCGCAGGAGGATTTGGTCATGAGAAGTTATGATTTAACGCCTTTATTTCGTTCAAGTATTGGATTCGATCGGTTAATGAGACTGATGGATACATCCCTCAGGTCTGATGAATCATCATCCTCTTCTTACCCCCCTTACAATATTGAAAAGCTGAATGAAGAGACCTATCGCCTGACCATGGCTGTTGCAGGATTTAAGGAAGACGCACTTATGATTACGGTGCATGATAACGTTTTGGTCGTAGCTGGAAAAGCCTGTATGGACGACGAAAATGTGCAGTATTTATATCGCGGGATTGCTGGTCGCGCTTTTGAACGCCAATTTCAACTGGCAGATTTTATCAAAGTCGGAGAAGCCGCCCTTGAAAATGGACTTTTGCGCATCACGCTTCATCGCGAAATTCCGGAAGCCATGAAGCCTCGCACGATTGAAATTTCCAAAAAATCGTCGCCTGTCAAAAACAAGTTGATTGAACACGAAAACAAATAAAGTTTATTCTCAGAATTTTGGAAGGCAAACGGTTTTCCTTGCAAAAACTGAGAGAGCGGGATTTATACTAGATCTCTTGCAGAACCAGATATGGCGTGGGGATTTTTAGGCAAAAGCGAACGAGAAACCGCAGTGTACATGAGGTACGTGAGGTGTGAAGCGAGCTTTTAACGCCAAAAGCATCCGCCAGATATAGGTTATGCAAGAGGTCTACTCAAAGGATTTCAAAATGTGAGGGTATATTCCCGCTCCTTGTTTAATCTTTATAAGTTCTCATCAAATCAATAATAAGATCGAAGACTTGATCCGCCTGAATACTGTCGGCGACTGACAACCACTGATCGTTAATGTGAGCCGGATATTCATTCGTGATTGAAGCCCCCATCGTTGCTTCGCCCGCGTGATCGACCAAGACACGCATTTTCTTAAAAGTGAATAGCTCAGGTCGCAACATATAAGCGGCAATACAAGCATCATGGACGGATCTTCCTTCCAAGCCAAAGCGAACTCTATCATGCTCGACCCCATGAGCCAGCATCCCGGCCACTTGTCGCCCAACTTCATTCCCCATCCTTTGCAGGATTTCCAAACGATGTTCAGAAGTTACTAGTTGATGTGTGACGTTTAAGCCAATCATCTTCATAGGGAGTCCGCTCGATACAACGACATGGGCCGCATGAGGATCCACATAAAAGTTGAATTCGGCCGCAGGCGTGATATTGCCGCCGTTGGTAGATCCGCCCATAAAAATAATTTCCTCGATATGTTCCGCGATACCAGGCTCCTTGATGAGAGCAAGCGCAATGTTTGTCATGGGTCCGCTGACTGAAAGCGTGACTTTTTGGGAAGAATGAAGAAGGGTTTCAATAATGAAATCAACGGCATGTCGGGATTGAAGAGAGGTTTTCGGTTCCGGCATGGAGGAACCATCAATGCCGGTCTCTCCGTGCGCATACGCCGCATAAATCGGTTTACGAAGCATCGGGCGTCTGCAACCGCCAAAAACCTTTACGTCTGTTCGTTTTGCCAACTCAACCAGCTTTAAAGCGTTTTTATTCGTCCATTCAATCGGCGCATTGCCTGCCACGGTTGTAATTCCTAAAACATCAAAGGTTTGAGGCACAGCGAGCGCCATAAGAATCAATACCGCATCATCCGCTCCCGGGTCACAGTCAATAATCAATCGTCGTTTCATTTTTTCCTCTCTATACCCTTCGTTTCTCGCGTTGTGGGGATGTTGGGCAGTGGGATTCGTCCCGTGCGCTTACATCCTTATTCGTGCGCTGTGCGAGACTCTCCGCACCTTGGCCTGCCCACAACTCACAGCGCGAAATCTTTTGGGTATATTAAACCTGTTGCCGTAAATTTATATTGTCGTCTTCTTGTTATGAAAAAAATGTCCCAAATACAAGAAGAAAACACGCAAGAGATTTGATAGGGTCCTTGCTGTTGAATATTGGATACGTCAGGTTTTTTCCAGGGCCTAAATCTGGTGGGCGCTTTATACCCTTCATCTTTCGCGCGGTGGAGGTGTTGGGGGGGCGTCCCGCTCACATCCTTATTCGTGCCGCTGCGCGAGACTCCCCACATCTTGGCCTGCTGATGTTTTATTTTAGAGTATAAACAGCGGGAACGGTCTCACTTTTTTTCTGTGACATCTCAGGATGCGCATAAATTTCGGCCAGACTGCCCATCGTCGCCAAGAGACGCAATGAAGCGATATCTTCGGATGCATCCGCTGTGATCAATGAACCTTTGGCCAAAAATTCTTCATGGGTTGCGTCCAGGATCTCCAGAAAGCTGCGCGTCCCCAAATCAAATTGACTTAGAAACGTCTGACGAACTTGATTCTTCGTGACGACAGCGCTTCTCAGAGCCTCTGCCTGTTTGTGGGCGTTGACCATTTCCGCCCAAGAAACGCGCACTTCGCGGTCTGCTCTGCGCAGCGCACCATCTCGCTTGAATTTGGCTTCGGTCACGCGTTCGATATATTCCCGCTTCTTCGCGATATCGCGTCCTCCGTTAAAAAGATTGTAGCGAACCACTGCCAAAGCGCTCAATGTGGTCTGATTTCCCTTCTCGCCCGGACCGTTAAAGCTCCTTTGCGCATCGCTTTCCAGAAAGAGGGAAGGGTAAAAAGGCGCGTCCATAATGGATAAATCAGCTTTGGCGACTTCAACGCTTGCGTTCGCAACCTCCAGGGAACGATTGGATCTACGCGCAGCTTCCAAAGCCGCCTCAAGAGAAACGGGAAGCAGATTACGTGGAATGCTCACCTTCCTTAAAGTTCCTGGCGCATGACCCATCAGCTCAATATAGCGTGCGATGGCACTCTCCAGATCTCCCTTGATATCCTGAAGCGACGCTTTCGCATCGGCAAGACGCGCTTCGACATGCTGGACGTCCGCGATGGTCGTTCTTCCCGCGTTTACCTGGGCGCGAACTTTTGCCAGAACTGTTTGATGTTGTTTGATATTCTCTTCGGCCAGACGGACGAGGCGTTGAAATCTTCTTAGAGTGATGTATTCACGTGCCGCGTTAAAAGCAACAAGCTCTCTCGTTTCATTGATTTTCTTACTTGATTGAAGTTCTTCTCTGGAAGCTTTCTCCACTCTGTGCGGCGTGTCAAGCCCATCAAAAACCATCTGCTTTACAGACAGCGACATATCGTAACGGTCTGAGACGACAGTGCCGTGCGCCCCTCCGTTAATCTTGGTCGGGCTGAGCTTGTTTCTCAAATAGCCATATCCACCCGCAGCGCGCGCATCGAGGGTGGGATAATATCCAGCCTTGGCCTGCTCGATCCGTTGGATGGCTTCCTGTTTCGAGGCGATATCCGCATTGATGTTCGGGTTATTTGAAAGAGCCTCAAGGATCGCCTGGCGCAAGCTATTGTCGTCTGGCTTGGAATCGTTTGAAGTGATCACGGGTGTTTTGTGTGCTTTATGTTTGTATGACGCTTTATGTTTATGCCATCTTTTATGTTTATATGGTTCTTTATGCTTATGCTTATGTTTATGCTTATGCTTATGTACCGGATGCTTTTGAACCGCATGCCCGTTTTGAGTTAAAAGACCCATGATGACAAAGATTGCCCCTGCTAAAACGCTGAGATTGAATCTGTTGAACCGTCGTCGTTCTTTCATTTTTTCCTCCCCTTCTGAAAACCGCATTTTTTTGCAGCATTTTTATATAATTTTGTATTAATTTGAAATTAAGCTTATAAAAGTTAATTCATTGTTAACCCGAAGTCTATACCGTAAATCTTAAAGCACGACCAAAAAGATGATTTGAGTATGACGACTGATAATAAAAATGATCCTGTTCCTTTAAGTCCCGAGAACAGAAAAAGCGAGTCTTCCGAGCATTCAGAGAAAAACGCTTTCAATCATCACTTTCTCAAGGAAGTGTGGCAGCAAAAAGCCTTTGATGATGACGCTCTTTTGATGTGCCTGGAGATTTTGGCCGGTTTTCACGGCAGACCCACATCTTCCGCCGCTCTCAAGGCGAACTTGCCCTTGGACAAGAATCGCCTGACGCCTGATCTCTTTATTCGGGCGGCGGAACGCATCGGACTATCTTCCAGAATTCTGCGTAAAACGCTTGCCGATATTTCTCCCCTCACGTTGCCTTGCGTATTGATATTGGAGGGAACCAAAGCATGTTTAATGGTCTCTCGGCCTTCTTACGAGGATGTCGAGATCATTTTTCCCGAAACTGGTCGTGGATCGAAGATCATCCGTTTAGAAGATCTGAATCAGTTGTACAGTGGCCACGCTATTTTTTGCCATCCGCTTTATCGATATGATCAACGAGCCGCCGACGTTGAGATGGAACGCCCTAAAAGCTGGTTTTGGGGCACGCTTTTGAAATCCTGGTCTATCTATGCCCAGGTTGCTGTCGCCGCTGTCCTGGTGAATCTGTTCGCGATCGTCAGTCCTCTGTTTGTCATGAACGTTTATGATCGTGTCGTTCCCAATAATGCGATGGATACTCTATGGGTGTTGGCAACGGGTGTTTTTATTGTATTTGGCTTTGATCTGCTGTTGAAAACGCTCCGTGTCTATTATGTAGATCTGGCGGGCAGAAACGCAGACGTCACTTTGGCAGGCCGGATTTTCGAGCAAGTCCTTGGTATGCGTTTAGCTTTCCGCCCCAAATCGTCCGGAAGTTTCGCAAATCAGTTACGCGAGTTCGAGACATTGCGCGAGTTCTTTTCATCAGCCACCTTTGTCGCTTTTATTGATTTACCGTTCGTCTTTCTTTTCATCCTTCTGATTGGGTATATTGGCGGCGATATCGCGTGGGTTCCCTTACTGTCTGTTCCAATTGTGATTGTCTCCACGCTTGTTCTGCAAGGTCCTTTGCGTTCATGGGTCAGAAAGTCATTCAAGGAGGGCGCACAAAAACATGCTCTGCTGGTAGAATCCATCAGTGGACTTGAAACGATAAAAAGTTTCGGCGCGGAAAGCCGGATGCAGCGAAATTGGGAAAATTTTGTGTCTCAATCGGCGTCGTCTTCCAATGCGGTGCGTTTTTTTGGCTCGCTTGCTCTGAACTTCACAGGTTTTATCCAACAGCTTTCCTATGTGCTGATCATCGTTGTGGGCGTCTACCTGATTGCCAAGGGTGAACTTTCCACGGGGGGATTGATCGCCTGCTCCATTCTCTCGGCCCGCGCGATGGCTCCGTTGACTCAGATTGTCTCTTTATTATCCAAATTAAATCAGTCCCGTACAGCGCTTGATGCTCTTAATAAAATCGTCGAATTGCCAACCGAAAGAGGAGAGGCGCAAAGCTATCTTCATCGCCCAAACCTTCAAGGCGATATTCAGTTCAAAGATGTGAGCTTTTCTTATCCTGATCAAAAAATGAAAGCTTTGGACGAGTTTAATTTATCCATCAAAGCAGGTGAAAAAATTGGTGTTGTGGGTCGTATTGGTTCGGGAAAATCGACCGTTGAAAAGCTGATTTTGAACCTTTATACCGCCGATGAGGGATCCATTCAGATTGACGGGACGGATATTCGTCAGATTGACCCCGCCGATCTTCGCCGTAATATCGGATATATGCCCCAGGATATTTATCTTTTTTATGGTTCCGTCCGAGATAATATCACGCTGGGGGCGGATCATGTGACAGACGCGGAAATTCTGAAAGCGGGCACTTTATCAGGCGTTCATGATTTTGTCCGTCATCATCCAATGGGGTATGACATGCCCGTGGGCGAAGGCGGCGTTTCTCTGTCAGGCGGACAACGTCAATCGGTTGCTGTTGCGCGAGCGCTGGTTCGAAATCCCTCTATTCTCTTGCTGGATGAACCATCCGCCATGATGGATCATGTCTCTGAAGCGCAACTTATTCAGAAATTACGCTCGATGATGCATGACAAAACGGTTGTTATTATTTCTCATCGCCTGCCTCTTCTTGATCTGGCCGACAGGATTGTCGTGATGGATAAGGGGCGAATCATTGCCGATGGCCCCAAGGCAGAGGTTTTAAGAGCGCTTTCCAACTCTCAAATTCGCAGCGCAGGATAAAGTCAAATGGCACTCAATCTCAAAAAAATCTTTCCTTCTCCAGAAGACCAGCAGGATATCGACTTCATGTCTGCCGCCGCGGCTGCTTCCCGTCGAAAGCCGATGCGACAGATTTCCGTATTAATGCTTTCCGTCATTGCCTTCTGTGTCATTTTCATCGTTTGGGCGAACTTTGCCGAGCTTGATGAAATCGCACGTGGGGAAGGAAAGATTATTCCTTCAAGCACCGTTCAGAAAATCAGCAACCTGGAAGGGGGGATTATTCAGGAAATTCTCGTGAAAGAAGGAGAGATTGTCCAAAAAAACCAGATTTTGATGCGGATCGACCCCACAATTGCGGAAGCTCGTCTGAAAGAAGGGCGCGACAATTATTACCGTTACCTTGCCGAAGTCGCGCGTCTGAAGGCACAGACAGAAGGGAGCGATTTCGTCGTTCCTGAAGAAGTTCAAAAGAACGCTCCCCAAGTTGCGGAAGAATCGCGTGAGCGTCATAAAGCGCGTAAGGAACGACTGGCCAACGAAATCAACATCGCTCAAAAGGAATGGGAGCAGAAAAACGAAGAATTGCGCGAATTGCAGGCGCGACAAGAAGAGCTTACAAAAGCAGTGGCGCTCTCGCAACAGGAAAGAGCCATCCAAAAGCCGCTTGTTGACCGTGGATTGGCGGCAAAAATGGATCTTTTAAAGATTGAACGGGATTTAAATGATGTTCAGGGTCGTCTTGATTCCACAAGGATTAATATTCAAAAGGCTCAAGCCGCGGTCAAGCAAGTCTCCGAGAAATTGAAACAGATCCCTGTGGTCTTTCAAAACGAAGATTACGCTGACTTAAGGGAGGCAAGCAATAAACTGGCACAAGCGCGGGGAGCCTTTACCGCTCAGGACGATATCGCGTCACGTACTGAAATTCGTTCGCCCGTCAAAGGCGTTGTGAAACAGATTCTTCTGACCACCATAGGCGGGATTATAAGGCCTGGAGAAGAGATTATGGATATTGTTCCGCTTGATGATAATCTTTTGGTTGAAGTCAATATCAAGCCTTCTGATATCGCTTTCCTGCATCCCGGCGAGCCAGCCATGCTCAAAATAACGGCGTATGACTATTCTATTTACGGGGGTCTTTCTGCTGAATTGGTCGATATTAGCCCCGATACCGTCATTGATGAAAAGGATCCGCGTCGCCCAAGTTATTATAAAGTCAAACTTCGTACAACAAATTTAAAATTCACTAAATCTAAAGATGAAAAACTCTTAATTCCAGGTATGGTTGTAACCGCTGACATTAAAACAGGAAAAAAAACGGTGATGCACTATCTTTTGAAACCGATTATTAAAGCTAAAGACGAGGCGTTGACAGAACGGTAAAGGAGGGATGACTTCGCTTCGCTCGCAATAGCGAAAGAATGTAAGCGTACAAGAAACGGCTTATAATAAGTATTTGATGAGATAAGAATTTAACTTGAAGTTGCCTGTTTATATATTTCCAGATTCAAGAGATTGCAAACTTTCTCTTACCTGAATGTAGGTTTCATCAATCTCTACATGGCCACCTGATTTATCTGGCAAGTTTCCGCCCCTTAAAAGGCATATCTGGCGGCACATACGCCACGCGGCCTTATATATTATCCCAATTCGATACTGCACTTCTTTTGTAGAAAGACTAGATTGGGTTGCCATCATCAGCCAGATGACATAAAATCAGTCAGGCAATGGTGGTGGTGGTGTTTTTTCAAATACAGTCCTTTTTGTCGAAGAAATCTGATAACCGCACACTGGTATCCATAACGCTTTCTATTCCGAACACGATGAAATTTACTTTTATGATCGCAATCAAAGGATTTTACAATAGAACCATAGCGCAATTTCCTTATTTCTTCTAAAAAATAATATTCACGAAGAACTCTATTTTTGATAGTATTTTTTATAAATTATCATAATAATACTACATTATTAGATAATTATAATGTGTAATTTTTATTATTTAAAAGGAAAATTTCCTTATATTATTAGATAACTTTTTATCATATATTAATTTTTTATAATTATTTTGTGTTATATATTTTGTTGTATGATAATAATCAACTATTCGCACTTGATGCAGGGGGCAAAAATGAAAATATATACTGTTATACTTACAGTCATTTTATCATGCTCAAATTTTATTCCGCTCAAGACGAGTCATCTTCACGCTTCAGACGATGAACATAAAACGGTAACGCTTAATCGAAAAAATATCGGAGATTTTGAGCAACTCCCCCCAGAGCTGATGGAAAAGATTCTTCATTATCACGGCGTAAGCAAAGCGCTTGCAAGTGTCTGTAAATCGTTTGCTGAGCTTATGATAGATCCTTCCTTTCACAGAAAGACCGTTCTTAAAAAGAAAAGCCTATTTAAGGAATATATTTCCAATAAAACGCTCTACAAGCCTTCTTCAGTCAGTATCAGACCCACCTTATCCACAAACGACATTATAAAACTCATCAAAGCGAACCCCCGTCTAAGCGATCTTGAGGCAAAACTTACAAATACCAGCCATGCATCCGGATTAAAGAAAGCATCCAATCTTTGCACGCTTCGCCTTAACCTGAATGGTCAAAAGGTTGATCTGGCAGAACTTTCTTCTTTTCAGTCACTTTATGCGCTTGACTTATCAAGCAGCAAGATCATTAAAAACGTGGTCACTCTATCACAATTTATAAACCTTTGTTCTTTGAATCTGTCAGGATTAAAATTTGGAGAGCTTAGCGTCTTAGCTTCCCTTACAAACCTTACGAACCTGAACATATCCCGTCATGAAGATATTGATGACATCTCGCCCCTGGAGAGTCTTCAAAACCTTGTAAATCTCAATCTAAGCATGACAAAAGTAAAAGATATCAACACTTTGAAGTCTCTCTCGAAACTCACGAAGCTTAATTTGAGCATGACAAAAGTTCATGATATTTGTGCATTGAAAAATGCCTTTGAACTCCGAGAACTAGATTTGTTTGAAACACAAGTTCAGAATATAACCCCGTTGGAAAAAGCGCTGAATATCGTTGACCTTGATTTAGGCAAAACGGAAGTAAGCGACATACAAAGTTTAAAACAGCTTCGTAAACTCAACAGGCTTATTTTGTGTTGGACAAAGGTCAAAGACATTGAGATTTTGGAGAATGCTTATCAGCTCCGTATTCTTGATTTATCGAACACCCTTGTTCAGGACGTGCGTCCACTCGCAAAAGCGTTGGATATTCTTGTCCTGGATTTAGGAGACACACCTGTCAAAGATATAAAGGATTTAATTCACCTCAAGCAACTTAAAACCATTTACTTGCTTCACACGAATGTTAGTGAAAAAGATGTAGAAACTCTCAGGAAAAGTTACGAAAAGACGAACATTAATATTGTTTACAAATATTAGGCGTTTAGGCTTCCTGCATCATCAAAACTCGAAAAACCAAACAGGTCGATTCCTCCCAAGTCATTTATCTTTACTATGTCCGGGTTGATAAGGATTTTTTCCTTTACGCAACAACAATCTTAAAGGAATCCCTGGCAAGTCAAACGTCTCTCGCAAAGACGTCATCAGATAGCGCATGTAGGAATCCGGAATTTCTACAGGTTTACTCGCAAACAAGACAAACGTGGGCGGACGTGTCTTGATTTGCGTGACATACTTGAGCCTGACGCGGGTGCTGCCGGAAAGAGGAGGAGGGTGGCGTTCAATAGCCATTCCCAGCCACTGGTTCAGATGAGCCGTCGAAATTCGATACTGCCACAAGCCATAGATTCGCAAGACTGCGTTCATCAATTTGTCCAAATTCCGTTTTTTAAGCGCCGAGATCGGAATCATCGGAACACCCTTGACCTGGGGAAGGGACTGTCCCAGCTTATAAACAATATTATGCCATTCGCGCTGATCCGCGCTGTCCCATTTGTTAAGGGCGATAACAAGAGCGCGTCCTTCTTCAACCACTTGCGAAGCGATGGTCAAATCCTGTTTGTTCAGCGGGTCATGAGAATCCAATACAAGAACAACCACATTTGCATAGCGGATTTCGACCAGACTTCTGTGCGCGGCGAATTTTTCCAGTGATTCCTCGATGCGACTTCGACGACGAAGTCCCGCAGTATCAACAAGCTGAATATTTTGCTGATCATACTGCCAGGGAATAGTCACAGCGTCACGTGTCATGCCTGGCTGGTCTCCTGTTAAAACGCGAGATTCTCCCAACAGCGCATTCATCAGGGTTGACTTGCCTACATTGGGACGACCAACAATCGCAAGCCTTAAGGGGCTGGCGTGAGCGGATAATGACAACGTTTCCGCAGCCTGGTTCTCAGCTTCATCTGCAACGTCATTCTGATCTTGATCCTGCGCTTCTTTAAAATAAGGAGCAAGTGCTTGATAAAGATCGTCAAGTCCCTCGCCATGTTCGGCAGAAAGAGGAATAGGATCCCCCAACCCCAAACGATAAGCATCATACAGATTTTCACGTCCCGCTTTTCCCTCACATTTATTCGCAATCAGCGCCAAGGGCTTTTGTGTCAGACGCGCTTGTTGCGCCAGCATTTCTTCAGAGCTTGTGATCCCTTCCCGTCCATCCAGCATGAATAGAAGAATATCCGCCTTTTCGATTAATTGATTTGTCTGTTGAGTTATTTGCTCTTTGATTTCAGGGGATTCAAAACCATCAAGACCCGCCGTATCACAGATATGAAAGCGCAGATCCGCAAGCCTGCCTTCCGCCTCACGCCAATCTCGCGTTACACCAGGCTGATCATGGACAATCGCCAGCCTTCGCCCAGCCAATCTGTTAAATAGCGTCGACTTTCCAACATTCGGTCTGCCAAGAATGACGAGTTTTAAAAGAGCTTTCATAACAGATCCAAAAGTTACCGATAGGCAACCAGCGTTGCCGAATCTGTTAAAAATATAAGGGTTTTATCGACTAAAATGGGAGAGAGGGCTGTTCCGTCAGGAAGATCGAACTCAAGTGATTTTTTTCCGCTATCGGCCATCAACAGCAATCCACGCCCATTCGAGCCGCCCAGGACAAGCTGATTATTCGCCAAAATGGGGCCTGCCCACAAGATTTTTTCTTCGCTCTTCGTTGTATCCATGTCGCGAGGAAGTTTTGTAACCCACAGAACCTGACCTGTATCTCTTTTCAAACAGACAAGGTGATTCTCGTTGGTGACCATAAAAAGAAAGTCGCCGGCTACGGCGGGTGTGCGAATGCCCCCTATTTCCTTTGTCCAGACCGTTTGACCGCTGCGCAAATCAAGAGCAGTCATACGTCCTCCGTGACCGATGAGAAAAACAAGATTACGATCAATGATCGGCCGTGCCTTAATATGAGACAGCGAAGAGACGGAATCAAGACGCCTTGATGCGCTTAAACTTTCCGACCACAACGGATATCCATTTTCAACTCTTAGGGCAAAGACTTCGCCTGAAGAATAAGGAACGACCACCACGCCTTCATGCACAGCGGGGCTCGCCCCTCCCAAAAGGCCGGCGCTTTCAATAATACCTGTATGTGTCCACAAAAGCTTGCCCGTATTCGCATCAAACGCTTCCAGCTGATTATTAATCGTCACGACAAAGACACGCCCATCTTTTACCGTAGGAGCGGTGCGAACAGGACCAGACGTTGACGCACGCCAAAGAATAGTTCCTTTTTGGGCATCAAGCGCCAACACTTCGGCGTTTGCCGTGGAAGCATAGACTTTATGATAATCATAAGCAAGTCCACCTCCAAAGAGCTGCGACTGTTCAGAAGTCGATACCGTTTCAGATCTCCACAGTTCTTCTCCTGTTTTCAGAGCGGTCGCAACAACGGTTCCTTCTGCATCAATCGTAAAAACCTTGCCTTCCGCCGCAACAGGTCCATTCAGCAAACGACAAGGGCTATGACTCAAAAATCCGCCAGAGTTGTTGAACAAGTGGAAAAGATTTCCATTGCCCGCACCCACATTGCGTTCCCACACTTTCTTGATTTCTGTATTCATAATGCCCGGCAACATGGCATGACGGGCATTGCCGCTTGCCATACTCCATTCCTGATGATGAACGGCATCGGGAAGCCCTACATAAATATGTCCCACTCCGGCATCAGGTATAATTTCTTCCGACATCATCAGAACGCGCTGACGTTCGCCGGTTAAGGGCTCCTTGGCTTTTTTACCAAACATCGTCTCACAACCCGTCAGAAAGAGGGGAATGGCTAATAAAATGACGTAATGCATCTACGTTTCCTCAATTCTTATTCATGGTCAACAGAAGACAATGTTTTAATGGCCGAAGCACGTTAGACTTCTTTCTAAACCATATCTGGGCGACGAAAGAAGTCTATTCAATGACCCAACTGTTCAAGCAAAGCGAAAGCGCGCGTGCGCACGCCTGAAATAACATTTTCATCGTTACTCAGATTGTGCAAACGTTGAGCCGCGGCTTTTATCTCTCCTTTACGAATGTCAAGCAAGGCGAGCAATTCCTGGGCGCTGTTCATCCAAGGGCTTCTGCTTTGCGCAACAGGCTCCAGTTTTTGTTGAAGTTGCGTCACGTCTTCCGAATCTATACCTTCATACCCCCACAAAACAGTCGCAAGTTCGCGAAATTTGGGTTCAATGCCGGAATTTTCCATAATGTCCCTATAAAGCTTGATTTTATCTTCTGAAGAAGTTGATCCTAGCATCGCCCGCCGAAAGACTGCTAAAATCGCATATCCTCCTGATGCGTTTTTCTCAAGCGTCGTCAGCAATTCCATGGCTTCGCGGGAATGCCCTTCCAGCGAGAGCTGTAACGCCTCGTCAAAAGCAGACGCTGTAACACGTTGCTGTTTTTCTTTGGAGTGTTGCCAAAATGCATATCCCGCTGAAAAAATGATGCCGACCAAGGCAACGCCGATAATATGGTTCGCATACTTTCTAAAGAATTTAATGAGCTGGTCAAGTCTGACATCTTCCTTAATTTCTTCAATCAAATCGCTCATTGTAATGCTCAAATCCCTTCTTTTCCTGGCACTTTATCTTTTCGCGTTCCGTAAATCAAACTCTAAATTTGCGGCGTATGCTGAATTTTATAACAAAAGCTTTGAAAAAAGAGCGCACCCTTTTCAGTTTAACAAAAAATTTACGATTCATAGGCAACTTACATTCATCTGGCTAAAATTTTTGCAAGGTTTTATGACAAGATGTTTAAGCAGGTGTAGAAATTCATTCATGAAAAGTGTATATAATGAAAACGGATCGCTCATGTTCGATTCAAAAATAAAATCAGAAAGAAAAGGGAAGAGCAAATGTCTGAAAACAAACCAGCAAATTCAATGTTAAAAATAGGCGCCCTTGCCGCGGCATTACTGACCGCCAATTGCGCAAGCTACGAGATCGATCAGCTTGAAAAAGCGCCGCGTGAGGGATACGAATTTTCAAGAGAACTTGCGAACCAATATCAATCTCTCGCCCAACGGGAAGATGCAAAGTTCGATGAGAGCGACGCCAGTTATTTCGCTGTAAAGGGATTGCAGGCGGCAGCAGGCCAAGAGGTTCTCCCTGAAGATCCTCGCAAATGGGATGTGCCGGATCATGCGTTGGAAGATCTTATGGACATGCGTCACCACTTGATTTTCTCCCTGGCCAAGAGCGGGGAACGCGTAGCGCCCAAACAGGCTGCCGCCGCACAAGTCGGTTTTGATTGTATGGTCTCTCAACTAAGAGAATGTCAAAGCTGTGGCGAAAACGACCTGGCAATGTGCAGAGACATGTTCGAGAAAAATCTGACTGCTGTTGAAAAGGCCGTTGAGAAAGTTGCACCGACTTTTACCTTACATTTCGCTGAAGACAAGTGGGATCTTACGCCTGACGCGATGCACACCCTCCGGGAAGTCGCCAAAGTCGCCGCCAACATGAACAAAACGACGCTTAATGTAACGGGACATACCGATGCCAAGGGAGGACGCAAGCATAATTTAATCCTCTCTCAAAAGCGCGCCATGACCGTTGCCCATGAACTTGTTCGCTTGGGCGTCGACTCACGCCGCATTACTCCTGTTGGCGCAGGAGAAATCGAAGGACCTGAGGTCATGCCAAAACATAGAAAAGTGACGATTCACATTCACTAAACGATAAAACAAAGAACAACTCAAACGGCGTTGGCTTTTCAGCGCCGTTTTTTATTTTTAGATGAGAGTGACGTCATAAAGTGAATTCCGCTTCCACGCAATATCAATATCAAAGAGTCCACGCCACCCTGGTTGAATATGAAGGTCAAGGGTTAATGATGATGGGACCTTCAGGGTCAGGGAAATCTGATCTTGCACTGCGTCTGATTGAGAGAGGCGGGCGGCTGGTGGCGGATGATCAGGTATTGATAAGATATCAAGGCAAAGAGCTGAGAGGTTGTGCGCCGGAAACGCTGCGCGGGCTTTTAGAGGTTCGAGGCGTAGGAATTGTAAAATTGTCTTATCATGAATCTTTTCCTGTCCACTTTGTGATTGACTTGGAGAAAAAACTTTCTTATGAGCGCTTGCCTGAATCTCATACCGTCATTCTTTTGGGAGAAAAGATCCCCAAGTTTCACCTTTGGGCTTTTGAAGCCAGTGTCATCGAGAAAATAGGAATCCTTCTTTATAGAGAAAAGAAAATATAGTATAGACACTGGAGTACCCCGCTGATTTGATGCGGGTTTATGCATAAAAATTTTCTCGTTCCTGATTTTTTCCTTGCGAAAAAAGAGGAACCTTCGTAGGCTATGCTCAATTTCTTAGGGGTCATAGCTCAGTTGGGAGAGCGCTACAATGGCATTGTAGAGGTCGGGGGTTCGATTCCCCCTGGCTCCACCATTTTTTGCCATAGTACTGTTAACAAAGTTGTCAACAACAGGCATTACAGGGATCGCACGAGAGTTTTACTCTACGTCAATCATCTGAACTAATCCAAATCGCGTTGACAATGAGGTGAGCCAGTCATATGCCCATATTTTCTGTATAGGCTGAAAATAGCATTTCCAAACATGCTGACCCCGAGTCTGAGATGGATTAGATACTTGGACGTTAAGCTGTTTTGTATAATTAATGCTATCCCGAACGGCGTGTCCAACGCCTCTTCCTTCAGGAAAGGCAGAAAAGGTGCGCAAAAACTTTTTTAAAAGAAAATTTTGCAGCCTATTATACATGGAGTTTTCTGAATCCTGAACTTCTTAAAGTAAGTTGTTGGAATCTTTTGAATTGTTTAATGGCTCGATTTATTCGCGTTTACTCGAGAACTCTGTTGCGCTTTCTGACGCCTGAGGCGCAATGCTTGATGATGACGCTTGTGCTCTTCGTAAGTTGACGAAAAGACATGCCCCCCTGTGCCATCCGTCACAAAATAAAGAGCATCGGTCTTTTCAGGATGCAACACAGCATGAAGAGAGGAAAATCCAGGGTTGCAAATCGGGCCAGGAGGAAACCCGCTATGAAGATAGGTATTAAAAAGATTTGGCTTGTCGAGGTCTTCTCGACTTAAAGAGTGATTTAAAGAAACTCCCCCGGCATGATAAAGCCCGTAAACAACGGTTGGGTCTGATTGAAGACGCATTCCCAAACGCAATCGATTATAAAAAAGGCCAGCAACACGCGGGCGCTCTTTTTCAAGATGCGTCTCTTTTTCAACAATCGATGCAAGGATAAGAGCATCGCGAGGGGAAGAAAGGGGAAGGGTCTGATCACGACCCGCCCACAGGTCTTGCAAATGTTTCTGATGGGTTTTGATCATCCAGTCCACAATCATTTGGCGTTGATCGCCATAGGAAAAATGATATGTCGCAGGATAAAGACAACCCTCTGCCGGAAGAGTGAGAATCTCGCCCTCTAATCCTTCCGTCCGATTTAAAGCCATGATGATATCTTTAGTCGTTTGCCCTTCAATCGCCGTAAACTTGCGCACCACGGTCTTGCCCGTGATTAAAAGCGACAGAACATTTTCTAAAGTACGCTCTTTGGGAAAAGCATATTCTCCTGCTTTGATCGAGGCATGAAGACCTCTGAGCCGCGCATTCCAGCTAAAATAAAAAGGGGCGTCAATGATGTTGTGTTCGTCAAGTACAGCAGCAATTTGATCAAGGGAAGCCCCCTTGGGAATGACAATCGTATGGTCGTGATGATCACCCGTGGGCGCTTTATACTTTTTGTCTAAAAAAACAACGAATCCTGCGACAATACAAAGACCCAGAAAAAAGAAACCAACAAAAGTGCGCTTCAGGATCGATCTGTTTTCAGGCCAATTCACGGAAAACCAGGGATGCGTTGGTACCGCCAAAACCAAAAGAGTTGGAAAGAGCCACTTTAACGTTCTTGTCTTTAGCCTTATGCGGCACCAAATCCATATCTTTGAAATGATCTGAAAGATCATCCAGATTCAACGTGGGAGGAATTTTTTTGTGATGGATGCTCAGAATCGCAAAAATCGCCTCTACACCGCCAGCCGCGCCCAATAAATGTCCTATCGAGGATTTTGTGGAAGAAATGGATACGTTCGCTGTTGCAGTCCCCATTAAACGCTGAATTGCTCTAAGTTCGAGATCATCGCCAGCAGGCGTTGAGGTTGCATGAGCATTAATATAGTCCACCTGATCCACATTGAGGCCAGCCCGGCCAAGCGCGTTTTTCATGCAGCGCAGCACGCCACCACCATCAGGCGCGGGCGCGGCGATATGGTAGGCATCACCCGACAAACCATAACCGATCACTTCCGCATAAACGCAAGCGCCTCGTTTCCTGGCATGTTCCCATTCCTCAAGGACGACAACACCCGCACCTTCTCCCATGACGAAGCCATCGCGGTCTTTGTCCCAGGGTCGAGACGCTTTTTCAGGCATATCATTATATTGGGTTGAAAGAGCCTTCATGGAAGCGAACCCGGCAATCCCAAGGCGGGTCACAGCGCTTTCCGCTCCTCCTGCAACCATGACATCTGCATCCCCCATCTGGATCAATCGCGCGGCATCTCCGATCGCGTGCGCTCCCGTCGAGCAAGCGGTCACATTCGCATGATTAGGCCCTTTAAGACCATATTTAATCGAAACATGACCCGAAATTTCATTGATTAAGGCAGAAGGAATGAAGAAAGGCGAAACACGTTTGGGGCCTCCTTTTTCAAGAGCGATAGAAGCTTCATAGATTTTTTGCAATCCTCCGATGCCCGACCCTATCATGACACCGGCGCGGCATTGATCTTCTTCCGACGCCGCTTTCCACCCCGAATCCTGAAGCGCCTGAGAAGCCGCCGCAACCCCATACGCGATAAAATGATCAATTTTGCGTTGCTCTTTCGGATCTAACCAATCATCAGGATTGTAATTTCCCTCGCTGGAATCTCCTGAAGGAACCAATCCCGCAATTTTTGTCGGAAGATCGGAAACATCAAAGCGATCAATCCGCCGAATTCCCGATCTACCTGCAATAAGGTTGTTCCAGGTCGTTTGGGTATTCCCCCCCAACGGCGTAACCAACCCCAACCCTGTGACGACAACCCGACGCATGAAGGACTCCTCAGGATCTTTAAGCTTTATCCTTAATATGAGCATTTACATAATCCACCGTATCTTTGACGGTGCGGATTTTTTCAGCATCCGTATCAGGAATATCAATGCCAAATTCTTCTTCAAATGCCATCACCAACTCAACGGTATCAAGGCTATCGGCGCCCAAATCATCAATAAAATTTGCCTCAGGCGTTACTTTACCTTCATCGACATTCAGATGTTCAGTAATAATTTTTCGAACTCGGCCTAAAACGTCACTCATCATTAAACTTCCTTAAATTCAAGGTGATTCCAAACACTGTATATAGACAAAATGTCCAAAATATGAAACGCACTCTATCATAAACTTTTTCGATGAAAAAGCGCGAAATCAGATCATGACCATACCCCCATTGATATGAAGGGTCTGTCCGGTGATATAACCCGCCTCGTCGCTTGCGAGAAAAGCCGCACCAAAAGCGATCTCTTCGGGGGATCCCATGCGTCCCAGCGGTATCGTCTGGTTGATTTTCTGCTTTTGCTCTTCATTGAGTGCCTGCGTCATTGCGGATTCGATAAAGCCTGGCGCGATACAATTGACTGTAATTGAGCGCGAGGCAATTTCCTGTGCAAGAGACTTTGTGATCCCGATCAGCCCCGCCTTGGAAGCGCAATAATTCACTTGTCCAGGGTTTCCCGTTATTCCAACCACGGAAGAGATATTGATGATTCGACCGTAACGTTTTTTCAGCATTCCCTTTATAGCGGCGCGCATCAAGATAAAAGCTGATTTTAAATTCACGCGCAGAACATCGTCAAAATCCTCGTCTTTCATACGAAGCATAAGATTATCTCGTGTTATGCCCGCGTTGTTGACTAAAATATCCAGTGACCCCATCCGCGTTTCGGCTTGAGGAACCAGCATTTCCACAGCCGCCGCCTCATTTAAATTGCATGTGACAATGTGGCATCGTTCCTTCAGGGAATGGGCAAGATCTTCAAGCATATCCTGCCGCGTTCCTGAGATAGTAATCTCCGCGCCTTGCGCATGTAAAGTCCTTGCAATAGCGGCGCCAATTCCTCCTGACGCTCCTGTAACAAGCGCTTTCCTTCCTTGCAATGAAAACATGACTCCTCCTAAAAGTGCCGAATGAATAAGTCGATATCCTCAGGTTTATCCAGCGAAAAAGCCTTGAGTTCCGGATCAATGCGCTTTGCAAGTCCGGTCAATACTTTTCCGGCCCCAACCTCCACAAGGCTGGTCACACCAAGAGTCTTGAGTTTAAGGATACATTCACGCCATCTGACGCGTTCTGTTATCTGTTGAACAAGAAGCGATTTCAAAACATCGGGATCCATTTCTGTTTCTGCCGTCACATTTGAAATGACAGGCACAGCGGGTTTATGGAATATTTCTTCGGCAAATGCCTTTTCCATGCTCTCTGCCGCGGGTTTCATCAGCGAGCAATGGAAAGGAGCGCTGACAGCCAAAGGAACAACCTTCTTGATCCCATAATCTTTCGCAATTTCTACGACCCGCGTGATAGCTTCCTGATGACCGCTTAGGATAATCTGTCCCGGAGCATTATCATTTGCCACTTCGCACACTTGTTTCTGAGCCGCCTTTGAGGCGATTTCCTCAGCCTGGGCAAGTTCCGCGCCCAATAAGGCGACCATTCCCCCGTGACCTGGAGGAACAGCTTGTTGCATAGCTCTGCCTCTCAGTTTAAGAAGACGCGCCGTTTGAGAAAGCGTTAAGGTCATGACACTAGCAAGCGCGCTATACTCTCCCAGCGAGTGCCCCGCCACATACGCGACCTTTTTGAAAAGATCGAGTTTGGCTTCATGGGTCAAAACCCGAACCCATGCCAGACTGACCGCCATCAAAGCAGGTTGAGCGTTTTCGGTCAACACAAGCGTTTCGGCCGGCCCTTCAAAAATAAGTCTGCTCAGCTTTTGTTCAAGCGCCTCATCTATTTCTTCAAAAACCTCGCGCGCCACGGGAAAGGCGTCACAGATTTCCCGCCCCATTCCGACGACTTGGGATCCTTGCCCAGGAAAAACGAGTGCGAGCATGATTCTTTCTCCTTTTCAAACAACGACGCTACCTGACACTTATTTTTCGTCTTCTGTCAAGTCTGTTGATCGCGGTTGCAGGGCTGTTCAGTGAAAATTTTGAGTTGCTTAACAAAAGAACGTTTATGGAGACCTCCAAAAACGGATAAGGTTATGATAAAGTTATACTTCAAGGCTATGAGAGGAGGTTTATTTTTAGATGTCAGGACTGTCCAGCATTGAGAAGCGCTTAGAGGAATTAACGGCAAAGGGTGATTTTTTAGAG
>JAEUKR010000054.1 GCA_016794245.1 Caedimonas sp. | reverse complement strand
TGAAAAAGGAGCTGTTATTCTCTTAAATCTTCCACGGAAATTGGACGATAAAGCCTGAAAAAGAACCTAAAAATGCTAATAAGTTCTTGAATCCTCTCTCCATGCCTCAAAATCTGCTGGTTTTTGGAGGTCTCCAGCTGTCGGTAAGCTGATAAAAGTGATTTTTCCTTATCATGAACAAGAAAATTCTATAAACCTGCAAAAAAAATGGCATGTTATGCCGAATGAAGGAAGTGGCTATTTACACTAATTGAAATGTTATTTTTTTATTTTTCTATAAGATTTAAAACTTGATTGTAACTCTTTTGATCATTGATCTTTTTAAATAAAACTAATGATTTTTTGTATAACAAATTTCCCTTTTCCTTATTTCCCTTTTTCTTCTGAAGATCCCCGAGTCCCTTCAATACCTTAGCGTGCCCTCTTGGGTTTTCTCCTCTTTTTAAACATTCAAGAACTAATTCATAACTTTTGTAAGCTTGCTCTATATTCCCTAAAAGACACTCAAGTTCTGCTATTTTTATAAGTGCATTTCCCTCTCCTATGATATCTCCTTGATATTGAAAAGATTCCAACGCTTTGTGATAAGACTGACGTGCTTGCTGATAAAATTTAAGCTCCTTCTCAATATTGCCCATTTTCTGGTAAGTAGAAGCCTCAGACCAGGCATCATCCATATCCTTAAAAATTCTCAGAGCGTCCTTAAAAAAAATCAAAGCGTCTTTTGGAAAACCTTGTTCCATTTTTAAATACCCCATACCTAAAAGAGTCTTTGCGCTCTCTCTTGGACTCCCGATTCTCTCTGATAATATGAGAGCATGTTTATAAGCGTTTTGAGCAAAGTCATGATTTTTTGCCCGACATTCAAGATGTCCTAGGCTTCTCCAAACTTTTGCTTGGCCAGGAAGTTCTTGAAGAAATGTAAAGATAGACAACGCTTGAAGGTAAAAGTTCCTTGCTTCATCCAATTTTTCACATCGAGCTTTTATTTTGCCAAGATTATATAAAATAATAGCTTCTCTTGCGCGATCTTTAATTTTTTTAGCAATTTCCAGAGCCTCATTATAAGCTTTAATCGATTTCTGGAATTTACCTAAATACCTGCCCAAGTAATAGTCAAGTCTAGCAAGACTTATTAAGGTCTTTACCTTTCCTGCTTGATCTCCTAAACTTGTGTAAAGACTGAAAGCTTGATTGTAAAGATATCGAGATTTTTTATTTTGATGACTATTAAACTCTACATCCCCGAGCAGTTTTAAGACACTGGCTTCCCCCCATACATATTTTATTTTTTTATACAAAAAAAGCGATTGATCAAGATTTATTCTTGCCTGCCCATATCGCCCCATCGCAAACTCCAGTTGACCCATTCCCCAAAGTGTCCGACCTTCATTTAAAATATCTCCTATTTCTTTAGAAATAAAAAAAGCTTTTTCATAATAACTTTGAGCTTCTTTATATTCTCCTTTCTCATAGTTTACATCTGCCAATCCTCGAAGAGATCTTGCCTCCCCTTGACGATGCCCAATTTCTGCAAAGATTTTTAAGGCATCCCTATAATTTTTTTGAGAGACATTATAGTTGCTCATAAATCTTTCAAAATCACCCATCCCAATCAATGCCCATGCTTCTCCCACCTTATACCCAATATTTTTTGATAGTGTTAAGGATTGTTCAAACCTATGATAAGCGTCTTCATGACGATCCACCATGCGGTCCAGATTTCCCCAATAATAAAGAACACTGGACGCTCCTATGCGATCACCCATGCTTTCAAATAAATAAAAAGATCTTTCGTAAACTTGTCGGGCTTTACTGACTTCTCCTTGCATAAAATAAAGTTCTGCAAGGCCTTGAAGCGCATTAGCTTCTATGCAAGCATTTTTCAGAGATTTTGAAAGAATTACTGTGTCCTCATAGAATTTTTGAGATTGTCTTAAATCTCCTGAAATACGTTCAACATTACCTTGTCGAATCAAGGTCTTGGCGTATTCTTCATGTTGCTTTTTTCTTTCTGAAAGAATTAAGGCTTGGCGATAGTATTCACGTGCCTCATTATAGTTACTGACGTTGTAAGCGAGATCCCCTAATCCTCTCAAAATTCTTGTATCCCAAAAAATAAGGTCATGTTTCTTAAAAATGTTTAAACTTTCTTCGTACCGCTTCCTTGCTTGTTTATAATTGGATAAGATACAATCTATTTGAGCTAAATTAATCAGAGCCTCAGTTTGGCAAACTGGATCGATCTTGTATTGACCAAGACTAAGAACTTGCTCATATAAAGAGTATGAAGCCGAATAATTACTTAATCGATACTCCAACTTGGCAAGACCCAACAATGCATAAGCTTCTCCTCTTTTATTACCGATTTCTTTGAATGCAATAAGAGCTTGAGTATGATATTTCCTGGAAGCAGCATAATTGGCGCGTGATAATTCTAAATTCCCAAAAGCAATCATCGTATGTCCTTTATTGATATAATCGTTGAGCTTTTGATAGAGAACATAAGATTGCTCATAAAAATTATGGCCTTGATCAAAATGGGAGAGTTGCTTTTCTATATGACCCAATCCTCTTAACGCATGCGCTTCAATTTTTAAACTCTTGATTTTTTTCCCAATTGCTAGAGCTTCTTCATAGCATTGTCGAGCTTGAGCGTAATTTTTCATATTTAATTCCAGATTTCCCAAGCCTGTAAAAATATTAGCTTGATCTTGCAGTTCTTTTGTTTCTTGGAAAAGTGACAGAGCTTGTTCGAAGAGGTTTTTGGATTGCGCATAATGTAATACTTGACGTTCCATATCCCCCATGCCTCTTAAAACTTTAGCTTCCCCATGAAGATCTTGAATTTTTTTAAAAATCTTAAAAGCTTCTTCATAATAAAGGCGAGCATTATCTATATTCCCTAATACACGTTCTAATTCTCCTAACCCCTCTAGAACATAAGCTCTATTACGATCGTTTTTGTTATTCCTAAAAATTGTTAGAGCTTTTTCATAATTCCTTCGCGCTTCCTCATGATGACCTTGCATTAATTTCCAATCGCCCAGATATCTTAGAACGCTGGCCTCACCTTCAGCATGACCCAATTTTTTAAAAAACTTAAGAGCTTGATAATATCTCTCAATAGCATTTTTATAATCACCTAGATCAAAGGCAACTTTTCCAATCCCTCGCCAAGCAAATGCTTCTCCCAATTGATGATTATGTTTTTGAAAGATATTCTTTGCTTGTTCGTAAGTCTTCTGCGAAGCATTTATATCTCCCGTTCTTCTTTGAAGTTCTCCCAGCCCTAATAAGACATAAGCTTCTCCTAGAGGTTCTTGCGCCTCTTGAAAAAGATGAAGAGCCTGGCAATAAAATTTAAAGGATCGTTCTGTATGGGCCTGATGACGATATTTACGCGCTCGAGAAAGTATCTTACAAGCTTCTTTTCCTTTAAGCGCTTTATGGAAGAGAGGGATGGATTCTTCTCTTTTAGAATCAAGTAAATCATTCTCTTTTTTTCTAAACTGAGGGAGAGAGTCTTTAATAAATGCGTTTAAAGAAGAATGGGAGAGTAATTCTCTATAATTGCCAAAAGAAGGACTAAGATAAAAAAATAAAAGGAAAGAAATAAACAAAACAGCAAACAGTCCTCCAATAATTAAAACGATTAAATTTTTTTTATATTTTCTCATCTAAGGCTGTTTTATCCTCTCTTCAAGATATGAAGTACCTTTTATGACAAAAAATCAACGACATTTTACATATTAAGATAATTTTTTTTGATATGTAAGGGGTACGTATTTTTCCCTTAGGTATTTTCCTTACAGGAATTTTTCCAATAGGGAAGGCTTCTTTTTTTTCATACAGTCAAATTGTTAAAGCACAGACCCTATTAAAAATCTGCTGTTTAACAAATCTGAAGCGGTAATTTACTTCAGATTTATGGATTCAATATTTAGCACATGGAGATAATCATGACGATGGAACGCAAACAAACTATAAGATATTGGACGTATGGCTTGTTCTCACTCTATACAAGTTTTCTCAGTCCTTCCATTCAGGCAAGTGTACTTGTAGAGCTTGGCGAGTCTGATTTTGAAGTTCTAGAAAAGCCAAGCCCAATTATAACAGCAATCGATAAAGACGAGGAAAGGGAAGTTATTAAAAAATATGATAGAGCACGAGAATCCTTTTCGGCTAATGCTTCATCATATTATAGGCTCGCAAAAACAGCTGTTTCTGCTACAGCTAAAGTTATGAGAGGAATAGATCAGCTTACTGATTGGGGAATAAATCAGATTGCTGGTTATAGAATGGCTTATTTGACTTCTTACGGGGTTGATGACTCTCCTAACCCTCTTCCTGCTAGAAGGAGAATTCCTGAAGGAGAAAGCTGGGAACAAATGGAGGAGAACCTAAGAAAACTCAACTCAGAAGCGCCATTTTTTAGGAAAAATCCATTTTTTTTGGATAAAAAATAAAGAGTTATAAGGTAAAAGTCAAGAACTCCCAGATTTTCTGGGAGTTTTGAACTAAACAACCTTCGCCTTCCAAATGAAGGGTTATAAGGTGTGTGATTCGCAGAGTTTATTACAAATAAAGGTGTAAGATTAAATCAAAACTAATCCATGTGTGATGTTCCCCTACACCACTCGAACCTATCACTTCCTATCTCCCTGCTCCTTAAATATGAAAACAATGTATCCAGAAAACTTGCCTTTTCCCTCTTAGAGGGTGTCTTTAAATTTAATTTTTACAGTTCTCTTCAACATAGTTCTAATCATGGCCAGCCGCATCATGGTTTCTTGAGTTTGACATAAGAATTCATAATCTTTACTCATCCTTCTGTAATAACTGATCCAGGCAAAAGTACGCTCAACGCCCCAACGTCTGGGAAGAGCTTTAAAGCCCTCGACAATTTCAATCCCTTTTTCCTTAAGCCAAACTGTTACATCTTTGACTTCCATAGGAACTCAAAAGTATTTATTGGGACTCTTGACAATCTCTAGATTGATTCCTTTCTATTCTAGCCTGGTCTTTAAACTTTTTCCCTGATACCCCATATCTGCCCACACTTTCTTCAAAGAAGGGATTTTATCTTGAAGGACATCGACCAACCACATCCTGTATGGAGAAATAAAATAATAAAGTATAGCATTGAGCACTTATCGTCTCGAATGCAGAGATTTACGACTGCGGGGCGAGGTCTTGGATCTCACAAGACGGCCAATCAGTTGCCACTCTTGATCCAATAACTCATCGGGGTAAGAAAGTCTTGAAGGCAATACGCTGTTTAAAGACCTTTTATCAAGAGGTTGCCAGAGCGGCTTTCTTCAAACTTCAAGGTGGTTGGCGTTGGATTGCTTGTCAAAGTATTGCTGGGTGATTTTTGTTTGACGTGGACACCATTTGTGTTGACTGTTTTTTGATGAACGGCTTGTTCGCCTGAGGGTTCACGCAAAACATACCCGCGCCCCCAAACCGTTTCAATGTAGTTTTCATTATTCAACGCATCGGCAAGTTTTTTGCGCAGTTTGCAAATAAAAACGTCAATGATTTTGAACTCAGGCTCCTCCATACCCCCATAAAGATGGTTCAGGAAAATTTCTTTGGACAATGTAGCGCCCTTGCGAATGGCCAGTAATTCAAGAATGGCATATTCACGGCCAGTCAGCTTTAAATTTTTACCATTTGCTTCTACTGTTTTGGTATTTAAATTAATTTTCAGGCGACCGATCGTAATGACTGAATTAGGGTGACCTTTTGAACGACGAATAATGGCTCGTACACGCGCAATCAATTCGTCTTTATTATAAGGTTTTGTCAAGTAATCATCGGCGCCGACGCCAAGCCCTTTGATTTTGTCATCAATTCCTGAAAGTCCCGAAAGAATGAGAACAGGCGTAGATACCTGAACCGCGCGCAATCTTCGCAAAATTTCATACCCATCAATATCCGGAAGAATCAAATCCAGCACGATAAGATCATACTCATAATGGCGGGCGATTTCCAGTCCATCCTCGCCAATTTCTGTAGAATCACAAATGAAACCTTCAGATTTCAGAGCGACCTGTATTGTTTTCGAGGTCGTCTGGTCATCCTCAATAATCAGGACGCGCATGTAAAGATTCTCCCTGCATTATACCTATACCCAAAGGATTTCAAAATGTGGGGTAGCGGACAAGTGGCGAGTCCTGCACAGCGCATGTATAAGGACGCGCACAGGACGAATCCTGAAATCCAAAGCCCTCACATCTTAAAAGACGAAGGGGAGAGTATTGATTATTTTTGTTACACCCTTATCTGAACACATTTTCAACTTTATGTTAAGTACTCATTTAATCCTGTTAATAACATCTTTCAATAAGAAGAAAATTACACCAGAAAGATTAATATTTTACTAAATTTTATTCATGCGTACATAAGACTCGACATTTTTGCTGGAATAAGGCACAACAAGAGCGTATTAAAGACATACCCTTCGTCTTTCAAATTGTGAGAATGTTGGACGTCACGACTCATTCTGCGTGCATCCTTATACGTACATTGCGCGGGACTCACCGCGCGTCCGTCACTCCACATTTTGAAATCCTTTGGGTATGGATCATACAGTTTTAACGGGATAAATGCTCCTGATAATATTCTTGACAGAAAGTTGAACGAATGAATTTGCAGGGATACTATCGCTCACCAGCGATTCATGGAAACAATATCGTTTTTATTTCCGAAGACGACCTCTGGATTGTTAAAGGAAGTGGTCTTGCACGACGCTTAACGACGGGACTCGGGATCGTAACGACCCCTGTTTTTTCTCCGGATGGTGCGATGATCGCCTTTGCCGGAAGCGATGAAGGAAGTCTCGAAGTCTATGTCATGCCTGGTGAGGGGGGAATCGCGCGACGCTTGACATTCTTTGGCGCATCGTCCTTAAGCGTGATTGGATGGACAAAAGAGGGCATTTTGTTTTCTTCAGCGGCGCGCGAACCTTTTAATCGCGTGAACGCGCTCTGGTCTGTTTCGCCTGATGGGGGTGTGCCTCTTCGTTTTCCGATTGGCCCTGTCAATTTCATCAGTTACAATGATAAAAAAGGATCCGTTATTCAACGTCATGGATATCGCGAGTATGGTTTCTGGAAACGGTATCGAGGAGGCACAGCGGGCGAGATCTGGATTGATACAGAAGGAGAATACAATTACAAAAAGCTTCTCTCTCTTAAAAGTGATCTGGCGCGTCCTTTATGGATAGGCGAGCGTATCTATTTTGCCTCAGACCATGAAGGAACAGGGAACCTTTATTCTTGTGACACAGAGGGAAAAGACCTCAGGCAACATACTTATCACACGGATTATTATGTTCGCAATCAATCTACAGACGGGCATAAAATCGTCTATCATAAGGGCGGAGACCTCTACATATACGATCCAGGAACGCAAGACGATTACCAGGTGAACATCACCTATTTTGGTTCCCGTCCCCAACGCAATCGAAAATTTGTGCGTCCTGACCGTTATCTGGATGACTACGGTTTACATCCCAGAGGATCCCACCTGGCCGTTGCCACGCGCGGCAAGATTTCCAGCCTCGCCAATTGGGAAGGTCCTGTGCAACCCTTGGCAGAAGCTCACGGCGTAAGATTTCGTCTGCCCCGCTGGTTGCACGACGGAACCCGCGTCGTTGCCGTCACCGATCAGTCCGGACAGGATCAGCTTGAAATTTATGATGTGCACTCAGGCAAAAGCGTTTCTATTTCAGAAAAGCTCGATCTGGGGCGCGTTGAAGACATGCTGCCCAATCCGCATAAAGATGAGCTGATATTGCTCAATCATCGTAGCGAACTGGTCTGGATAGATCTGCAAAGCTGGACATACCGCGTCATTGACCGTAATCGCTACGGGATGATGCATGGAATGGCATGGTCCCCGGATGGCGAGTGGGTTGCTTACAGTTCCGCCGAGACGCGGCGCACTCTTGCCATAAAACTCTACGAAGTCAAAACGAACAAAAGCTCCCAGGTAACAAAGCCTGTGTTGAAGGATGTCTCTCCCGCTTTTGATCCTGACGGAAAATATCTTTATTTCCTGTCCTATCGCCAATTTAATCCCGCATGGGATTCATTGCATTTCGAACTTGGCTTTCCTCGTGGGATGCGCCCGTACCTTATTACGCTACAGAAAGACCTGACGTCTCCTTTTACGCCCAAAGCCCCTGAACTGGTTCAGGAACAGGAAGAAGAGAAAGAAAAAGCCAAGAAGAAAAAGAAAAGCAACGACGATAAAGAAGTCAAGAAAATCACGATTGACCTGGACGGCATTGAAAACCGTATTCAGGCTTTTCCTGTGACGGACGGGATTTATTCCCACATTATGGGAATAAAGGGCAAGGCGCTTTTTATCAACTGGCCCTTGGAAACGACAGCAGAAGAAGATCATCCGGAAGCCGATTTTCGTGATGAAGCAGGCATTGCGGAAGCTTTTGACTTTGAAACGCAGAAAGTTGAACCCTGGATCGATCGCGTGTCAGAGATGGAGCTTTCGAGCGATGCGCAATGGCTGGCTTACCGTGTGGATCAGAGACTGCGCGTGATCAAGGCGGATGAAAAACATGATGATCGCGCCGAGACAGAAAAACCTGACCGAAAGTCCGGGTGGATAGACCTTTCCCGGATCCGTGTGATGGTAGACCCCGTTTCGGAATGGGAGCAGATTTTCAAAGAAGCGTGGCGGCTGCAACGCGATCATTTCTGGCGGGAAAATATGTCAAATGTTGACTGGCAAGACGTATTTCAACGATACTTCAAGCTTATTCCGCGCCTCTCCACACGCGGAGAGCTTTCCGACATCCTGTGGGAAATGCAGGGGGAATTAGGAACCTCTCATGCATACGTAATGGGGGGAGATTTACGTCAGCCGCCCTCATGGTCACAAGGTCTTTTAGGGGCGGAATTTATATTCGATCCCCACATGCACACGTACCGCATTATTTCTTTTATCAAGGGAGATCTGTGGCAAAAATCCTGGTCTTCTCCCCTATTGGCGCCGGGACTTCAACTGAAAGAGGGGGATCTCATTTGGGAAATCAATGGAAAAGCCTTGAGTCCAGAAGCCCCTCCTGAGGCTTGTCTTCTGCAACAGGCAGGGCTGGAAGTCCGCCTCGTTGTCAGCGATCCTCACGGAAAAAACAAACGAACCGTTGTGGTCAAGCCTATTTCCAGTCATCAACCCGGAACTTATCGAGACTGGGTGGAGAAAAATCGGGCGTATGTCCACGAGAAAACAGAGGGAAAAGCGGGATATATTCATATTCCGGATATGGGAACGTGTGGATTTGCCGAGTTTCACCGTGGCTTTCTGAGTGAATGCGACCGTGAGGGCTTAATCATCGATGTAAGGTTTAACGGTGGCGGATCCGTTTCTCCTTTGCTGTTGGAAAAGCTCTCTCGTCGCCGACTGGGATACGATTCGACCCGCTGGTTTGATGTCATCCCGTATCCCGAAGACTCGCCGATGGGCCCCATGGTGGCCCTGACCAATCAGTACGCGGGATCCGATGGCGACATGTTCTCGTATGCCTTTAAAGCTATGAAGTTGGGGCCGTTGATCGGGAAACGCACCTGGGGTGGGGTGATTGGCATTTGGCCGCGCCATTCCCTGATTGATGGAGGGATGACCACCCAACCTGAGTTTTCTTTCTGGTTCAAGGACTTAGGTTGGAGCGTCGAAAACTATGGGATAGATCCTGATATCGAAGTGGATATTACGCCCCAGGATTATCTCCAGGGTAAGGATCCCCAGCTTGATCGATCGATTGAAGAAGTGATGAATATTATGCGAGATTACCCAATCCTTACGCCAGACATAGCCAGAAAGAAAGAATAAATATCTTTTATCGTCAACAAGCGCGGAGATTTTCAGGCAGGCGAAGGGTATAAAAAAACCCCTCGCCCAGATCTGGTGATGAAAGAAGTATAATGTCGTTCTTAGAACGGTCTAAAGACCTAACTTTTTCTTTGCTTCCTCATTCATATATGCCTTTGAAGCCTTGACGATCTTAACAGCGATAGAGCCGGCCACCTCTCCTTTTAAAATACGTATGGCGATTTTTCCTGTTTCTCGCCCCACTTGTTCCTGATGATTTGCGATGCCGGCGAGCGCGCCTGCACTGACGCTTTCAGGGTCGCTAACAAAAACAGGAATTTTTGACTCATTTGTGACTTTTAAAAGAGCCTGAAGAGCGGAAACAACCGTATTATCGTTGGGAATAAAAATAGCTTCCACCTTATCCAAAAGAGAAGAAGCCGCAGATTGAACCTCTGACGTTTTTACAGCCGTTGCCTCTGTGAATTTCAAGTTTTTCAGGGTTAATGCTTTTTTAAATTGCGTCAATTGAAAAACGGAATTCATTTCAGAAGGATTATAGACAAGCCCCACGGTTTTCAGCCTGGGAATCATTTTTTGCATTAACGCAACTTGATCTTCCGCCGAAGGTAAATCAATGGTTCCTGTAATAAGCCCCTCAGGCTTTTCCAGGTTTTTTATCAGCTTTGCCCCCAGCGGATCCGTAACAGCCCCAAAAACCAGAGGAATTCGAGTTCCCTGCAAAGCTTTTTGCATCGTTTGAGCCGATGGCGTTGAAATAGCAATCACAAGATCCGGCTTTTGAGAAACGATTTTTTGAGCCATTTGAACGGCTATGGTCATGTTGCCTTGAGCATTATCTTGTGTGATATTTGCCTCGTCATAGCCATTTTCTTTTAATTCTTTCAAAATACCCTGCGCGATCAAATCAAGAGAAGGATGCTTGACAATCTGGGTGATTGCGATTTTTTTCTGTATTTTAAACGCAGAGGAGTCCATCCCTTCCGCAACGGCGGATATACAAGATACATTTCCCAAAATTACAAATAACAATAGATTAATGATATATAACATTTATAAAAACCTTACAAAAAATTGATAGAATAAAATAATATGCAGTAAACAGGAAGAATTTTCAGGAGTGCGCCCAGCGGCGCCAAACGAGCCATGAAGAAGGGAAAGACTCTGCGCCTCTTTTGGCGACAGGTATGAACATCTTCTCAAGGAAAAAAGTCTTTATCAGCATGATTGAGAGGATACCAGAGATCACACAAATGTTCAATAGACCTCTTGCATAAACTATATCTGGCGGATGCTTTTGGCGTTAAAAGCTCGCTTGAAATCCTCACGTACCTCTTGTAAACTGCGGTTTCTCGTTCGCTTTTGCCTAAAAATCCCCACGCCATATCTGGTTCCGCAAGAGGTCTAATATTTTTTCGACAGACCTATAAAAACCTATAAAAACAGAAGGGTATAAATCAATGCCAGCTTCAACCAGAGACCAGCAAAACCAGTTTTCCTTCCTGTACCGTGACAGTGACCTTATCTTGCACCTTTCCTTCAAGAATCAGAGATGCTAAAGGATTTTGCAGCTCACGCTGAAGGACTCTTTTAAGGGGACGCGCACCATAAACAGGATCATATCCCTTATTCGCCAACCACTCCCTGGCGGCATCATCAACCGTCAGCTGAATGCGTCTATCATCGAGAAGTTTTTTCAAGCGTTCCAGTTGAATATTGACAACCTCTTTCATATCCTCAAGCGCCAAACGATTGAAAAGCAGGATTTCATCGATACGATTGAGAAATTCCGGACGGAAAGCCGCACGCACGACCTCCATGACCTGATTTCGAGCAGCTTCCGCAGGCTGTCCAGGCTCAAGCGCAGCCAAAAATTCACTTCCCAAATTAGACGTCATAATGATGAGAGTATTTGTAAAATCTACTGTCCTTCCCTGTCCATCCGTTAAACGACCATCGTCCAACACTTGAAGCAGGACATTGAAAACATCCGGATGCGCTTTCTCCACTTCATCAAACAGAATCACCTGATAAGGGCGGCGTCGCACAGCCTCGGTTAAGCTTCCGCCTTCCTCGTATCCGACATAGCCAGGCGGAGCGCCAATCAAGCGCGCAACCGCGTGCTTTTCCATATATTCCGACATATCGATCCGGATAAGCGCGGTTTCTTCATTGAACAGAAACTCGGCCAGCACCTTGGTCAGCTCGGTCTTTCCCACGCCTGTGGGACCTAAAAACAGGAAAGATCCGATGGGACGATTCTGATCTTGCAGACCCGCCCGTGCACGCCGTACAGCATCGCTAATAGCGGAAATCGCGGAATTTTGTCCGACGACACGCTGATGAAGGAAATCTTCCATGTGCAACAATTTTTCCTTCTCGCCTTCCAGCATCCTGTCCACAGGAATACCCGTCCAACGCGATAAGATCGCGGCGATATCATCGTCCGTTACTTCCTCTCGCAGCATCACTGGAGAACCGCTGTCCTCAGCGACGGCCAGCTTCTTTTCAAGATCCGGGATAACCCCATAGGCAAGTTCGCCTGCGCGTGCCAACTGACCCTGCCGTTGCGCAATATCAAGCTCGACCCGCGCCTGATCCAATTGTTCTTTAAGCTTTTGCGCGTACATCAGTTTGTCTTTCTCGGCACGCCATGCTTCCGTCAAGGTGTTCGATTTTTGTTCAAGCTCGCTCAATTCCATTTCAAGTTCGCCGAGTCTTTTTTGTGAATCAGGGTCGTTTTCACGTTTGAGCGCTTCTCGTTCAATTTTTAATTGGATGATTTTGCGGTCAAGCTCATCGATTTCTTCCGGTTTCGAGTCTGCCTCCATCCGCAAACGGCTCGCTGCTTCATCGACCAAATCAATCGCCTTATCCGGTAAAAAACGATCGGAAATATAGCGGTTGGAGAGAGTCGCCGCCGCAACGATAGCGTTATCGGTAATACGGATACCATGATGAAGCTCATACTTTTCCTTGAGTCCCCGAAGAATGGAAATCGTATCGCTGACTGTGGGTTCAACGACAAAGACAGGTTGGAACCTACGGGCCAGCGCGGCATCTTTCTCAATATATTTTCGATACTCGTCCAGGGTAGTGGCGCCGACGCAATGCAGCTCTCCCCGCGCAAGGGCAGGTTTCAACATATTCGAGGCGTCCATCGCGCCATCTGCTTTTCCAGCGCCCACCAGCGTATGAAGCTCGTCAATAAAGAGAACAATCTCACCGACGGCGGCGGTTATCTCCTGAAGAACAGCTTTCAGGCGCTCTTCAAACTCGCCGCGAAATTTAGCGCCGGCAATAAGCGCCCCCAAATCAAGCGCCATCAACTGTTTTTCCTTTAAAGATTCAGGAACGTCCCCTTTGACGATACGCTGCGCAAGTCCTTCAATAATCGCCGTTTTTCCCACACCAGGCTCGCCAATCAACACGGGATTATTTTTTGTTCGACGAGAAAGAACTTGAATGGTGCGGCGAATCTCTTCGTCTCGACCAATGACAGGATCGAGCTTTCCTTCACGGGCAAGAGCAGTCATATCGCGGGCATATTTTTTCAAAGCATCATAGGATTCCTCAGCCGTGGCAGAGTCCGCCTTGCGACCTTTCCGCATCTCGGCAATCGCCTCAGAAAGTTTTTGCGGCGTTATGCCAATGGATTTCAGGATGCGCCCAGCCTCATGATCCGTCACGACAACCATCGCCTGAAGAAGACGCTCCACGGTGATAAAGCTGTCCCCCTCCTGTTGAGCTATTTTTTCCGCCTGCTCAAAGACGCGCGCCGTTTCAGGAGCTAAATAGATCTGTCCCGCACCCTGCCCTTCGACTTTGGGAAGCTTTTCCAGCGCTTTTGTCACGGCAACCTCTATGGATTCCATCGAGATTCCCATGCTTCCAAACAAACGAGAAGCGGGACCGTGTTTATCCTGAAGCATGGCTTGCAGAAGATGTTCAGGCGTAAAGCGTTGATGTCCGCGCGCCAATGCCATCATCTGAGCGCTTTGCAAAATTTCCTTTGTCTTTTCACTGTATTTAGCTAAATCCATTTTTTACGCTCGAAAAAAAGAGGTATCTGACTTACACTTCCTTTTATAATACATAACATATACCCAAAGTATTTCAAGATGTAGGGTAGCAGGATACGAATCCCGACGTGCAATGCCCTCACAACCTGAAAGACAAAAGGGTAGAATTGAACAGGGTTGTAGAGGATATGGTCTTAAAGTCCGTTCATACCACATTCAGGCGCGCCTTGCCCGACAATCATCCGTGGGCAGTCGTGCGACACTTGTTATTTGGTCATCCCCTCAAAACATCTTCTCAAGGAAAAGAGACGCTCGGTTTTTTCCTGGGACTTCCCATTTTAGCCATCGACGCTCTTTCATCGGTTGCCTATGCCACTGAAGAAATTCTGATTGCCTTATCCGTTGCCGGCACAAGCCTTTATGGCTTTTCACTTCCCATCGCGATTGCTATTGTGATTTTACTGGCCTCTGTCGTTGCTTCCTATGTTCAGACAGTCCAAGCGTATCCTGACGGGGGCGGCGCCTATATCATTGCCAAAAATCATCTGGGGTCGATTGCTTCTCTTGTGGCGGCGTCCTCTCTGTTGATAGATTACATCCTCACGGTATCTGTCTCGGTCACGGCGGGTGTTCGGGCCATTGCGTCCTCGTATCCTTCTCTTCTCAACAACAGCGTCAGTTTATCAGTGTCAGGAATCCTTTTTCTGGCTTGGATCAATTTAAGAGGGATACGAGAATCCGCCAGGTTTGTTTCTCCCTTTGTTTATGCTTTCATCGCCTGCATGTTGGCCGCAGGAGCCTGGGGCATGCTGTTCTCCTTTCCCCAGGAATCCAGCGCGATGAACGGTTGGGGGGGTTTCTCCTCCGGCCCTGCCTCGACCTCCTTAACAACCCATTTGCTGGATCTGGCGACGATTCCCATTATTTTGCGAGCCTTTGCAGGAGGCTGCACCGCCATGACGGGTATTGAAGCCGTTGCCAACGCAGGATCTATCCTTAGCAAGCCTCATGCCGTCGTCGCTCAACGTATCCTGCTTGCTCTTGGCCTTCTGTTAGGGTCGATGTTCTTGACGATTACGATAACAGCCTATCGCCTGGGGTTGACGCCCCTTGAAAACGAAAGCCTGCTTTCACAATTGATTCGAACTCTGTGGGGAGGCGGCGCTATTCACGATTCCATCCAAATTCTGGTCGCTGTCATTCTTTTTCTGGCGGCGAATACGGCTTTCGCGGATGCACCCAGACTCAGCGCGATGCTGGCGCGTGACGGCTGGCTTCCAAGACAACTGTATATCATTGGCGATCGGCTTGTGTTCTCAAAAGGTATTATTTTGCTTGCCGTTGCGGCATCCATTCTTGTTATTCTTTTTCAAGGCAAAGTCCATGCCCTGATTCCCTTGTACGCGATTGGCGTCTTTTCAGCGTTCACACTTTCTCAAACAGGGATGGTTATCTATTGGCGAGACCGCCGAAAATCCGCCAATGCTCATGCTCATACCCCTGCCTGTGTCCCATCCCCTGTCTTTCAAGACGCAGGACGGCCGATGAACGACGAGACCCGCGCCGCCTCCATACAGGACTTGGGCGGGACAAAATCCGAACGCCAACGCTCCAATATCCTGAAAAACAGAAACAGCGGAAACAAACTCTTTATCATAAAGGGGGCGATTAACGGTTTTGGCGCCCTCATGACGGCTCTTGCGTTAATCATCACCTTTGAAGCAAAATTTATGGAGGGGGCTTTCCTGATTCTGATGGTCGTTCCTGTCATGGTCATGGTCTGTCTATGGATCAAGCGTCATTATACTCTGACAGCCGAACAATTGAATGTGGATGAAAAGTTCATTGCCTCCCGCGTGCGGGAATTCGCAACCAACCAGGCTCGTCCTGTGATCGTTCCTATTTCGCGCTTGCACCGAGGCGCCATTGAAGCGATAGCGTTTGCGCGAGAAATGTCTAAAGACGTAAGGATTGTGATTGTCGATATCGACCGTTATAACGCGCAAAAAACAATTGCTGATGTTGAAGCCCTTCATTGGGATTTAGAAATTGTTGTTCTCCCCTCACCCTATCGCTCTGTCATTCGCCCCATTGTTGATTATGTCCATAGCGTCGATAAGGAATGCAAAAGACTTTCCGTTTTGGTTCTGCCTGAAACCGTCCCTGTTCACTGGTGGGAAAATGTTTTACATAACAAAACATCTGAAAATATTATCAAAGCCTTATCCTGGAGTGAACATATCGGAAATCAGGCGAGAATCATCATCAACATTCCCTATTATCTGGAATGACTGTAGAAGGAGCTTTGCCAAACAACAATAGACCCCTTGCATAAACTATATCTGGCGAGCGCTTTTATCGTTATGCCCTTGATCTTTCAAAATCTAGAGGGGTTAGACGTCGGGATTCGTCCTGCTACCTTATCCCTATTATTCAGAAATCTTTTGATTACCATTCTACCGTTCGTTATACGGATTATATGGCTTTCTTCTTTTTTTCTGGCTCACGCGACAGGAGTATTTTTTGCGTTGTCGTTGAAAATTCAATATTTCGCTCGTTAAACAATTTTTTAATACGAAGATTGAATTCGCGCCCCACAGCCCAACGATGCTTGTCAGGAACCGTTTTGATACGGGACGTTATGACAACGCCATGATCGGTAAAACGGTCTAATCCCATAATTTCTATCTCACTCAAAATATGATCCCTGAACTTTGGATCACGTCGAATCTGCTCGTCAACCTCTTTGACGACTTCAACGACCGGTTCAATGTTTTGCTCAAAAGGCAACACCAATTCAATAATGTAGTATGCAAAATTTTTTGTCATATTCGTCACGCGATTGATGGTGCTGAACGGGATTGTATGAAGATCTCCCGCGACATCCCTGAGCTTTACGGTTCTTAAAGACAGCGTTTCCACGGTTCCTTTTTGGGCATCAATCTGGACGATATCTCCCACATTCATCGTATCCTCAATCAGAATAAAGATACCGGTGATAAAGTCTTTCACAAGCGACTGGCTGCCAAAGCTGAAAGCGATACCAATGACGCCGAGACCCGCCAGAAGAGGCGTTACATCCAGTTTAAGCTCTGAAAAGGCCATAATCACGAAAATGCCCAGAATAAATCCACGCGCAATGATTTGAATCAACGGCATCATGGTCGCCAGACGTTGGCGGCGCGCACGACTTTTATAGGCCTTTGTTTCGTTTTTAAAGATTTGCTGGATAAGGTACTCATTTGCCTCCCACACCAGAACACCTACCAGGATGATGAAAAAAATATTGAGAAGGATGACGAAAACAGGTTTTACGCCTTCGGAAAACAGGAAATCGACCGTCTCAAGGTCCCAAATCTTGAAAGCGCAATATAAGACGGCCATGATGACGAAAATGCCAAAAATAAAAGAAATAAAAATACTGTAAAAGCGATGGCGCGAGACCATATGAGGAAACGACCGTACAACCTTATCCATCATATTATAGCTGATGATGGGCATTTTAAGGACGAGCAAATAGGCGATGGCAACCAGAAAGGCGGTTGCGCCAAACGAAACGATCACCTCTTTCATGTCATTGATCGTCTGAAAGTAGATTGTTAACCCAAAGACAACGATGTAAATGATCGCCCAAATATGCCAAGTTCGGGCGACACTGGAAGAAAGCCCGCGCGCATCGGCGTCCTGTTCGTTCTCCTTTTCAAAAAGCAACCAGGATTTCACGCGATCTTTCACGCGAACCACAAAAACTGTCGCGAAGATACACTGAGTAAGAAGCATTGATTTGATGACCGCGGCGTAAAAAATAGACGGCCCGTCGATCATCGTGATCGCTTCTCCTGTCGCAACCCCCAAAGCCGTTGTCGCCACGACAAAACGTAAAAACCGATAGACAAGCTCCCCTGTATCTTTGTTCAGGTAAACAACGGCGATCAGTTTTTGCTTCTTATAAAAAAGAGTCCTTAACACATGGAGCGTTATCAAATAGAGGGTCAACGTCACAACCGTCAATCGCAAAATGACACCCGAAGTCGTCGCGGCATCAATGAAGGAGAGTCCTGTCAGCATAAGGAAAAACAGACATAGGATAATGAGGGATTCAAAAATTCCCACATTGATGATGAGTCGTTTATGGCTTAAGTGCTCCTTGCGCGCATTCATCACAAAAATGCGCCTGAGCGGCACATGACAAAATTTTAATCCGCCATCTATTCCTAAGCCCACGACGAGGATACCTAAAACCCAGTAGGCGGTTTTCAGGATTGTCGATCTTAAGTCCGGATCTTTCAGATAACGGGACAGACGGCTGGAAGCGTGCTGAAGCTCATCAAAAAACTCGACAATTTTAGAAGTGATGGAATGAAGGCCGTCCGAGATGGTCGCAAGTCCCAAATGAGAAGACATGTGCCGTTGCGCCAGTCGATTCTCCGCTGCCAAAAGCGCATGAAGATCGTTGATGAATTGCTGGCGCACCTGCTTGTTTTCAAGGGTTTTGATCAGGTTTTGAAGAGCTTCGCGCTGCGTTTTATCAAGTCCCCGAGCAGCGGGCGGCGTTTCAGGAGTCGGCATCACCTCATAGCTTGCAAGATAAAAAGGTTGTGAAGGTTGTGGGGGTTGTGCGGAAATACTCAAACTCACCTGAGAAAGGCCAGTGATAAACAAAATTAACAAAACAATTGTTCTGATGATGCAATTCTTCATGACAAACCACCTTGCATCGACGTAGGGATGCTGCGTGGGACTCGCCGCGCTCCGCCGTCAACCCACATGTTGAAATCCTTTGGGTATAGCGCAAAATAAAGAAAGAGCAACGATTGCCGCTGTTTCAGCTCTAAGAATATTAGAGCCTAAAGAAACGAAAGTTAACCAGGGAAATTGCGCCATGACGTTAAATTCTTGGGGAGAAAATCCTCCTTCCGGCCCGACCATTACCGAGCACGACGTCATCGGACGCACGCTTTTCTGGAGAACATTCAACAAACTTTCTGCTCCTCCTCGCTCATCGCATACCATAAGCCTTCTTTCCGGTTTCCATTCAGATAGAACGACATCCAAAGTCAGAGGCATATGAAGGGTTGGCACGCTCATGCGCTCAGACTGCTCAGCCGCTTCTCGCGCAATGGAAAGATATCGCTCATGCTTGAAATCTCGTCCTTGCGTTCGGTCTGTCCATAAGGGTTGCAGATGCGTAGCCCCTAATTCTGTCGCTTTTTCTACAAGAAAGCCAAGAGGTCCCATCTTAAGGGAAGCAAAAAAAAGAAAAACCGGAAAATCGTCTTTTTGAGGCCGCACAAGCTCTTTCACGTCAAGATGCGTTTGTTTTTTTGTGATCTCGGTAACCTCGGCGCGCCACTCTCCGTGACGACCATTAAACACAAGAAGAGAGTCTCCCGCCATCAATCGCAAGACATGTTTTACGTAATGGGATTCCTTCAAATTCAGGTGTAGCCTCTGTCCTTGCAAGAGATCTGACTCGACAAAAAGACGGGTGAATTTACGAGGCATGATCTAGACCAGATTATCTTCCTTAATTTCAGGGTTTCCTTCCTGCCTCGACATCGCGTAGCCTAAATGACGCGCCAGGCGATCGAGATATCCATTGACGAAGGCGGTTTCCTTGCCAGCATAAAAAGAACGGGTAATGTCAACATATTCTGTAATAATCACCGGTGCGGGAACATCTGTCAAACGATTCAACAACTCTGCGCTTGCGATATAAAGAATCGCTTTCAATACACATTCCAGCCGCTCATACTGCCAATCCTTGTTAAGGGAAGCTTGAATGACGTTTAAAATTTCTGCCCCTCGTTCCTCAGCGCCAGAGACAAGTTTTTGAAACAAGACAGGATCGGGCTGGATCGTATATTCTTCCGAGGAAAATCGCAGATTCATAAACTCGGCAATAACGACGCCAGAGGACTGCTCTCGCAGTATCATTTGATAAAACGCCTGAACCGCTGCCAGTCTTGACAAGCGCGCTCGCTCAAACAGAGACCCCCGACGCTTTTTTTTCGCCATCATTTACCCAGAACTTTCAAAGATATCATAGGCGTATTAATGACGGTGAAATGAATGAATAGCAAGTTTTATCTTTATTCCCGTGCATCAACCTTGCGGAACATTCAAGGAGAAAATTTATCAAGCATATGAATTATTTATTGTTTGCGCGCCGTCTCAAAAAGGCGGGAATCTCAAGGGCATCCTGCTCATGAATATTCTGGCGATCCTTATTTGTGTAGATTTTCATATCCTCGGACGAATCCTCTCCCGAAAAAGCCTGATTGACGGGGACTTCTGTCTTTTCATGATGAGAACGGCCAGCGCTTCGAACGGTTTCAGTCACGCGTTCAAAAAAACTCATCTTGCGTGGCTTGGGCTGCGTCTGGAAATTGTAATTTTCCACTTTTTCCTCTTCCAAAAGAGAAGGAGCTTCCCTTACTTCATCAAGAGAAGGCGACATCTCCGCGACAATTTTTTGCGTTTCCGGTTCTGAGACGTTCACAGGTGGGGAAGGCTGATAATTCGCACTGAAAATATCATTTCCCTCGTCTTCTTCAAGGCTGTTCTCTTCTTCACGTCTGCGGGCGAAAAAACCTCTTGGCATAACGCCCTGATTCTCCGGGCGAGCAACCGTTTTCGGAAAAGGCGTCACATTGACGACCTCATCGGACTTGCTTTTCTGTCGCGTGCTTTCCTGCGCAATCCCAGTAGCAACAACAGACACGCGAATCCGTCCTTGCATACTCTCTTCAAAGGTAGATCCGAAAATGATGTTGGCATCAGGATCAACTTCCTCGCGCACACGATTGGCCGCTTCATCAACTTCAAACAGGGTCATGTCCATTCCCCCTGTAATATTGATCAGCACACCGCGCGCGCCTTTCATCGTCACATCTTCAAGGAGAGGATTGGAAATGGCCGCCTCAGCCGCCGCGACGGCACGCCCTTCTCCAGATGCTTCGCCCGTTCCCATCATCGCTTTGCCCATCTCCATCATCACGGCGCGGATATCCGCAAAGTCAAGATTGATAAGACCAGGCATCATGATCAAGTCCGTGACGCCCCGCACGCCCGCATGCAACACATCATCAGCCAGGCGAAAGGCATCCGCAAAGGTCGTCTTGTCGTTCGCGATACGAAAGAGATTCTGGTTAGGAATGATGATCAGCGTGTCAACATACTGCTCCAGTTCTTCAATGCCGTTTTCGGCCGTCCGCATGCGATGCTTGCCTTCAAAATGAAAGGGCTTGGTCACCACGGCCACCGTGAGAATACCCTGTTCACGCGCCGCTTGCGCGATAACGGGCGCAGCGCCTGTTCCTGTCCCGCCTCCCATGCCCGCGGTCACAAAAACCATGTTGCTTCCTTCGATATAATTGAGAATTTGCTCAAGCGATTCTTCAGCGGCAGCACGCCCCACTTCGGGACGAGACCCGGCGCCCAATCCCTGCGTTACGCGATGTCCAAGCTGGATGCGTTGTTCGGCCAGAGCTTGACCCAAGGATTGGGCATCCGTATTGCACACGACAAAATCAACACCCTGAAGATTGGATTTGATCATATTGTTAACAGCATTTCCTCCAGCGCCCCCCACACCAATAACGGTGATCTTTGGACGCAATTCAATCAATTCAGAAGCATTACCATTTGAAATTGCTGTCATTTTTATCTCCAAGTCTTTCCATCTATATATAAAAGCGTTTGCCAGTCATCATACTCTAAAATAGATTCACGAAGAATTCTACAAATTCTCACGCAACCAGCCTCCAATTCTTTCAAAAAAGAGCAAAGGTTCTTTTGTCGCTCTCGTTTGAGACATTCCCAGACGCTTGTATTCATTTTGACCGTATAAAATAAGGCCCATCGTACTCGCGAATTCAGGCATCCGTGAATTTTGCGTCAAGTTACTGATCTTGACAGGTTTTCCCAGTCTTCCCTGTTTATCAAGAATAAGGTTAGCCATATCCAGGATTCCTGAAAGCTGACTCGCTCCTCCCGTCAGCACCAAACGCTTTCCCGCCACCTTGTCCACATCGCATTCCTTCAAGCGTTCGCGAACCAGCTCAAATGTTTCTTCAACACGCGGGCGAATCACGCGGTAAAGTTCCACGCGGGTAATTTGAGACCCTTTATGATTTTCGTCTTCACCGATTTGAGGAACGAGTATTTTTTCACGTTCATTATTGCTTGAAAGCATGGCGGATCCATAAAGCGTTTTGAGCCGTTCAGCATGAATCATGGGTGTTGAAAAGCCGCGCGCCACATCGCCTGTGATATGCGCGCCCCCCACGTTTACATAGTCTGTATGATGGAGCTTGCCGTCATAAAATACTGAAATGGAGGTACACCCCGCGCCCATATCAATCAGCGTCACGCCCAATTCAAGTTCATCATCGACCAGGGTGGCAAGTCCTGAAGCATACCCAGAGACGATAAAACCCGCTACCTCCAGATGACAGCGTTCAATACAGGCCGCAAAATTACGCAAAGGCCCTGAATTGGCGGTGATGATATAAATATTGGCGCCGAGACGATCTCCGAACATCCCGCGCGGATCCCGAATACCTCGTGACCCGTCAACCTCATAAGAGACGGGGATAGCATGGATCACATGTTGTCCCGGCTGTTCAAGCCCCTGACACGCCTGCGATACCATTTTACGCACGTCAGCCTCATCAATCGGATGCCCTGAAACAGCTGCCTCAATGCCGACAGGATGAGAAGTCGTAATCGCGGGAGAGATACAAACAAAGACTTCGGAAATTGTTTCATCCGCCATTTCTTCAGCCGTGTGCACCGCGGCCGCCACCGAGGTCGTCAGCGCCTCCATATCCACAATCGCTCCATTGCGAAGCCCGCGTGAAGCCTGATGACCAAATCCCGTGATTTCAGGAACACCCGAAGAGCCGAGACGCGCAATCGCACAGGATACTTTACTTGAACCGATATCAAGTCCCGCGATCAAGCCGGAAGGAGGATTCGTCAGACGCCGCCGCATATTGAAAAGCTTCATCATGTATTCTTCCCTGGAGACGTTTTTTTACGCACAAGCGCCTCAGGAGAAAGCTGGAAATATACACGATCCCTAAAACGCAAATCAATCCCAAGAATTTCCTTGTTCTCCAGTTTATGATCCTGAACAAGTTTTGAAAAGGATTCCAGGCTTCCTTTCATATCAAATTCAGCCAGCTTGATTCTGAGCTTATGATTGATCATGATATCCCACCGACGCTTGCCAACAAAAATAGCGCCCGTTACCTTTTGCGCGATATCAGGGAAATCAGCTAATGTCTCTATCAAGACCCGCGCCTGTTCAGGCGCCCCCTCTCCCGTAAGTACAACGAGGTCTGAGAAAGATCCCGCAGGCACGTTTTCAAGAATCTTGCCCTGATCGTCGACCAGATACATTATCCCCTTGTTCTGCCATAGGGCAACAGGATGACGCTCGGAAAGCCTGATGTAAAGAGTATCTGGCAGCCTACGCTGAACACTGGCTGAACGCACCCAGGGTAAAGCTTCAAGAGCTTGCCTGGTGTTTAAAAGAGAACAAGAAAAAATAGAATCGCCCCGACGAATGTTCAGGATATCCAGAATCTCTTTCTGTAATGTCAGCGTTCGTCCTTCAACGATCACATCATCGACACGAAACCCGAGCGAAGCCACAACAGTATGGCTGAAATGGTTCAGCTGATCGAGCTTTCGCAGGATATATCCAGATGACCATACATACCAACACCCAGAAAGAAAAAACAACACGAACCCCGCAAATCCCGCTTTTTTTGCAATCATCAAGATTTCGGACCAGGCAAGTCCCGTTTTTTTTCGCGGACCCGAAGAGGAAAATCTCTTTCTGGTCTTCTTCCGCTTTGATCCTAACGGGGGTGACAGGGATTTTCGACCATCCATCCAACTAAATCTCCATAGGACATTCCATGCCAGGCAACAATCTCAGGGACAAGAGACAATGGCGTCAAACCAGGTTGGGTATTGACTTCCAGCACATAAAAATGTCCCGGTTCGCCGCACGTATCATCATAACGCATATCGACCCGCGTAACGCCTTCGCACCCCAGAGAATCATGAGCACGCTTCGCAAGCGCGAGAGCCATTTCATAAGCGCAGGGATGAAGCGGCGCCGGCATCAAATGCTCTGCTTTCCCGTCCGTATATTTGGCTGTATAATCATAAAAACCGTTTTTGGGACAAATTTCAATAGCTCCCCAGGCGCGATCCCCCAAAACGGCAACCTGAATCTCACGACCTGGGATATAACGTTCAACCAGAACCTGATCGCCATATTGCCAGGTGTCTTCAATACCCTTTAATTGCGTTTCGTCGGTAATGATGTGAACCCCAAGGCTTGAACCTTCTCGCAGAGGCTTGATGACATAGGGCAATGACATGACAGACCCGGCGATTACCTGGGCCCGATGGGCAACATATCCCTCAGGACAAGGAATCCCTTCATCCTTAAATATTTTTCTCGCAAACGGCTTGTCCATCGCCAACGCTGATGCCAGAACCCCCGAATTCGTATAGGGCAAACCAAGCATCTCGATCAAACCCTGAAGACAACCATCTTCCCCCCACCGTCCATGGATCGCGTTCATAAAGACAACATCCGGCTGTGCACACAACAACGTCTTTAGAAAGCTCGCCAGATCGCGCGTCAAATCAATCGGGATAACGTCATAGCCGCGCGCGGCAAGAGCCTTGACAACACCTTGCGCACTGGACAACGAGACTTCACGTTCACCTGACCACCCGCCCATAATAACGGCGACGCGTTTATATCTTTTGCCTGTTTGACCACATGGACTGGAGAGGTCAAGGGTATTTTCCTTCTGCATAGTCATATTATGCCGCCTTCTCTTCTAACTTGTCAGAATCCTTAAAGATGCCAACGCGCTTGACTTCCCAGATCAGATCAATGCCAGAAGTTTGCAAAACGCGTCTTCGCACCTCTTCCCCAAGGGTTTCCAGGTCTTCCGCCGTCGCCCCTCCCGTATTGACCAGAAAATTGCAATGAAGTTCAGAAACCCGGGCCTTGCCTTGCCGCAACCCCCGACAACCCGCCTGATGAATCAATTCCCAAGCTTTGCGTTTGTATCCCACGGGATTGGCAAAGGTACTTCCCCCTGTGCGCGTGTTCACAGGTTGAGTTTTCTCTCGTTCCGCCAATAACACCTGAATTTTGTCCCGAATAATGGCGCTATTGCCCGATTGCCCTTTTAACAGGGCGCCGACAAAAATCCAGTCTTCAGGAACGGAACACCCACGATATTTAAAGCCCATTTCCCCATTTGTCAAAGTATGAAATTTTCCCCGACCATCCACAGCAAAAGCGGCCTCAAGAATATCTTTCATTTCAGAGCCATAGCAACCAGCATTCATCCGCAAAGCGCCACCGATGGTTCCGGGAATACCGCAAAGATGCTCCAGACCTTTCAAGGCTTCTTCACAAGCAACCATAGAAACAAGACGGTCAAGCATCCCGGCACCGACATTAATAGTCGTCTCTGAAACAGCAACATTCGTAAACCCTTTGCCCAGACGAATCGTCACTCCCGGCACGCCTCCATCTCGCACCAAAAGATTTGACCCAACGCCGAAGACGAAAACGGGGATATCGTCTGGTTTCTGCCTGAGGAAAAAAGCCAGATCTTCCACATCGGCAGGTTTAAATAAAACTTGAGCAGGGCCGCCCACTTGAAACCAAGTCAATCGAGAGAGATTAATCTCCAGACTATAGCGGCCTCGAACCTTGGGTAAACGGTCAAGGATCGTCAATTGACGAGGCATATCAACACCACCGCGGACGTGATTGATCATCCTATGTTCCTGTCCTTACCCTGTTCCGGGATGCATTCATGACAAGTTCGCCAGGCAAGGCGTGTGCCCAGGCTGTGATGCTTCCCGCTCCCATGCAGACGACCAGATCGCCCGGCCTCGAAATGTCTAAAATGAGCGAGGCCAACTCTTCGGGATGTTCAATCGTCAAGCAAGCCTTTCCACGATGGCGCGCGATATCCTGGGTCAAACGATGGTGCGTCAGCTCTGGACGAGGATCTTCTCCCGCTCCGTAAATGGGGGCGATGATGACCTGATCCGCTTCCTCAAAACAGGTGCAGAAATCATCATAAAGATGAGCAAGTCTCGAATAGCGATGCGGTTGCATGACGGCAATCACTTGCCCCTGCGAAACAAGTCGTCCCGTTTTGAGGACAGCGCGAATTTCCTGGGGATGATGCGCGTAATCATCAATAACGGTAATGCCGCACGCTTGACCGGTCTTTGTAAAGCGCCGTCCCACTCCTTTAAACGTTGTCAATCCGTGGCGAATTTGCGCAGGCTCGACCCCCAATTCAAGGGCTGCAGCAATAATTGAGAGAGAATTCTGGACATTATGGAGACCTGGCATCGAAAGACGCACCCGTTCCAGCCGTTCAATCTGCGGCGCATTTTTACACAGCATATGAAAGCGCGGCGCAATAAGGACATCAAACGTTGAACCTTCGGCATCCAACCTTATTTCCTCAGCCCGCACATCAGCATCTTCACAAAAGCCATACGTCACAATGCGACGATCCGTCAGTTGCGAAAAAAGGTCTCTGACTTCGGGATGATCAATACATAAAATTCCCAACCCATAAAAAGGAATGTTTTCCACAAAGGTGACAAAGGCGCGGCGCAACATCTCGAAAGATCCATAATGCTCCATATGTTCAGGGTCAATGTTCGTGACAATCGCAATGGTCGCCGGCAATTTTGTGAACGTGCCATCAGATTCGTCGGCTTCTACAATCACCCACTCACCTGTGCCGAGGCGCGCATTGGTGCCATACGCATTGATAATGCCCCCACTGACCACCGTAGGATCGAGCCCACCCGCTTCCAGGATCGTCGCCCCCAAAGATGTCGTAGAGGTTTTTCCATGAGTTCCGGCCACGGCAATCGAAGGCTTCAAACGCATTAACTCCGCTAACATTTCGGCGCGCCGCACAACGGGAAGAGACAGCGCGCGTGCCGCAGAAAGTTCAACATTATTGGCTTTTATATCCGAGGATATCACGACCACGGCGGCATCCTGAACATGCGCAACCTCATGGCCGATGAAGATGGGAATGCCCAAAAGGCGGAGACGCCGAACGTTGGCATTTTCGCTGATATCGCTGCCACGGACAAAATAACCAAGCGTATGCAGGAGCTCTGCGATACCGCTCATCCCGATACCGCCAATGCCGATAAAATGGATGATGCCAACTGATTGAGGAACGATGCGCATTTCACTTTCCTGAGAATGAAGTGTATCGGATACCACTACTCTAATTCGCCAAGCATGCCAAGACCAGCTTTGATAATTTTTGCGTCGCCCCTTGATGACCTTCCCTCCGCGCCCCTTCGGCTGCCAAAAGAAGGATGGACGGACACTCTAGTGCGCGTCTCAGGAAAGAGGCGACTCTTTCCGGCGTCAGGGTTCGTTGATCGAAGAGCCAGCCGCCTTCCGCCGTCACGACCGTACGCGCGTTCGCCGTTTGATGGTCGTCTCGCGCCCCGGGCAAGGGAACAAAAAGAGCGGGACGACCAACGGTTGTAATCTCCGCAATCGTCGAAGCGCCCGCCCTTGCAATCACCAGGTGCGATGCCTCCAAAAGCCCCGCGACATGATGAAAGAAAGGGGCGATGGACACCTTTACCCCTGTCCCTTCGTATGTTCTTTTTACCTTGTCCAGATCTTCGATTCCACATTGCTGCGTAATCTCAAGTCGTTCCTGAAGAGGCTTGGGCAAAAGCTGAATCGCCTTTGGAATGACATCGCCAAAAATTTTCGCCCCCTGGCTTCCTCCCAAAACAAGCAAACGAAAAGATTCTTGTCCCTTTGAAGAATCATAATCAACGCTTTTGAAAGCTTCACGCACCGGAACCCCTGTCACTGTACTTGTACTTGTGCGTGTGCCTGTGCCCATTTCATGAGGCCCAAACGCAGGTGACACCGACTTGAACGTAAGCGCGACACAGTTAGCCCACCGCGTCAGCAAACGATTTGTTCGTCCCAAAATAGCGTTCTGCTCGTGAATAATAAGGGGAATCCGGAAAAGCCCTGCTATGAGACCCCAGGTGAGAGCGGGATACCCTCCAAAACCTGCAACGATCTTCGGACGATATCTTCGTACATCGCTCAAGCCTTTAAGAAGACATCGGACTAAAGAGAAATAAAATTTGACCGGATTTTGCCGACCTTGCAGGGGAAGAACCCTGACGACGATATTTCCTGGGAGAAGTTTACAGTCCTCGTCTCTCAAGCTGTGGGGACGTCGAACATCGGGATCGAGATCGACATCATTCTGATACTTCATAAACACTGCGCAAGGCTCACGGCCCTCCTGGTTGGTCTTCTGCGGCGTTGCATTGTGAAAGTCTTGCTGAAAATCTTGAGGCACAGGCATAAATTTTGCGCCGCGCGGATCTGTAAAGAAAATGATGTCATGTCCTTGAGTGCGCAGCTCCTCCGCAAGGGCCAGAGCAGGGAAAACATGACCTCCGGTCCCGCCAGCAACGACAATGATCGATCTCTTCGCAGACGGTCTTCTCACAAGCTTATTCCCATTTTGGTTCGGCGGCGCGTAAGTCCCAACACCATTCCCATCATCAAGGCCAGGGACATCATTGATGATCCCCCATAACTGATGAAAGGCAAGGTCATACCCTTGGTAGGAATCAGACTTAAAGTCGATGCCATATTAATCATGGCTTGCAAACCGAATTCGATGATGAGTCCTGAAACCGCAAGGACAATAAAAAAATTACTTTCCTGTATGGCGCGTCCGATATTACGCAAGACAATAAAAGCAAAAAGCCCCAGGATGACCAGACACAGGATTAATCCAAATTCTTCGCCCGCCACGGCAAAGATAAAATCGGCGTGGGCGTCAGGCAAGTGTTTTTTCACGGTTCCCTCTCCCGGACCCTGACCAAAGACGCCCCCATTGATAAAGGCGTCAAGAGATTGCGTAATCTGGTATCGATCAGCGTATTTATCCCCGCCCTCGGACTTCAGGAAACGATCGACGCGTTGAGTCACATGAGGCAAGAAAAAATAAGCGGCGATCGATCCTGCCACCCCCGTTACAGCCCCTAGGGCAACCCACAGAAGAGGAAGTCCCGCTAGAAAGAACTGACCAAAGAAGACCACTGAAACAAGGACGACCATTCCCATATCTGGCTGCAAAATCAGCAAACACAAGGTCAGTCCATACAACATTAACGCCAGGGGTTTTCCTGGGAAAACCGGATTCAACTTGTTTTCAGCCAACATCCACGCGCACAGCACCGCAAGGGCTGGTTTCACAAATTCGGAAGGCTGCAAGGAAAATCCCCAAAGACTTATCCAGCGTCGCGCTCCTTTAACCTCGACTCCTATAAAAAGGGTGAGCACAAGCAGCAGAATACCAACGGCGTAAACAATCATCGCCAATCTTCGCAGGTCACGCAGATCCAACAGGGATATAAAGATCAGGATGAATACCATGGGCGCTATATAAGCCGCATGACGCTTTACGAAATAAAAAGAGTCCAGTTTAAGGCGTTGAGCCACCGATGGACTCGCCGCCATAGTCAGCAGAAACCCAATCCCGATCAGCAAAAAAAGCGCCGCGAGTGTCCAGCGGTCAACGGTCCACCACCACCGCCCAAGCCTGCTGTTATCTGTACGCGCGAAAGCCGTCATCAAGATATTTCCTTCAAAACTTGAATACAGGCGGACACCTCTCATAACCTTGAGAGTCTTGCCTTTTCCAGCTTGAACGTCGTTGTCAACACCGCAGAATTTCTGAACAACGTTTTCAATCAGAAAGGTTATGAGAGGTGTCCGGGTTCTTATGTCATCTTCAGTCCTTCAAAAGCCTCCCGAAAGACCTGACCCCGATGCTCAAAATTCCTGAACTGATCCCAACTGGCACAGGCGGGCGAGAGCAAAACGACCGGCTGCCCGGAATCCCTCCTGGCACGTCCAAAAGCTTCCCGCACCGCTTTCTCCAGCGTGCCGCAAGTGGTAAAATCGACTCGCCCCTTCAGGGTAGCAGCAAACCTTTCAGTCGCTTCTCCTAAAAGAAAGGCATGTCTGATACGAGGATAGAAAACTTCAAGTCCTGCCAATCCATTCTCTTTCGCTTGCCCACCCAAAATCCAGTAAATCTGATCGAAGCAGGCCAAAGCCTTGGCGACGGCATTCGCATTGGTCGCTTTACTATCGTTGACAAATCGAACCCCTTCGCATTCCCCTATGATTTCCAGACGATGCGGCAATCCCTTAAAAGACCTTATTCCATCGATCAGATCGGCTTGCCTGATCCCCAAAAGCTTTCCCGCCGCGTAAGCAGCCGCCACGTTCTGAGCGTTATGAAGCCCCAACAGAACAGGATGTCCAGAAAGATCAAGGACAGGGTGATTTTCATCATAAAGAATCCCGCTTTCCACACAGATAACCTCGCGCGTTTGCCCAGAAACACAGAACAGGCGATATTTTGACTTCAATTCCTTATAAACAGCCCTACCATACGGATCTTCCATTCCCACGATGCCCACAAAACCGCTTTTCTTCCTCCCATGCTCAAAAATGCTTTTCTTGGCCGCAACGTATCCTTCCATACCGCCATGACGCGCAAGATGATCAGGCGCTATGTTCAGCAACACGGCGATATCGAGTTCAAGATGAGGGACGCGCTCAAGCTGATAAGAGGAAAGCTCAAGGATATAGGTTGCGCCCTTCTCAAGCGGTTCAAGAGCAAGCGCCGCAGCGCCTATATTGCCGCCCACCTGAAAGGACTGGCCGCCTGTTTTCAGAAGATGGCCAATCAACGCCGTCGTGGTTGATTTTCCATTGGTGCCTGTCACGCCCACATACTGCGCCTGAGGTTGAGCTTGCGCCAAAAGATCAAGATCACAAATAATCGGAACATTCGCCTCCCGCGCCTTTCGCGCACTTACATGAGGGTGGGGGTGAGTATGAGGAATCCCAGGGCTTAAAACAAGCGCTGCAAGAGAAGTCCAGCCTATCTCTTCCAACGGACACACTTGCGCCCCCATCGTGACGGCTTGCGCTCTCAAGCTTTCTTCATCATCCCATGCCCATACGTCCGCCTGTGACGCGCGAAGGGACTGAACCGTCGCAAGGCCGCTGATTCCAAGCCCCATCACCATATAACGACGCCCTTGTGCCTGAGGGACGATAATCATGATTTACCTCAACTTTAAGGTGGAAAGCCCTAGGAGCGCGAAAATAACAGCAATAATCCAGAACCGGATAACGATCGTTTGCTCGGCCCAACCTTTCTTTTCAAAATGATGATGAATGGGCGCCATCAGGAAAATTCGCTGTCGCGTCATCTTGAAGTAAACCACTTGAAGAATGACCGATATTGTTTCAATCACAAAAAGACCCCCAATAATACAAAGAACCAGCTCATGCCTGGTGATGACGCTTATAGTTCCCAGAGCGCCTCCCATGGCAAGGGAACCGGTGTCTCCCATAAACACTTGAGCTGGCGGCGCGTTAAACCATAAAAAACCCAAGCCAGCCCCCACCATAGCCGCACAAATGATCGCCAGCTCTCCCGCCCCTGGCACGAACTGGATTTGCAGATACTGCGCAAAAACACGATTGCCCACCAGATAGGAAATCATCGTAAAGCACAAAGCGGCAATCATGATAGGGCCAATCGCCAAACCATCCAGACCATCCGTCAGATTGACGGCGTTCGATGAACCTACCACTACACATAAGGCAAAAGGAACAAAAAACCATCCCAAATGAAGAAAAACATCTTTTAAAAAGGGAATAGCCAATTTACAGGAAAGACTTTCGGGCGACACATGGAGAATCGCCCAAAGCGCAAAGCCTGAAACGAAGACTTGCGCTAAAAGTTTAAATTTCCCTGACAGTCCTTTTGAATTGCGTCTCGTCAGTTTAAGATAGTCGTCTCCCGCTCCCAAAAGGCCAAAACCCAGAGTCACCCCCAATACAGCCCATACATATACATTATTGAGTTGTCCCCATAACAGCGTGCTAACGGTAATCGCGACCAGTATTAAAGCCCCGCCCATGGTAGGTGTTCCTTTCTTCGTCAGCAAATGAGACTGTGGACCATCCTCACGAATAGGCTGCCCTTCGCCTTGTTTTTTTTTCAACCACGCAATAAAACGGGGACCAAGACAAAAACTCAGGAGAAGCGCCGTCAGCAATGCCCCTCCTGTTCGAAAGGTGATATAGCGAAAAAGGTTAAAAACCGTATAGTCATGGGCAAAAGGCGTGAGAAAATAATGAAGCATCCCTTTTATGTTTCCTGTCAATCTTTCAAGTATTTTATCCTTCGTCTTTCAAGCTGTTGAGGCATTCGACATCACGATTTGTCCTGCTCGCGTCCTTTCGCCCACATCCTGAAATTCTTCGGGCATTGCATCGGCAAGCCCCAAAATGGCATCGACAAAGCCATACATTCGTCCGCGCTGTGCATATTGCCCTTTTGATCCTTTGCTCATGACGACATCGCCTGCCTGAATGGCCTTCAGCGCCACGGGGACGAGATCCTCAACCTCCTCCGCATGTCCACCTTTCATGGTGGGGGGCAAGACGTCATAAAGGTGTTTCATCATGACGCCACACGTAAAGACAAGATCAATTCTGTTTGCCACAAGAACATCTCTCAGACTCTGATGTTGCTCAAGCGCATAAGCGCCCAGTTCACGCATGTCGCCCAGAATGGCAATCCGACGACCTTGCTTTGAATCCTCTGAAAGCTTTACGTTCCCCAAAACCTTCAGCGCCGCCCGCATGGAATCGGGACCCGCGTTATAGCTTTCATCAATCAGGAGAATCTCGCCCCCTTGATACGGCACCCGATGCTGAACGCCGCGCCCTTCAGGCACCCTATAGTTCTGCAAAGCCTCAATCGCTTGATCCAGGTCAATTCGCAAAGCATCCATCACCCCCAAAATGCCCAGGATGTTCAAGGCCCAATGCTCTCCTAAACCTGGTACAGAAAATTCTCTTGACTGACCCGCAAGATCCGCGCGGATAGACAAGCGTCCCTTTTCATAACGACATTCTGACAGACGCAGGGTTGCGGAAGAAGTCCGCCCAAAGGATATTACTTCCAATTGATGGCGCTGTGCTGCCTTGAATACGCGCTCAAACATTACATCATCCGCATTGAGAACGGCAACGCCGCCCGATGCCATCCCCGTAAAGATCTCGGATTTCGCATCGGCAATCGCCTCAAGGGAGCCTAAAGCCTGCATATGCATCTCACGAATCGTGGTGATCAGCGCCACATGAGGCTGGACAAGCTCAGAAGAAGATTCAATTTCTCCCGCATGGTTCATTCCCATTTCAATGACGCCATAATCATCCTGTGGGTTAAGGGTCGCGAGCGTCAAAGGAACACCCCAATGATTGTTAAAACTGCGTTCGCTTGCGGTTACAGATCCCTGCGTTGCCAGAACAAGGCGAATCGCATCCTTGACACTGGTTTTGCCAAAGCTGCCAGTGACGCCGATGACTTTTGCACACGTGCGATGCCGCGCGACCCTGGCCAGATCGCGAAGAGCCTCAAGGGTATCGGTGACGTAAAGGCAAGGCTCCTGAGGATATGACACTGGGGTTCCCTGAGGCAAAACAGCCGCTGCGGCCCCTTTTGCAAAAGCTTGAGATACGTAATGAGCGCCGTCATGATTCGGCCCCTTCAACGCGATAAAAAGATCGCCCGCGCACAGTTCCCGCGAATCCAGCGCGACTCCTGTAGCGCCAAAATCCTGCGTGGTCTTTACGCCCAAAGCGGCTTCCACCTCTTTACGTTGCCACAATACGCTCATGCAGCCTTTTTTCCTTTCTTTCCTTCTTGCGTTTCTCTCTGTGTTTCTCCTTCCCGCCGGTTTTCTTTCTGACTCTTCAACAGCTCCCGCACCACGTCCGCATCGTTAAAAGGAAGGACTGTATCGCCGACGATTTGCTCCCGCTCATGTCCCTTGCCGGCGATGATACAGACGTCCCCCGCTTTCAAGCGCCTGATCGCCTGGGCGATGGCCTCGCGCCTTGAGCTTATTTCGCACGCCGCCGCACAGCCCTCAAGAATTTCAGCACGAATGCGCGCCGCCTCCTCTTGCCGCGGGTTATCATCGGTTACGATCACATCATCCGCCCAATGAGCAGCAATCTGACCCATCATCTTCCTTTTTGTCTTGTCTCGATCTCCGCCACAGCCAAAAACTACCACGACCTTTCCCAGGGTACCCACGGTATGCGCTCTCGCATGTTTCAGAACACTTTCCAGCGCGTGAGGCTTATGAGCATAGTCCACAAAAACCAATCCTCCCGCTACCGTTTGTCCTATGAACTCCATCCGTCCAGATACACCCCTGAGTGTTGCCAGTCCTTCAATCGCCTGATTCGGCTTCATCCCCGCCCCGATCGCCAGCCCCAGAGCGGCCAATATATTTTCAGCCTGAAAAGCACCTGCCAGGGGTACATCGATTTGAACAGCCTTGCCCAGAATATCAATGTCCAGCGCGAGGCCTTTCGGATGAGCCTGCACATTGCGAAGTTCCAGATCCGCGTTTTCGCGCCCAAACCATAAAACGCGCTGTCCCTTTTCATGGCAAATTTGACCCAAACGCTGACCACAAGGATCGTCGCGGTTCAGGACGGCTATCCCTGAAGAAGGCAAAAGCTCTGTAAACAAACGGCTTTTCGCGGCAAAATAATTTTGCATCGTGCCGTGATAGTCCAGATGATCCTGATTGAAATTGGTGAAGGCAGCCGCAACAAACTCTACTTCATCCACACGATGCTGATCCAGCCCATGGCTTGAAACTTCCATAGCCACATGCTGCACACCTTTTCGCGCCAGTCCGCTCAAGCACTCATGAAGAATCATCGGGTCGGGCGATGTCAGCCTGACAGGCGGCAAATCCGACATATCGCCAAACGCGTCAGAGTCAGCAGATTCCACAGATTTAATAGATTTATCACGCATCTCACCAGAGTTATCAAATTCATGGGACGCACAGACAAGGCCCAATGTTCCCAATGAAGCGGACCTTACGCCCGCCGCTGCCCACAACTGGCGCGTAAAGCTGACGACCGAGCTTTTCCCGTTGGTTCCTGTCACACCCACACATTTTTCCGGCTGATGCGGATGACAATGTCTTGCCCATCGCGCCCAAAGCTTTCGCCCCTCATCATCGGGAAGCGTCAACACTAGGGCTGCGCCGCGCTCACGCGCCTCTTTCAGATAAGCTTCGTTCGAGCTCCCGTCTAATAACGGAAGAGCGAGATAGACATCGCCTGGCTCAATGGTTCGAGAATCCACCCTGAGCGTTCCCACCCCCTGAAGGAGGGCGCTTTGTTCCGTTTCCAGTTGTGCTTTCCACTCAAAGAGATGCTGCTTTAGAAATTCAGGCAGACTTGTTTTCATTTGGTTCAGCTCGGCGTATTTCACTCTCAGTTTATTCCATAAAAGTCTAGAATTTCACGTTACGAAAAAAAGGATCCAGCGGTTCCGTCTCTTCCTCAAAGGGAACACATCCAACCATAGGGGCTATACGAGCGATAATTCTTCCTCCCACAGGCGCCGCATTCCAGCCAGCATTATTGTATCCGTAAGTTTTTTGCAAGCGTTTTGGATCCTCCAACATGACATAAACGACATAGCGCGGGTCATCGATCTGCGTTCCCAAAACGCCGACGAAATTCGCCATAACACGATCTGTTTGATAACGTTTGCCTTCCCGAAGGTTGGCAGTCCCTGTTTTTGCAAAAATATAATAGCCGGGAATATTGGCTTTTCTGCTCGTTCCATATTTCACGACATACCGCATCAATTGAAGGATCCTGCGTGAGTTCTCTTTGGTAATGACTTGTTCTCCCTTAGGAGGCATATGAGGCTGGAAAATCAGGGTCGGCTTTTTACGTTCTCCTCCTCCCACCATCGTTGCAATGCCCAACATCACCTGAAGAGGACTGACAGAAAGGCCGTAGCCATAAGAAATCGTAATGGTATTCGCCTCGCGCCATCGTTTTGGCACAAGCGGCGCCCCCACCTCAGGCAATTCAAAGACGGGTGCTTCAAGATAACCCAACTTCTTCATAAAAGCCCGCTGTTTTTCAGCACCTACCGTCAAAGCCATTTTGGCAGCCCCGACATTTGAAGAGTAGACGAAGATTTCTGCCACATTCAGCCACGTATTTTTCCCTTTGAAATCTGTGACCGTAAAGCGCCCGACTTTCAGGGGATGCGTAGCGTCAAACCTTGTCGCCAGTGTTGCAATGCCGCTTTCCAAAGCGAGAACTGTATTCGTGACTTTCATGATTGAACCAACCTCATAAATTCCCAGAGTAACTTTATTGAACAGTTCCTCTTCTGTAGAATTCGTCGGATGATTGGGATCAAAGTCAGGAAGTGACGTCATCGCCAGAACTTCCCCGGTACGAATATCAAGAATAGCGCCGCATCCGCCCAGAGCGCCAAATTCTTCCATCCCTTTAAGAACCTCGTCGCGAACGATATGCTGAAGACGAAGATCAAGGCTTAGCCGCAAAGGTTCGTCTTGAGAACCCAGAACGGAATCCATTCCTTTTTCAATGCCTGCAATCCCTCGATTGTCAATATCCGTATACCCCAGGACATGGCCCGCCAGGGAACCATGAGGGTAGATGCGCCGCTGATCGCGCATAAAACTGAGCCCGGGGATTCCCAGGCGCAGAACCTCATGGCGCTGCTGCGGCGTCAGATGACGAGCGATCCAAATGAAAGGACGGTCGGATTGAAGCCGGCGAAGCGTCTCTTTCAGATTCAGATTCGGCAACACCGTCAACAGCCTCTGCGCCGCCTCCTGTGCATTGATCACCTGTTTCGCATTCGCATAAAGAGAGGATGTAGTAATCGTTGTCGCCAGCATTTGACCATGGCGATCGACGATATCAGCCCGTCCTGTACGCAAGCCCAATGTCAGATCCCGCTCGGCAAGGGAAGGCTCCTCCCCGTGACGGAGGACGGCAAGCTCAAACAGTCTTCCCCCAATGATTAAAATACCAAAGCTGAAGACAGCGGCGGCGACCAAAAGGCGTGTCCGCGCCATATCCATCGCATGTTTAAAGGAAACGCCAAAACGCTCGCGCGTGAGACTGGATAACGAAGGGACAAAGGGTTGATGGTTCATCGCATATATGCCGCGCTCGCCAGCGTGAGTTTTGAAAGAGGTTCGGGCTTTCCCTGACGTACGCGGTCTTCCTGTTCTGACTGTTTTGAGGGCACCTTATCTATAGAGACTAACTTGATCCCTTCCACAGAGCAACAATTCAGATGATTTTCGACAAGTTTCTGAAGACGTCCCGGTTCGTTCAAATGGCTCCATTCCGCTTTAAGAAGATGAATCGATTCCTCAAGCTGAAAAATTTCCTTTTGCGCCAACAGCAAATCCTGTTCAATCGACATGACGCTCTGTTTCACCAAATAAGTCGCCACCCCTAAAAAAGTGGCCAGCATAAGAAAAAGGACTGTGGAACGTTTCATGGTTTTACCTTTCCCCGATGACAAGACAAGCAGAAGTGCGACGGGCGGCGCGCAATCTGGCGGAACGTGACCGAGGATTTGACCGACATTCTTCCAGGGAAGGACAGACAGCGCGGCGCGTGATCAATTCAAAGGTTGGCGCTTGACGTATCTCTCGCGGAGGCACATGGCGCGATATCAAGGCCGATGTTCGCGCACGATCCCGCAAAAAAATCTTGACGCAACGATCTTCCAGAGAATGAAAACTCACGACCACCAACCGACCGCCCGGTTTTAAAATATGCTCTGCGTCCTCAAGGCTTCGCTGCAATTCGCCCAGTTCATCATTTACATACAGGCGCAAGGCCTGAAACGTGCGCGTCGCGGGATCTATGCCATCCTTGCTGCGCGGCACAACCGATCTGACCAGATCCGCCAGTTGTTGCGTCGTTGTGATAGGTCTTTTTGCACGCGTTTCCCCGATTTTACGGGCAATTCGACGGGAAAAGCGCTCTTCTCCCAAAGTATAAATCAAATCCGCAAGGGCTTTCTCTTCAAGCGTATTCACAACATCCGCAGCCGCAGGCCCCTCTTGTTCCATTCGCATATCAAGCGGCCCCTCTCCCCGAAAGGAAAAACCACGGGCAGGGTCGTCAATCTGGGGCGAAGACACGCCCAGATCCAAAACAATGCCATCAGCCTGCTCAACGCCATGGGCAGAGAGTAATTCTTTCATCTGCCCAAATCGACCCTTGAGGATTTTGAACCGACCGAGATACAGTTTCTCGATTTCATGCCCGTATCGAACAGCTTCCGGATCGCGGTCGATCGCCCATACACACGTTTTCGCATGATCGAGAATCGCCCGCGCGTACCCTCCCCGACCAAATGTACCGTCAATCATAACATCGCCGTCCCTGGGATCTAATGCCTTAAGCGCCTCGGATAATAACACGGGAATGTGCAAAGAAACAGATTCAGACGAAAAGGGCTTCACGATCACGACGTCTCGCCCTCCCGTGTTTTCAATTTAAGAGCGGCTTGATGCTCTTTGATGCGGATCCGCGCAGACGCTTGATGAACCTCAAACAATTCAGGTTTCCAGATCTGGAAAGTCGCCCCTCGCCCCACAAAGGCCGCCTTATCCTCAAGACCCGCATATTCAACAAGCGCGTGCGGCAAAACGGCGCGCCCTTCGCCATCAATCGAAATCTGTTGGGCATCGGCAAAAATGGCCGCTGTAAAATCATCCTGCGCTTCTGAAAACAGGTCCAGTTGATCTACGCTTTCGCTGAGCTGTTGCATACGCGAAATGGTGCAGCACTCAATCGCTTGATATTTGTAGGAACGAAAAGCAACAAATTGCTGGCATTCCCCCGAAGCAAGCATTGCACGAAAGGACGCAGGAATAGAGATCCTGCTTTTTTTATCAAGCTTGTTAACATGTGTCGCAAGGAAGAGCGCCATTTCCTTACTCAATTACTTTCTATATTTAAATAAAACAATGTAAAAGTACATCCCATCTGTTTTATGGGATAACATGGGATTAAACGGGAGTCAATGGATTAATGATGGGAAAAACTTCTTTCAACAGAGTTATCCACAGGCGATTTTTTCAGAGAGTTTTTCATAAAACTGTTTATTTTGAAACACTTAATCATAAAAATTTCTTAAGAGAAGCATAGAGTCTTTGTGGATAAAAAAAATTATCCCCAGTGATGCTGCAGGAAAATAAAATACGTTTTTATCTAACATGATATTTTAATACTTTTTTAATTAAATTTTAAAAAAAAGTCTAAAAATAATAAAAATAAAAAAAAGTTGCAGGAAGTCTTTTGAAGAGACTTCCTGCAACATCTATATTTATTTGTCAATTATTCTAAACTTGACCCTTCTCATTCAGGTCTTTGGATATTCATTTTCTTCATCTGTTGACGAAGCTGATCCTGAAGAGAACCAGGAGCAGGGGGCGGTGCTGGTATTTCGGACCCTTTTCCGGGAGGTGGAGGTGGCACCGCTGCATCCGCCGCATTCGCTGTTTCAGCAGATCCTGAATCGCTCTTGCTGCACGCAACGGCCAAAGCAGAGCTTATTTTTCCAGCCTGACTACAGAACGAACTTTTTGCGCTTTTCTTCATTTTCTTGATTTCACTTGCAAACACGACATTCGGATCTTCGCCTTTAAGTGTACGTTGCGCAATCGTATGACACTTGGATCCCTCATAATCACCTGCATTCTGAGGGCAGACGGATTCAGCAAAAGCCGCGATCAGAGGAACTGTACACGCCATGCCCTCAAATGAACGAATACTGAATGTGTTGCTGGAAAAGCTCGCCTTACGACATATTTTTGAGGCTACAGCGCCATTGGAAATAGCAGTTATGAAGCTATCCAAAAAATCTGAACCTGCTTTTGCATGCTGTGGCGTACAGCTTAAAGCAAAAGCAACAGCCGTTGAAAGCAGAATTTTCTTTTTCATTTCGAGTCTCCACAAATATTGTTACATTGATCATCTTATGAGAAAAATAGTAAATAAATTGTTAACATACCCGAAAGATTTCAAGATATGGGGAGATGACGAACGAACGGTGAACCCCGCGCAGCGCACGTAAGATTTCTTGTAGGGAGAAAGATGGCATCGGGATTTTAAGGAAAAGGGTATATTTTGCGACCACACCGCAATCTCTGAAGACAGGTTCTAAAATTTAAGGAGTTTTTTTAGAACCTCGTAAGCATGGTTAATTGTTTTCAAGCGCGTTTCAGCCTCACGGGAGCCGCCATTCATATCCGGATGATATTTTTTAGCGAATTCAACATAGCAGACTTTAAGTTCTTTTCGCGTGAACGGATAAGTTAATCCCATCAAGGCCAACGCCTTGGCCTCTTCTGTTTCTGGAGGGAACCAGGATGAAGCGTCATAACTCAAAGCTTCCTCTTGTCTATGCCCGTCAAGAATATTTAAAGGATCTCGTTTTTGATGAAACAGGAACGTTTTCGACGCTGCTCGCGCAAAGGGCCAGGTGGGACGTTGCCATGTCACATCCAGACGCCTCTCGCGCTCGATTTCCTGCTCGTTCATGCCACTATAGTAATTCCAGCGTTCATTATAGGCGCGGACATGCTCAAGACAAAACCAACGATACTCTTTCAAGTTAGCCTGATCGCGCGGTGCCTTAAATTCACCCGACAGATCACACCCTTCCTGATCGCAAGGACGCCGAGGGACTTGCGGCTCGTCGAAGAAAGGGTGCCATTTATATTTACGCGCCATCGTGAAATCCTTTGGGTAGAGCGAGGAAAGAAATCCAACTGAAAACCAACCGGTCACAACGCAACGTTTTGATGTTCCTGCGGCGTGAGCGTTTTTAATGAAAGCGCGTGAATCTTTGAATGGAGAAGTTCTTTCAATACATTTTGCACCGCTCGATGCCGTTGCAAGAGGCTTTTTCCTTGAAATTCAGACGATACCATCAAAACGGTAAAATGCGTTTCCTGCCCCTTTCCCGCCTCTTGATGTCCCTGATGACGGCTTGAATCATCGGTAATTTCCAAAATTGCAGGCAAAAAAGCTTTCTTCAATAAATGCTCCATTTCTATTACAATCGATGTCATTTGATTCCTTTCCTCTCTTCTCTCTTACTTTAGCTTTATGATGTTTTGTTTTCTGGCGGAAAAATCCGCACAAGGGTAATCTGATTGCGAACACGCCGCAGCACTTTCAATCGAAAACCCTGCATCACAAACGTTTGCCCCGCTTCAGGAATAATCCGAGATTCATGAAGGATCAGCCCGGCAATCGTCGAAGCTTCCTCATCGGGCAAGCTCCATTGAAACTTGCGATTCAAGTCCCGCAATGTTGTTGTCCCCACAGAAATCACGCTTCCATCACGGCCATGCCATACGCCCTCAAGAGGCACATCGGTTTCATCGGAAATTTCACCTACGATTTCTTCCAGAATATCCTCAAGGGTAACGATGCCCTGAATCGCTCCGTATTCATCCACAACCATGGCAAAGTGTTCTTTTCGACGACGGAAAGCGTCCAGTTGATCTTGCAGGGTTGTGGATTCAGGAATAAACCACGGTTTACTTGTGAGAGACAGAATATCGATGTCCCCAATTTTCTTTTCAGGATTATTGAGAGCCCGCAATAAAGATTTGGCATGAAGCACCCCGACAATATTATCCTTATTATCCTTCCATAGAGGAATCCGGGTATAAGGACTTGATATCACCATTTCAAGAATCTTTTGCGGAGGAAGCGTTGCCTCAATCATCTGGACGTTGCGGCGATGAATCATCACTTCCCCCACATCAACATCCCCCAGGTCCAGGATACTATGGAGCATTGCCCGCTCTTCCACCGCTTCCGAATCGTGGGGATTATGAAGGTCGATCGCGCCGCGCAGTTCTTCAATTGAACTGGCGGCGCGTGCGTTCGGGTTGTATTTAATCCTGCAAACTTTCAAAGACCCTCTTGCTGCCCATTGCATTAAAGTTGCCACGGGCGAAAATATTTTTACAATAAAATCAACGGCGCGCGCGTAGTGAAGCGATATTCCCTCTGGATTGTTGAAGGCCAGGATTTTAGGCAAAACTTCTGCATACGTAACAAGGAGGACAGTCATGAGACCCGTCGCATAAAACACGCCTTTATCACCAAAAAGTTCGATGAAGATTTCCGTCGAAAGCGAGGTCGCCAGGGAATTGACAAGAATATTGCACAGCAACACCGAACTGAGAACTTTCTCTATAGCGTTCCGTAATTTTTTCACAAGTTCGGCGCGATGATCTCCCGCTTTGCCAAGTCGATGCAATTTACCTGTTGAAGCGGCAATAAGAGCCGTTTCTACGGTAGACAAGAGGGTTGATAAAATAATTAAAATGACAATCAGGATGACTGAAACAGATAAGGGTATTTCCATTGCTCGAACATATCTCTCCAGAATCTTTAAACAGCGTACTCTATCATCAGCGACATCATTTATAAATCCTGATAATTGTTTTCGACACCCTTGTATTTAATCATGAGTTTGCTAGAATTTCCCTAAAATAAAATTTAATTTTATACCCGGATCCTGAAAAACAAAGGGTATAAGCGGGAAGGCACACATGAGCTATACCAAAGTTCTCAATTATTACCTGGAGAACGACCCCTACCAAAAAGATATCTCCTCTGACGATCGTTCAAGATTGATCGCCAACTCTCAAATGGTCGCGTTAAATACCGAGGAATCGCTTTACACTCCTAAAACAGCAGCCGACTATATTTATTTTTTAGCCAGCGGCGCCCTGGCGCTTCAAACGCCGGAAGGAAAACCCGTTCTTGTGAAAGCTGGCGAGTATTTTGGCGAAGAAGCCACACTGGGCGTTGACTTTTATGTCAGCAAAGCCATCGCAAAAGAACCGTGTCATATCATCCAGATTCTGGCAAAGGACTTTGAGGAAATCCTTAAAAAAGATTCCAGACTGCACAATACCGTTCTGACAGCCTATTCAAAAAAGTTTATCAACAACCAGCTCACGCCTCAAAAGATTGTCCATGCCTCTCATCAATCCGGTCATCCCTGGCTTTCCCCTGAAGCGGGATGGACGCTGAGCCTTCTTGTTCCCTTGTTTGTTTATCTTCTTTCCAAAGGATATCTCGCCGAGCAAAACGCAAGGCTTTTTCTCACTTTCTCAAGCGCCGCTTTATGTTTATGGATTTTTTCCCTGGTTCCGGCGTACGTTTCACCGCTTATTATCGTGACCTGTTCTCTCGCGCTTGATCTTGCACCGCAAACGACTATTCTTTCAGGGTTTGGTTCTGAAAACTTTTTAATGCTTTTTTCATCTCTCGCTTTGGGAAGCGCGATCGCCTCATCGAATATTCTTTATCGAATGAGGCTGATTATCCTTAAATTCATGCCCCCTACCCATTTTTGGACAACCACATCCGTTTTCATTTCAAGCGCTCTTCTCACTCCTCTTGTCCCGACCTCAGAGACGCGGCAAAAACTACTTAAACCATTCACACAGGATTTTATTCAGCAGCTTGGCCCGTCTCCTTCAAGTTCCACCACAATAAAAATCGCCTTATCCGCCTATGCCGGAGCAACTCTTTTGAGTCCCGTTTTCCTGACAGGTTCTCTTTATAATTTTTTTGTTCTCACGTTGCTGACAACAACCCAAAACCGTTTCTATTGGTATGAATGGTTCATAGACGCTCTTCCCGCAGGACTTTTTCTGCTTGTTTTCTTTGGCCTGAGTCTGGGGATATTTTTTAAAGGAAACGAAAAAATCACGCTTTGGCGGGAACGTGCCGAAAGCCAATTGCATGTCCTGGGAAAAATGAGCAGCAAGGAATATGGTTTGTGTCTGCTGTCCCTGGGGTACCTCGCCGCCTTGATAAGTCAAAATTACCATGGTATCTCAAGCGCTTACATTTCGATGACGGTGGCAAGCGTCCTGATCATATTTAATCTTGTTTCCGCTGAAGCGCTGAAAAAAGGACTAGATTGGCCGTCCCTGTTTCTTTTTGCGCTTTTGACGGGTGTAGCCGGGACGTTTAACGCGCTGGAATCATCCCTGAGTGTCAGTCCGTTCACAGACTTTTTCGACCAGCTTGCAAAACAGGATTTTGCCTCGTTTGCCCTCACTTTGGGGCTGATCCTGACTGTTGCTCGAATCTTTATCCCTTACGGGTTAACAGTGCTTATAGCAACGTCCCTTATGCTTCCTTTTGCGCAACGGCATGGGATAAATCCTTGGCTGGTGGGTTTCCTGATTCTTCTGTTCTCCAGGGAAAGCCTGATTCCCTCTTTTTCTGACGGCTTAAAAGATTTTATGACATCGTTTTCAGAAAATAACGAAACGCTGCGCCTGTCTGTCTGGAAATATCATATAATCCTTAATCTTATCAAATTCGCCGCCGTCTATTTTTCAATTTCATTCTGGAAAGACATGAGTTTGATTTAAAAATGAAATGAATATTAAGGGAATGTCTTAAAATGATGAATTCAAAAAACGTTTTTTTAGCGAAGCTATGTTTCGTGCTTGCTTTTACAGGCGCCTTGATTTACTTCTCCAGCCTTAAACCGCGTATCATGGTGATTCACACTTGTTCAGAAAAGGATACATGGGGAAAAGAATTTAACGCCGGGTTTCACAGATTTTTTTCAAAAGCGAATTATGCGACTGTTTTTTATCAATATCTTAACGCCAGATCAAATTCGAGCGAAATCTATAAATTGAAAGCGGGCGTTCTCGCACGACAAACCATTGATCGTTTAAATCCCGATCTTCTTGTGCTGTGCGAGCGCGACGCGCAAGAACTGATTGGACGCAATTATGTAAACGTTCCTGGCAAAAATATCATTTTTTGCGGATTGAACGGCTCTTCCCAAGACTATGGATATGACGAAGCCCGTAATGTCACCGGCGTCTTTGAACGCCTTCCCCTAGAAGCTTTCAAAGAACTTGTTCCTTTGCTTGTTTCCGGGAAAAATCCACCGGACAAAATAAAAATCATTGTCCTGGGAGACAACTCAGATGTATCAAAAGTTCTTAAACAAACATTTGCTGCCACAAATTGGGCGCCTTACAACCTTATTGATCTCATCACCGTCAGCACTTTCGAGGACTGGAAAAATACCGTCTCTTCCCTTACCCACAAAGCGGACATTCTCATCATTGCCAATTACAGAAAAATTTATACGGACGATACCCAGACGGCCTTGAAAAACCCTGAAGAACTTATGGATTGGACACGCAAAAATACGCCTCTCCCCATGATTGGATCCATAGACTCATTTGTCAGAGATGGAGGAGAAATCGCTCTCACGACCTCTCCTTTAGGTCAAGGAGAAACCACAGCAAAGCTTGCTCATCGTATCATGAGCGGAGAAAATGCCAGAGACATTGCCCCGATTAACGTTCCCGACTTTCTTGTCCACTTGAATAACGAGAGCAAAAATTCCAAACTTTATAAACTTCCATCCATTTATCATGCTTTTGCGTGCGCCATGGGAAATTGTTCCAAGAAAGAATAAACTCCTTTCCTTCTTGAAAGATAAAGACTATGCGGATAATCTACATCCAAAGAATTTCAATATGTGGGGTCGCAGATGCGCGTTGAGCCCCTCGCGGCGTATGTACAAAGATATGATGCGAGCAGGACGAATCCCGAAGGTCAAGTTCCCGGATTTTGAAAGGCAAAGGGTTGGTTGCCTCCAAGACTGAGACTCTGTAATGCCATGAGAAGAAGAAAAATGTGAGGGCTATAGTTAATGTTGATTGAATCTATTCGTAAACACTCGGAAAGCTGGTGGTTTCGCGCGTTTCTTTTCATTCTGGCCATAACGTTCGGGGTTTTATGGTATGGCCAGGATGTTTTAACGGGAACACGCGGCGGCGTGAGCAACCTTGCCTCAGTGGGGGGGACAAAGATCAATGTTCATCAATTCGCCCAAGTCCTGTCACAAGAGCTTTCGCATCTTCAACAGATCACAAAAGGCGCCGTTCCCCCGGAACAGCAGAAAAAGATCTATCCTTATGTTCTCGAAAATCTGGTAACTAATTTGTTGCTTCAACGAGAAGCCAGCCGCATGGGTCTTGTTGTCACCGATGACAAAGTACGACACGCCATTATGCAGGACCAGAACTTTAAAAAAGCAGATGACTCCTTTGACCGCGAGAAATTTAACGCTTTCCTGCAAAATAGCGGCATGCAAGAAAAGACTTTTATTGAAACGCTGCGACAAGATTTATTGATGCGAGACCTTGTGCAAACGTTGTTTGGCAGCGTTACAGCGCCCCAATCCTTAACATTACGCCTTTACAGTTATGAAAACCAGCGTCGGCTTTTGAATGTCGCCTCTATTGAAAGCGCGCATCTGACGCTGGACAAAGAGCCTTCCGAAGCCGAGATTCTCGACTATTTTAAAAAAAATCCTGCCAAATTTGTGGCGCAAGAATATCGTGACGTTTCCGCCATTCTTCTGACACCTGCACTGATGAAACAAAAGATTGACATAACGGAAGACCAGCTTCGGCAAGCGTATCGAATGCGTGGGGACGAATTTAAAGACAAGACTTTCGATCAAGTCAAAAATGACCTTAAAGCCGATCTTGAAAAGCAAGCGGCAGGAGAAAGTCTCTTTGAACTCTCCAACAAGATTGATGATGCCATGGCTGGGGGCGCAACCCTAGAAGAAGTGGCGAAAACATACGGACTTCAGGTGAAAACTTTCTCTCGTATTGGAAAAGATGGCGTTTATGATCCAGGAAACGGGTCAAAAGAACTTGACGTCCCCTCTCTTGATAATCCTTTGGAGGCACGTATCATCAACGAGGCCTTCCATGAAAAAGAAGGAGATTCGACTAAAGTCATCGAAGCAGGCGAGGGAACATTTTTCCTGGCGCGTGTTGACAAAATTTATCCCGCTCATCCCCTGACATTTGAAGAAAGCCGTGAGAAAGCGAAAAATCTGCTCATTCAGGATTTAAAGAGCGAAAAAGCAAAAGAAATAGCTTTAGATATCGAAAATCAGGTGAACCGCGGCGGACTCTTCGCGATGGTTGCGCAACAAAAGGGTTTGCGCGCTTCGCAAATTCGCGTCAGTCGAAAAGGTGCTTTGGCGCCCATTGCGCTCTACCTGCCCGACAATTTTATCGAGGCTCTCTATCATGCGCGTGTGGGCGGCGCAAAAGCCGTTTCTTATCTGAACGATCAGAATCAACGTGATTTCATTGTGGGAAATGTCGTCAGGATTGAACCTGTGGAAATCAGGGGGACAGAGGATAGAGTCAAAGCTTTTAAAGAGCAACTGCAACGAGAGCTTTTCAATGATTTACTCGCTGAGTATGTCACTTCGCTTCGCAGGATCTTCCCCGTGGAATATAATAACAAAGCCATCCAGCGCCTGTTACGGGATCCATCGTAGGCACCAGGGACGGTTACCCACCTCATCAGCCACTGTTTGAATGTCAAATCCCTGGGGAGTTATCCAGACAAGATGCCCCCCCTTTTCCATCAGTCGATCGGCTTCAAGGGTTTGTCCCGTCGTTTGATGAACAAGACGACACAACCAATCATCATGAATTGAGTGATGATCAAACGATTCGCTGTCTTCCTGTAAAAAAACATCCGCTGCGACAGCGTGAAAAACATATCCCTTGTCCGCCACGGAAAGCAGTTTCTGAGCTTTCTTTTTTAAAAGGTTGTTGAATTTATCACACTTTTTGGTCGCCATCATTTTCATCCAGCTTTCGCGCGCAAATCGGCCGGAACGAAGAGAATTGACCCAAATTCCCCCCTCTCGCCCATTGAGCGCCACCAGCTTTTTTTCCGCCAACACATATAGATCGGGCGGAGAGGTGAGAGTCATAACACACACCGAAGCCACAATTCCTGCAACGCCGCTCCATCGCCACCGCGTTTTCCAAAGAGTCAGCCACAAGGCCCCCAAGGTAAACAGAGCCAACCCCAAAGGAGACATCGCGCGTACAAAAACCACCGACCCGGGCCAGCGACTGACTTCGAGTGCAATATGTATCATCCACCCAACTGTTACCTTCAGGAGATAATTGACCAGCCCTTCCAGTCCAAAAGGACTTAAAATCAGGAAGACAACAAGAAGCGGCATGATTACAAACGACAGCAGCGGGATCGAGACAAGGTTCGCGGGGATGGCATGTAATGTGAAGCGATTAAACGTATAAATAACATAAGGCGTCGTCGCTGCGGTTGCCAATATCGTTGAAACCAAAATGCCAAAAAGATACAAGCATAACCGTTTGAATGTACTTTCACTTTTCGCTTGCCATTCCGCAAGAGGTTGACGCAGCGCTTCATAGCCTGAAACCAGGGCGATCACAGCGGCAAACGACATTTGAAAACTAGGCGACATAAGAGATTCAGGCATGATCATCAGGATAAAGATCGCCGTTAAGGCAACATTGCGCAGGGTAATCGCCGTCCGATCGACCAGAATCCCCAATAGAACCATACTTGTCATGATACAGGCGCGTTGAGCGGGGATCGACATCCCGGACACCAGAAGATAGCAGAACGCAAAAACCAGCGCTGCGCCCGCAGCCCATTTCTTCACAGGATAGCGCAACACAACGAAAGGAAAGAGACTTAACCCTCTTCGAATCAATAAAAACGCCAAACCGGCGGCAATCGAAAGATGCAAGCCTGAGATCGCAAGGATATGCGCCAGTCCAGAATCCGCAAAGGCTTGACGCACATTCTCAGGGATCCCTGCCCGATCGCCCGTCACGAGACTGGCGGCGATCGCCCCTTCCGTTTCGCCAATTCCATTTCGAAGAAGAGTCGTGACGGAATGACGAAAGCGGTCAAGCCTGAGCCTGAAAGACTTCGCCCCTTCTTTCAACAATCGTGGGGAGGATGTGGCGAATCCCACGGCGGAAATGCCCGCAAAATACGCTTTGCGACGAAAGTCATACGCGCCGGGAGCCACGGGTTCACTGGGCGGAAGCAATACGGCATCCAGATGGATCCGGTCTCCCGGTTTTAATTTGGTTGCAGCATTGGCAAATTTTCCACGGAGCGTCAAGCGAACCGAGGAAAGAGGTTCGCTAAACCGGGCATCCATAACCTGAACGTCACCAAGCGTCAAGCGCAGACGTGACGGCATTTCCTCTATCTGCAAAATCGTTCCTTCAATGTCGCGAGCCGACAACGCAGACCTCAACATCACCGTGGAAAGCGCATAAGTTCTTAGCTGAGCGGCTGTAAACCCTATGGAAACGCCAAGGAAAAAACTTAAAACAAGATAGCCCCCTAAATGTCGTCGACACAAAAACCAAACAAAACCCGTCCCACAACACAGGCCAAACCCCAGCCAGATCGGCGGCTCTGAGGAAAGGTGAAAGTAGCCAACGATTCCCGTCCCCACCGCCACAGGAAGCCATAAAATCCAGCGAGGCTGCTCATCAATCAGTCTCTCTTGAAAATATTGCATGGCTCTTTTGGGATCAGGGGATGAAATCCATTTCATTTCGTGATAAAACCAGCGCTATGTGTATTTTTTGGAAAAGTAACCCAAGATGATGAATGTTGTCACGCGCTTTGCCCCCTCGCCCACTGGTTTTCTGCATATCGGCAGTACTCGTACGGCTCTTTTCAATTGGCTTTATGCACGCCATCATGGCGGAAAATTTTTACTGCGCATCGAAGATACGGACCGGGAGCGCTCAACGAATGAAGCGATTCAAGCGATCATTGAGGGACTTCAATGGCTTGGACTAATTTGGGATGACGAGATCATCTTTCAATTCAGCCGCGCCGTACGTCATCAGGAAGCGGCTCAAAGGCTGGTCGCCCAGGGAAAGGCTTACTATTGTTTTTGCACGCCTCAGGAACTGGACGCTATGCGCGAAAAAGCGCGCGCCGAAGGCCGCCAGCCCCGCTATGACGGACGTTGGCGCGATCGAGACCCACGCGAAGCGCCGCCGGATGTGCGTCCTGTGATTCGCCTGAAAGTTCCCACGGAAGGAGAAACGGTTGTCCAGGATCTTGTGCAAGGCGAAGTGCGCGTGCAAAATGCGCAACTGGACGACATGATATTGCTGCGGGCTGATCAAACTCCCACGTATATGTTGGCGGTCGTGGTCGATGATCACGATATGAATATCACCCATATCATTCGCGGCGACGATCATCTGACCAATACTTTCAGACAAATCCAGATCTATGAAGTGATGGGATGGCGCCCCCCTCTTTTTTCGCACATTCCTCTTATTCATGGCCAGGATGGAGCCAAACTTTCCAAGCGTCACGGGGCTTTGGGCGTAGAAGCCTATCGCGACATGGGTTTTTTACCGGAAGCCCTGCGTAATTACCTCTTAAGATTAGGCTGGGGACATGGCGATGACGAAATCATCTCACAGGCTCAGGCTATTAAATGGTTTGACATTAAAGATGTGGGCAGAGCGGCGTCCCGTTTTGATATGGCCAAACTGACCTTTGTGAACGCTCATTATCTTCGTGAAAGCGACGACGAGCGTTTAATCAACCTGCTCGATCCCTTCTTTCAAAAGATGCGCCCTATTGAGCTGACGGCGCCACTGAAAGAACGGTTGCTGAAAGCTATGCCAGGGCTCAAACAAAGGGCGCGCACGCTGGAAGAGCTGGCGGCAAATGCCCTTTTTCTCATTCATCCCCGTCCTCTTCCTTTTGATGAAAAAGCCAAAAGTCTTCTGACAAGCGAAGCAAAAAGCTTGCTGCAAAAAGCCCTTGAGACTTTTAAAGTCGTTTCAATCTGGAACGAAACAACACTTGAAACGACGCTTCGAACACTGGCAGAATCCCTTGACATTAAAATGGGCGTACTGGCGCAACCTCTGAGAGCCGCCCTGACAGGCCGAAGCATATCGCCAGGCATTTTCGAGGTCATGATCGCGCTTGGGAAGGAAGAATCTTTGGAAAGAATACAAGATGTGCTAGACTTATAAGATTGTTCGCTGTCTATTTAGAACAAGTTCAAAATACATACTTGATATATACTTGAAGGATTTCAGGATTTAGACAGATGGACGAAGATAAAGTCCCATGTCCAACACTCTCAACCCTTGAAAAACGAAGGGGGAATATAATTTTACCAAGGAGGACGTCCTCATGACAAAAACTGACAGCGCGCAGGCAATGAGGACAAAGTCTCCCGCGTCCGAGAAAGTTACGCTCACCTTCGATGAAAACGGACAACAAAAAAGTTATCATCTTCCTCTCCTGACTGGAAATCTGGGTCCAAAAGTAATCGACATACGAGATTTGTACGCCAAAACGGGCTATTTTACCTATGACCCTGGTTTTACTTCAACCGCCAGTTGTGATTCAGCAATTACTTACATTGATGGCGAGAATGGTATTCTTCTGCATCGAGGATATAGAATCGAAGACCTGGCAGAACATTGTGACTTCCTTGAGGTCGCGTATTTGTTGCTGCACAAGGAACTTCCCACGCAAAAGCAGTTTGAGGACTATCATCATGAGATTAGCCTGCACACCCTTTTACATGAGCAATTGATCAATTTCTACAAGGGTTTCCGCCGGGACGCCCATCCTATGGCAATCATGGTAGGGGTGGTCGGCGCTCTTTCGGCTTTCTATCATGACAGCCTTGACCTTCACAACCCTTACCAGCGAGAGCTTGCCTCAACCCGTTTGATTGCAAAGATACCTTCGATGGCGGCGATCGCCTACAAGTATTCGATTGGCCATCCCTTTATGTATCCGCACAATAAGCTGAAGTACGCTGAAAATTTTCTGCACATGATGTTCGCCGTTCCCAGCTATGAGTATCAAGTCAATCCTGTCCTGGCAAAAGCCATGAATCGTATCCTTGTGCTTCATGCGGATCATGAACAAAACGCGTCCACTTCCACGGTGCGTCTCGCAAGCTCAAGCGGTGCCAATCCCTTCGCATGTATTGCCGCAGGCATTGCTTCTTTGTGGGGGCCAGCTCATGGCGGCGCGAACGAAGCCGTCCTGAATATGCTCACCGAGATTGGGGATAAAAGCCGTATTCCTGAATTCATCAAGCGCGCAAAAGATAAAAATGATCCTTTCCGTTTGATGGGATTCGGTCATCGGGTCTACAAAAACTATGATCCACGCGCCCAGGTTCTGCGCAAAAGCTGCCACGAAGTTCTTCAGGAATTAGGGATTAAAGACGAGCCTTTGCTTGGGATTGCTCTGGAACTTGAGAAAATCGCTTTGGATGATCCATATTTTATCGAGAAAAAACTTTTTCCAAACGTAGACTTTTATTCAGGCATTATCCTAAAGGCCATGGGAATCCCCACCAGTATGTTTACAGTGCTTTTTGCCGTGGCGCGAACGATTGGATGGGTTGCGCAATGGCGCGAAATGATCGAAGATCCGATTCAGAAAATTGGTCGCCCTCGCCAGCGATATGTTGGTCACGAACAAAGGAATTTTATGCCTTTAAACCAGCGGTGAAGCATTGTATTGTAAACTTATTAGACTTCCTTCTTAAGGCATATCTGTCGGGTGCTTTTGTCGTTATATTCTTCGCCTCTCAAAACCAAGAATGGCGGACGAGGAAAAAAACCCACGCAGAATCCATCAAGAGCTTAAACAGAGCAAAAATCTTCCTGCTCGACGTCCCCCACGCCTTGAAAAACGAAGAGATGCCTGATGGGCAACGAATTTTCTTTACAATTTCTTTTAAAGCGCGTAAAGGGTAACTCTAAAATACAAAGAAGAAAATGTCCATCCTGTGTAGAGAACGGAACCCTTCAGATGACATTGACCCTTCCCAGATTTTCCATGGCTCTTCATTGGCAGGGGGTGATTTGGAAACTTCTCGCCTGTTTTTTCTTTGCCGCGAATAATGGTGTCGTCAAGCTTCTTTCCAAAACTTCAGAAGCGGGTCCTGGTCTTTCCTCCTATCAAATCGCCTTTCTTCAAAATTCTATCGGCTTCATGATGATGTTGCCGTTCATTTTATCTTTGGGGACACAGAATCTTAAAATAGTTCAACCTTCTCTACATTTCTACCGTGTATTGACGGCAGTATCAGGCATTGTGTTATGGTATATGGCTCTTTCACACATGCAAATGGCGGAAGCGGTCGCCCTCAGCTTTACAGGGCCTATTTTTACCGTTATCGGGGCGCGCCTTTACCTGAAGGAGCACATAGGTTTTTATCGGTATGTCGGGATTTTCCTGGGAATTCTGGGGGCTTTTGTCATCACGCGTCCTGACAAAGCATTGATGGGAAAGATGTCTGCTTTTTCCTGGGCGGCTCTTTTCCCTTTGGGTTCCGCCATTGCGCTTGCGGCAGCAAAGCTTTTGAGTCGCGCTTTGGGGGAAAGAGGAGAAAGCGCTGAAAACCTGACGTTTTATTTGCTCTTGTTTATGACACCTCTGTCGCTGATTCCAGCGCTGACCAGCTGGATTATGCCAACCCCCACACAATGGGCCTGGGCCGTTCTTTTAGGCGGTTTGAGCGCCGGTGCGCATTACACCACTTCTCACGCCTATAAAGCGGCGGAAGTTACCTTCCTGGCTCCCTTTGGCTTTGCAAGATTAATTTTCACCGCCGCCATAGGCTTCATCGCTTTTGCTGAAATCCCGAATTCTTTCAGCCTCTGGGTCGGTGCAGCCATTATTATGGCAAGCAGTCTTTGCCTAACCCTGGAAGAAAAATCCTTCATCCTCACGAGCGCTCAAGCCCCAAGGCAACGGCGCAATCCTCCAGAAGGAGAAGAGCAAAGTTCTGAAAAAAGTCTATCGTGAATCATGAACGAGAGGGCGATTGTTTCGCTTCGGGCTTAAAAAATTGCTCCGTGGAAACAGATTTTCTAATCTCGACGCTCGGTGCCGGGATTTCCCACATCGAAAGGGTGACAACCGCTATCCCAAGAATAATTCCCATGACGCTCCATAAAATTTTCATCGATAAACTCATACCAAAATTTCTCCCTCTTGCATCTTGTTTCGCAGTATACGATAACAGAATGTAGGGTCTATTGTTTTTTAAAATTCTTTTGCGTTATACCCTTCGTCTTTCAAACTGTAAGAACACTGAATGCATGAAGGGTAAGATGATAACTGAAACAGAAGGGTTAAATTCAGGGGATGAGTACTGCACGCCTTATTATTTTGCCAAAAACAATTACGCTTGTCGGCATGATGGGTGTTGGCAAGACAAGTGTTGGTCGCAGACTGGCAAAAGAATTGGGCGTTCTATTCCGTGACTCGGATCAAGAAGTTGAAAACGCCGCCGGCCAGACCGTCGCCAACATTTATGAATGGTATGGTGAGCAAGCTTTTAAAGATACCGAACGTCGCGTGATCACACGCTTGCTGTCATCAGAACGTCCTCATATTCTTTCCACAGGCGTTGAAGCGTTTATTAATCCTGAATCCCGCGCTGTTATTAAAGAGAAATCCTATTCCGTGTGGCTTAGAGCGTCTCTTGAAACGATTTATCCGCGGGTGGCGCACCGGTCTCATCGTCCTCAATTGGAAAAAGGTGACAAGCAGGAAATACTTGAGCAACTGATCAATCAATACTATCCTGTTTATTCAGAAGCCGATATTCAGATTGAGTGTGATCATCAATCGGCTGACCTGACAGTGGACAAAATTATTGATGAACTTGAAACGCGTTTTTGGAAATGACGATGCTCTCTCGACAAGAGCTTATAAATATCCTGAAATTTCAATATGAACTTGGGATCGACGCCGTTGTTGCCGTTCATCCCACTGATAAGACAACATTTATAGACAAAGAATTTCAAGTTGCAGACGGACAGAGGGAGTCAAGGGGTAGGACGCACCCTCTTATAGAGCATACACAGAAACAGAAGGACGAAAGCAGCGGGGCAAACGAGGAGGGTCAACAACCCTGTAACCTGAAAAATGAAGGATATACACCCAAAGGATTTCCCATGCCCTTACAACAGCGTACCATCAAAAAGGATGCAAGCGTTCTGACAACAGAAGGATCTCAACTTTCATCCACACATCAATCCGTACAGGATGCCCAAAATCTCGCACAAAATGCCCAGACATTGGCAGCGTTGCGGGAAGCTCTTGAAAAGTTTGAAGGATGCCCCTTGAAGAAAACGGCAACCAATCTTGTGTTTGCCGACGGGAATCCCAAAGCACGGATTATGGTCGTGGGCGAAGCGCCCGGCGCCGATGAAGATCGTCAGGGTCTTCCTTTCGTTGGCATGAGCGGTCAACTGTTAGATCGCGCTTTTGCCGCTATTGGACTTGACCGCACTCAACTTTATATCAGCAATATTCTCCCTTGGCGCCCTCCTGGGAACCGACAGCCTACCCCTCAGGAAACCGCCCTGTGTCTTCCTTTTATCGAGCGTCATATTGAACTTGTTTCGCCTGATTTTTTGATTCTCGCCGGCGGGACAGCCGCAAAAACGCTTTTACGAACCAATGAAGGCATTGTCAAGCTTCGGGGAAAATGGCAGATTTATCAAAGTGTCGGCTTAAAACAACCCGTCAAGGCTCTGGCTATTTTTCATCCCGCTTACCTATTGCGCTCACCGGGTCAAAAAAAATTTGTATGGCTGGACTTATTGAATCTGAAGCAAATGCTAGAGTCAACCTGAACGATTTAAGATTCTTTGGGTATGATTCCAAACCATAGGAAGAAAGGATTCTGTTAATTCTTTCTTAACCAGATACGTTTGTACTGATCAAAAGCAACCGAGAAAGAGTAGACCTCTTGCATAACCTATATCTGGCGGATGCTTTTGGCGTTAAAAGCTCGCTTCACACCTCACGTACCTCATGTACGCTGCGGTTTCTCGTTCGCTTTTGCCTAAAAATCCCCACGCCATATCTGGTTCTGCAAGAGGT
>JAEUKR010000043.1 GCA_016794245.1 Caedimonas sp. | reverse complement strand
GTCCATCTGCGCAGCGCCCGTAATCATGTTCTTCACATAATCCGCATGTCCAGGACAGTCAACGTGCGCATAATGACGACCCTCCGTCTCATATTCAACGTGTGCCGTCGATATCGTAATCCCACGCGCCTTCTCCTCAGGCGCCTTGTCAATCTGGTCATACGCCGTAAATGTCGCCCCTCCAACCTCTGACAATACCTTCGTAATCGCTGCCGTCAACGTCGTCTTACCATGGTCAACGTGACCAATCGTCCCTATATTTACATGCGGCTTCTTCCGCTCATACTTAACCTTCGACATGCGTTTTTATTTCCCCTCAAGAATTTCTTTCATTCTAACCTGACAAAAGCCATCTCTGGAGCGGGTGAAGGGAATCGAACCCTCGTAGCCAGCTTGGAAGGCTGGGGCTTTACCATTAAGCTACACCCGCCCAATCCAAAAATGCTTTTCATCAAGTTCCGCTTACTCTACTCGAAAAAGAGTGGTGGAGGGAGTAGGATTTGAACCTACGTAGACATACGTCGGCAGATTTACAGTCTGCTGCCTTTGACCGCTCGGCCATCCCTCCGCGGAAACCACAACACAGCTATATACCTTAAAGTATTTCAAAATACCAGGGAGGCGAACGACCGGCCATCCCATGCCACCTGCATAACGAGCACGCGAACAGACAGGAAACCCGAAGGCCAACGCCTTTATATCTTGAAACGCGAAAGGTATAGTCCAACTAATCGGGATCTATCAGTATTTCAGGGTGAATGTCAACCATATTTGCTCAAGATTTGCTCAAACAAACTAAAGTCTTACTGCCAAGCATCATTCAGCACTTGCAAAATCTCATCATTCCGCTTAACCAATGGAGTCATGAAAAAGTTTAAACAAAAATCTTTGCCTTCTTCAACGGACTCCTTCTGGATTTATGGCCTTCACGCCGTATGCGCCGCTCTTGAAAATCCCGAACGCCCCTGCCATCAGCTGATCTATCTTTCCGAAGAGACATTTCAAACCGCTGGGCAAAGCTTACAGAAACGCTCGCTCCTCATAAGGAAAACAGACAAAGCCGCTTTTGACAAAATTTTCCCCGGGAATGCTGTCCATCAAGGCATCGCCATGCAAATTTCTCCCTTTGCCGCCCTGTCTCTTGAAGAAATTGTGCAAAATGACGCCACATCCCTCACGATCGCCACGCTGGATCAGGTGACCGATCCCCACAATCTGGGAGCCATCGCGAGATCCGCCGCAGCATTTGGGATTCAAGCCTTGATTTTACCAGATCGCCACACTTCCCCCGAAACCAGTCCCGTACTTTACAAATCGGCTTCCGGCGCCCTTGAACATATTCCGCTGATTCGCGTGACAAATCTTGCGCGCACGCTTGAGCAGCTGCGTCGCGCCGGGTTCTGGAATCTGGGATTTGACGAGACAGGAGAAAAAACTTTGGACAAGAGCGATCTGACAGGGCGCATCAATCTGGTGTTCGGCGGCGAAGGCAAAGGAATTCGGCGCCTTACACGCGAACTCTGTGACTTTTCCATTCGATTGCCAACAATGAAAGATTTTGGCACTCTCAATGTCTCAAACGCGGCTGCCATTGCTTTTTACGAAGCCCACCGCCAGCAAAAGGATCATGGTTTATGACTCTCTATCTCATGATCTTGCTTTCTTACGCTTTGGGATCCGTTCCTTTTGGCTTGATTCTGACAAGAACCATAGCAGATATTGACGTTAGAAAAATTGGCTCAGGCAACATAGGGGCTACAAATGTCCTGAGATCGGGTCATAAAATCCTAGCCGTGTTAACGTTGCTGCTTGACGCCCTCAAAGGATCAGGCGCCATCTTGCTCTATCGCGAGATCGCTTCGGCCCCTCAAGTTCCTGATTTTGAAAATGAATTAATGATAGCCGCCGCCGCCATTCTGGGACATCTTTATCCTGTCTTTTTACGTTTCAAAGGTGGAAAAGGTGTCGCCACGACCGCGGGAGCCCTGCTTGTGCTTTCGCCCAAAGTGGGTCTGACAGCGGCCGCGCTGTGGGTCGCAACCGTTTTGTTGACACGAAAATCCGCCCTTGCCGCTTTGATCGCAACCCTTTTACTGCCGATTTATGCCTATCTTCTTTCAGGATTTCCCTTGATGATTTGGTCTCTGGCTATTGGTGGTCTGATCATCTGCAAACACAAAGATAACATTAGCCGCCTTTGTCAAGGTACGGAGTCCCATATTGATCTCTCTTCTTAAAAAGCCTCTTGCCTCTGCTGATCTATCTGATCAAACTCTTATTTCCTGGCTTCGTCTCAGCCGATCTGAAAATATAGGCCCTGTCAGTTTTTTGCAATTGATGTCCCTCTACTCCTCAGCTGAATCCGCTTTAGACGCCTTGCCCACATGGGCACGCAGAGGGGGACGTTCCCAGGCTCTTCGCATCTGTTCTGTCCATGAAGCAGAGCAGGAATTGGAAGCGCTTACCAAATTCGGGGCCGAACTTATTTCCCTGATTGACCCGCGCTACCCTGAAATCCTTAAAAACATTCATGATCCTCCCCCTCTTCTGAGCATCAAAGGCCAAAGCAATCTTTTTTCCAGGCAGGCGGTGGGCATCGTAGGTGCGCGGAATGCATCCCTGAACGGAAAAAAATTAGCCCAATCTTATGCCCGTGGGCTTGGAGAATATGGATACGCGGTTGTTTCCGGAATGGCACGCGGGATTGATACAGCCGCTCACGAAGGAAGCATGTCATCAGGCACAATCGCCGTCCTGGCGGGAGGGATCAATCACATCTATCCCCCTGAAAACAAAAATCTTTATGAAGAAATTGCAGAAAAAGGCCTTGTCATCGCCGAAGCCCCTTTCGGGACAGTTCCCCAAGCCTCTTATTTCCCTCGCCGCAATCGGTTGATCTCAGGTTTTGGCGTGGGTGTTGTGATTGTTGAAGCCGCTATAAAATCAGGCTCGCTGATTACAGCGCGATTCGCACTAGAGCAAGGAAGAGACGTTTTCGCCGTTCCCGGATCTCCGCTTGATCCGCGCTGTCATGGCACTAATCAGCTGATTCGACAAGGGGCAACACTGGTTCAATCCGCACAAGATATTGTTCAAGGACTTCAAAATCCTTTCAATCAATCCTATATAACCCAAAAAACAGAAGACCACTCTTTAAGCGAACTTACGCCAGAGGAATTTAATCGATCTCTCCACCGCGCACGGCAGGTTATCCTGGAAAATTTAAGCTTCACCCCGATTCAGGTCGATGAATTGATAAGAGAATGCGATTTCTCTCATGCCGTCGTCATGACCGTATTGCTGGAGCTTGAACTTGCCGGCCGCCTGGTTCGGCATTCAGGTCACCAGGTTTCCTTACGGGGAGAGATCTAATCCAACGCCCGGAAACTCTATGGATCAAACTTCTTTCCTAACCAGATATGGCGTGAGGATTTTGAGGCAAAAGGATGGATTAAGAATACATATTGGGTTATGAGAGAGATCCTATAGCCTGAAGCTGGAATTCCTGATTACTGATTTGGTCAGGAAGCAAATCGACCCGCAATTGCTCGGCCAGCATCCTCACTAAAACAGCTTGAATCGTATACGGCGTATAAGCGTGCGGTTGAAGCTGTCCTTTGAAAGCCATCATGACATCAGGTCGGATCGTCACCAAATCACCTTTAAAACAGATTTTAAAATCAAGGTTTTGAGAATCAGAATCATCTTCAATGATCTGGATTTCGCCGCCATAAGGCATTCCTTCTGCTCCCGAAAGGACGATATTCATAAATAATCGACCCCAGGATGCCAGATCTTTATCCAATTCCTTATTTTGATCCATTGTATGAACTGAAGGCCATTCAAAATGAATTTTGACAGACCTTAAAAAACTTTCCATCAATTGTTTGATTGAGGTCAAACTGGAATATTGTGAAGCGAGTGAATACCCAAAAGCCGCGCGGTAAAAGGTGAGCCGCCGCGAGGCCGTCTCCGCACTTCGACGCGTCAAATCAATAAGATTTTCGCGTTCTGCATCATCACACGCTTCGAGAATTTCAAAACCGCTGCTGACAGCCCCGATAGGTGTTATAAGATCATGACATAATCGGGAACAGAGCATCTGAGAGAATGTAAGAGCGTCCATTTTTTATTTTTTAATTATGGATGATGATTCTGCCATATTGGATAGTTATATATTTTTAATGCGCTGTAAACTAAAAACTCAGGCGCGATATCTAGTGATGAAACAAGTCTTACGTACGCGGCGCAGGACTCACCGCGCGTCCGTCACCCCGGATTTTGAAATCCTTTGAGTATTATGCAAAAGGTTTCAAGGCATGAGATGGTGAAAGAGCGACAAAGCCCACCACGGCATGCATCCGTATTTTATCATAGACGGTGTGACGGGATATGTATATGTATACACTCTAATGGAATAGAGTTGGCTGAACCAGGTATGTTGAAACGCACTGTTGCTCGATTGATTGTTGGAGTTCTTTGCATACTCATCGCTTTTGGTTATAGTGTTTACGATTTTCTCAAGCATCGTCCCTCATACGCTGACATTCCCATTTCCTCTCCCGAAACAGAGGTTGCGTCACCCGAAGCATCCTGTTCAGCATCAGACTCTTTAAGTTCAGAATCTGAAATAACAGAATCCGAAGTCATCGCGGATGAGGACATAGGACCTTATGAAATCACGCTGGAAATTCAAAAAGGCGATACACTGATGTCAATTCTGGTTGATGCTCAGATTGGCAAAGAAGAAGCCTTTGAAATCGTCGACCTTTTAAAAAAGCATTTCAATCCCAAAGATCTTAAACCTCACCATAAAATATACATCACCTATGTTAAAGATGAGAAAAATCCAAGCAAGCGGCTTATTGAATCTCTCTATTTTCGCCCTGTCATTGATAAGGAATTCTGGATAAAATCGGATGAAAAAGGCAAATTTTCTTTAGAAAAGAATGAAATAAAACTCAATAAAATAACCCGTGAAGCGCGGGGTAAAATCAACGATAGTCTTTATGTGGATGCTGGTAAAGGCGGTGTGCCGAACAAGATTCTTCACCAGATGATTCAAGCTTTCAGTTATGATGTTGACTTTCAGCGCAGTTTCCATCCAGGCGATGAATATGGACTTCTCTACGAGATGCACGCGGATGAAGATGGAATCAGGGAAGAACCGCGACAGCTTCTTTACGCAACGCTGACCCTGAAAAGCAAAAAACTGCACCTTTACCACTTCAAGCTGAAAGATGGAACCGGTGGCTTTTATAATCAACAGGGAGAAAGCGTCAAAAAGGGCCTTTTGCGGACACCCATTGATGGAGCACGCATTTCTTCACGGTTCGGCAAACGCAGACACCCCATCTTGGGCTACACCAAAGCACATAAAGGAATTGACTTTGCCGCACCAACAGGGACGCCCATTGTGGCTTCCGGGGATGGCGTGGTGATGCAGGCAGGTCCATATGCCAATTATGGAAACTACATTCGGATCAAACATAATAATCAATTTTCGACGGCTTATGCTCACCTGAGCTGCTTTGCAAAAGGCTTGAGAGCAGGCAAAGCCGTTAAACAGGGACAAATTATTGGCTATGTGGGATCGACGGGCAGTTCTACAGGCCCTCATCTTCACTATGAACTGATCCGCTTTAATGTTCAGATTGATCCTGGCAGCGTGAAAATGCTTCCCGCTGCCAAATTGACAGGAAAAGAGCTGCAAGCATTTAAGAACACGAAAGACTTGATTGACAAACAATATCGTCAGCTTTACCTTTCGAAAGTCTCTCAAGATGAAACGAACGCTGAAAATGAGGCTACTGACCAAGATGAAGAGACACCTGAAACTTCACTCGAACCTATAGAAGAGAGTCGAGCTAAAAAACCTGCATAACGGATTTGATTGGTATGGTAGATGAGCTGGCGAGACCGATGCCGCATTCATGTACTTTTCGCCTTTCAAAATCTGGAGGTGTTGAAGATCGGGATTCAGCCTGCTTACATACTTATACGCTGCGCAGGGCTCATCGCTCGTCTGTCACTCTGGACGTCGAAATCCTTTGGGTATATATAGTTAATTTATAAAGAACTTTGTATTCACCCCCCCCCATATCCTGAATGGCAAACAATACAGGATATAAGCTGGAGCTTTTTATGTGCATTCATCATTCTTTAAAAAAACTCAAATCCGGGAAAGTCTTTATTCTTTACGCTACAGTAATCCTGTTCGGGGTCGCTAGCGGCACAGTTAATATTGTGTGGCTTAACGACTTGACTTCAGGGATTTCCGATACTTTCATTAAAATATTTAAATGTCTGAGTCTGCCATTGATTAGTTTATCGATAATCGTGACAATCACAAGTTATCATATCAACAGCAATATGAAAAAACTGAGCGCAAAAACATTATGCTATACTCTGAGCACAACGGTGATAGCGGCAACCGTTGCTTGTATTCTCTATGTATTGATCAACCCCTCGGTTCCTCACATGACAAATATCACGGAGGCAATCCCCTCTATAAAGGAAACAAGTTATTTACATCATATCAGTCAATTGATTCCTTCAAACATATTTGAACCTTTTATCGAACATAATGTCATGAGCGTTTTAATTGTCGCCCTTATTATCGGCGCCGCCATACGTTTTATTCCTGATGAGCGAAACCGACAGATTGTTTCCGGTTTCTTTCAAGGATTACACAGCATCTTCATAACGCTTACAAGGTGGGTCATCACTCTTATTCCCATCGCTTTATATAGCTTTATTGCTGTGACTGTAAATCAATTGCGTAAAGGATTGGATATAAGCGGCATCGGAGAATATTTAGGAATTATCATTCTCGCAAACCTGGTTCAGGGTCTTGTCATCCTGCCCTTATGGTTAAAGGCACATAATATCTCTCCTTTTCAAACGATGAAAGGGATGATGCCAGCCCTGTCTTTGGCCTTTTTTTCCAAGTCCTCCGCGGGGACATTACCTGTTACGATTGATTGTGCGGAAAAAGGATTAAAGGTCAACCCTGGAATTGCTCGGTTTGTTTTACCTTTGTGCACAACGATCAATATGAATGGATGCGCCGCATTTATTTTTTCCACGGTGATTTATTTATCGCAAGCTCATGGAGTTGAAATCACTTTTATGACGATGATCAGCTGGATTGTTATTGCAACGATCGCCGCGATAGGCAATGCAGGGGTGCCCATGGGGTGCTTTTTTCTAAGCGCGAGCCTGTTGTCAAGCATGGGAATTCCCCTCACGCTTTTGGGATTAATATTACCCTTTTACAGTATTATCGATATGATTGAAACTTCTCTTAATGTATGGTCAGACGCCTGCGTCACTAAAATTGTCGATCGACATTTCGGGGCTTTACTCATTAAAAGTAATACGAATAGTTCCGAGGTTGGATAGTGTCCCAATTTGAAAAATAGATAGCATTTTTATAGGGCATTGTTTATAATTGTGACTCTGGTTATGGTACTTAATTGAACAGAAGGAAAAACAAATATTCTCCTGAAAGTTCTTTTTATGCTCATGTAAGCTAGGTATATCGCTAATAAATTTATACTTATTACGATGGACTGATAGACATGACATTATATTTATATGAAACTATGGGTGTTATTAGATGTCTGTTACTTCTTTCCAAGCTGCAAAAAAAATATGCGAAATCAGTAATTGGAAACTGAGTAATTTAAGCTTGCAAAAGATTCTATATTTCTCTCATATGATTTATATGGGTAAAACAGGAAATCCTCTTATTACAGAGCATTTTCAAGCTTGGAGACATGGTCCCGTTTTACCCTCTGTTTACAATCACCTAAAAATATTTGGCGCTGATCCTGTACAAAACAGATTTTATGATACAGAAGAAATTTCTGATAAAGAAATTGATAATTTTCTAAAAGATGTAGCAACTAATTTTATAGATATTGAACCTTGGAAACTTGTTACTTTAACTCACAATGAAGATGGTGCATGGGCAAAGAATTATGTTCCAAAGTTTAGTAAGATCATACATAATAAAGACATTTTAGAAGAGTATAGGAAATTTAATGAAAAATATGGATAATCCTATCCAAAAATCTCTAAAGGAAACTGGTTCTTCAGAAGATAAAGAGATTCAAGAGCTTTCTGAGAACGAAGAAGACTTAAAAAAGAGAATGGGAGAAGAACGTTTAATATGGACTTTATGCCTTATTATTCTTTTTAATATTTTGTTTCTTAGGGATTGCCAGAACTGGAGCTTGCCAATCTTAATTGGAATACTGGAGCTATTTCTTATTATTACCCTTGGTCAAAGGCTAAATATTAATTTTATTAGTGTTTTTATTGATAAAGTTTTAGAGGTTGTAAAAAAGTAATTTAAGAGCTATCAAAGAATCAATCAGACATCATAATTAGTTTTTAAACTAAGATACTTCTGAACTTCGCCTCTGATCTGAAAATTGGGGTCATATACTTTTCAAGTGTTCTTTTCAACCGCACTAGATGTCACTAGACATATTGTTAGTCTTCTTTTTCTGTGAATTTTTCTTTGAAGGGACTTTTCGTGGCCGCTTCTCTGATGTTTGCGCGAGAAGTTCCAAGGATCGTTCCAAGGTAATATCTAAAATATTATCGTTCTTACCAATTGATTTAAAGAGTTCCTCGTGTTTAACGTAAGGGCCAAACCGTCCAATCGCAGCTGTAATTGGCTTCCCTGTTTCTGGATGCTGACCAACCAGCCGAGGCAAAGCGCCAAAAGATAATGCCTGCTCCAGGGTGATCTCCTGCGCAGAAATCCCTCTAGGAAGAGAAATTCGCTTTGGTTTAGGAACAGCTTTTTTCTTCCCGGTTTTGTTTTTAGTTTTACCCTTACCTTTATCATTCATATCAGAAGAATCAGCTGTGCGAGATATGTCGCCGCCATCCCACTGAAGGTAAAATCCATACGGCCCCTTCTTCAAGAGAACAGTTGCTCTCGTTTGAGGGTCTATGCCCAAGGTCTTTGCTTCAAAAAATTCTTTGGTTTCAACGGCTTCTTCTTCACCGAAAGACTGGGAAAGAACACGCCGCGTATATGTACAGTCGGGATAATGGCTGCATCCGACAAAGGCTCCCCATTTTCCCAACCTCAAGCCCAGGTGGCCATCTTTGCATTGCGTGCATTTTCGCACATCTTCTCCTTCTTTAGCGGCAGGGAAAATAAAGCGCTCTAATTCATGATCGAGACGATCAATCACATCTGAAATTTTCAAATCCTTAGCCTGCACAACGGCATGATTAAAGGCTTGCCAGAAATCCTCCATCACTTTAATCCAGTGTCGCTTTCCTTCTGAAATATCATCTAGTTGCTCTTCCAAATGAGCTGTAAAATCATATTCGACATATTTTTTGAAAAAACTTGTCAAAAAAGTGGTAACCAGCCGTCCAAGCGCTTCCGGGATCAACCGCTTTTTTTCAGAAACAACATATTTGCGCTCAATCAGCGTAGAAACAATAGAAGCGTAAGTGGAAGGTCTGCCAATCCCCAGTTCCTCAAGTTTTTTCACAAGGCTGGCTTCCGAATAGCGGGGTGGCGGCTGCGTAAAATGCTGATCCGGCATCACGTTATGTAACTTTAAGGCTTCCCCTGCCTCAAGTGGAGGCAACAGACGATCCTCTTCAGAAGTTTCGTCATCACGTCCTTCCTCATAAAGTTTTAAAAACCCATCAAAGGCAAGGGTTGAACCATTCGCACGCAAGATAACAGTTTGGGCAGGGTTGGCAATATCCACACCCACCTGATCAATCAGTGCGCTTTCCATTTGCGAAGCAACCATACGCTTCCAAATTAACTCATAAAGCTTAAATTGATCGTCCTGAAGAAACTTTTTGACGGTTTCAGGACTGCGGCTGATTTCTGTCGGGCGAATTCCCTCATGAGCTTCTTGCGCATTTTTCGCCTTACTTTTGTACACGCGCGGCGCATTGGGCAGATATGGATTTCCAAAACTTTTCTCAATCCATTCGCGCGTCGCCGTAAGGGCTTCGGCCGAAATATTAACGCTATCGGTACGCATGTAAGTAATCAAACCAACCGTTTCTCCGCCGACATCGATGCCTTCATAAAGTCCCTGGGCAACTTGCATGGTTTTGCGGGCGCCATAGCCTAACTTGCGCGATGCTTCCTGCTGTAAAGTGGACGTCGTGAAAGGAGGAGAAGGATGTCGTTTGACTTGTTTTTTCTCGACAGTCAAAACGGCATAGGAATGTTTCTCGATTTCTTCTTTTGATGCCTTCGCCTGCGCTTGGGTTGCGATATCAAACTTCTCAAGTTTTTTTCCATTTAAATGAGTCAGCTTGCCCAAAACAACTTTCTGAGGCTGACCATGGAATTCAGCGCTCAATGTCCAATATTCTTGCGACCTGAAAACTTCAATTTCCGATTCTCGTTCCGCGATCAGGCGAAGAGCGACAGACTGAACGCGCCCCGCGGATCTGCTTCCCGGAAGCTTGCGCCATAAAAGAGGAGAAAGCGTGAATCCCACCAGATAGTCCAAGGTACGCCGCGCAAGATAAGCCTCTATCAATTCCTGATTAAGGTCGCGGGGATGAGCCATCGCCTCCAGGACGGCACGCCGGGTTACCTCATAGAACACCACGCGCCTTACATGAACGGCGTTGAGCGTCTGACGTTGATCCAGCACTTCTTTCACATGCCAGGAAATAGCTTCTCCCTCACGGTCAGGGTCGGTGGCGAGAAACAGCTCGTCCGCGCCTTTAAGCGCCTTAATAATTTCATTGATATGCTTTTGCGCCTTGGCATCACTTTCCCAAATCATCTGGAAGCCCTGGTCAGGATCCACTGACCCATTTTTGGAAGGAAGATCGCGCACATGACCATAACTGGCAACGACACGATAGTCAGAGCCTAAATATTTGTTAATGGTTTTCGCTTTCGAGGGCGATTCTACAAGGACAACTTTCATTCGCACTATTCTATCAATATAAATCGAGATTATTCATATTTTAGAACAGGTGCCTTGGCAACTGTATTTTTGCATGCGCACAAAAATATGGGTTGCATCAATGCAAAAAGTAGGCTCTAAACGAAAAGATTATTTTAAGGTTGCTTGCCAGATCATCTATTCTATGAAACTGGCAGAAGCAACCTTGAGCCTTTCAGGTATACCCCAAAAAATTTCAGAATGCGGGGAGAGGCAGACGACGTGGCGCGTTGTCCATAAAAGGATGAGATGAACGAGATGAATCTGGATGTTCAAGGCGCTCACAGATGAAAGACGAAGAAGGTATGAAAGTTTTTAAGCGCACTGGCGATAACGAAACCAACACAACAGATGGACTTACGGGAACAATGAATACACTCAATCGACCCTATCAGGGATTTTTGATGTGGTTATGCGCCGCAACCTTCTATGGATTTCAATTTCTTATCCGGGTTTCTCCAAACGTGATGACGCATCAACTGATGGCAGCTTTTGATGTTCAGGCCTGCGCTCTTGGCGTCATGGTTTCGTTTTATTACTGGGGATATTCATTGATGCAGATTCCCGCAGGTCTTTTGCTGGATAACATTGGCCCCCGCCGTCCTCTTGTCGCCGCTTGCCTTCTCTGCTTTTTTGGGTGCGTTATCTTTGGAATGGGGAGCAACATTTATGTACTCGCCACAGGAAGGATTCTGATGGGCATTGGCTCAGCCTTTGGCTTTCTGACCACCGTTCGAATCGTATCGACATGGTTCGGAACGGAAAGGCTGGGACTCTTCGTGGGTCTTACGCTCATGGTAGGAACTTTCGGCGCCATCAGCGGCAGCAGTCCTTTAGGCGCGCTGCTTACGCTGACTTCGTGGCGAAACTGTATGCTTATTCTGGCAGCATTCAGTGCGATTTTGAGCATTGCCGCATGGAAAGTGATTCGTGATGACGACCCTCATGGTGAGCGAACGAAAAAAAACTATTTTTCTCTTACATACGTTCTCTTATCGATGATCGAGATTTTAAAAAATCCCCAGACATGGATTTATGCCCTTTACGGCTTTTTGATGTACGTTCCTCTCTCCGGCTTTGCCGACTTATGGGCGACCCCCTTTATGGAACAACAATTCAAGGTCGATTACACAACAGCATCAGGAGGCGTTTTTTCCTTTTATGTGGGAATGTCCATCGGAGCGCCTCTGTGGCCATTTTTTTCCACCTGGATTCAAAGTCATAAAAAAGCGCTGATCATCAGCGCGCTTCTGACAGCCTTTTTTATCACGATCGCCTTCTATCAAAATAATCTCACTTTCTTCCAGAGTTGTCTCCTTTTAGGGATAACTGGCGCTTGCTCAGGGGGGCAATTTCTCGCATTTTCCGGTGTAGCGAATATTAATTCCCGTGATCGCGCGGCAACCGCTTCAGGGATGCACAATATGATCTGCATGTTTAGCGGTAATCTGATGCAACCTCTTCTGGGGAAATTATTACAGATGAATTGGTCCGAGCGCGGCGGAACTTTTCTTGCGGGCGCCCCTGACTACAATCTCGAAGACTTCCGCTTCGCCCTTGGAATCATTCCAATTGCTCTTGTCATGGCAGCTTTTGTTACATTTCTGGTCAAAGAGACCTTTCCGCAAAAATCCTCTTGACTCTCAATATACCCAAAAGATTTCAAGATAGAGGGGCGCGGACGAGCGGTGAGTTCCGCGCAGCGTACGTGAAGTACGTGAAGACCTCTTGCATGGACTAAAAATGGCGTGGGGATTTTGAGGCAAAAGCGAACGAGAAACCGCAGCAATTGATTAGGGCATAGTTAGATAATATCTTATCTATACATGAAGGATGTGAGCAGGATGAATCCAGAAGGCCAACGCCCCCCGCCCCGGATTTTGAGAGGCGAAGGGTATAACAGAAAGCCTAATGGCCATGCGCTAACATGGCCAATAACAACAAAGCAACAATATTGATAATTTTAATCATTGGATTGATAGCAGGGCCTGCCGTATCTTTATAAGGGTCCCCGACCGTATCTCCAGTGACAGCAGCTCTATGAGCTTCCGACCCTTTTCCGCCAAAATGGCCATCTTCAATATATTTTTTCGCATTATCCCATGCGCCTCCTCCTGACGTCATGGAAATTGCAACAAAGAGTCCGGTGATGATGGTTCCTAACAACATGGCACCCAAAGCGGTAAAAGCCGCCGCTTCATGAGCCACCCCTTTAATCGAATACCACAACAGCACAGGCGCCAGGACAGGCAAAAGAGAGGGTAAAATCATTTCCTTAATGGCCGTTTTCGTCAAAAGATCGACGGCTTTGCTATAATCCGGTTTTGCCTTTCCTTCCATAATTCCTTTAATTTCGCGAAATTGTCGCCGTACTTCAACAACGACTTCTCCACCGGCGCGCCCCACCGCCATCATTCCCATGGCGCCAAAAAGATAAGGCAGCAACCCACCGACAAACAATCCTACGACGACAAACGGATCGCTCAGGCTGAATTGAATGGAAAGGTCGGGAAAGTAATAGTGAAGATCTTCCGTGTAAGCGGCAAACAAGACAAGCGACGCCAACGCCGCCGAGCCAATGGCATATCCTTTTGTCACGGCTTTCGTTGTATTTCCAACAGCATCCAGAGCATCGGTTACGATCCGAACATCAGAGGGAAGTTCAGACATCTCGGCAATTCCCCCTGCGTTATCGGTGATCGGACCATAGGCATCCAGCGCCACGATTATTCCCGCCAGAGCGAGCATAGACGTTGCCGCAATCGCAATTCCATAAAGCCCCGCGTTCATGTGGGCAACAAGAATTCCGGCACAAATAATCAACACCGGCAAGGCGCAGGCTTCCATAGAGATAGCCAAGCCTTGAATGATATTGGTAGCATGTCCCGTTTGAGAGGCTGAGGCGATACTTTGGACAGGACGATACCGGGTAGATGTATAATATTCGGTGATCCAGACAATCAGGCCCGTCACCGCCAAACCTGTCAGAGCGCATATAAGAAGTTTTAACCCAGTGACTGTCGCTCCACCAAGCCCACCAAGCGCGATCGGCTGATGAAAACCAAAAAGGTGATACGTCGCGGCCACGATCAATCCTGCTGAGATGATCGAGCACACCACCAACCCCTTGTAGAGCGCTCTCATAATATTTTGATCACTGCCGAGCTTGACCGCAAAAGTTCCTGTAATAGAACCAATGATACAGACGCCCCCAATTAAAAGAGGATACATCACAAGAGTATCCACAACCTCTGGCTGGCCAAAGATCGCCGCAAGAACCATCGTCGCAACGATCGTGATGACGTAGGTCTCAAAGAGATCCGCAGCCATTCCCGCACAGTCTCCGACATTATCGCCCACATTATCCGCAATGACAGCAGGATTACGAGGGTCATCTTCAGGAATCCCCGCCTCGATCTTGCCGACAAGATCCGCGCCCACGTCGGCGCCCTTGGTGAAGATGCCTCCTCCCAGGCGCGCAAAAATAGAAATCAGAGAAGCGCCGAAGCCAAGGGCCACCAGCCCTTCAAGCATAGACCTTTGAGAAACATCCAGATATCTAAGATAAATATAATAGCTGGTCACACCGATCAACCCAAGACCAACCACCAACATACCAGTGATAGCCCCTCCCTTAAAAGCGATATCCAAAGCCTTATGAATGCCCGAACGCGCCGCTTCGGCAGTTCTTACGTTCGCTCTCACGGAAACATTCATCCCGATATAGCCAGCAAGACCTGAGAGAATCGCGCCCAAAACGAATCCTGTCCCCACATGCCGACCCAGAACCCAGGTGAGAAAAGCGGCGACCAGAACGCCAACCATCCCAATTGTTCGATACTGCCGATTAAGGTAAGCTTTTGCGCCCGCCTGAATGGCTTCGGCAATTTCAATCATGCGAGCATTTCCCATCGACGAAGCAAAAACTTGCCTTCCGGCATAACCACCATACAGTAATGCCAAGGAAGCGCATAACAATACGAAGATCATAAGTTGCATGTTTTCCCCCTAAAAAAGATTTATCGTTATTCTGGCGGCTATCCCCTTACTGGCGAAGAAACGAGGAAATAACCTTCAGGCTTACTCTGCCAGATGAAGGAAAGAGTTGCAACAATCCACGATAAAATTTAATCTTCCCAAGATCTTTATCTACTCAAATGATTTCAAATTTTGAAAGACGAAGGATACCCAAGAATGATTTTCTCTTACATATAAGTACTGTATAAGGTAAGGTGATTTGAAAAAACAGATTCGTAAAGACAAAGGGTATAAAAGGACCGAAATAATGGCAGCTATATTTTTAAAGAAATTCAGCGATCTTCTTATGATTCCTTGCTCTTTCATCATTGCCTGCTCTTTCATGGCTGGCGCTGAAAGCATCGCAAGCGCTAAAAATGACACGATCACCATAAAAGACGCTTGGGTTCGACCCAGCCGCGTCGAGAACAGCGCGGCTTACATGGTGATTGACAACACAGGCAGCACCCTTGACAGATTGATGAGCGCCCAGACAGCGGCTTGCGAACGCGTTGAACTCCATCGAATCGAAAAAATTCGCGGCTTTTTCCGCATGAGCCACGTCGAAGCGATCGATATCCCTGCGGAATCCTCGACCGTTTTAAAACCAGGAGGAATGCACTTGATGCTTATGAAATTAAACCATCCTCTCAAGGATGGCGATAAAGTCACTTTGGAACTAAGGTTCGACAAAGCGGGTCCCATGACCATACAAGCCCAGGTGCGCTCAGCCAGCGTCCCCAAAAAGGATGATAGCGCTTCTTTCGTCCGCCAGAGTCAAAATCAGCGTCAAGGCAGGAAAGAAATCCGCTGAAAGGATAGACATATCAGGATGGCCATCTCCTCCGAGTTTTTAGATCAACTAAAATCTCGCTTACAACTTAGCTCGATCATCGGCACGCGCGTCAGACTGAAACGCAAGGGACGCTATATGTCCGGTCTTTGTCCTTTTCACAGCGAAAAAACACCCTCCTTCACCGTCAATGACGCGCAAGGAAACTATCACTGTTTTGGATGCGGCGCCCATGGGGATGCCATCACTTTCATCCAGCTTTCAGAAAATATGACGTTTACAGAAGCTGTCGAGAAACTGGCGCCACTCGCGGGGATGTCGCCCCCGCCCTCTTCTTTTACCTCAAAAGAAACAGTCCAAAAGATCAAAGATGTGTATGATACGCTTGAAGAAGCCGCAAGTTTTTTTCAGTCCGTCCTGAGATCGAACCAGGGACAAGAGGCTCGGAAATATCTTGATCGGCGCTGCATTCAACCTGAAACCCGCGAAAGGTTTCGACTCGGATTTGCACCGGACAACAATGCGCTCAAAACATACCTCCTGGCGCGAGGACATTCGGAACAACGCTTGCTGGAGGCAGGTCTTTTATCTAAAAATCAGGAAGAATCATACACTTATGACCGTTTTCGCCATCGCCTGATGTTTCCTGTCTGGGATCGTCAAGGGCGTATCATCGCCTTCGGAGGACGTCTTCTGGGGAGCGGTGACCCAAAGTATCTTAATTCGCCCGAAACGGATGTTTTCCACAAGGGATCCATTCTGTATGGGTACCATCTGGCGCGCCGCCCTGCTCAAGAAGCCCAGCGCGTTGTCGTGTGCGAAGGATACATGGATGTCATCGCCCTTCATCAGGCAGGGATCGAATACGCCGTGGCTCCTTTGGGAACCGCCTTGACAGAGAACCAAATGACGCTTCTGTGGAATTTGACCCCCACCCCTGTTCTGTGCTTTGATGGCGACGCGCCGGGGCAAAAGGCAGCCTTGCGAACAGCCGAACGCGTTTTACCCATCCTGAAAGCGGGGTACTCTTTACAATATGTCCATTTGCCTGAAGGAGAGGATCCGGACAGTTTGATTCGAGGCGGTTCTTTAAGCCGACTGAAGGATATTTTTGAGAATCCAACGCCCCTGGCAGATCTCTTATGGCATCAAACACTTAAGGCAACCCCTTTAAAAACCCCTGAAGATCGCGCCAAATTCGAGAAAACACTCATGAGCCTGGTTCAGGAAATCAAGGATCCCCTACTTCGCAATACCTATCGAGAAACTTTTAGAAATCGACTGTTTGAATTTTTTCATTCTCACAAACGAAGAGGAACGGGGAAAAAGATTCAAAACAACATGATCTCTCCTGCCCAGGTAAAGCCTAATTTCGATCCTGTCTATATTCAACAAAAAATCCTGTTCGCAGGACTTTTAAATTACCCTCAACTTATTGAAGAATATTATGAATACTTCCTGGAGCTGGATATAAACCTTGAAAGCTTGCGACACCTGCGCGATGACATAATTTTAAAAATAAATGAAAATTCAACTCTTGATGCTAGCCTTTTGTATCACTATTTGTATAGTGATGGTTTTACAGAATTATTAAATGATATTTTATGTGAGGACATTTATCGACATGCTTCATTTGCACGTCCCGGAACAGATATTGAATATGTGCGTCAAGGATGGCTTGAAGTCTATAGCCATTTACAAAATTTAAAAAAAATTACCGAGCGCACTAAAAATATAGATGAACGGTTTAAGCATTCTCTTTCCCCTCTTCTTCAAGCGATGATGAGGCGCGATATACATAACTGATTGAAAGGACAAGATTGTGAGCGTAGATTCAGCAAAATCCCCTGAGATGACAAACGATGAACAAACAACCGAAACTTACAAGGCAGATTTTAAAATCGCGATGAAAAAGCTGATTTCTCGCGGCAAAGATAAAGGGTATGTCACCTATGACCAGTTAAACGATCTTCTGCCCCAGGAAGAGACATCCTCTGAACAAATCGAAGATGCCATGGCCGCTTTATCGGACCTGGGGATCACGATCGTCGACAGCGATGAAATGGAAGAAGAAACACAGGAACTTACAGGGACGGAAGAAAACACGGATATCAAGGAACCAGATCCGGAAAACACTGATGAAGGAATTCCTGCTGATGCGGGTCGCACAGATGATCCGGTACGTATGTACTTACGCGAAATGGGACGTGTAGAGCTTCTCTCTCGCGAAGGAGAAATTGCGATCGCCAAGCGCATTGAAGAAGGCCGGCTTAAAATGATCGAAGCCATCTTTGAAAGTCCGCTGACAATCCATGCGATTATCTCGTGGCGCGATGCTTTACGTGAAAACCAGTTAACGTTACGCGATATCATTGACTTCGATGACCCCACGACAAGTGAAGAATCTTCAGAGATCGAAGAAGAAGAGGAAGAAGAAACAGAAGAAGCCGAACAACAACAAAAGGAAGAACAAGATACGGCTGAAGATGACTATGACGAAAAGGAAGAAGGATCGTCAAATCAGCCTGTCCCTGCCGATGCCACCAGTATGGAAGATAAAGATACAGAGGCAGCCTCGGCTCTTGAACTGTCCGTGAAATATCAAGTTCTTGAGATATTCGACAAAATTGCAATGACTTATGATGAATTCCACGCGCTTCAAATCAAGCGTCTGGAGCTTGCCCAGGAAGGGAAGCAACTTTCAGCAGAAGACGATAAAACCTATAGGGATCTAAAGATGCAGCTTGTGGATCTCATGGGTGAAATACACCTGAATTCCATACGTATTGATCAATTGGTGGAACATCTTTATCACCTCAACCGCAAGCTTACAACGCTTGAGGGACAAGTTCTGCGCCATGCGATGGACGCTGGAATTAAACGTGAAGACTTCCTTAAACAATATTATGGACATGAATTGGATCCTGACTGGTTTACCCAAATTACAAAACTAGACAAGAAAGGATGGGCAAAATTTCTTTCTTCCCATGAAGCCGAGGTGCGACAAATCCGTGCTCAAATTGCTGACATTTCAGTTGAATCGGGACTTAATATCAGCGAGTTCCGCCGCATTGTTGCCGATGTCCAACGCGGCGATCGTCAAACCCGTAAGGCAAAAAAAGAAATGATCGAAGCCAACTTGCGGCTTGTGATCTCGATCGCCAAAAAATACACCAACCGGGGACTTCAATTTCTTGATTTGATTCAGGAAGGGAATATTGGTCTTATGAAAGCGGTAGAAAAATTTGAATATCGCCGGGGATACAAGTTTTCAACCTATGCGACATGGTGGATTCGCCAGGCGATTACCCGTTCCATTGCGGATCAGGCAAGGACTATTCGTATTCCTGTCCATATGATTGAGACAATCAATAAACTCATTCGAACGTCGCGCCAGATGCTGCACGAAATTGGCCGTGAGCCAACGCCTGAGGAACTGGCTGAAAAACTGGCAATGCCCGTGGATAAAGTTCGCAAGGTCATGAAAATCGCGAAAGAGCCTATCAGTCTCGAAACACCGATCGGGGATGAAGAAGACGGATCGTTGGGTGATTTTATCGAGGACAAGAATGCTGTCCTGCCTATGGATGCGGCGGTGAATTCAAATTTGCGCGAGACGACGACACGAGTTCTCGCAAGTCTTACGCCGCGTGAAGAAAGGGTTCTGCGAATGCGCTTCGGCATTGGGATGAATACAGATCATACCCTTGAAGAAGTGGGGCAACAGTTTTCGGTCACCCGTGAACGCATTCGCCAGATCGAAGCCAAAGCGTTACGCAAACTCAAGCATCCCAGCCGTTCGCGGAAACTCAGGAGCTTTCTGGATTCATGATCGTGAAAGTTTTTCCCTGATTTCTTAATGATCTGGTTACTATCGGGCGCGTGCCTTTGCCTAAAAATCCACGCGCCATATCTGCTGATGAAATGAAGTCTATTGACTTCTAAACAGAAAATTGCTCCCGCAAGATACGCTCCTCAAGGGCGTGACCGGAATCGAAGAGAAGGGTGAGTTCGATAGACTTTTCTAAATAAATCTCGACTTCCGCAACATCCCGCACCTCCATAGAATCCGCAACGGCGCTGACGGGACGCTTTTCCGTTTCCAACACCTTAAATTTTACCTGTGACGTGAAGGGCAGCAAAGCGCCGCGCCACCGCCGGGGACGAAAAGGAGAAATCGGCGTAAGCGCCAACAAGTCAGAACTTAAAGGAATAATAGGACCGTGTGCCGAAAGATTATAAGCGGTACTGCCGGCAGGGGTAGACAAGAGAATTCCATCGCATATCAATTCCGGCAAACGTATGATATGATCCACCATCACCTGAATTTTTGCCGCCTGATGGGTTTCACGTAACAAAGAGACTTCATTTAAGGCAAGGACTGTCTCATGCTTGCCCTGTTGGGTAAGCGCGGACATGCTGAGAGGATGAAGTTTGACGCTCACAGCATTTTCAAGACGTTTATAAAGATTTTTTGTATGATATGGGTTCATCAAAAAGCCAACACTGCCCAGATTCATACCGTAAACGGGAATATGTCGAGACATTGTTGACTTCAGTATCTGGAGCAAGAAACCATCACCTCCCAACGCCACGATCACATCGGCCTCTTCCAAAGGCACGCAAGGATAAAGACGTTCCATGAGACGCCGCGCTTCCTGAGCCTGCTCGGAAGAAGCGGCGACAAAGGCGAGACGCGGGGTATCCCAAGCCTGCATCATGATTTTTCTTTCAGGCACGCTGAAAATGACTTCATAAGCGAGAACAAAAGATCTTCGTAAGAAAGGTCAGGGGTTCCGACAGGATCGAGCATACCAACTTTTATTTTGGTCTCCTCAGACAACATTTTGACCAGACGTGACGGAAATTGCGACTCGGCAAAAAGGCATTGAACATTTCTCTTTTGAATAAGGCGTTTAAGAGCAGACAATCGTTTTGCACTGGGAGCGACATCAGGAATCAGGGTCATGGCCTGACCTGCTTTCAGATGGAAGGCCTTTTCAAAATACTGATAGCCGTCATGGAACACCAGAAAACCCTGATTTTCATAGGGCTGCAAGGTGGCCTGAATTTCCATCTTCACGTATTCCAAACGTTCTTTCAACTTTTGCAAGCGACGCTCATAGTCTTGCCGATGGTCAGGATCGAGGATCGTTAAACGGGCAGCAATTTCTTGCGCCATTTGCATACCATTGTCAGGATCAAGCCATATATGACCATCCAGCGAAAGAGAAGAAGGCGATGGTAACGAAGAAGAAATCGACGCGCAATCGTGACATCCCGCGTGATCGTGCTCATCCGAAAAACGCAAGGGATAAAGCCGCAAGTGTGGCGCTTTCATAAGGGCCACACTTTTCTGGGCGTGGTTTTCCAGCGCTTTCACAAGAAAAGCTTCATAGGCGGGGCCAATCCAGAAGAGAATATCAGCCGCACCTATCTTGCGCAAATCACTGGGTTTCAAGGCATACATATGAGGAGATGTCGAATGATCAACAAGGATGTCAACAGAGCCGTACTCTCCTGCAATCGCACGTACGAGGCTCGCAACGGGAGGAATCGAAGCAACCACTTTATAGGCCCACACAGGAGAGGCAAACGATATGAATATAAAGGAAACGGAGAAAAGAAATAAGTGCAGGAATCGCATGAATAAAGATAACATCGAGAACCTTCTTGATTTTTTTCCTTACTGTACCCGATGTTATCCTGACTTCAAAGTCGAAAAACAAGTCTAGCGCGCTAGATTATCATGATAGAATGACGGCACAAAGGATAGGAAGCCTGATTCACAGATGCCAAATTGCATATCAAGATAAGACGTCAATTTCGCTTCCAGTTCAGCACGCAGCGAATTCCCGACAGGCAACACCGACAAGGCAGCCTGAGCCATGCAGAGGCGCGTGGACTCATCACAAAGCGCACGCACCCGTCCATCTGGAATACTGTTGATGAGGGTTTCCACATTCTTGCAATTCAGCTTGCCCTTGTAATTGGACTCAGCTTGACTCGAATGCGACCAAACCATAAACGTCATCAAAAGCGCTGTTACGACGAGAGTGTTTTTCATCCCTGTTTTCCTTTTCGATACTGTTTGTTGGACTTTTTTCATCACTTCAGAGTATGGGTGAAGTTTACTATAGTGAAAGCTTGAAAGATAGAATTTTTAGCACTTGCCTTTCCAAGTCTGCATATACTTCCACATATCTATGAGATAAAATCTAGAAGAATATGACAAATGGAAGTGTATTCGATCATCCTTCTTATGAAGGTTCACAAAATTCTTGCGCCTTTTTAATCCTTCCGCCACTATAGGATTAAAAAAATAAAAACACGGAATTTTTACAGGTTTTTTATGAACAAAATACAACGTCCCCTTTCCCCTCATTTGCAAATTTACCGTCCCCAAATCACTTCTGTGTTGTCCATTTCCCATCGCATAACGGGGATCGTTTTGTGCTCTGGCGCCTTTATCCTGGTCATTTGGCTGGCGACTATTGCAGGAGGAAAAGACGCATACGAGATTTTCTACAGTCTTTCTCAGCACTGGCTAGGCAAGTTTTATCTTTTCGTCTTATGTTATTGCTTTTTCTATCACCTTTGTAACGGAATCCGGCATTTAGCCTGGGACGCAGGGTATGGCTTCGACCTTGCAACGGTTTACAAATCAGGGTGGGCGGTCATCGGAAGTTCAGCCATCCTTACTTTATTGACCTGGCTTATGGTATAAATAATATCAAATAAGAAAGAGGTCATGGCGATACAAGAGGTTAAGATGTCATATTCACATTCTCACGCAAAGTCGATGAAAACGCCGCTTGGGATTGTCCGTGGCCTGGGAAGCGCTAAAAACGGCACAGCCCACTGGTGGGCACAGCGCACCACAGCGATAGCCCTCTTCCCATTGGGATTGTGGTTTATCTGGTGTGTCTTGCCCCATGCAGGCCCTGACTACGCCGCTTTTATCGCCTATCTTCAATGCCCGTGTGAAACCGTTTTGATGATTCTGCTCATCGGCGCCAGTCTGTATCATGGTCAATTGGGTCTTCAGGTCGTGATTGAAGATTATGTACACTGTGATGCTCTCAAAATCATATTGATTCTGGGCGTCAAAGCGCTCGTTCTCGTTTTAGGAGTTTGGGGGGTTTTGTCAGTGCTTATCATTCAATTTAAACATGTCTGAAAGATTTTGGAAAAGTTTCAGGAAAATCTCGAAAAGGCTTCAACTTGAAAGGGAAGTTCATTTTAAATCATGATGAAAAAAGCCTATGACATTATCGATCACGCCTATGACGTTGTGATCGTTGGCGCTGGCGGCGCGGGGCTTCGCGCCGCTCTGGGCATGAGCGCGACAGGATTAAGCACAGCCTGCCTCACTAAAGTCTTTCCAACCCGCAGCCATACGGTATCCGCGCAAGGCGGCATCAGCGCCGCCCTGAACAATATGAGCGACGGAGACGATTGGCGTTATCATATGTATGATACGGTCAAAGGGTCGGACTGGCTAGGCGATCAGGACGCCATCGAGTATATGTGCCGCAACGCTATTCAGGCTGTCATCGAACTGGAACACTTTGGCGTCCCGTTTTCGCGGACACCGGAGGGAAAGATTTATCAACGTCAATTTGGCGGACATACGATTGCGCAGGGAAAAAGCATGGCTCAGCGCGCCTGCGCCGCCGCAGATCGTACAGGACATGCCATTCTGCACACCCTTTATCAACAATCCCTTAAACATAAAACGCGCTTTTTTATCGAGTATTTTGCCCTCGACCTGATCATGGATGAGGAAGGCACATGCCGAGGCGTCATCGCGTGGAGCCTGGAAGATGGAACGCTGCACCGTTTCTCCGCGCATCTTGTGGTGTTGGCTACAGGGGGCCACGGAAGGACATTCTTCACCTGTACCGGCGCCCATACATCGACAGGAGACGGAAACGCCATGGCGCTTCGTGCGGGGATTCCCTTGCAAGACATGGAATTCATCCAATTTCATCCTACCGGAATCTATGGAGCGGGCTGTCTGATCAGCGAAGGCGCGCGCGGAGAGGGCGGATATCTCACCAACGGGGAAGGAGAACGCTTTATGGAGCGTTATGCCCCTCATGCCAAAGATCTGGCATCCCGTGATGTCGTCTCGCGCGCGATTCAGATCGAAATCAATGAAGGCAGAGGCGCAGGCCCTGCAAAAGATCATGCTTATCTGCATCTTGAACATTTACCCCCCAAACTTCTTCACGAACGCCTTCCCGGTATTTCCGAAACGGCAAAAATATTTGCCGGCGTTGACGTCACAAAACAGCCCATCCCTGTAGCGCCGACCGTCCATTACAACATGGGCGGGATTCCCACCAATATTCATGCGGAGGTGATAAATCCAACGAAGGGAAACGCTGAAGCCGTGGCGCCAGGACTCATGGCGATTGGCGAAGCCGCTTGCGTTTCCGTACACGGCGCCAATCGTCTGGGGACGAATTCGCTTCTGGATCTTGTCGTTTTTGGTCGTGCCGCTGCTTTGAGAGCGGCTGAAACTCTCAAGCCCAATACGCCTCCTCGCTCTCTCCCTCAAAGTGCGGGAGAGAAAACGCTTGATCGATTTGATGCCCTTCGTCATTCAAGCGGCAGCCTGAAGACAGGAGAAATTCGCATTCACATGCAAAAAATCATGCAGGCTCATTGCTCGGTTTTTCGCCGTCAAGATATTCTGGCGCAAGGGATTGAAAAGATGAACAAGATCGTGGAAGCCTCAAAAGATATCGGCCTGTCTGATCGCTCTCTGATCTGGAATTCAGATCTGATGGAAGCTCTGGAGTTTGAAAATTTGCTGCAACAATCGGTCGTAACATTGCATTCCGCCCTCGACCGCAAGGAAAGCCGAGGAGGACACGCACGCGAGGATTACCCAGAACGAGATGACAGGAATTGGCTTAAACATACAATAATTTGGTTGGACTCTGACGGAAAAGTAAGGATCAGCTATCGACCTGTACATATGCGTACGCTGACAGACGATGTAGAGGTTATCCCTCCAAAAGCAAGGGTATATTAATAAATTAAGAGCATGCCCATAAAATTCTGGGGAAACTGAACAAGGTTGATTCAAGAGGAACCCAAGCGGAGATCAACAGAAGCTCAAGCGGAGAAAAAAATGGCTAAATTTACACTTCCTGACAATTCAAAAGTCGTAAAAGGGAAGACATATCCTGTTTCTCAAAAAGGAAGCCGCAACATTAAACTCTTTAAAATCTATCGCTGGGATCCCGATCATCCCGATCAAAACCCACGGGTGGACATTTATGAAATTGATTTGATGGCTTGTGGGCCTATGGTCTTAGACGGGTTGATCAAAATTAAAAACGAGATCGATACGACACTCACCTTTCGCCGCTCATGCCGTGAAGGCGTCTGCGGAAGTTGCGCGATGAATATTGATGGGGTCAACACGCTGGCCTGCACGAAGCACATTGACGAGATCAAGGGCGATGTTCGTATCTATCCTTTACCTCATATGCCCGTCATCAAAGATCTGGTGCCAGACTTGAGCGTCGCTTATGCCCAATACGCCTCCATTGAACCGTGGCTTCAGGCCGCCTCGCCTGAGTATCCGGATCGAGAACGACTTCAAAGCCCTGAAGACCGAGCAAAACTGGACGGATTATGGGAGTGCATCTTATGCATGTGTTGCTCGACCAGCTGTCCAAGCTATTGGTGGAATGGAGATCGTTATCCAGGCCCCGCCGTTCTCTTGCAAGCTTCCCGCTGGATCAATGACAGCCGTGATGAATACACGGGCGAGCGTCTTGATCAACTGGAAGATCCCTATCGTCTTTATCGATGCCATACGATCATGAACTGTACCAAAACCTGCCCCAAAGGTCTTAACCCCGCCAAAGCGATTGCGGATACAAAACAAAAGATGATAGGTCGGCAAGGATAAAAGCTGGAAAGTTTACCTAACTGATTATTGGTCTTTTTGACGATCTTTGGGTATATAGGCGGCGCGTATTTTTTTATTTACAGATTCCGCCGACGAATGATCATGCTGCAAGCGTTTATTTTCTTTCTGGTAAGACTTTAAATTATTTCGTGCCGGACGATCAGGGACGCTGCCGAGGTTGCCGTAATTATTTTCTTCCACATCACCAAAAACAATCGCGGATCCTATACACCCCTGTAATAACAACATTGAAGCGACCCAAAAAAACTTTGCGTGGGAAGAAAAAATCAACACCTGACTCAATTTCCTCCATGGCTTAAAAGTTTTAAGATATCCACAGCGCTATAGGTGATGACGCCATCTGCCCCTGCCCGTTTAAAACATGTCATGACCTCAATCAAAGTCTTTTCATAGGATAACATGCCGGCGTCCGCAGCAGCTTTCAGCATAGCATATTCCCCGCTGACATGGAAAGCAAACGTAGGAACGAGAAAACGGTCTTTGACTTGCCGGATGACGTCCAGATAAGGAAGACCAGGCTTGATCATCACGGAATCTGCTCCTTCTGAAATATCAAGAGCAACCTCTCTTAACGCCTCACAAACATTTGCAGGGTCCATTTGGTAGGTGCGTTTATGACCTTTGCCCAAACATTGATCAGAGCCGAGCGCCTCACGAAAAGGACCATAAAAGTTTGAGGCATATTTCGCGGCGTACGACATAATCCCCACATTCTGATATCCGTGTCGATCGAGAAGTTTTCGGATCTCGCCCACACGACCATCCATCATATCAGAGGGAGCGACGATGTCAGCGCCCGCCTGAGCTTGCAAAAGAGCGTGCCGACAAATAATTTCCAGGCTTTCATCATTCGCCACGTCATCTTTTATATAAAGGCCATCATGCCCATGATCTGTAAAAGAATCTAACGCCGGATCGGTGATAATTCCCACATGAGGAAAATTCTTTTTTAAAAGTCCAACAGCCTGATACAAAACATTATCCTGATTGAGGGCTTCCCGCGCATCATCCGTTCGTTTCTCGCTGTCAATAACAGGAAAAAGCGCAATCGCTCTCAGCCCCAGGTCAACCGCCTGCCCCACCGCCTCAGTCAACTCATGAACAGAATACCGGCGAATCGCAGGCATAGTCCTGATTTCTGCTGGAACAGGATCTTCACGAACAAAAATGGACCAAATAAAGTCTTTTGCCGATAAAGAAGTTTCGGCGACCAGATCGCGAATCCAGTCATGACGACGGTTACGACGCATCCGCACGCAAGGATAAACATTATGAACAGGTTTCATTGAGGACTCATGCGCTATACCCAAAGGATTTCAAAATCTTTTAGGTATATGAAAATTTATTTTTTCGTTTTTATTATCTTATATTGCCGTGTTTGACAACACAAAAAAGATTTTTGATAATCAGGCTCAATCGATTATGATGAATCGACCCCATAAAAGGTATTCCCTTTTTAAAATTCTTTCGATACGATCTGGAAATCGTATCTTATGGATAAAGGATTAAACTGTAATGTCCGTGGCAAGAACAGTCTCTGAAAACCTGCTGAGTACATATACAAAGCTTGTAACACTTGAAAAAAATTCTTTTCGCTATTGGCGTCTGCGAATCATGTACGCCTCTATCATCGGTTATGCGGCTTTTTATCTGGTCAGACAAAATTTTTCCATGGCGATGCCTGGTCTCTCGGAAGAATTCGGTTTTACAAAAGTAGACCTGGGGTGGATTGGTACCTGGTGGTCAATCACTTACGGGGTAGGCAAATTTATCAACGGGTACGTCAGCGATCGTTCTGACGCACGCTATTTCATGGCTTTGGGACTTTTAGGATCAGCTTTGACCAGCTATGGCATGGCGTATGGGGAAAGCCTGATGTTTTTTGGAGGGTTATGGATTATTAATGCGTGGTTTCAATCCATGGGGTGGCCTCCCTGCGCACGCTTGATTACGCACTGGTTTTCACCGTGCGAGCTTGGCACAAAATGGGCTTTCTGGGCCTCTTCCCACCAGATTGGCGCCGCCGCGATTTTCCTGCTTGCGGGATATCTGCTGAACAATCAATATGGCTGGCGCGCCGTATTTTGGATACCAGGCGCTATCGCGTCACTCCTTGCCGTTTTTATTTTTAATCGCCTGCGCGACACGCCCAGAGAATTGGGGCTTCCTCCCGTAGAGGAATATAAAGGGGATGTTGTAAAAATTGATCCCCGTGAGGAAGAGCGCATCACGATGCGCGAAGTTCTCAGGATGGTTGTTGCCAATAAATATGTGTGGTTCGTTGGTTTTGCCCAAATGTGCCTTTATATCCCCCGTATGGGGATCTTCTTCTGGGCGCCGATGTTCCTCAAGGAAGTTAAAGGGGTCAGTCTTGCGATTGCAGGATTACAGCTTGCGGCTTTCGAAATCGCGGGGCTTGTCGGAGGAATTACGGCTGGCTGGCTTTCAGACCACATGTTCGATGGACGGCGCGGGCCTGTCGGATCTTTGTTCATGATGGGATGCGCAGTGGCCATTGGGGCCGTCTGGATGATTCCCGCAGGATATGAATTTCTGGATACCATCGTTCTCATGCTGGCCGGTTTTCTGGTCTATGGTCCACAGGTGATGGCAGGTATTGCAAGCGCTGACCTGACCTCAAAGCGCGCGGCAGGCGTTGCGACAGGACTTACAGGAAGCTTTGCCTATGTGGGGTCTGCCATTTCCGCGGTTGGTGTTGGAAAAATTGTCCATCTCTATGGATGGGTCTGGGGTTTCAATTCGTTTATTATTGCCTCAATTTTTGGAGCTTTTTTCTTTGCTCTTACCTGGAACAAGCGCGCTCGCATCCTGGAGCAGAACTAAACTCATGTCTTTTTTAAGGACGGCTATCGCGGGATTCAGCAATCGCCGTCCATACGATACTGATTAGCCTTAGCCCCTTTCCGACAGCTTTTGTCATGAGTCCTATTCTGGCTTTCTAATTTTTATTCCCTTTTTGATTATTGACCTTGTTGTGGCTTCGATATTAATGTCCATGAAGAAGACGACGTTGCCGCCAACCCGGTCTCCCTTCTCTCTGTCTTTTAGGGATGGAAGTTTTTACGGGAAATTAAATGAAAAATTGAGATATTTTTTGGCAGACTCAAAGATTTAGACATCCGCTATAAAAGCTCGATGTCACCTTTCTTGCCTTCATTGCCTGTTGCGGCCACCAAAATTCAACTTAACCTTTGAGCACAATGTCAAAAGTTAAGGCGTCTTTAATGCTATAGAGGGATACACTATTTTTACTGAAAAAACAGTATCCATGATTACTGTCTAAAGTCGGTAATCATGGATACGATCAGAGCGTTGTTTTTTATTCACTCATCAGTTGTAAAGTAAATGCTTTAGAATCCTTCGCGTTCCACGCGCTTACGCTGAACTTTGCGAAGGCGTCGAATAGCTTCCGATTTTTCACGCTTCCTGCGTTCAGACGGTTTCTCAAAATGACGACGCAGCTTCATTTCACGAAAGATGCCTTCGCGTTGTAATTTCTTTTTTAACGACCGCAAAGCTTGCTCTATATTGTTTTCGCGAACCGAGACTTGCACTTTCCCTCACTCTCCTTTCAAAAGTTTAGAAATTCTGCACATAATGCATTGAAATTTCCCTAACTATAGGGGAATGCTTTACCAAAAGAAAGGAAAAAGTTTATGTCATTATCAATTCACAGCCCGGAAATCCGGGACGATATTGTTCAACACATGTTGGGGTTTGTTTCCTCTTACGGTTGGTCCCATGACGCGCTTAAACACGCCGTCGTTCAGGCAGGCTTTCAGGAACAAGATGCGTGGCGCGCTTTTGAAGGTGATCTCGACAAGGTTCTTCAACATTTTATCCATATGATCGACCGTCAAATGCTTGAAAAATTGCAACTGATTGACCTGGCTTCCATGCGTGTGTGAGAACGAATTGCCACCGCTCTGATGATAAGACTTGACGTACTCGAACCTTATCGCATCGCTTTACCCAAAGTTCTTCTTTATCGGGCGCATCCTTTGAGAACATCCCAGACTTTTCAAAGTCTTTTTAGCGCTGTCAGCGAAATATGGTATGCTGCGGGCGACCAGGCGACTGACTTTAATTATTATTCAAAACGCTTATTATTATCAGGCGTTTACACCTCAACATTCTTCTTCTGGTTAAGAGATTCTTCTACTGATTTTGCTGAAACGCGCGCTTTTCTGAATCGTCGTATTGATGATGTGATGAAGCTTCCTTTTTGGACCCAAAAGATAAAGGAAACGGCTCAGGGGCTGAAAAAAATTTTTGCAAAATAGCCCTCTTGTGAAATCCTGTGGAACGTGACGAAGAATGACGCTCCCTTGTTTGAGAGACGCCACAAAGTTTGAAATCATACAAATATCAGGCTGGATTTTTTGTCTCTATCCCGAAAAGATTTCGAGAGGTAGGAACAGGAAGGTCACACCGGTGAGAGCCTCTCACGCAGCATACACGTGACCAGGGACGCAAAGGACCCGGACCCGTGAGAGGCTTCGTAAGCAGGACTGTGATCGGGGGCAAAATTTCCCCCGACAACACAACCCATCCAACGTCCTCCATAACTTGAAAGACGAAGGATATATGCACATACTTACGCCCCTGCTGATTTGCCTTTTGTCAGGTCTTCAAATCTTTTGCTTAGCCGAGATACACTGACCAACCAAGCAATTGTCACCACAATCACGATCGGACCCAGAATGTGCACGAGGCTTGCCAAGGTCACACTGCCGCCAATTGCTGCAAGCAAAGTCGACTGAACAAAAGCGCCTCCAGATTTTCCAGCCCGTCCTCCAATAACCTCTACCGCTGCCTGACCTTTGACTTTTAACTCAGGATCAAGGGGAATATAGGCCATTTGCTTGGTAGGATCGAAGAAGGTATACTTTGTCATTTTTGACAAAATATTCTGGGACTGACCAATCATGATGGCACCCATCACCAACGTTGTCCCCAGGAATGGAGAAAAAGGATCGCCAATCTGGTTCGAATACATAATGAACCCAAAAAAGATCAAGCTGGTCACTAAAATCATGACCGGCGTAATTGAAGCGGCCGTTTTCCAGCTCAGACGACGAAGAATGTTATTGCCCACAATCATCATCACGATTGTGACACATCCCGTCATAAACGAGAATTGCCCCATGAAAGCAAGGTAATCGTTCTCTTTTGGGAAACGAATCTTGATTTGCCCTTTCCAGACACCTTCAACCAGGTTGATGGTAATACCATAAGCGAGCACGATAAGCGCGATCAACCCTAAATATTTTGACTGAAGAAGATATTTCATACTTTCCGACAAAGAAAGTTTTGGCTTGTTTTTTTTGGATTTCGCGCCGCTTTCTTCTGCAACAAAAAAATGAGGATCCGTCAGCACACTTCGGTGCATCCAATAATAAAGACTCATGGTAATAATCCCCGAAATGACAACCATAGTCATTTGAATTTTTAGATTAATGCCCCATGTATCAATACTTTCATCCAGTGAATTGGCGTAATTTGAACAAACATAAATCAAGCTTCCAGAGAGAGCCAATCCAAAGTTGCCAATCATGCCAAACAGACCATAAAATCTTTTCGCTTCCGCGACGCGCGTAATATGGTTTGCGAACTGCCAGAAAAGCATCGAAAGAACCACGCTGCCCCAAAGCTCAGACAGAATATAAAACAGGCTAAAGCTCCAGTTTCCAATAACGGGGAAAACATAATGGAAGTTAGGATAAGTGGCCTGCAAAGACTGAATAGTCTCAAGACCAATATGCAGCGCATAACGATTAGGATAAATAATCCAGGCAAAGCAAGCAAAAAATACCAGAAACGGAATAACAATCGCGTAAAAAAGACTCTCTCGATTTAAAGCATTCGCCAATTTCACAAAGATAACCATGAAAAGAATAGCCGAAGGCGTAACGCCATAAAGCTTGAGAAACGAGATTGTTTCCGCTCCCCCCGCAGGGGCCAGAACAACCAGGGCATCTTTTGTGTCTCTCAGCACCGTATAGTTGAAAAGGATGCAAAGCATCATCAATCCCATGGGAAGGAACTTTTTAAGCTCAAAATTATGAATGGGCCAGAAAATTCCGCGAATACTTGCAAACTCTTGTTCAGCTGGCACATCTGGAGCTTTTGACATAGCGATTACCTTTCTTAACGTTTATTGATTCGTCATATCAAAGACGAAACACAAGCCATCCCGAAGAGAACACCCCCAAAGACAGTCTGTCACTTTTTCTAAACTTTCAAGTTCTGAATATTATAAATCTTCTCGGTTTGGTCAATAAAAAAATACCCTGACCACTTTGAAGAGAGAGCGGACATCTTCCATAATCAGATATAGCTTGAGAAAGAAATCCGATACAAAAACACCCTAATCCTATAAATTCCTTGGCGCAAGTCTTAAAACCATGTTGCATTTTCTGCTTTTTCTGCTAGGGTACGATCCATTATTTCTATACTCGAAGGATTTCGAAATCCAGGGTGGCGGACGAGCGGTGCATCCCGCGCAGCGTACGTGAAATGCGTGAGCAGGAGGAATCCCGACTGTCCAACGGCCCCCGGATTTTGAAAGGTGAAGGGTATATCTTATTGGGGCGTCGCCAAGTGGTAAGGCATCGGTTTTTGGTACCGACATCCGAGGGTTCGAATCCTTCCGCCCCAGCCAGAATCCCTGTGATTCATACCCAAAGCCCAACCTCCCCACAGTTTGAGAGGAGAGGGGTATAAAAGCGCCCGCCAGATTCAGGTCAGGTAACAGGTCTGACGAAACAACTGACTTGGTTAATACCTAAGTTCTTTTAAATCTCTATAGAATTCCAACGCTTCCGGATTGGCGATCGCTTCCTTATTTTTGACTGGCCTTCCATGAACAACTTCCGTCACCGCCCGTTCCACAAGCTTGCCATTGAGTGTCCGGGGGATATCTCTGACTTGCAAAATCAGCGCAGGCACATGGCGCGGCGTTGTGTTCTCGCGTATCTGATGCTTGATTTTCTCGATCAGCCAAGGCTCAAGCTCTATCCCTTCCTTTAAATGAACAAAGAGAATGATACGGCTATCCCCCTGAAACTCCTGACCGATGGCGATGCATTCCAGAACTTCCTCAACATGTTCCACCTGACGATAGATTTCCGCAGTGCCAATACGCACACCGTTCGGATTTAAAGTGGAGTCGGACCTGCCATAAATGACAAGTCCATTATGTTCCGTTAACTCCACATAATCGCCGTGGCACCATACATCGGGAAAACGTGAAAAATAAGCGTCATGATATTTTTCACCTTTGGGATCATTCCAGAATCCTATTGGCATCGAAGGAAAAGGCGCTGTACACACAAGCTCGCCCTTTTGCCCCTTGATGGACCTACCCTCTTCATTAAAAACCTCGACCTTGAGTCCAAGTCCCCGCGCCTGAAGCTCGCCGCGCCACACAGAACCTATCGGATTTCCAAGAGCGAAGCAGGAAATAATATCCGTTCCTCCTGAAATCGAAGACAAGCAAACATGGGATGCGACGGAGCGATAAATATAGTCAAATCCTTCCGGCGAAAGAGGCGATCCCGTAGACGTGATAAGACGCAAGGAAGTTAAATCATACACTTTCTTTGGTTCAATTTCTTGCTTGCGCAAGCTCTCAATAAACCTGGCTGAGGTTCCAAAGAGCGTAAACCTTTCTGTCTGCGCGTATTCAAACAGGAAATCCGGCCGCGGATGAAAAGGAGAACCATCAAATAACATAACGGTTGCTTGCGATGCCAATGCCGAGGCAAGCCAATTCCACATCATCCAGCCACAGGTTGTGAAGTAGAAGACCCGATCACCGGGATGAATGTCGCAATGCAGCTGATGCTCTTTCAAATGCTGAAGGAGGGTACCTCCATGGCCATGAACGATACATTTGGGCACGCCCGTTGTTCCTGACGAATACATGATAAAAAGAGGATGATTAAAAGGAACCTGGACGAATTCGGGTCGGCCAAAATCCTTTTGGCGAATCATGTCCATGTAAGAAATCTCTCCTGGCTCCAGATCCTGCTGAGAGTCGTCTTTACCTTTATAAGGAACAACTATTAATTTTAAAACAGAGGGAAGATGTTTTTTAGCCTCACGACTCTTCTCAAGAGAAGAATACCAACGCCCCGCATAATAATAACCATCCGCAGTAAATAAAACTTTTGGCATGGTTTGACCGAATCGATCCAGAATTCCCGGCAATCCAAAATCAGGAGAGCAGGACGTCCAAATAGCGCCAAGGCTGACTGCCGCAAGCATTGCCACGATCGTTTCAGGCATATTTGGCATGAACCCCGCGACACAATCCCCTTTTCTCACGCCCCATTCTTTTAAAGCGGATTGCACAGCGGCAACTTGTGATGTCAATTCGTTAAAATCTAAATGGCGCTTTACCTGATCCTCTCCCCAAAAAACAATCGCCTGAGCATACTCATACTCTTCGCCTTTGCTTTTCAGGAAGTCAGAAGATTGGCTCTCATGATTCTCCCCCTCGCCCCTGTTCATCACAGGCGCTTTGCGAGAGCGGGATTCGGATTCATGGCTTGTTCGTTGGCTGATGTCCTGAGAGCGAGCGGCGATGCTCCGGCGGTTTTTTAAAAGATTTTCCGCATAGTTAAGCGTCGCGTCAGGAAAGAAATGCTTACCTTCCATGAAAGGAGTGTCCGATAAAACTCTTTCTCCCTGTTTTGAAGAGATCACACCGGCAAAATCCCAAAACGTACGCCAAAAGTCGGGAATGTTATGGATCGACCAGTCATAGAGTTCGTCATAACACGTAAAACGGGTCCCACATCGAGCGTTTACCGTCTCTAAAAAACGCCATAAATTTGTGGATTCAATCTGACGGAGAGTGGGTGTCCAAAGCGGTGTCATAATTTTTATCCCTGTTTTATATATTTTTTACTGTCATACCCAAAGGATTTCGAAATCTGGGTAGGCAGACGAGCGGTGAGTCCCGCGGAGCGTACAATCAGTACGTGAGCAGGACGAATTCCGATGTCCAACACTCCCAGATTTTGAAAGGCGAAGGGTATATCATACCCAAAGGATTTCAGGATCCAGAGCAGCAGACGCGCCATAGCCCCCGCGTGGTGTTCATAAGGAAGGAGAAAGGGGCAAATTCGTCATCCGCAATGCTCTTACATTCTAAAAGACAAAAAGTAAAAATATTATGAGCTATGATCTTTATCATTATTTCAGGATTCATTAAGTATTTTTTGTCATTCTTAAACAGGATCGCTTTAAAATTATTGATTAAATGACACCCCTGGATCTTGACGGACTTTAAATTGAAATTTCAAGAAAAAAAGCGTAAACAATAAACAGCGTCAAAAAGGCTTTAGTTTAAAAAATGATTTCCGGATTTCAAGATGTGTCCCAGCAAGCAAGGGGAGAACAAGGAGCGTTCATAACAGGGTCGACGAATATGACATCTTATGACATTCAACCATTCCGCAACGCCAGGGACGAAAGCAACAACCTTGATAAACAACGAAAAAATATGACTTCTCCTGATCGTGATACAGTCAATACAAGTGTAAAGAAGTATGGTCCCTATGCCGCGGTGGATTTAGGAAGCAATACATGTCGTCTTCTTGTGGCGAGAAGGCTCGGTCATCGCCTGGAAACGATTGAAACATTTTCTCGCTTCGTGCGTCTGGGGCAAGGTGTTTCCCAATCAAATGTTCTTTCCAAAGAAGCGATACAACGAACGTTCCAAGCGCTGACGCAATGCGCAGACAGGATCCAGCATCACGCGCCAATCGCCATGCGCGCCGTGGCTACCGACGCTGTGAGGCGTGCCTTAAACAAAGAAGAGTTTTTAACCTATGTTGAGAAGAATACCGGGATTTCTCTTGAGGTCATTCCCCAGGATCAAGAGGCGGAATTAGCCCTGAGAGGATGCGCAAACCTTCTTGATCCCTCTTATCCTTATTCGCTCGTTTTTGATATTGGCGGAGGGAGTACAGAAATCATGTGGGTACGCCTGACGCCCTGTCAATCTCCCCATATATTAGATTGGGTTTCGCTTCCTTTTGGCGTGGTTACCCTGACCGAAGATCATAATACGCATCAAGCGCATGACTATCGGTTGATCCGTGAACGAACACGGCATTTTTTGGAAGATTTTACAATGCGCAATAACATCTCTGAACAGATTTTAAATAATCAGGTTCAAATCCTGGGAACTTCGGGGACAGCCACAACGGTGGTTGCTCTTCACCAAGGACTAAGACGTTATGAACGTTCAAGGATTGATGGAGAAAAAGTGAAATATGCTGATATTCACAAAGTGATCAAAATTGTTCAGATGATGTCAGAAGAAGAGAGAAATTCTGACCGTTGCATAGGCGTGGGGCGTGGCGATCTGGTTTTGGGCGGACTTGCAATCCTCGAAGGCATTTGTGACATATGGCCGATTGGAGAGATGAAAGTTGCAGATCGTGGTGTCCGGGAAGGAATCATCGCAGAACTCGCGTTTGGCAAAAACTCTTCCTTCGTTTATGAACCCTATGAAGCGCCGAAAGCCGCAGCTTAACAGAATATAACCATGAAAAAAGATGTATTGAAGGGACAGCGTACGACGAGGGTTCGCCTGAAGAATGCCCGCAGCCTTTCCACAGGATCACAGCGATGGCTTATGCGTCAATTGAACGATCCTTATGTTCAGCAGGCTCAAGCTCAGGGTCTGCGCTCTCGCGCGGCGTTTAAGCTCATCCAGCTTGACGATAAGTTTGGCTTTCTTAAAAAAGGAAAACGCGTCGTTGATTTGGGCGCAGCGCCGGGCGGATGGACTCAAGTTGCCGTACGACGGGTTGATCCGCACTCTAGAGGCGGGCATGTCATCGGCATTGATTTACTTGAGATACCCCCTGTTGAGGGCGCCTTATTTGTTCAGGGAGATTTTTTAGAGACAGGAATGCAAGCTTATCTCAAATCTGTACTGAAAGGCCCTGTGGAAGTGGTCTTGAGTGACATGGCGGCTTCTACGACTGGGCATACTCAAACGGATCATCTCAGGACAGTCGCTCTGGCGGAAGCCGCTTTTGGCTTTGCGAAGGATGTCCTTGCGCCCGGCGGCACGTTCGTGACCAAGGTGTTTCAAGGCGGTACGGATCGCGATTTACTGGAAGAACTCAAACGGCGTTTCGCTCAGACCAAGCATGTGAAACCGGCTGCGAGCCGTAAAGAATCTCCCGAAATGTATGTCCTTGCGTTTGGTTTCAAGCCATAAGACAAAGCTTTGTCCCATAATTCCTCCTGCGATGGTATTTGGCTATATATTAGCCCATCACACAGTGGGACTAAACACCTAGCAACATCAAGACCAAGGCGTTTTTTAAATCTTCCAGATACGGGGCTGAAGGATTGTTTTCTGATTGAACACAAGTTCCGTTAAAGCCCAAACGAGAGCATCCAGACGATCAGGCGATTTCTGTCCCGTCATGGCCGAATAGGAACATAGTTGGGTCTCAAGAATTTCAAGTCCTTTCTGAACATGAAATACTTTTCCCTGCTCATAGAGCGCGGCAACCGGTTCAGCGCGCGTCATCTTGCCTCGGCTTGCATGCAGGCCCTTATAACTGATGCTTGCGTCGACCGATCGGATGACTTTTTCAACCAGGTCTCCTCCCTTGTTGACTTCGGCAACCAAACGATCAGCCTTCCAGCGATGGTACGCTTCAACAGCGATCCTTGCCCACGCCGCTGGAGAATACTTGCCGCTCAGATCTTCCAGAACGTAAGCGATGCTTTTATCAGAAAGACCGGCAACGATAATGCCCGTTTCATCACTTTTTTCATGATGCGTAACGGCGGGATCGATTGCAACGATGATACGCGCGAGTCTTGGGACTTCAGAAGTGCGCTGACGGTCAAGGATTTCGTAAGTCCAGAGCGCGCCCTCTCTGGCGTCAAGGATCTCGCCGTACAGTTCTTGCAGCCCCACTCTCGTTCCTTCGTATTTTCCTTTAACCGAGGCAATAAATGCGGGGGAAAGGTTATTAACATTCTCAAAGGTATTTCCTCGCGTCACCACGACTCCCTGATGTTCCTCGGCAAGAAGCTTTCGTAAAAGAGGAAGGGGGCGCGGCGTCGTGGTGACGATTGTCTTTGGATAAACACCAAGCCTTAAGGAAAAATGAAGCTGCTCCCAGATTTTTTCAGCCATGCGAAATTTTGCCAACTCATCCACCCAGGCGCAATCAAACTGGGGTCCGCGCAGTTTCTCATGATTTTCAGCGCTATAAATGGTTGCAACGGCTCCATTCTTCCATCTGAGTTGTCGTTTGGAAGGCTCAAAGAGAGGACGCTCGCGATCCGGGTGTACGGCCAGCAAACCGCTTTCTCCCTCAACCATCACGTCTCGCGCATCGCTTTCCGTATTGGCGACAAGGGCGATGCGGCGATACTGTCCCTGATGAACCCACTGGCGAATGGTCTCGGCTCCTGTCCTGGTTTTGCCAAAGCCTCGACCTGCCAAAACAAACCAGGTATGCCATTCTCCTTGGGGAAGTCGTTGACTGGGTCGAGCGTTGATTTCCCACCGATATTTTTTTTCCAGGCCTGCCCGATCATTTAATTCTTGATTAATGCGTTCTTTTATCTTTTTAATAAGCAAATTGCGTGATTCTTTCATGGCAAATTTCTCCCTTGTTTGTGCTTATGCACCTATGATGAATATTTGCCCAAGAGGAGAGAATTGTTTTTGCGAGTCATTTTTGTGTATAACCCGAGGGTTGATGGGATGAGTGAAGTGAGCAACCAAAAATACTATATAACGACGCCTATTTATTATGTGAACGATATCCCTCACATTGGTCATGCCTATACCACGATTGCCGCCGATATGCTGGCCCGTTTCAAACGTCTGGACGGGTATGACGTTTTTTTTCTGACGGGAACAGATGAGCATGGCCAGAAAGTCGAAAAAGCGGCCAGAGAAGCAGGAGTAACCCCCCAGGATTTTGTGGATAAGGTCTCGCAGGATTTCAGGAACCTCTACCCTATTCTCGACGCCTCTCCCGATATCTTCATCCGCACGACGGAAAGCCGGCATATCCATGCCGCGCAGGCATTGTGGCGACATCTTGAAGAGAGAGGATATATTTACAAATCTGTTTATGCGGGATGGTATGCCGTTCGGGATGAAGCCTTTTACGCTGAAAACGAATTGATCGAGGGCAAAGCGCCTTCAGGCGCAAGCGTGGAATGGGTTGAAGAACCCAGCTACTTCTTTCGACTTTCAGCCTGGCAAGAGCCTTTATTAAAATTTTATAAGGATAATCCAGATTTTATCGGACCGGCGTCCCGCCGTAATGAAGTGATCCGCTTTGTGGAAGGCGGATTGAACGACCTTTCCATTTCCCGTTCGACCTTCACGTGGGGCATTCCTGTGCCAGGAGCTGAAAACCATATTATGTATGTCTGGCTGGACGCGCTGACGAATTATATAACCGCTCTTGGATACCCTGACGATTTTTCCGCCGCGTCTCATCTATCACCTCATCCGTCTCAACAGTTTTGGGCAAATGCATTGCATCTGGTGGGAAAGGACATCCTTCGGTTTCATGCCATCTACTGGCCAGCCTTTTTAATGGCGGCGGGTCTGAATCCTCCTAAAAGGGTGTTTGCCCATGGGTGGTGGACGAACTGTGGAGAAAAAATCTCCAAATCTCTGAAGAATACGATCGACCCTGCCAAGCTTATAGCGCGGTATGGATCAGATCAAGTGCGCTATTTCCTGATGCGCGAAGTTCCTTTCGGTCAAGACGGAGACTTCTCGGAAGCCGCTTTGATCGGACGCATTAATTCAGATTTAGCCAACGATTTTGGCAATCTTGCGCAACGCGTTCTATCGTTCATTCAAAAGAATGCCGGCGCTGCCGTGCCGCAACCCGATCCTTTCACAGAGGAAGACGAAGCGCTCTTCAAGGTCGCGCATCAGATGATTGACAAGCTTCGCACCTGTGCTGATGAACAGTCCCTTTCCAAAATGTGCGAAACGATATGGGCGGTCGTGGGAGAAGCCAATCGATATATTGATGCTCAGGAGCCTTGGACGTTAAAAAAAACAGATCAAAGACGGATGAATACAGTCCTGTATGTTTTGGCCGAAGTGTTAAGATATTTAGGGATTCTCTCTTGTCCCATCATTCCAAAAGCAGCGGCAAAACTTCTTGACCAGTTAAGCGTACCACAAGATCAACGAACCATCGCCGCTTTGGCGCATCACAAGCTTGTGCCTGAGACAAAGCTTCCTGCGCCTCAAGGTCTTTTCCCACGCATTCAAACGGAGGCGACAACATGAATAAACTGATCGTTGGAAATTGGAAAATGAACGGGACAATGACATCGGCGCGCAATCTGGCGGCTGAGCTTGTTACATTCCAAAAAAACAAACCGGTTCAAGTCACCGTTGTCGTATGCCCTCCTTATCCCTATTTGGGCGTTGTTGCCTTGCGGTTAATGGACTCGTCCCTCAGATGGGGAGCGCAGGATTGCGCGGCACATGAGAACGGCGCTTTTACTGGACAAGTAAGCGCCGCGATGCTTAAAGACATGTCTTGCCAGTATGTGATTGTGGGACACTCTGAGCGTCGCTCTCAAGGGAATGAAACAGACGAACACATCCTGCAAAAAGCGCAAAAAGCTCTTGCGGCGGGACTTACGCCCATCATTTGCCTAGGTGAAAACCTGCAAGAAAGAGAACAGGGAAAAGCGGTTGATGTCGTCCTCTCTCAAGCGCAACAAGCGATCCCTGAAGGAAAATGCATCATCGCCTATGAACCTGTTTGGGCTATCGGGACAGGAAAAGTGCCCACCGCCTCTCAAATTGAGGAAATTCATCAAGCGTTGGCAAAGAAAAAACCAGTGCTGCCCCTGTTGTACGGGGGATCGGTGAAAGCCGGGAATGCCGCTGAAATTTTGAAAATTCCTCACGTGAATGGCCTTTTGGTCGGCGGTGCAAGTCTTAATGCCGCCGAGTTCTGGGCGATTGCTGAAGCCGCATAACTATACCCAAAGTATTTCACGCTGCGGGGTATCAGGCTTCATCCGCCGCCTCACGCCCCAGCAGCTTGAAAGACGAAGGAGCTATTCTCTGAAAGCTTTTCAAAGAAAATAAAGAAAAACTTCCCCTCCTCTCTACAAGGAAGGGAGAAAACACCACACCATTTATTCCACAGCAGGTACCGTTTCTTCAGCAGCTTGTTTCGCAGCTTCAGCTGCTGCTGCTTCGGCGGCGGCACGCTCGGCCTGTTCTTTCAAACGTTCTTGGGTTTTTTTCCTGGGTTGCCCCTTCTTGGGGTTATTTGCGGCGACTGGCATAGGCGCCAGACCGCGATGCCCAAAAAAACGCGCCAGACGATCTGTAGGTTCCGCCCCTGTGCTGAGCCAGTAACGAATACGTTCCTCTTTTAAAACCAGACGCTGAGGGTGATCGTCCGCCACCATGGGATTATAGGTACCCACCTTTTCAATAAAACGCCCGTCACGCGGACTTCGGACATTCGCGACGACAATACTATAGAAGGGGCGCTTTTTTGCTCCGTGTCGTGCCAGTCGAATTTTTAAAGACATATTTTTACTCCTGATTGTTCAAACAATTTTACCTTTCGCCTTTCAAAATCTGGAGGCGTCGGGCGTCGGGATTCATCCCCTGCCCAAAAGACCTCGCAGTCCTTGGCGCTTTAACCCTTTCTCCCCCAATTTATTCATGCGTTTCATCATATCCTGCATACCCTGAAACTGATGAAGGAGACGATTCACATCGGTCACAGTCGTTCCTGATCCCTTTGCAATTCTTTTACGCCGTGACCCATTCAAAATCCTGGGATTCCGGCGTTCAACCTGCGTCATGGAATGAATCATCGCCAGTTGACGAGCGATCATTTTTTCATCAATCCCCGCTTGTTGAATCTGATTTTTGAATTTGTTAATGCCAGGCAGCATACTCATCAACCCCCCCAGTCCTCCCATTCTGGAGATCTGACGAAGTTGATCGGCCAAATCATTCATATCGAATTGGCCTTTGCTCATCTTTTTGGCCAGTTTTTCAGCTTCTTCCTGATTGATCGTTTCAGCCGCTTTTTCAACAAGGCTAAGCACGTCTCCCATGTCAAGAATACGGCTTGCGATGCGATCAGGATGGAATTCCTCTATTTGCTCGATCCGCTCGCCCACGCCCACAAATTTGATAGGACAACCAGTAATATGACGAACCGATAAGGCAGCGCCGCCCCGCGCATCGCCATCAATGCGCGTCAACACGATTCCTGTCAAAGCAACGCGCTCATGAAAGGTTTTGGCAATGTTCACGGCATCCTGCCCCGTCATGGCATCCGCAACAAGAAGAGTCTCAACAGGGTTCAGGACGGTGCGTAATTCCACCAGCTCCTTCATCAGGTCATCATCGACATGAAGACGCCCCGCCGTATCGATCAACAACACATCATACCCTTCCAGACGGGCTTTCTCGGAAGCCCGTCTGGCGATATCCAGCGGCTTTTCATTTTCAACGATCGCGAGCGTCTCCACGCCGGCTTGGCGCCCCAAGATTCTCAATTGCTCGCGTGCAGCAGGACGGTAAACGTCCACAGAGGCCATCAGCACTTTTTTACGTTTTTTTATTGAAAGAAGGCGGGCGATCTTGGCGGCTGAGGTGGTTTTTCCCGAACCTTGAAGACCCACGATCATCATCGCCACAGGAGGCGTCGCGGAAAGATTAAGGTCGACCCCTTGCGCTCCCAAAGTCGCGACCAGTTGATCGTAAACAATCTTGACGACCATCTGGCCAGGCGTAATGCTTTTCAGAACCTCTTGACCAACGGCGTTTTCCTTGACCTGAGCAATGAAGTCCCGCACCACGGGTAATGCCACATCGGCCTCGAGCAAGGCCACACGCACCTCGCGAAGCGCCGCCTCGACATCCGCTTCATTAAGGGCGCCCCGCTTACGCAAACGATCAAAAATATCGCCCAGCCGATTGCCTAAATTTGAAAACATAAGGTTGTGCCTTTTACACCTTTTTACAACGCCAAAAACGCCAGTGGGCGAAACTCGCTGACTGACGTAATAATTTTAGGTCTTGGTAACCTATTTTTATAAATAAAGCAAGGAAGATTTTATAAATAGACTTCCTTTATCTCCAGCATCCCCAGATATGACGCAAGGAAAAGAAATATACCTCCACAGCCTGAAAGACGAAAAGGTCAACAGCTTACAACGTCATCTTCATGCCTTGCCTGGCGATGAGGCATCGTGGCCATACCGCCTGGGCTTGTTGTTCGATGACATCCAAAACAGCATCCGTATGGCCGGGATCATGATGAAAAAGGACGAGTTTCTTTACATCGGCGATTTTCGCAAGTCTGACGCCTTCCTGCCACGTTGAATGTCCCCATCCGATTTTGTCAGGAAACTCGGCTTCCGTATACGTGGCATCGTAAATAACCAGATCGGCTTGCTGCATCAGTTCCAGAACATGAGGATCCGTAAGGTCAGCGACATGTTCCGTATCCGTGATATAGCTGACGCTCTTTCCCTGATAGTTAATACGATAACCCGTTGCTCCGCCAGGATGGTTCAATGCTTGTGATCTGACACGGATATCCGGCGATAGAGAAAAAGGCACTCTCATCGCGTGATCTTTCAATTTGATATGGGCCTGGGTTATGTCGAGTGAAACCGGAAAGAAAGGCGCTGCAAAAAGGTACTGTCTTAAAAAGTTTTCCAGCCGCAAGCGCTCCGGTGTGTCATCTTGATAAACAGCGTGAATCGTAAGATGGAAATCAGGATCCCAAACGGAAGGGAAAAACGGCAATCCGATGATGTGATCAAAATGAAAGTGCGTCAAGAGCAGATCAGCCCGTTTGATCTTTTCCTCTCGAATCCAGATGCCCAAATCATACAAACCCGTTCCAGCGTCAAGAATAATCAGGCGATCATCACACTTGACGCTGATGCAACTGGTATGCCCGCCATATCTGCGGTGTTGAGAAGAACAGCAGGCCATCGAGCCCCTCACTCCCCAAAAGACGACTTCCATAGCCATGCCAAACCCTGTATAAACTGTTGCGATTCTTATTTCTTATATGGTTAAAATAGAATTAAACTGTCACCGAATCAATACCAGCGGTGATTGATCCCCAAAGGATTTCAAAATATGCGGTGGCGAACGCGTGGTGAGTCTTGAGCAGCGTAAACATTAGACCTCTTGCAGAATGAATCCTGACATTCAATACTCTCAAAATTTGAAAGACGAAGGGTAGATATCCAAGACAATCTATGTAATATATTTCAGTACCTAAAAAAATGATGAAACGATGACACGCAAATCAGCGCTGAAACTTTTTCAGGATCAAAACACGCACAAACTTGTAAAGCGTTTGGTCGACGAATTCGCACGCCCTTATGTCCGTATCATGATCGGGGGCTTTATCTGCATGGGTCTGGTGGCCTTGATGTCAGTAGCTTCCGCCAAGCTGATTGAACCTATCATCAATGACATCTTTGTGGCACGACGTTCCGACATGCTCATGCCGATAACCGCTGCCATTTTTCTGGTCTTCTTTATCAAGGGACTGGCGACCTATGGCGAGTCCGTTTCCCTTGCCTATGTCGGTCAGCGTATCATCGCGGACATTCAAAAGAAGATGTTCGCCCATGTGATTACCTGTGATCTGGCTTTTTTTCATCACACCTCGACCGGAGAATTGGTCTCACGTTTTACGAACGATATCAACAAATTAAACAGTGCCGTGACCGGAACGTTAATCAACATCGGCAAAGATGGTTTTATGTTGTCAGCCTTTGTGGTTTTTATGTTTTATCAAGACTGGTTTCTGGCTTCGATCTCGTTTTTTGTGCTGCCGGTGGCTATTCTTCCCGTGGTACGGATCGGAAAGCGGATGCGCAAGGTTTCAACCCACATCCAGGAACGAACCGCCATATTCACTTCTCTTTTGACTCAGGCTTTTCAGGGAATTCGCCTGATCAAATCCTACTGTATGGAAGGCTATCAGATACAGGAAGCAAACAAGACGATTGAAGACATTTTCAAGCGCTCTCTCAAGGCATCCCGCGTGCGTTCAGCTTCTCATCCCGTAATGGAGTTTTTGGGTGGCGTCGCTATCGCCGTTGTCGTCGTTTATGGAGGATCCCAGGTCATCGCGGGAAAACAGAATCCCGGCGCCTTCTTTTCTTTCATCACGGCTCTTCTCATGACATATGAGCCTCTTAAAAGGCTTGCCAATCTGAATGCCAATCTTCAGGATCAGCTTGCCGCGGTTATGCGGGTCTTTCGATTTCTGGACCTCAAGCCAGAGATTGAAGACGTTCCTCACGCAAAAACGTTGAAGGTTCAAAAAGGAACGATTTCTTTTGAAAATATCAGCTTTTCGTATGGTCACGAAGAAGTGCTGACGCGCATCAACCTGCACATTCCCGCTGGCAAAACCATTGCCCTGGTAGGGGCGAGCGGATCTGGAAAATCGACCATTCTTAATCTGATTCCACGCTTTTACGATGTGTGTCAAGGATCCATCACCATTGACGGAACAGATATTCGCCAAGTCACCCTTCATTCATTGCGAGATAATATTGCGCTCGTCAGTCAGGACGTCATCCTTTTTAATGAATCCGTTCGGACGAATATCGCTTTCGGCAATCCTCAAGCGCTTGAGGAGGATATTTTGAAGGCAGCCCAATCAGCGGCAGCCCACGAATTCATCGTCGATTTGCCGCAAAGCTATGATACGCTGGTGGGTGAACAGGGAGTGCGCCTGTCAGGAGGACAACGGCAGCGGATCGCGATTGCCCGCGCCCTCTTAAAGAACGCCCCGATTATCTTGCTGGACGAGCCAACGTCAGCGTTGGACAGCGCCTCGGAACAAAAAGTGCAGCTCGCGTTAAAGACACTGATGAACAATCGTACAACCGTTATTATTGCCCATCGGCTGGCAACCGTCATGGATGCCGATATCATCTTTGTGATTGACCGAGGACAGGTCGTCGCTTCAGGCCGACACGTCGAGTTGATCCAAACCCATTCCCGCTATGCCCAACTTTGTCGGGCACAGCTCAGCCCCTCCCCTTCAAAAGCACATTGATACTGATGCGCTGGTTAAAGAATTTACTCAAGCAACCGTGGATCATCAGCCTTGGCTCATGGTGCATCGCGCATTATATGCGGCTGGTGTTCAAGACAAATCTCTGGACCAGGGATGATTGGGAAATTTTAGAAAGGTATTGGAAGAACCAAAAGCCCTTTATTGCCTGTTTCTGGCATAATCGCCTCTTGATGCAAACATATTTCTGGGAGAGTTCGACCCCTTTTCACATGGTAATTTCGGCTCATCGGGACGGACGATTGATCGCCAAAACCATCAGCCATTTCGGGATTAAAACGATTGTCGGATCGTCTTCCAGGGGAGGAACACAAGCTTTGCGAGAAATCCTCGCCGCCCTCAAACAAGGAGAATGCGTCGGCATCACGCCCGATGGCCCGCGCGGACCACGCTTTATCGCCCGTGAGGGAATCGTACAGATCGCGAGGCTTGCCAATCTGGATATCATTCCTTGCGCCTATTCCACTTCCCGCCGTAAAGTATGGAAAAGTTGGGATCGGTTTGTATTTGCCCTTCCCTTTGGCCGCGGCGCTATGGTGGTGGGAGAACCCATCAAACCGCCTCGATCAAAAGAAGAGTTTGAAAAAGTTCGTCAATTGGTGGAAAAAGGTCTTCAAGACGTGTCTGACCGGGCGGACGCCCTATGCGGACATGTGCCGCTGAGATAATCGAATAGCAAGACAAGAAGAGGAAGGACTACAAAGAGTGTTGCTGCGTCTTTATCGAGCGATGACCCGCACCATCGCGATTCCTTTTGTCGAATATCATCTTTCTTGCCGCGTTCTTGCAGGCAAAGAAGTGGCCGAGCGGCTTGAAGAGCGTCGTGGAAAAGCGGGATGGACTTCCCAAGCAATTCCCAAAAACGCTCGCCTGATCTGGATCCATGCCGCCAGTGTCGGAGAGTCCTTATCTGTCCTTGCCCTGATTGACCGCCTTTTAAAACGTTATCCTTCCTGCTTTGTTCTGGTCACAACCGGAACCGTGACGTCTGCTTCTCTGCTGGAGAAAAAACTGCCTTTACGCGCGTTTCACCAATTTATTCCTCTGGATATTCAGCCCTGGGTACGGGCGTTTCTGGATGTTTGGCGTCCCTCTTTGGCTCTTTGGATTGAATCTGAAATCTGGCCCAATTTAATTTGGGAGACAACCGAACGGAAAATACCCCTGGTGATGATCAATGGACGGATATCAGAGAAATCTTTTCAAAAGTGGCGGTGGGCGAAAAGCCTGATTCAACCGCTTATGCGACGCTTCGACGCATGTTATGCCCAATCGTCGGAAGATGCCCGGCGCTTGCGTCTTTTGGGAGCCGAAAAGGTTATGGAGGTGGGAAATCTGAAGTTCGCGGCCAATCCTTTGTCCTATGACGCGCGTGAACTCAAAAACCTGACGCAAGCCATCGAAGATCGTCCCGTGTGGATAGCCGCCAGCACCCATGACCCAGAGGAAGAAAGCATTGTCGCCGCCCACACTTTGCTTAAACCAAAATTCCCTGATCTTTTAACCATTCTGATTCCACGCCATCCCCATCGCGGAAAAGAGATCAGAGCAAAATTTGAAAAGGACTTTTGCCTCTCTCAACGGTCTTTGCATGAGCCTCTCTCAAGCAAGACGGAGTTGTACATAGCGGATACATTAGGAGAGTTGGGACTGTTTTACCGGTTGGCTCGGATTGTATTTATAGGAGGATCTCTAACGCCGATCGGAGGCCATAATATGATCGAGCCTGCTCATTTTGGCGCTGCGATTTTACATGGCCCTTTTATGACAAACTCTAAAGAAGTGACCGCTCTCTTCCATAAAGCAGGTGCAGCCATTCAGACGAATACAGAGGAAAGTATAGCTGCTCAAGTTGAAAAGCTGCTGCTTTCTCCAGCCCAATGCGAACAAATGGGTCAAGCGGCACGAAACATAGCCCAAGCTCAAAGCCAGGTCATTGAAAAAGTGATGGCAGGATTGGAAAAGTTTTCAAAAGACCTTGATTAGAATTCTTTCTTATATTCTACCAAGTGTCTAGGTTCTGTGAAGATTTCTACCTAAGCCATATAAGGGTTGCTACAAAATTAAGGAAAGCCATAAAGGACTGTGCCGTTTTATCGAATCTTGAAAAGATTCTCCTGAAATGTTTCATTTTACCAAAGAAACATTCAATA
>JAEUKR010000042.1 GCA_016794245.1 Caedimonas sp. | reverse complement strand
ACCTGACCTCAACAAGATTGAGCCGCAATGGGCAAACTTGAAAGCCAGAATCAGAAAAGATAAATACTCCGCCTCAAACTTCTTGCAAAATCTTGACCATCACCTCATAAATATGTAAAAATATAAAATCAATCAGCTATAGATTGCCATGAGAATTCTTTGATGCCTTGGCAATCTATCAATTAATTATCAGTTAGACCTCTTTCTTAACTGTATCTGGTTATGTAAAGGGTCTATTAAAAGAATTTTGTTTGCCAAGCCTAATGGATCGTAAAAGATGACTGGATCATACGAATCTCAGCCGGTTTAACAAGTTCCACATGAGCAATCGCTACAGAGTGCATTTTTCCTTCCAGATTCTTTTCCCAAAATTGAATAAATCTGTGTAATATCGGAAAATCAGGCAATAAATCATAGTCTTGCCATATGTAACTTTGCAAAAGTCGAGGATAATCCGGCAGATGATAAAGAATTTCAGCCGTGGTGAGACGGTAATTTTTCACTTGAAGAGAAAAAGGGCTCATATAATCCTCCACCAGATCTTACAGCCGTCCCTTCACCTTGAGTGATGAAAGAAGTCTCATGCTCTTTCAGATTATCAAGGATTCCTGAAAATTTGATTAATTTTCATTAGAATTTGGTAAGTAAAACGCAAAACGAAGCTTGATTAGGGAACGCCAACAAGATGAAATTCAGGATTCAGAACCTTTCTTCAGACAAGTTCTCAGAGAGCAAGCCACGTGGTTTCATTGTTAGGGAACATGATAGAGATCAGACCGCCATGAGAACAAAAGATAAAAGACAGGTTATCCAGAGCGGGCAGCCCGTCTATCAGAACTGTAGGGTCTCCGATCATCCATGGAGAAATCAGAGAGGGCATACAGGGAACGGGAAATCCTCCTGCTTCAGCTGTTAAAATGGCACAAATCCCTGTGGGAACGAGATTAACATAGGGAAGCATATCGAGAATTTTGCCCGCCGGCATCCCCTGAACAAGAACATTGATCTCAGGCAACGCATCAAACAGCAACGTTGACTCACCGCCCGCGCACATCAAAATTCCTCCTGTGACTGTTTCAAGCATAAGATTCAAACCATTTTTTATTCTTTAAGGTTGCGCCATGTTCGTCTCATCACGATAAACATCATAACGGTAAAAAGCGCTAAAAAGGTCAGTACTTTCACTCCCATCCTCTTGCGCTCTTCCATTGTCGGCTCCGCGGCCCATGCCAGGAAGGTTGCCACGTCATGCGCCATTTGTTCAACGGTGGCGGGCGTCCCATCCGCATACTGGACTTGCCCTTTCGACAGGGGAGGCGCCATGGCTATCTGATGTCCGGGGAAATATTGGTTATAGTACATTCCTGTCGCCATTTTCACCGTTGAGGGTGGATCTTGATAGCCTGTAAGTAAAGCTCGCACATAATCAGCACCATCTTTGTGCGCTTTCACAATCAATGATTGATCAGGCGGATAAGCGCCGTTATTGGCGGCTCGCGCGGCTTTTTCATTAGGAAAGGGTCTCACGAAATAATCGCTGGGCTTGCCAGGTCTTTTGGTGGGGTTTCCTTCATCGTCCAATGATCCTGACATCTCATATTGAGCCGCAAACGCTTTAATTTGGGCGTCTGTATAGCCAAGAGCTTTTAAATGCTCATACCTCAGGTGATAAAGTCCATGACAGGCAGCGCAGACTTGCGTGTAGACCTGAAAGCCGCGCTGCAGGTCTCCGCGGTCAAAAGTGCCCAAAGGACTTTCAAAACTCCATGTATGATGAGGGGGTGCCGCTTCTTCTTCCGCTCTTGCCGTTCCCATGCAGCTTAAAAAGCCTATCAGAACAGCGATATTCGTTCTCCCTTTTGTTTTATTTTTATGGAGAGAACGTCCAGAATCCAGGAGACTCTGAGGTAACGGCAAGGGCCGTTCGATCTTCGAAAGTATCGGCAAAATAACCAGGAAGTGAAAAAAGTAGTAAAAAGTCGCTATACGCCCTATCAACAAAGGCCATCCTTCGGGCTGCTGAGATCCTACCCATCCCAGGGTCAGGCAAACAATGACCAGAATCGTGTAAAAAATCTTAAAAAGAGGACGAAATCGACCACTGCGCACAGGGTGTCTGTCAAGCCAAGGCAAAACAAAAAGGACGAAAATCGCGCCAAACATTAAGGTCACGCCGCCGAGCTTGTCAGGTACGGAACGTAAAATCGCGTAAAAGGGAAGGAAATACCATTCCGGTACGATATGTGGCGGTGTGACAAGCGGGTTCGCAGGGATATAATTATCAGGCTCACCAAAGAAATTTGGCGCAAAGAAGACAAAGCCGCTCCAGATTAATAAAAACACGCCTAATCCAAATAAATCCTTCACGGTGTAATAGGGATGGAAAGGGACGGATTCTTCGGGCTTTGTTCGTTCGATGCCAAGCGGATTATTCGACCCAAAACTGTGCAAGGCGATTAAATGCAACCCCACAACCGCGATAATTAGGAACGGGAAAAGATAGTGCAAAGCAAAAAATCGGTTAAGGGTAGGATTATCAACGGAAAACCCGCCCCACAGCCATGTGACGATATGATCTCCCACAAAAGGGATCGCCGAGAACAGGTTTGTGATGACGGTAGCGCCCCAATAACTCATCTGTCCCCAGGGTAAAACATACCCCATAAAGGCGGTGGCCATCATTAAAAGCAGGATAACGACTCCTAAGATCCATAAAAGTTCACGGGGAGATTTATAGGATCCATAAAAAAGACCCTGGAAGATGTGAATATAAACGACAATAAAAAACATGGAGGCCCCGTTCATATGGATGTAGCGAATCAGCCAACCATAATTCACCTCACGCATGATGCGCTCGACGCTGTCAAAAGCCATATCTACCTGGGGCGTATAGTGCATCGCCAGAAAAATACCTGTCACGATCATGATGACAAGGGTAATGCCGGCAAGCGAGCCAAAATTCCACAGGTAATTCAGGTTGCGGGGCGTTGGATATTCACCCAATTCCTTATTTAAAAAGGAAAAAATCGGCAATCTTTGATCAATCCATCCCATCAGCCCCTTGAAGGAAGTTGTCGATTTGTTTATGGGATTCTCGCTCATCTGCCTCTCCTAGCCAACGCGAATGATGGTGTCATTAAGGAATGTGTAAGGGGGAACCTCAAGATTTCGAGGCGCCGGCCCTCGGCGAACGCGTCCCGAAATATCATATTCCGATCCATGACAGGGACAAAGCCATCCGCCGTATTCACCCCGGTTATCCGTCGCCTTTTGCCCCAGAGGCACGCACCCCAGGTGTGTACACACTCCGACCACGACCAGCCACTGGGGATGGGTTTTAAACCTGTCCTGATCTTCTTGGGGATCTATAAGCTTCGTCAAGGGAGCGGCCTGGGCCTCCTGAATTTCTTTTTTTGTCCGGTGGCGAATAAAAAGGGGCTTGCCGCGCCAAAGCGCTGTAATGGCCTGACCTTCCGCGATGGGCGTTAAATTGATTTCGATGGTCGAGGCCGCCAGCACGTCATGGGCGGGACTCATCGACCTGATAAAAGGATAAAAGAAGGACGCTGCCCCGACTGCCCCCATGGCACCGGTTGCCAAAATGAGGAAATCGCGCCGTGTTTTTTGAGGTTCTTTTTTATCTTCATTCACCAGGGCAGTGGGCTTGAGTATGGTTGTCATCGTTTTTGCAGACGTCCCCCGTTTTTAAAACCATTATGTTTCTTTTACCACCGAACAAACGCAACGTGTAGGTCTTTTCTTTGTGAAAAGTTCATATACCTTTCGTTTTTCAGGATTCGAGAACGTTAAACGTCGGACATATTATGTTTCGGGTTAAGTCGATGAGGCGTCAAAAGTTATAAAAATTAAAGGATATACGGCCTAGATTTATCTCTTGCCTGTTTTTTTTCCTTCGATTATTGTCGGGGCGAAGGAGGGATGCCGGAGCGGTCGAACGGGGCGGTCTCGAAAACCGTTGTGCGCGCAAGTGCACCGTGGGTTCGAATCCCACTCCCTCCGCCAGGTTTTTCATAGAAAACTTTTCTCCGGTCTTTTTCCCCTAGAGTCATTGAGCCTCAAAACCCCAGTATTTGTAGGCTTTTCAAGACTTTAGCTTCCATTTTAATGCTGAGCAATTAGCATTTGTTGGAAATGTTGAGACAGAGAAAAATTATGTTATTAAAGACGAATCTAATAACATCATTGCCGGCATCAAAGGGTGTTTTTATTTGCGAGAATGCTTGTATATAAGCGTTCTTTTTGTCGATGAAAAACATAGAAAACAAGGTCTGGGCCATATTCTACTAGAGGCTATGGAACAAGAAGCTAAATCTCTTGATATCAAACTTATCCACCTAAACACTTTTGATTTTCAAGCAAAAGACTTCTATCTCAAACACGGATATGAAGTGTTTGGCGTGTTGGATGATTGCCCTCAAGGTCATAAACGGTATTACATGAAGAAGGTTCGTCACGTGATAGATATTCGAAAGCCAACTGAAAAGGATATACTTGAGTTGGAAAAATTGTTTCAGTTAACACGTCAATCTACTTTTACAACACGATCTTCTGAAACATTTCAGATTGGTGATTATCAAAAATCTACAGCAGATGATGAGGTATGGGTTGCTGAAGACAGTGGAGTTGTTGTTGGATTTGTTTCCATTTATACTGCCGATAACTTTATTCATAATTTGTTCATTCATCCAAAGCATCAAGGCAAGGGCATTGGAAGGCAGTTATTACAAATCGCAGAGCGGCCCATGACGCTAAAAGCTGCTATCGACAATCCCAAAGCTTTTACTTTTTATGAGAAGTATGGCTGGTATCAAGCTTCAATACATAGCGACGAAGACGAGCCGTATATATTATACAGAAAGAACTAAAAGATAATGCATGTTTCCTCAAGAATATTTTTTATTTAAAATGACTAAATTTTTATCTTCGTCCTCATCCCGTGGTCGTATTGTCCTGTGACATCGCAGCAGAGAACTTTCATGCGCGTTTTTTTGCGTTTAAACGGTCTTATCGCTGTATTATTCTCAATCGAAAAGCGTCGCCTTTATGAGCAAGCCAAGCCTCAATTCTGGAGGTATGCGAAAGGGGCTGAAGAAAGCCAAGCGCGGTGGCTCAAGGAATTATTGCAGAAAAATGACTATACTCTACTTGTTGCCAAATCACAGGAGAAGATCATCGGCTTTATAATCGGGCGCGTCATGCCAACACCAGAAGTATATAACCCCGGAGGCTTAACCCTGATGATGGATGATTTCTATCTTGCAGCGCCTTCTATGTGGAAATCCACAGGCAGACAGCTCATCTTTGAACTGAAGGCGCTTGCTTAAGACAAGGGGGGTACACAAATTCTCGTTGCCTGTTGCGTACATGACGAACCCAAACGACAGTTTCTGAAAAACCTTGGTCTGACAGTCGCTTCCGAATGGTATGTACGAGGTATTGTATGATCAACAGGAATTCATCATATCAGGATAATATAGATAGTGCCATACAGGAAGTACGTCTTAAAGCGGATCATGCTGAAATCATCTATTTCTTTATATTTTCTTCCTGATGAGACATGACAAATTGATGCTCGGCCAAATGAGCATAGAGCCCACCTAAGGCCAGAAGCTCTGTATGCGTACCCTGTTCGACAATTTTTCCTTGATCCAGCACTAAAATTTTATCAGCGTTCAGAACGGTAGAAAGACGATGGGCGATGACAAGGCGGGTACAATTTTTAAAGGATTCGTCGAGCGCGCTTTGGACATGATACTCGCTTTTCGCGTCCAGAGCGTTTGTAGCTTCATCAAGAAGTAAAAAAGGCGCCTTGTATAAAATCGCGCGCGCAATGGCAAGGCGCTGTTTTTGACCACCGGAAAGCCGTATGCCCCGCTCGCCCAGTATGGTGTCAAATCCTTGCGGAAGATAGGAGGCGAACTCTTCCACATACGATAGTTGCGCCGCTTTACGGATTTCATCTGGGGAAGCTTTGGGGTTGCTGAACGCGATATTGTCCCAAAGGCTTGCATTAAAAATATAGGGATCCTGAGGCACAATCGCGATTGTTTTTCTTAAAGTTTTCAGCGGCAAGGTGCGGATGTCCCGACCGTTCAACTCCACAGCCCCTTCCTGAGGATCGTAAAATCTTTGCAAAATCTGGAACAGCGTACTTTTTCCTGCCCCAGAAGGACCGACAATCGCATAGGTTTGCCCTGATTCTATGGTAAAGGAAATGTTCTCAAGAGCCGGTGTTTTCGGACGAGAGGGGTAAGAGAATGTAAGATTTTTAAACTCAATTCTAAAAGGGGCGCTCATCAACTCGGAAGAAATGCTCTTCTTGTCCTGGATGATGGGAATGACATTTCTTATATCCAGGATTCTTTCCATGGCGCTGGAGGCAGCTGTGATTTCTCCCCCCACTTCGCTCAAGGAATTGAGGGAACCGGCTGCGACCGCCGTATAAAATATAAACGCTGAAAGATCACCAAAGCTCATATGACCTTGGAAGACATCGCGAGCGCCTATCCAGAGAATAAGCGCCATAGAAGAGAAAATAATGGCGATAATAAGAGAAATGGTTAAGGATCGGGCGCGCGTTCTCAAGTGAGCGTTTCCCAGGTAATCCCTTGTCAGAGTATGATACTTCTGAGAAACTGCTTTTTCCTGGCAAAAAGCTTGTACCGATTTGAGGGATAGCAAAATTTCATGGGCGAACGCGCTTAATGCTCCCTGGGTTTCTTGACCCTGCCTCGTTAACGTGCGCACGCGCCGACCCATAAAGATCAAGGGGGTCAAGCTTAAAGGAATCACGACGAACGCGAAGCCCGTCAGCTTGGGACTCGTGATAAACAATAAAGCTATAGCGCCTGAAAGCTGAATCAAACTTCGTAAAGTTACGGCGGCCGAGACGCTGATAACCGAACGAATGAGCATCATATCAGTGTCCAGTCTTGCCATCAGCTCACCAACTTTAGCGGATTCAAGATAGGTTTGATCGAACGACAAAACATGATCAAAAAGATCTTGCCGCAAATCCGCTGCAACCCGTTCGCTAAGCCATGATGTTGTGAAAGTACGGACAAAAGCGGCACCCGCAAGAATAAAGCTGCAAAGGGTTAATAAAATCATGGCACGGTTCATCAGGTGAGGATTCTGGTGTGAAAAACCTTTGTCAACAAGATGACGAAGGATGACCCCCATCAGAAGAATGGTCACAGCGGCACAGGTAAGAGCAAGAAAAGCCAGAATCAGTTGACGACGATAAGGCGCAAGATACCTTGCTAAAACCTTGAGAGTTGTTAGCCTGGGTTGATGAAATACGGAAGAAACCCTGGTCATAAGTTGCGGCTATAAGTGAATCATGTTAGCGGAATTTGAAAAAACTGAAAGCTCACGCTCAAGAAAATCGCAAAGCTCATCCTGAGAAGGTCTGGTAGAAACCCATTGTTTGACATCTTCCTGAAAGCGAAAGTGAAGACCGCCGCTTACAGGCGAAGAAAGCCAGATCTCTTGCGTGGGGGTATGACGATTCAATAACCATACGTGTCCGGAGGGAAACGTAATTTGAAGAAAACCTTCACGAATATCTATATCATTATTCTCGTCAAGCTGCTTCTCAAGTGTTTCCGCGAGATGCTGAAGCGTGTGACGAACTTGATTCATAAAGTCTATTTCGTTCATGGTATTGGCGATGGTAACACTTAACTTTTTATATATGAACACCTTATTTACATATATCCAAAGGATTTTAAAGTCCAGAGGCGACGGATGCGCAGTAAATCCCGCCCAGCGCTTCGTGGGCAGGACGAAGCCCCATATCCCATTCGCCAGATTTTGAAGGACGAAGGGTATAACGACAAAAGAATTCGCTAAATTTAGTTTAAAAAGAAGTCTATGGTGAAGATTTCTCTTCCTGAGTCATAATCTCTTCAAATTGCGTAAGCGTCAAAGTCATGGGGTACATTTTACCATTGATAAAAAAGGTTGGTGTTCCTTCAATCTGTGCGACTTTTTCTATCTCCAAACGATGCTGTAACATTTGATTCAAGAGCGTCTGGTCATCAGCAATTTTCTGACATTTATTAACAGGAAGCTTGCAAATGGCGGCGAGTTTCTTGATGGCATTCGGGCCAAGCCAGTTTTGCTGCTCCGCAAAAATTTGATCAATCGCGGCAACTCTTTTGGGCAACGGGACTTGGGTTAGAATAGCCGCTGCCTTTAAAGAATACTGATCAATCGGGAAATGACGAAAAACAAAGCGTATTTTTCCAGTATCAATATATTTTTTTCTGATTTCAGGTAAAACGGATGTATGAAAGTGGGCACAGTGGTTACATGAAAGCGCCGTATACTCAATCACGGTTATGGGAGCGTTATCTTCCCCAAAAGCGATCTCTTGTGGATCAACCGTTAAAAGAACGGAAGCGCAAAGACCTTTTGGTTCGAAAAAGGTTGATGCTTTTGCTTCTATCAACGTCAGCAAAATCACCCATCCGAAAAGACAGCAATTGTTTTTAAATGTCATGACTCATCTCACAATCTATACCCAAAGGATTTGGACATCCAGAGTGGCGGAGGAGCGGTGAATCCCGCACAGCGTACATGAAGTGCGTGAGCAGTCCGAATCCCAAAGGCCAACACCCCCGGATTTTGAAAGCCGAAGGTTACACACCGCTAGACGTAATACCTTTTATCTTTCAGGAGATGTAGAAGCGTGTCATAGGACTTTTTCTTTTTGCCCTGTTCATCTTTTCCAAGGAGGCTGCGTAAACCTCACCGTTCGTCCGCCTCCCTTCATCCTGAAATCCTTCATCTCAATATACTGTCGTTTTGTTCTTTCGCCAAGCATTTTGAGTGACACAGTTTCTTCCAAAAAATGGGAATTTTCTTGATTCTTGGGATAAAGAACTTTAAATAATTCTGATAGTGTGGTTGACAGATTCTACGGTTGACAAGTTATGATTAATTCTTTGGTCATTTTTATCTGATACATCTCAAGTTCAAGGTAGTCTAAAATTCATGGATCGTAAATGCTGATGAATAAAATCCGGTGGGGGTCAGGCAATGGAGACAAAGCTTCTTCCAAAAGTGATTTTTCAGGAAAAGTGAGGGAAAAGAGTGTGTGCGAGCCTGCAACAACCTCTGAGGTTCGAAAGAGACCTGATTTTAGAAGGGTTCTATTGGTATTGGGCATGACCCTGACCGGGTTGTTCTCATCCATGTGTTTCGCATCTTGGTTGACGGCTTCGGATGCTTTGACAACGCTCTCGCCGGACCAAGTTGATCAAACAGCCGCTGTTGATGATCCACTTGAGGATGTTAACCGCAGCGTTTTCAGATTCAACCAGGATGTAGATCAATATATCATCAAACCCGTGGCAGAAGGTTATAAAGCAATCCTTCCGCAACCTATGCGCGAGAGCATCCATAGTTTTTTGAGCAATCTTGGCGCTCCTGTCGTTTTTTTCAACGATGTCCTGCAACTGGATGGCGATCGCGCCATGGACACTTTGGCAAGGTTCCTGATTAATACCACACTGGGTTTAGGGGGAATTTTTGATCCTGCCGCGGAAGTTTTCGAGATCAACCATCATGTGGAGGATTTCGGAGGAACCTTGGGAACGTACGGTGTCGGAGGCGATCCTTATATTATATTACCTATCCTGGGTCCTTCCAATCCACGCGATATGGTCGGCATGATTGTTGACATATTGGCTGATCCCGTGGATTATATAGCCCATGCCCGTACGCATCATGCGGACGATTTGACGTACGCTCGCTTCGGCGTTGAAGCAACGGAGAAGCGTGTTGAAGCTGATGAGGTTCTCAGACGTATTGATAAGGCTCTCGATCCTTATGTCTTAATGAGAAGCATTTATACGCAAAATCGCGAGTTCAATATCAGAAAAGGGGTTATCGATCTGGAATCGCCTACACCAAACACCGAAGAATTGCCTTGAGGAAATTAGAAATGAAAATGAAGTTTTTGAGAGTCGGTTTAATCACTTTTACGTTTGCCGTTCTGGCGGATGTCATATTCCCAACCGCTGGTTTGAGGGCTGAACAGAACGAGGAGAAACAATATAAACAGTTTATTGCGGATATCGGCAATAAGGTTATTCGGATTCTGGTCAATAAATCCGCTCCTTTATCGCAACGCCAGCAGGAATTTCGCCAGATCATTCGACAACATTTTGATATGCCCGCGGTGGGCAAATTTGTCTTGGGGCGTTATTGGCGCCAGGCAAGTTCACAACAACAAAAAGAATATTTGCAATTGTTTGAAGATGCAATCGTTGAAAGTTATTCCCAGCAATTTGAGAACTATAATAATGAAAAACTTCAGGTTGAAAGTGCGCGCCCCGGCAGTGGCGGAGGGATGATTATCACGTCAACGATTATTCGTCCTGCTGGAACGCCTCCCTTGCAGGTAGATTGGAAAGTATACGCTACAAAGAAAGGATTACGCATTCTGGATGTGATTGTAAACGGGGTGAGTATGAGTATTACCTATCGCACAGAGTACGGGAATGCTTATAACGCGAATGGCGGCACAATCGATGGACTTCTTGCCGCCATGAAATCAAAAGCCGTGATACCCGTCACAACGCCGAACGATGATTAAACAAAACAACTTTTAACGATTTTATAAACGGACGGTTTCACAAATAAGTTTTAATAATTTTATTCCACCACTTGCAATCGGCGGGGGAAGAGGAGGGGCGTCTGTCATTATACCCAAAGGATTTCAAAATCCGGGGGTGGCAGTAGACGAGCAGTGATCTGTGCATACAGCGCACGTAAGGCTTCTTGCATGGCCAAAGATGGCGTAGGGATTTTGCCTAAAAATCCCCTTGCCCCTCGCCATATTCAGTTATGCAAGATGTCCAATCAATTAAAGGAAACGCCCCATGACGACCGCTGTATCGGACATGCGGTTGGAGAATCCCCATTCATTGTCATACCATGAAAGAATACGGCAGAAGCGCCCTCCAATCACTTGTGTTTGAGAGAGATCAAATACTGAACTCAAAGGGTTATGATTAAAATCACTGGAAACCAACGGTTCATGGACAGTGCCCAAAACGCCTTTTAGCGCATTCGTGGCTGCCTTCATAACAGCTTCGTTAATTTCCTCGTTCGTCGTGTGTTTTTTCGTCACAAATTTAAAATCAACCAACGAGACATTAGGCGTTGGTACGCGAATGGCTGTTCCGTCCAGCTTGCCCTTTAATTCGGGCAGTACCAGTCCTACAGCGCGTGCAGCGCCCGTTGATGTGGGAATCATCGATAAAGCCGCACTGCGTGCGCGGCGAGGATCAGTGTGAAAAGTATCGACAAGCCTTTGATCGCCCGTATAGGCATGAATGGTTGTCATATAACCATGCTCAATGCCAAAGGCATCATGCATCACAGCAGCCACAGGAGCAAGACAGTTCGTTGTGCAGGAAGCGTTTGAAACCACGATATGATGGGCTGTCAGCGTTTTATGATTGACGCCGAAAACGACAGTATGATCCACATGGTCGGCAGGCGCGGAAATCAGGACACGCTTTGCGCCAGCCGTTAAATGTTTGGCTGCGGCATCGCGAGATGTAAATCTGCCTGAACATTCCATCACCACATCGATGTCCAGATCTTTCCAGGGAAGCTTTTCAGGATGCGCCTCGGCAAACACCTGGATAGAACCCAATCCTACATCCAATGTTTGCCCGGCGGATTTGACCTCAAACGGGGCGGGGCCGTGAACGGAATCATAACGCAACAGATAGGCGTTGCTGTCGACATCGGCCAGGTCGTTGATGGCAACCACTTGAAGATCCTGGCGTTTTTGCTCCGCGATAGCACGCAGGACCAAACGTCCAATACGGCCAAAACCATTGATTGCGACTTTTAATGTCATGATTTTTCGATTCTCCTTCCATGTTGTTTATGATACTCATGCCGATTTTGCAGGGCCAATTCAACAACCGCTTCCGGCGTAATATGAAAATGTTCGTAAAGGTCTTGGCAAGGCGCAGAAGCGCCGAAGCCTGTCATCCCGATAAAGCCGCCTGATGACCCGATGTATTTATCCCAACCCTGAGATACTGCGGCTTCGCACGCGATGCGAAGGGTGTTTTCCCCCAAAACCTGTTGACGATAAGATTCTTCCTGAAGATCAAACAGGCGGGTACATGGCATTGAAACAACAGCCGTGGGCGTTCCTTGCGCCTGCAAAAGCTCGCGGGCCTTACAGACGATTTCCACCTCTGATCCTGTGGCCAGCAACGTTATTTGACGATCGCCTTCCGCTTCTTTCAGAACGTATCCGCCTCGTGCCGACAGGTTTTCGACATACGGATTTTCTCTCCTCAAAGTCGGCAGATTTTGCCGCGTGAGCGCAAGAATCGAAGGTGTCGAAGATGATTCGAGAGCCAGCGCCCAACATTCCGCCACTTCCACGGCATCACAGGGACGAAACACGTTAAGATTGGGGATCGCCCGCAGCGCAGCCAAATGCTCAACAGGCTGATGCGTCGGCCCATCTTCTCCCAAACCGATCGAATCATGGGTCAGAACATAAATGACCCGTTGATGCATTAAAGCAGACAAGCGGATGGCGGGACGACAATAGTCGCTGAAGACCAGAAAGGTGCCACCATAGGGAATAAAGCCACCGTGAAGCGCAATTCCGTTCATCGCTGCGGCCATACCATGTTCCCGCACACCATAGTGGATATAGCGCCCTGTGGGATTGCTGGGGCTGTAGGCCAGCATATTTCCGGCTTTTGTATTGTTTGATCCCGTCAGATCTGCGGATCCTCCTAAAAGTTCCGGCATGACTTCCGCGAGAACGTCAAGCGTGCCCCCAGAGGAAATACGTGTGGCTGTCGCCGGTTTCTCAACCAAAATTTTTTCAATATGTGCATGGAGAACTTTCTTCCACGCTGTTCCAGAGCGCCCTTTTTGTCGTCTTTCAAATTCTTTCTGTTGAGGCGAGATCTGCAGACGATGACACCATGTATTGAATGCCATGGCGCCGCGTTTGCCAAGGCTGCGCCAGTGTCCCAGAACGGAAGCGGGAATCTCGAAAGGCGGAAAGTCCCAGCTTAGAAACGCACGTGCTTTTGCTGCTTCCTCGGCTCCCAGAGGAGAGCCATGAACAGAGGACGAACCTGCCTTTGTCGGTGCGCCAAAGCCTATGGTTGTACGACAGGCGATGAGGGTCGGTCGATCAGCTGACTGAGCCGCTTCCAAAGCGGCGGCAATCTCCACATGACAATGCCCATTGATTCGATGAGTAGCCCAACCACTGGCTTCAAAACGTTTTAAGGAGTCGTCCGATACGGAAAGACTGGTTTTTCCATCAATGCTCACTTCATTGTCGTCGAACAGGACGATCAGTCTGGACAGCTTAAGATGCCCCGCTAGGGATATCGCTTCATGAGAGATCCCTTCCATCAAGCATCCATCGCCCGCGATAACCCAGGTACGATGATTGACAAGGTCTTCGCCGAACTCTGAGCGCAAACGATGCTCAGCAATTGCCATACCTACGGCATTTGCCAGTCCCTGACCCAATGGGCCGGTCGTCGTTTCAATGCCCAAAGACGGATTGACTTCAGGATGACCAGCGGTATGGCTCTGCAGGCGGCGAAAATTTTTAAGTTCCTCCAGAGTCATTTTTTCATACCCTGTCAAGTAATTCAGCGCATACAGGAGCATGGAGCCATGACCTGCTGACAGGACAAACCGATCCCGGTCGGGCCATTCGGGATTTTCGGGATCGAATTTCAGGAAATTTGCATATAGCACCGTTGCGACATCCGCCATACCCATGGGCATTCCCGGATGTCCCGATTTCGCGTTTTCAACGGCGTCCATGACCAGAACTCTCAAGGCTGTCGTCATTTCAGGAGTATTCAAGCGCGTTTTCTGGTCCCCCCTGGAAGAAAGAGGGGGAGGAGAGGAAAGTGCCATCCTTATTTATCTTCGCCTTTCAAACGATGTGTATATGACTCTATAAAACGACACAATGCCTTGGTTGTTAAGGAACGTCAACGGGGGATTTCAAATTCTGGCCAAAGATTTTGGAGGAAATTTTTTTATAGGAAGCCCTTGACTCTTTTGAAAGACGCAGGTAGTTAGTCGTATTATTGATTGCCTGGGGGTGTAGCTCAGTTGGTTAGAGCGCCGGCCTGTCACGCCGGAGGTCGCGGGTTCAAGTCCCGTCACTCCCGCCATTGTTTTGTATCTGGTTCTGATTATAGAAGAGGGTTATGCTGTCTCTGAAGCGGAAGCAAGAGACCCATCCTTTATCCCGTTTTCTTTATCTTTTACTGTGTTCTTCCCTGGCAGTTTTATTGCCAACACGCAACACGCGGCAATCAGAATCAACAAAAGCGAAAAGGCTGATGATAATTCGGTGGCGCCATACAAACGCGCACCATCCGCGCCATATTCCCCTTTCCACTGAAAATCCAGATACCAGCCAATTGTTTGTTGGACGAGAGCTCCTCCCAGCATATTAAGCGTGTTGACAACGCCTAAGGCTAACCCTGAATAAGAGGGAGAAGTATATTGGGCGGCGCCCGTAAAACAAACCATCTCTGCGCCGCAAAATATCCCTATCAGCGTTAAGAGAAGCGTTAATTGCCCCATGGAAATATTTTTAACATACAGCAAAACAAAAAGCGCAAGAATCAAACCCGCAGCACAAACCTGTATGGTTTCCCTTAATCCTGACCATCTCACGCTGATCCAAGGCATCGCAAGACTTCCTATCGTTAAACCGCCGTACATGTATAAACTGATCTGAGCGGCTTGGGCGCGCTCTAAAGAGAACTTTTCCATCAGGAAAGCTGTTCCCCAGAGGTCTGCCAGAATACATAAAGGGGTATAGACGCCGATAGCGAGTACAGCGTAAATTAAAATCTCTTTCTGTTTAAAAATAACCCACAGTCCCTCACGCAAATGAGCCAGAGGAAATGTTTCAGGAGTTACTTTGTGCTGTGAAGCGGGAACAAAAACAAGAACAATAAACAGAATCAGGCATCCTGAAACTGCACAAAAAAGGAGACTATTCTGCCATCCAACGCTTTCCAGAATAGCCACCAGAAGTTTTCCGGATAAAAGAGCCCCTATCGTTCCGATGGATAAGGTTGCCCCCATCAACAATCCATGAAACTTCGCTGGAAGATGGTCGGAGATAAGCTTAAGGGCGCAGATAAACGCCGGCGCCGATCCAACGCCAATCCAGAAACGTCCCATTTGAAGCATCCCCACATTCTTTGCAAAAGCAAACAGACACGTACCCGCAAGGCACATAAGGATAGAGAGACAGATAACGCGGCGTACGCCCGCCCGATCAAGAATAAAGCCGAGCGGGATCTGAAGAAGAGAATAAGCATAAAGGTAAATAGCGCCCAATGAGGAAAATTCTTCCGCTGTTAACTTAAACGTTTGCCGAAGTTCCACAATCATGATACCAGGCGAAACCCGCAGTATATATTGATAAAAATAGAATAAGGAAATCGCAATCCAGGCGAGATAATAAACGACAGGATTTTTATGTGACTTGCATTTTTTCATGATGGATCATCCTACGCAACTAAATATAAGGGTTAAAAAGAAGTATATTCGTAAGACCATCTTTCAATACGAAAAAAGTCTTACGACCGCGTAGGTCGGATAAAAAGAAACTTAACAGGACATGAGCAAATATTTTTCATTATACAAATAAGCGTATCTGCTCTCTTTTTAGTTGTCAAGGTATCATAACTTTTTTCATAACCGCACAGAGAGAGAGCAGGTTAGGAAAAAAGTATATTGACAATTCAAAAAAATCGTTTAAGCCTTGCCTGGTTAAGGTGCTCTCGACAGAGAGAGAATAGGGAATACGGAAGAAAATTCTTTTCTCAACCGTAGCTGTGCCCGCAACTGTAAGCGCTGAGCCTTTCAACAATACTCCGTGGAATTTTCCGCGAAAGGTGATTGGGGCAAAAATGCGTGAGCCAGGAGACCTGCCTTGACAGCCACCTTGTTCTTGTGCGGGGAACACTCAAGAATAACGGTCAAGATGACATATGCCCACCGTTTAAAAGACAAAGGGGATAAAGTCCTCCGGTGGTGGCGACAGATAACCGCGCGCCATCAAAAGGAGTTCATGGATGTCATTGGCTTGCCATGCGCGAAGTCTTATATCTTTTTTCCTTTTCCTGGTATCAGTTTCGCATGCAATTTTTGCCAGCTCTCTGCACGTTCGCCGCATTCCAGAAGTCACTATTTATGCGTCACGTCCTGAAGATCAAATCCCTTTTGGCAAGCGGTTTGATACGAATTCCATGCGATCTGTACAGAAAATTTCTGTGATTCAAGTCCTTAAGCAAGCGCCTAGCGTGACGGTGCAGTCTTTCGGCAATGACAGTCCACAATCTTATATTGCGTTGCGCGGCGCAAATACCGAGCATACGCAAGTCCGTATTCTTGGTGTGGAAGTCAATGACCCGTCCAGCGGCGGTCGCTTTGATTTTTCAGACATTTTTTCGGGAGATGCCAAAGAACTTACGGTGCGTCATTTTTCTTCCCTTTCCGCTATCGGAGGCGTCGTTGACATTGAGCCTCATAAAGGGTATGGAGAGCCAAAAGGTATGGCGGAAGCGGAAGCAGGGTCTTACCAGACGGATCGAATACGCGCCCAAGTCGCGGGGTCAACGGCCAGAAGTCATTATTTTCTGGGTGCTAACCTTTTAAAAAGCGGCACAGGCAAGCTTAAAAATCATTTACATGGCAATATACTATCGGATCGACATTGGATTGAAACGTTTAATACGCGCTTTGGACATCAGTTGAACGATATATGGGATGTGGATGTTTATCTGTCGCAAAGCAAATCCAAAAACGATATTGATCGTGTTAATGCCAGAGGGCTTCCCTTTAAATCCGGGGATCACGGGGTTCATCAGCGGGGAATTGCGATTGTGAAAAACCGTCTGGAAACGCTTCAAGGACGTTGGCGTCATGATGTTGTCGTCAGCGATATTATCCATCATCGAGATTATTCAGAGAATTCTCAGAACTCCACCTATACAGGAGAGACACGCGGCGCCCTTTATCATACGCATCTCAGGATAGACGATCATCACACCTTTATGACATCTTTGGGGATCATGCAGGATCGTGTCGAGACTTCAAACGTCAGACAGCATCAATTAAAATCGACCAACGGGGAAATGACCTATCGAACGAGCGTCATTCCCAAACTTGCGCTTGAGGTCATGGGACGCCTCGACCATCATGATTTTTTTAAAACACACGGGACTTATTTTGGACATGCGAAATATCGTATACACCCTGATATTGCTGTTTTCACAAGTTACGGAACAGCTTTTCGCGCGCCAACGGCTTTTGATTTTTTCGCATCAGGTCCTTATTCCGTGGGAAATCCTGACCTTAAGCCGATGACAAGCCGAAATGTTGAACTGGGTACGGAAGTGACGCTCTTTAAAGGCATGTCAGTTGCCTTTACTTATTTTCATCTCAATATCAAGGATCTTCTTGCGACGACAAGAACGCCTCAGGGAAAGTATCGACGCGTCAATCAGGCGGGGCGCTTGACGAGAGGGCTAGAAACTTTCGCAAGCTTTTATTTTGGATCCGCTTTTCAGCTGCGAACCGCCTATACATTGACAGAAGCAACCGATGAACAGACCCAAACCAAGCCGATTCGGTTATCACGACATCAATTTCACGTGGGGGTTGAGATCACTTGTTTTAAAAATGCAAGTCTCTTTGCTGAAGGATTTTATCGCAGTCCAGCTTCTGATATCGCTTTTTCGAGAAACGGGCCGCAGCGGGTAAAATTGCCCGCAGCCCTTGATATGCGTCTGGGGGGCGCTTATCACTTGAACAACCGTGTCGAAGTAACCGGACGGATCGAGAATTTTCTTCATGATAAAAACGAAAGCAGCTATGGCTATCCAAACCGCGGAATCAGCTTTTTCATGGGCATCAGGATCAAAACGTAAGAGATCTTAGACTTCTTTCATTACCAGATATTATAGATACAGGTCAGGAAAGAAGTTCATTCTAATTCAATTCGCTCAGTTTGGTAACCTGATCTTCTGTAATAATCGCCTGAATAAGCTCATCGAGGGCAGGGCCTTCCATAATCTGCTCGATCTTGTAAAGCGTCAGCCCTATACGATGATCGGTGACGCGCCCTTGGGGAAAATTATAAGTGCGGATCCGTTCCGAACGGTCGCCTGAACCGACTTGGCTTTTTCGAGCGGCGGCACGCTGGGCATCTCGTTTTTGGCGCTCAAGGTCATACAGACGCGCCCGCAGGATTTTTAACGCTTTCGCACGATTCTTATGCTGAGATTTTTCATCCTGCTGCGAGACGACTAAACCCGTAGGAATATGCGTAATGCGCACGGCGCTGTCGGTTGTATTCACCGATTGGCCTCCGGGACCGCTCGAACGGAAAACATCAATGCGCAGGTCTTTTTCTTCGATGACAACATCGACTTCTTCCGCTTCGGGTAAAATGGCAACCGTTGCCGCACTGGTGTGAATACGCCCTTGCGTTTCAGTGGCGGGAACACGTTGTACGCGATGGACTCCCGATTCAAATTTCAATCGCGCGTAAACGCCACGTCCTGTGATTTGGGCGCTTGCGTCCTTAATGCCTCCAATTTCCGTGTCGTTAAAGTGAAGGATCTCGAATTTCCAGCGTTGAGATTCTGCGTAACGCTGATACATCCGGAAAAGATTCGCGCCAAACAAAGCGGCCTCATCGCCGCCTGTGCCGGCGCGAATTTCCAGAATAACGTTTCGATCATCGTCTTTGTCTTTAGGTAAAAGCAAAAGCTTGACTTGTTGCTCCAGATCCAGCAAATGTCTTTTTTGTATTAGCAAATCCTCTTCAGCCAGAGTTTTAAACTCTGGATCGGTTGCAGGATTCTGTACCATGGCTTCAAGTTCTTGTATCTGTTGTTGGCACTCCTTCAATCGCGTGATAACCAACACCAGATCTTCGAGGTCAGAAAATTCTTTGGATAGTTTGCCAAGTTCCTGGGCATCTCCATGATCACGATTGGCTAATATATTTTGCAGTTCGTAATAACGGTCAACGATTTGTGTCAGCTTATGGTCTAAACTCATGATTCAACTTTCTTGCTGGACAGATAAGGGACAAGGTGAGGGAAGGGGACTTTTGTTTGCTCACCTGATGTCAAGTCGCGTACAAGGGCGTTTCCTTCTCTTAATTCATCGTCTCCCACTATCACCGCCCATTGCGCACCAATTTTATGAGCACGCTTCAGTCGTTTTGAAATATTTCCTGAGAAGCCCAGGTCAACAGCAACGCCTTGTTTCCTTAAGTCTTGTGACAGGCTCAACGCACATTGCTCTGCTTTTTCTCCCATCGGCGCAAAAGCAACTACCTTTTGCCGCGCAAGCGGCGGATCAGACAGAAGCATCAGCCGCTGAACGCCTGCGGCCCATCCTACGCCAGGCACATCGGGTCCTCCCATCACTTTGAACAGGCCATCGTACCTGCCTCCGGCGAGAACTGCCCCCTGCGCGCCCAGCTCGGTCGATATAAATTCAAAAGCCGTATGACAATAATAATCCAGCCCTCTGACTAATTTGCGATTGATCTGATAGGGAATTTCCAAAATATTCAGACCTTCCAGAACCTTGTCAAAATGATTTTTTGAAGAGTCAGATAAAAAGTCAGTCAAAACGGGGGCTTCATCAATCATTTCTTGCTCTCGCGCGTCTTTTGAATCAAGAATCCGCAGGGGATTTTTCTCAAGTCTTTCCAAACTCTCCTTCGAAAGGGAAGAAGCATAACGGCTAAAATACGTGACCAGAGCATCGCGATAAGCATATCTGCTTTCAGCATCGCCTAAAGTATTCATTTCCAAGGTAACACGATCTGAAAGGCCTGAAACGTCCATGATGTGAGCCGCAAGCGCGATAACCTCCACATCGCCTTGAGGTTCAGAAACCCCGCATAGCTCAACACCTGCCTGGTCGAATTGCCGAAATCTTCCCTTTTGAGGGCGATCATAGCGGAACATGGGACCTGCATAAAAAAACTTCAAGGGAAGCTGTTGCGCAAGTCCATTGGAAATCGCCGCACGCACCACGGGAGCCGTACACTCTGGTCGTAATGTCAGCTCATCCCCCCCTCGATCCTTAAAGGTATATGTTTCCTTAGAGACCACATCAGACGTTTCTCCAAGGCGATGGAAAACCCCTGAAAATTCGAAAACAGGCGTGATGATTTCCTGATACCCGTAAAGATGTGCGATCTTTCGCATTGTTTCAATGATAGCCAGATGTTTTTGGCATTCTTCTCCATAGAGGTCATGTGTCCCGCGAACAGGTTGAAACACCTTGCATCTCCTTAAGAAACATTTTTGTTAGTGCGTGTTAAGATAGGCAGAAAGAGCGTCTGAGTCCAGCGAAAGATTTGACAAGACTTGGCCTGTCCTGCCAAGGGGTCTGGAAAGACTCTCCCCTATTTTGATGTTGACGCCGCCAGCATTTCCAGTACGCATCACATAGCCTGTCGGCGCGAAAAGCGAATAATTTTCATCTGACTGAAAAGTTTTCTCAATAATGACTTTTCCAGAAGCATCCTTGATTTCGATCCATGAAGGTTGGGAAAATTCTAATGTAATGGCCTCGCTTTTGGAACTAGACGCTTTCAAGGAAGAAGTCGTTTCGGCACCCTGGTTTTGTTTGCCTGATTCTTCAGGGCGCAACGGCACAGAAGAAGGGCTATCAATTACTGTCTTATCAGAAGAAGCATCATCTAAATTATCCTGCTCATCTTCATCCTCATTCTCATATTTGTTTTTATTTTCATCAACGGGTATTGAAGTTTTTGAGGTGGAATTGACCGTTCCAGCCAGGGGAGAAGCAGAATCAGAAGCCGAAGAATTTTTTGATATGTCGACCGCGATCTCATCCTCGCGAATAGTTTGAGAATCTGAATTCCAGCGCCAGATTCCATATCCTGCCGCGAGCAGTACAACAAGCGCTGCTGAGGAAAAAAGAAGCGCTTTTTTCCCAGGAAAAGACTCTGAAGAGAGGGGAACAGGAAAAAGAAGGGGGTTCGTTTTTTCTTCATGTAAAATTTCTTCTTTAAAACGACCAACGCAATACTCAGGATCTATACCCAGAAATTTCGCATAAGAACGGACAAAACCTATGAGATAGACACGCTCTGGAAAACGATCAAAATCATTATTTTCAATGGACTCAATATAGTGGCGGCTAACACGAAGATGATTAACAATATCTTCAGTAGTATAACCTTTTTCACTTCGACATTTTGCAAGGTAACTTGTTATGGGTAAAGAATTATCAACCTGCATTAATTGGCTTTCTTTTATTAGACCTTTTGCATAATCCATATCTGGCGGGTTCTTTTGTCATTATACCCTTCGCCTTTTGAAATGTGAGGGTCGTTGGGCATCGGGCTTCGTCCCGCTCACACTCACGTCACACCTTACGTGCCTCATGTGCGCCGTTCGGTCGCTTTTGCCTCAAAATTTCCGAGCTATATCTAGTTACACAAGAGCTCTATTTTTTACAACCAATACCAAACAATCTGAGGATTAGGCAAGTTAATTATGAAAGGAATTTATATGTAGAAATAACCAAGCCAGGCATGAGCCAAAATCAAGTCAACTCTGAAAAACAGAATTCTTTCCTATACAAACAAACCCTCATGGCAGAGGCACTAAAGACGCTGTTGCAATAATCCAGAAGCCAAAATCAAAGAGTTGCTGATTAGGTCTAGATCCTGGGAATCAGAATCATAATCAGCTGCTTGCCTTCAAGTTTAGGGTGAAGCTCTATTTTGATGTCTTCCCCCATATCTTCAATCACGCGTTTGAGCACACCCATTCCAATTTCCTGATGCGCCAATTCACGACCTCGAAAGCGCATTGTGACTTTAACTTTATCTCCCTCCTCAATAAAGCGTTTGACGCTTCGTAACTTGGTCTGATAATCGTTTTGCTCAATCGTCGGGCGCATTTTAATTTCTTTCACCTCGATGACTTTTTGTTTTTTGCGCTCGGCGGCTTTTTTCTTTTGGGTTTCAAATTTAAATTTGCCGTAATCCAGAATCTTACAAACAGGGGGATCAACATGAGGCGATACTTCAACCAGATCAAGTCCAGCTTCGCGAGCCATTTCCAGCCCTTCACGAGCGCTGACAACCCCAATCATATTGCTATTTTCATCAATTAATCGAATTTTAGGCGCCCGTATCGCCTCATTAATCCTGGGTCCGTCCATCTGAGGTCCTTTGGTGGGTCCAATGGGTTTTGTGATTGTTCTTCTCCTTTTGGTCTCTTAAATATGTTGTCAAAAAAATCAGTGATTTCACCTAATACAAATCTGCCGGATTTTGCGCTTCTTCAATCAGTCTATCAAGCGCCGTTTGAAGAGCAAGGACTTCTTGTCCTCCATCTCCTAACTTACGAACAGCAACCGTTTTTTGTTCGGCTTCTCGTTTGCCGATGACGAAGATATAGGGAATTTTCTGCAAACTCAACTCCCGAATTTTATAATTGATCTTTTCATTACGTAAATCGACCTCAACCCTAAGACCATGTTTTTTCAGAAGCTTGGCAATTTCCTGTGCAAATGCGTCACCCTCAGAAGTGACAGTCGCAACCGCTACTTGTACCGGCGAGAGCCACAAGGGGAACTTTCCCGAAAAATGCTCGATCAAAACACCCGTAAAACGCTCAAGGGATCCCAGGATCGCCCGATGCAACATAACCGGCGTATGACGTTGACCATCTTCTCCTATATAAAAAGCGTTCAAACGCTGAGGCAAAACAAAATCCGCCTGTAGCGTCCCACATTGCCAATCCCGCCCAATAGCGTCTTTTAAAACGAATTCGAGTTTTGGTCCATAAAAAGCGCCTTCTCCCGGATTAATAGTATAGTTTAGTCCTGCGGCTTCAGTTGCTTCTTGCAAAGCTTGTTCCGCCTTGTTCCAAATCTCATCAGAACCTGCACGCACATCCGGGCGCGTCGCGAATTTCACACGAATATTTTCAAACCCAAGATCCTTATAAACCAGGCGCAACAAATCGCAAAAAGACTTTGTTTCGTTGATGATCTGATCGTCGGTACAGAAAATATGGGCATCATCCTGAACCATCGAACGGACACGTAAAAGACCATGAAGCGCGCCCGAAGGCTCATTTCGATGACAAGCGCCAAATTCTGCCATCCGCAGCGGTAAATCGCGATAGCTTTTAATGCCTTGCTTAAAAATTTGCACATGGCAAGGGCAATTCATCGGCTTGATCACAAGAGTTTTCTCTGCATCCTCGGAAGAGGTAAACATGGCCTCGCGGAATTTTTCCCAATGACCAGAAGCTTCCCAAAGAGCGCGGTCAACCATGATCGGCGTATTAACTTCAACATAACCTGCCTTGGAAATACGCTTGCGGATGTAATTTTGAAGCCCGCGATAAAGTTCCCACCCCTTAGGATGCCAAAACACGGCGCCGGGCGCTTCCTCTTGAAAGTGGAAGAGATTCATCTCGCGCCCCAGCTTGCGGTGATCTCGTTTTTCAGCCTCTTCCAGCTGTTTGAGGTAGTCTTTTAGCTGTTTTTCGCTGATCCAGGCTGTGCCATAGATTCGTTGCAGCATGGGATGACGATGATCGCCTCGCCAATAAGCCCCTGACAACCTCATCAATTTAAAAGCTTTCCCCAACTTTCCAGTGGAAGGAAGATGAGGGCCGCGACAGAGATCAACAAAATTGCCTTGTCGATAAAGGCTGACTTCTTCACCTGCGGGGATAGTACCGATAATCTCGGCTTTAAAGTGCTCTCCGATCGATTTGAAGAAATCAATCGCTTTATCACGCGGCCATACTTCCCGTATGAGAGGTTCATCGCGGTCTACAATCTCGTGCATACGCTGCTCAATTTTGGCCAAATCTTCAAGCGTGAAAGATTGATCGCGATAAATATCATAGTAGAAACCATTTTCAATCGCCGGCCCGATCGTAATTTGCGCTTCCGGATGAAGTTCTTTCACAGCCTCGGCCAACACATGGGCGGCATCATGACGAAAGATTTCAAGAGCTTCTTCATCTGTACGCGTAATGATCCGGAGGGGCGTATTGTTCTCAATTGGCAAAGTCAGGTCAACAAGCTTATCGCCAATTTTCACAACCACTGCCTCTTGTGCCAGACGCGGGCTGATACTATTGGCAATTTCATATCCTGTCGGCGCACCGTCGTAATGACGCACAGATCCATCAGGAAGAGTAATGGCAACCATCATAACCTCATATTCATTGCCTAGACTATCTAAAGTTTTTAAACTCTAATAAGTTTATGCTTAGTGTCAATAAAAATCCACAAACCTTTAAGGCTTTTGAAAGATCGAGATTCTTCGGAAGATGCTTGTAATTCAGTTATGACGATAAGCATAAATACGGAAAATTTCTGTGTATAAATGTGTATAAAATAGATTTCTTTCATCACTAGATATATGTCAGAAAAAAGTCTAAATTTCCTTATTTTTCCATAATATGCATTATACGATTGAATTAATGATTTTTGTTTCAGATTTTTCAAGCTTTTTAAGCTCTCGATCAAATGCTCTTGGTGTCCTGTGAAGACATTTTCTTGTTAAAGGTTTGACTGCTCAATCAAAAGATTTTTTTATTCATTAGATTTTTTTATTCATTATCACCATTCACTAGACAGAGGTATCTTTTTCATATATTCGCATATTCTTTTATATGTACTAGGAGAAATATTTTTAGGTAGAGCCTTATATGAAAAAAAAGAACAGGCATCTATTTCAATACTATTGATACCAAGCACAGTTGGGTTTTTAGTCGAAAAAACGATAATATGATCATTTTTACCTTCTTTAAAAGAAGAATAGCATCCAAATATTTCTATACTCTCATTTTTGAGAGAGACTCCTATCTCCTCTTTGATTTCTCTTTTTAATGCGTCTATTAATGTTTCTTTTTTCTTTACTTTTCCCCCCGGTAAATACCATTGATCGGTACCTCGATGTCGAACAAGCAAAAAATTCTCTTCTTCATCTAGGTTCTGTGAAGATTTCTACCTAAGCCATATAAGGGTTGCTACAAAATTAAGGAAAGCCATAAAGGACTGTGCCGTTTTATCGAATCTTGAAAAGATTCTCCTGAAATGTTTCATTTTACCAAAGAAACATTCAATA
>JAEUKR010000040.1 GCA_016794245.1 Caedimonas sp. | reverse complement strand
TTCGTGAAAAAGGAGCTGTTATTCTCTTAAATCTTCCACGGAAATTGGACGATAAAGCCTGAAAAAGAACCTAAAAATGCTAATAAGTTCTTGAATCCTCTCTCCATGCCTCAAAATCTGCTGGTTTTTGGAGGTCTCCATCTGGACACCGCGGCGCTATGAAGCTCTTGCCGAAGAAGGATATCAGAAAAACGTCATCGTTTATCGCGCCGTGAATCTTATTGCAAGAGGAGCAGCAAGCGTGCCATGGCGCCTTTATTACAAAGAGGAAGAATTGCTTCATCATCCTCTTCTCGACCTGCTCCATTGTCCCAGTCCGCGACAGGCGGGGTCGGCGTTTATAGAAGCGACGCTTGCTTATCTTTTGCTTGCCGGAAACAGTTATATTGAAATTGTCCGAGGGTTTGACGACTGTCCTGCCGAACTTCATCCTCTCAGGCCCGATCGCATCAAGATCATTCCGAGCGCCACGGGGATTCCACATGCTTATGAATATACCGTGAAGGGAAGCCACCGCGTCTTAAGAGGCGACACCCTCAGTCGCGAAGGGAACGTCCTGCATTTAAGACTGTTTCATCCCCTGAACGACTGGTATGGCATGAGTCCCATTGAAGCGGCAGCCTGTTCGATTGATCAACATAACGCGGTAGCAGGGCATAATCTGGCTTTACTGCAAAACGGGGGTCGTCCTTCAGGAGCATTGATCATAGGACAGGGAGAGGGGCAAAACCTCAACCATGAGCAACGGGAAGAGCTTCGACAGGATGTCAAATCACTGTATGAGGGTGAGTTGAATGCCGGTCGTATTCTTATTCTGGAAGGAGATTTCGAGTGGAAGGAAATGGGTCTTTCTCCCAAGGATCTTGACTTTATCAATGGGAAAAATCTCTCCGCACGCGAAATCGCACAAGCCTATGGCGTCCCTCCCATGCTTGTTGGCGTACCCGGTGACGCCACGTTTTCGAACTATAAGGAGGCTCGGTTTCATCTGTGGGAAGACACGATTCTTCCTTTGCTGGATTATCTTACGGATGAATTCAACCTATGGCTTGCCCCTCAATTCGAAAAAGGCTTGAAGCTTTCCTATGACATTGACCGAATTCCCGCCCTTGCGCAACGCCGGGAAGAAGCATGGGCTAAAATTGCGGGCGCCCATTTTCTGACAATCAACGAAAAACGACGCGCGGTAGGATATGCTCCTCTTGAAAACGGAGACGTTCTTTTTCGGCATAAGGAGAATGTTAAATGACGAATTCAGTTTCACTTTCACTTCGTAAATGTTCAGCGCCTTTTTTAATTAAATCCTGCAACAATCTAGGAAGCTTCAGCGGTTACGCCAGCATCTTTAATGAGCTGGACGATCAAGGAGATCGTGTTTTAAAGGGAGCTTTTCAAAAGTCTCTGGAAGCTATAGCAGCACAAAGCACGTCGCCCAAAATGCTTTGGCAGCATGATGCGTCTGACCCCATCGGCGTTTGGGAAGAAATTCGCGAGGACGATCGAGGCTTATTCGTCAAGGGACGATTGATTCTGGAATTAAGACGGGCGCAAGAAGCGTATGCCCTGATGAAAGCACGAGTCCTCGACAGTCTTTCGATTGGCTATCGCGTCGTACAGGCTTCAAAAGGCCCAAACCTGAAAGAGCGTCTTTTGAAACAGTTGGATCTGTTTGAAATTTCTCTGGTGACCTTCCCAGCAAACAGAGCCGCAAGAATTACCAACCTGAAAACAAGGGAGATAAACAATGATCCGTTAATTGAGAGCATTCAACACGCCATTCGCATTTTAAAGTCTTAGGTTGATATACTCATTAAATCCTGAAACAGGATTCCAAACGATACATTTTCACTGATTTACTGACTGGAGGATACTATGGAAACGGTTCTTAATGCCGTCAATGAGCTTGGTTGCGCTTTTGAAGAATTCAAGTCTACCTATGATGAGAGACTGTCGTCTCTCGAAAAAACAGGCAAGGCAGACAGTTTAATAGAGCAAAAACTTTCCCGTTTAAATGCTGAGGTAGATCGTAAGTATGAGAATTTGAACAAACTTCAGCTTGCCTTCAAAAGACCCGCCCTTGGAGATACGGAAGGATCTCTTTCTTTCTCCGAACAAGAACGCAAGTCTGCTTTCTTTCATTATGTCCGCAAGGGAGACGAAACAAAACTTTTCCAGCTTGAGGCGAAAGCTCTGAGCAGTGGCAGTGGCGCTGATGGAGGATATTTAATTCCCCAGGTGGTCTCTGATCGTATTGGGCGCGAACTTGCGAATCTGTCTCCCATTCGGGAATTAGCGAGTGTGATGACCATCTCTTCAAGTTCCGTTGACCTTCTCATTGATAAAGAGAAAGCGGAAGTCGGATGGGCTGCTGAAACGCAACAACGGGACGAATCGACTTCGCCCAAGTTGGCAAAAATACAGATCCCTGTACATGAACTCTATGCCAAACCCAGAGCCACGCAAAAGCTTCTGGACGATTCCCGCGTGAACATAGAGGAATGGTTGGCAAACCGCATTTCCACAAAAATGGCTCAGGTCGAGAACAAAGCTTTCCTCGAAGGCGATGGGGACAATAAACCAAAGGGGTTCATGAATTATGCCACGGTTGAGCGCGGCGCCCTGGAATGGGGAAAGATTGAACATCTTCAAACAGGTGTGAACGGAGCATTCGCCCAAGAGAATCCGGGAGACATTTTGATCGAAACCATTCACGCGATGAAATCGGAATACCAGAAGGACGCCGTTTGGCTGATGTCGCGTTCGGCACATGCGGCGGTCAGAAAATTGAAAGATAGAAATGGTCTTTATCTGTGGCTCCCAGGGTTGGGAGCTGAATCAACGCCGACGCTTTTGGGATATAAAGTCGTTATCGTCGAGGATATGCCGCCATTAACACCTGACAGACCAAGCAATGCGATCGTTTTCGCGAATTTAAAAGAAGGATATCAGATCGTGGATCGCGCGGGGATACACATTCTTCGGGATCCTTTCAGCGCAAAGCCCTATGTCGAGTTCTACACAACCAAGCGCGTCGGAGGAGATGTCATGAACTTTGATGCTTTCAAAATCATTAAGTTCGCCGGAGGAGAGCAAGAGTAGACGTTAATCCTGGACACCCTCGGTTCCGATGGAGGTATCGGGGGTTCTCCTTAACAGTTCAGTAGTCATCATTCGCATAGACTGACGTAAGCAGACAGAAACATATGCGTAATGTATAAACGGGAGGTTTTATGAGCTTAATTTTACTGGAACAACCTGCCTGTGAGCCCATCAACCTTTTAGAAACCAAGATCTTTTTAAGGTTGGAGGGAGCAGAGGAAGACGAGATTCTCAAGAATCTTATCAAAACGGCGCGTCAAGCCGTGGAAGCTTACACGGCAAGGTCTTTAATCTGTCAATCATGGCGTTTTCGCATAAATCTCGCTTATTGTCTGTCCATCAGTGACGATCTTTACCTGACAGGACAAAAAAGCCGAGGATCTAAAGGTTTAGAGATTCCTCGTTCACCGTTTATCAAGCTTTTGGACAAGCCTAAACTGATAAACGATTATGGATCTCGCGAGATTTCAGGTTATCGTCTGGATACCGCTGGACGGGTGGCCAAAATGCATTTTTCAAATCTACAGACAAACGCGTTCCACTCTCAAAGCCTGATTCAGATTGACTTTAGCGCTGGCTATGGCGATACGGTCAAAGACGTTCCCGATCCGCTGCGTCAAGCAATGCTGATGATGGTTGCGGATCTCTACGAAAAGCGTGTTGGCGTCAACGATAACAGGGGGCTTCCGCCTGTTCTCAGTCCCGGCGCTCTTGAGCTTGTCAAACCCTATCGCGTTAGCAGACTTGCCTGAGTACTCTTTAGTTATACTCCTTAATTATACTCTTTGACTTTCAAAAGCCGGAAGTTGGGTGTCAGGCTTTGGTCTGCTTATGAAAAAACCTATGATTTTTTTATTCCGAGGTTAACAACGATGACATTTCTGTTCAACGAACTGCGCCACTATGTGACGCTGCAAGAGCGTATGTTGGTTAAAGACGAACGGGGAGGCTTTCATGAAAGATGGGAAAACCTGTCTAAATTATGGATCAAGCTGACCCCACTGGCTTCCGCGCAAGGATCGGCCAGTTCTGTTGAACTGCGCGGGCAGAGACGGGGAGGAGTGGAAGAACTTTCTCGTGTCTATAAAGTCGTGGCGCGCGCGAATCACGCGATCAAAAGAGGAATGCGCCTTCATTGGAAAGGGCTTTTTTTAGTTGTCCTGGAAGAGCCGACCCAAAAAGACGGTTATCAGTTTTTTAATGTCAGTACGACACTAAAGAGTGACGGAGACCCCCATGAGTGACTTTGGAATTTATCAGGCGCTTGAAAACAAGCTGAGCCAGACTTTGCCTCAGGTTCATATTTTTGGTCAAGTCCTGCCTGACGCTTCGCCTCCTTATATCGCGCTTCAATTAAACCCGATTGAAAGAAGCCCGATGCCGCAAAAAGCAGGACGTATGAAAACCACCGTTTCGATTACGAGTCGTTATAAAGGAGAAGCCGAGATTCAAGATCTTCATCAAAAAATATTGACCGCTTTGGAAGGAACATCGTTCGTTCTTCAAGAGGGCGCGGCCGGCCTGGCAAGGTTTGAGGAAAGTGAGATAAAAAATGAAAAAGATGGCGTCACGCGGACGGCTGTTTTGATTTTCACAATCCTCATAAGATTAAAGTAAGCGAGAAAAAGAGAGGTTAATATGAATTTTGAAAATAACGATTTATCTGAAAATCATAAAGTACTTGAGGCCCATTATGAAACACTCGAAACCCTTGAGCGCTACTTCAGGGAATCAGCGATAACGCAGCAAGTCCTTTTACCACGCTGGGCAACATGGTAAGGAGGATCCTATGTACGAATCAGAATTAATACTGGACCGTGTTGGCTTTCCTCCTTTTTCCGCGCGTCATTGTCAACAAACCCTTGTCCCTTTGATGACCGGAGATTTAAGGCGTACCGTTAATGGACAACTGATTTACACGGGTCGAGAAGAACATCATAAATTTCAATCGACAATTCAGTGCCAGGATAAGTCATGCCCTTCTCTCGAGGGGATTTGGCGAGGCAGCCTTATGAAAGTGGGATGCATTCAAAGATTATCCCAAGAGATCAAAGCGCCCCAAAATATCACGCTAAACCGCGACCCTGTTGAAAATTCAGTGATTGTCATGGATGAACATCAACAACAAAAAGAGATTCGATCGGTGACAGGACGGGCGGTTGTTTTAATGGATGAACAGGAAGAGGCCGACAGACTTTATGTTTTTTATCGACCTTATCTTCACATGCGTGTTGTGGGATATAAATTGACTACAGACGAGTGGGGCTTTTCTGGAGGGTGGCAACTGGATCTGGAAGAAGTTTAATATACCTCGTCCAGTTTCCCACCCAGGGTGGGAGCCACACTATACCAGGCTAGGAACTCGCCTCCTGTGTCTGTGTCATCGCCAGCATTTTTTGATGCCGTGTTTCATAGTAGGCAATCGCAAAAGTACTGGGAATAATAACAACGGCTCCCAAAAGCGTTGTCATGGTTGGAATTTCATTAAAAAGTACCAACCCAAACAAGCAGGCAAAAAACAGTTCAACATAACGATACGGTGCCAGAGCAGATACGTCAGTTGCGGCAAACGCTTTAAGAAGACAATACAAAATAAGGTTTCCCCCTGCTCCCAAACAGAATAAATAACATAATTCAGTAACTGTAGGCATTTCCCATACGATATAGGCGGGAATGGCGCCGCATAAAGACGTGCCTGCGGCAAAATAAAACAACATTGTTAAATTGGACTCCTTGACAACCATTTTCTTGTTCAGAATATCGCTGCACGCAAACAAAATAGTTGCAGCGACAAGGAACAACGTTCCCTTGTCAAGAGATTGTATAGATTGTATCGCATCGTGGGTTTGCGATGTTCCATTGACAATAATAGCGATGCCCAAAAAGCCGGAAAGCGTAGCGGCAGCTCGTTGCCATCCAACATTTTCTCCCAAAAAAACAATGGCCATGGGAAGAACAAAGAGAGGAACCGTGAGAGCAAGGGTGCTGACAACAGCAAGAGGAACCATGTTGATACCCGCACACCAGAAGGCAACGGCTCCAAAACCAAGAAGCCCGCGCAAGATGTGCCGCCCGGGACGCGAAGTCTGGAATGCTTGTCCCCCCTGAAAAAGCATTATCGGCAACAGAATCATAAAAGAAAAGAAAAATCGAAAAAAGGAAATTTCCATTGAAGGAAGGCGTGTGCCTGTCAAACGCATGAGAACATCGTTAGAGCTGCTGATCAACGCAACGATAACGATCCAGAAGACGCCTTGCAGATAACCGGGCCGATTAAACCAATGCGTGTTTTTAATATTGATGGCGCGGGTCACTGATCTGTTTGTCCTCTGATTAGAATGATTAGAATTTACGCAAAGCCGATAATCATCTTATGCCAGATCTCTCTATATTTTGTCGAGTAAATTTTGGAGTCAGGCAAATTTGAGAAAAGAAGTCTATACCCAAAGGATTTCAAAAGACGAAGGGTATAAAGTCGAGGAGGTAAAATGAAGCTATATTTCGCATGGGTCGATGAAAGGGAAGATTTTAATCCGTTACGCCACGCCTTGACAGATGGAGAAATATTTTCCTTTTCCCTGACGGAAAAAGAAGGGGCGTTCCCTCTTGTCACGATTGAAATCCGAAATCCTTATGCAGGGTTTCTTGATCCTCATCAAAAACAATGGTGCTATGTTTCCTGCGATCGTGGAAAAGGAATCGAGCTTCTTTTCAAAGGAAAACTTTGCGCTGTTCCTCATCATCTGAATCGCGAGATGATCGCTTTAAACTTTACGGCGCGCCCCTCTCATTGGGAAGATCAGCTTCAAACTCTTCACCAGAATCTCAAGGGGTCTCCTTTCTGGGATTCTCTGTTCGTAGAGGAAGAAGGGCATGATGATCCTATGGAAAGCCTTGAAGCGCGTTCCGAATTGTTTTTCTGGTGTCGAAAAACGGGCGAGGTAAAGCTTTCAAACCTGTTTTGGGGATCTCATAAAGTCGATCTTGGAGAAAAGCATTTTTACGACAGTCTGAAAATACGTATGGGAGAGCCGCCCCTCAGCGCCGTTAACGTTTCTCTTTCCGTCGAGTGGATCCAACACTATCGAGGAGAGACCGATCTCTCGCCCCTCATAAGATCTTGTTTCCGGGAAGGAATCGTCAATACGCTAACAGGAGAAGATCTACAAGCAAAATGGTGGCAAACAAATGAAAAAATCGGCCACTCTGGATACTGGGTTGCGAAAAGCGATTTAAAAGAAATTACGCCCAATTATACCGGAGACCTCAACTTATATCCTGCGGTTTCCGAACCGATCTGGGTTTCTCCTGAAGATCCGGCGTATGGTAAGGACAAGCCCTCTCAACCCCAGCAAAAGAGACTCAAAAGGTCATGGTTTAAAGCAAACCTTGTGCTCGGATGGATCTATCGGCAAAAACGTCGTGAAAAAGTGCGATTCACGCTTGGGCACGCTACACAGCTTTCTCCGGACTATGATCAAAGAACGCGGAAACTAAATCTTAATTTGCAAAACATTGCTTCCACAGACGACATACACACATGGCATGCCAAGTGGAATTATAGCAAGGGTTTCCGCGTTGTTTACGGTGATGGCGCTTATACTTGCAGGCGCAAGCACAGATCAGAAGCAACCTTTGAGGAAGATCGGCATCATTGGATAGCGACCGGGAAAAAACCAAAAGCTTTGTTTTCCGCACATCAAGGTCGATTTTTTTCAACAGACCGCGGCAAAAAAGCGATTGAATACGCGATTGAAATCGCGCGTGCACATTTGGCGGCTTCAGCACGCGCTGTAGAAATTACTGTGTCTGGTCCCATTGAAAATTTCGTCGATCTTACATGTGATCATTCCGTAAAGATTAAAGATCACCGCCTTCCAGGAGAAGAAGTATGGGGCAAAGTCAAATCATTGCGATTATGTATGGAAGGTCAATCTGGCAAGAAATGGGGAGAGGTAATTCTGGGGGTTTCCATTGGAACAGGGGAAGAGATGAGGAACAGGGATGCGCCAACCCTGTCTCATGCGTCTTATACTTATAGCATGGATTATGGGAGTCCTGATTACCAGACGGATGTTTTAAAAGGACGTTCTCCCTCAGACATAGATTATCAGTTGCCACAAAATCAGGAAAATCAAACAAGATGGATCCAGCCTCAAGCATTAACGGCAAGAGATCTGGTTCAGGAAATGACTGTTACGAATCCAGCCTCACGGCAAAACAAGCATCTTCTGCGTACTCAATACCCGCTGAGCCACAATATCGAAGCGGCTCTCAAGCACGTGCCAACGACGCTTCATATACGACTTCTGGATTTAAAGCCCTTGGGAACAATGACGGAATATATAGAAGTTGATATCCCCTATCCCTGGTCTTCTCCCAGGCAAATTGATTTAAAAGCCTCCGGGCAGAACGAACACCTCCAGATTCTGTAAGACGAAGGGTATATATACCCAAAGCATTTCAAGATGTGGGGTGGCGGACGAGCGGTGAGTCCCGCGCAGCGTACAATCAGTACGTGAGCAGGACGAATCCCGAAGGCCAACGCCCCCACAGTTTGAAAGACAAAGGGTACAAAGGAAAGGAGAAATATTATCATGAGCATTGATCGCGGCATTCGCGCTTGTCAGATAAAGCCCTATCCGCAAGGAGCGCTGATATCCGCACCTGATAGCGATGTGAGCGAAGAAGGCGTTCTTTCAACAGCTCACCGAAAGGGAAATATTCAAGTGACCTTCGCTGGCGCCAAAGACTTTCCCGCCTCTGTCATCCTGCGTACCAAAATTGTTCCTGTTCCTCTAAAAGACGCTTCATCTCTTGTGCAACTCATCATCAACAATAAGGCGATGAGAGCGGTTCCTTATTATGGAGTGGACGCCGTTCGGGGAGGAAACGATGAAGCGATTGCCAAATTCAGCTGCAACAGAGCCATTGAACTGCACTTCGCAGGATACGGTCTGTTTGATGACAAGCCTTTTCAAGGAGAAGAGTTTCAGGAAATCAAACTGATCTTGCCTCCTGACCGCACCGTATTGAGAAAAGAATTTCGGGTTCAAACGGATCCGTTACTCATTCAACAGCTAAACTTTTCTCCCCAGGACGTCTGTATGGTCACGCCTCCTCATGGCAAGACAAGAAGTGAATCCACTCCTGTTCTTGGCTATGGTGGATATTGCAAAGCGGGAATAAGCATTGAAAAAATAGTGATGATTTTTTCGGTTATCCTCTCTTCGGATCAGACGACATATCTAAAACTTTACTCGCTCATCGCTTTAAAGAAAGAGAATATCATCCCCCCTCATGGGGGAGTAAAATCGAATTCCCGCTGGTTTTTCGAGGATGACCTGACCAAGGATCAATGCAACTCGCTCGCGGATTCTATCCAGCAAGGACTCGCCAGGATCACGCTTCAGCACAAATCGTCGAAAGAACTTTTAACATATACCTCGAAGACTTATCAGCAACTGGAGTTGGAAAGCGGAGAGGTTGATATTACGTTCATGCCACAACTGAACCAAGGGAGAACATGATGCCTGTCGTTTATCGTTATCAAAAAGGAGCGCCTCTAACCTCGGATGAAATTGATGGAAATTTTGAAGAACTTCTCAAACGCATCGAAACGTTGGAGACAACCCCGACACCGGCAGAAGGAATCAAAGAAATTGAGCAAAACGGTGACACTCTTAACATTACGGGAAGCTATGGCACGTCTTTCGGACAATTCAAACTTCCTCGGCTGACCTACGCTTTGCGCGGCAAGTGGGAGGCAAACACTTTCTATGCCGCCTATGACGTTGTTGCTAAAGACGCTCAAACCTGGGTCTGCGTGACTACACATCACAGTGGCGCTCAATTTGAAGAGCAAAATTGGAAAGTTTTTCTGGATCTTTCCGAAATGCTGAACCGCTCCGTCACGCTTACGCAAGTCCCCATTTTCACAAAAGACAATTTGCCCAAAGCAGAAATGGGAGCGCTTGGACTCTACGTAACGTCCAAAAAAGTGTGTTTGATCTATGGCGATGGCAGAAATTGGCATGCCCTGAAAGATGAGGCTTTTGTCATCGAAGAGGCGGAAGATGAAGAAGAGGAAGACAACGACGATGAATGAACAGGATAAACATTTTTATAATCTGGATGTCCTGGCGCGAACGATCTATGGAGAAGCAAGAAGCGAATTCAGTCAGCCAGAGGGAGGGCTCAGTGCTCTTGTAGCCATCGCCAACGTAGTCATGAATCGGACAAGAGCGCCCCAGCGGTTTGGAAAAACGCTCAGCGAGGTTTGCCTGAAACCCTATCAGTTCTCCTGCTGGAATATGAAAGATCCCAATTATCAGATTATTTCATCAGTCCAGTCAGGAGACAATCCTGTTTTCGATTTATGCTGGCATGTCGCGGAAAACGTGTACCAAAAAAAGTGGCCTGATCTGACGCAGGGAAGCGATCATTATTACGCTTCCTGGCTTTTCTATCCTCCGGCCTGGGCTAAAGGCATAAAGCCAAACGCTCGTATTGGGCAACATCTATTTTTTAAACTTTATCCCGAAGAAAGAGGTTAATCATGGCGATACCTTTTATCACGGCGGCTGTTGCTTTGGCTGAAATGGCTCCCTTGGTTTCCAAATGGCTATCAAGTTCCGAAGAATCTGTCGCCACCACTCAAAAAGTCGCGCAGCAAGTCGTCGGCATTGCTAAACAAATAACGAAAACAGAGGAACCTATGGCCGCTGTTCAGGCTCTCGCGCAAGATCCTAAACTGCTTCTTCAATATCAACAGGCTTTGGCGAACATAGAACATGAGACAGAACACGCCTATCTTCAAGAACGAATGAATGCGCGTGCTCGCGATGCAGCGATCATCGCCGCCGGACGCAGCAATACGCGCGCCGATATCATGGTGATCGCGGCGGCTACAGGTCTTCTCTTTTGTCTTTTTGCCCTTGGGTATTACCAAAAGGAATTGCCGGGCGAAGCAGTAGGGATCATTTCAACGATCGCGGGAATATTCGGGGCTTGTCTTAAAGACGCTTACGCCTTTGAATTTGGATCCTCTCGCGGCAGCAAAACAAAAGATCTGGCTGCCCTGTTAAGAAGCAAGGGAAATTATTCAGCATAACACTCTATGCCCTTATACCCTTCGTCTTTCAAACCGTCGAGGTGTTGAACCTTCTGTTTAATCGGTTTGGAAATGGGACTCATTTCCAAACTGATATTCAGGAACAAGTTTTTTAAGCATCTCCAGGCTTAAATCCGTCTGATACTGTTGAGCATACTCCCGGAGTTGATGAAGGGAATTTCTCAAAAGTCCATAATTCATCACCTTTGGAGAAGCCAACATGAGTCCACTGCATTTTGTCTTGATCAATTTTTCTTCCCCATAAAACAGCTCTTCATACAGTTTTTCCCCTTCTCGCAATCCTGTATAGTTAATTTGTATATCCTTATCGGGAATAAACCCGGCCAGTTGAATCATTTGGCGCGCCAAATCAGAGATTTTAATAAGATCTCCCATTTCCAAAACAAAAATTTGTCCGGCTGTGTCTGGACTCTCATACCCCAGAACAGCCGCCTGAAGCACAAGTTCCACAGCTTCATGAATCGTCATAAAGTAACGTTTTACGTCTGGATGCGTCACTGTCAAAGGTCCCCCACGGGCGATTTGTCGTTTAAAAAGAGGCACCACCGACCCTGTGGATCCTAAAACATTTCCAAACCGCGTTGTAATGAAACGCGTTGTTTTCTCTTTGACGCCAAGGCTATCCAATGCCTGACAGTAACTTTCCGAAAGACGCTTTGTAGCTCCCATAATGTTTGTCGGGTTAACGGCCTTATCTGTTGAAATAAAGACTACCGCCTTGACGTTGCACTGACGGGCAGCTTCCGCAACGTTCTGTGTGCCCATCACATTTGTCATCACAGCTTCGTTTGGATTTGTCTGAGCGATAGGGACATGTTTAAGAGCGGCGGCGTGAAAAACGATTTCAGGTCTTTCTTCATTAAAAATCTCTGCGATTCGAATAGAATTCGCCACATCAGCCAGAATAGCCCGACGTGAAAGGTCCGGGTGATTTTCACTTAACTCCAATTCAGATTTATATAACAAGTACTCGGAATGATCCAGCAATGTCAGATGAGAGGGATCAAAGTTGGCAATTTGTCGAACAAGTTCTCCGCCAATAGACCCCCCGCATCCCGTCACAAGGACACGCTTACCACGGAGAAATACTTGCATACTCTTGCGATTGAGACCTACTTGAGGACGTCCCAGCAGATCCTCAATTGAAATGGGTTTAATCTGGATCTTTTGAGTGGCGCTTGTCATTTCCCACATCCGAGGCAAACGCGCGATTTCAAAGTTATATTTTTTGTTGAGCGTGATAAGTTCCTGCAAGGGTTTCCCCGTAAAGTCAGGATCGGTAATCACCAGTTTCTGAGGACAATTATTGAATGACTCCAATTTTTTCAAGACTTTCGGAAAATCCCTCAATTGACCTAAAACTTCAACAGAATGAACGTGGCGACCAATATTACGGTTTGTGGTTTCCAGAATCCCGACAATATCGTAAGAACTCTCTCCTTGCCGAATCTGGTCTCGAATAAACATTTCCGTCTGATCCGTCAGACCGATCAAAAGCGTTTTCACCGGCAATGAAAAAGAACCGCCTTGGGAAGAATGGTTGAATTCATTTTTCAGGAAACGATAGGTGAATCTTGAACTGCCTAAAAGAGCGATATTGATAAACCAGTTAATGATGACAAGCGAATGCGGCATCGTCCCCGAATGAGACATGAGAAATGCCGTCATAAGGTAAAGAATGTTGGTACAGCTTACAGAAACGGTCAGCAACAAAAGCTCATTCATGGAGACATATCGCCATACGCTTCTGTATGTCCTGAACCAGACAAATACGCCTGCGGAAAGCAGTGCGTAAATCGTTGCGTGTTTGACGATCAATTCCGTCGGGTAATCATGAATCTCTTCTCCCACCCTTAACCACAAGGAAAGAGGCAAAGAAATAAAAGAAGCCAGAAGGTCGTGCGTAAAAATAAAATATGTTTTATTTATTTTGTCGTCGAGATCAGAAAAATATCTCAAGATCTTTTTAATTATATATTTCACAACGTTTTTCATATCATCAATAATCTTTCAATTTATATTTTACTTATACGCAATATAAGATGGACAATTCAATATATTTGTTTTTCTGTTTTAGAGAACAAAATCAAATTTTAAATCATTTTCGTCACTTATTCTTATTTCTTCCTGTTGTGATTTTTCAGGTTTGACCTTGAGAAGCTGCAAGAGAGAAGCGACAAGCCATATGACGCATATCCACCAGCTTTGCCAGATACCATAACTGATGGAGGCAATAATCAAGAAAATTATCAAGGTTCCAGAGGCCATACACAAGTAAACAGGATGTGAATTGAATCTCAAAATTCCACAGACGCATAACTCTATCAGCAAAAAAAGGAAAAGAAGACCGACAAGACCCAAGTCTAATAAAATATGCAAAATGAAATTATGAGGATGCGAGGGAATCCCTTTGCTTGTCACAAAAGGAAAATTATATTTATAGAGGATCTGGTCAGAAGATGCCTTGTCCGGATCGAGCGCTTCTTTAATATGTTTCAGATTCATGGATTCAACCATCATTTTCCTGATCTCTGATTGTTTGGGAGAAGTCTTGGATGACTCAATGGGAGATGGTAATTCCCACGTATACGTCAATCTTGAAAAAATATCTGATTTTAAGCTTTCTATCCCGAATCCAAAAAGGGTGTGTTTCACAGAACCTTCAAGATCCTTCACTTGATTGAACGCTATCTGGCGCACAGTGGTCCAGATAGCTACACGGTGATACAGGCTCAGTTTCTTACAATACTGGAATGCGGATTCTTTAACAATGGGAACAGAATAAATCTTTGGAATGGTCAAAGAGCCTGCAAAACAAAAACAAATCAGTATTTGCAGGAATATCTTTCTCGATTTCAGCGACAAAAAATAAAGTATAACAAACGAAATTGACCCGATTATAACGGCAACCTTGGAAGCGTCATGTTTCAAAGAGAAAACGACATAAATCAAAACAATAAAGACTGGCGCGCTTAAAAAATAAAAAAGATGTGAAGGCGCCAGATATCTTGTAGAGAGGAAGAATACAGGCCCTGCCAAGAGAATCATCACAGAAACAGACTTGTTGTATTTAAATAATTCGACAATTTCCTGCTTAATAAGAATCAATATAAAGCCATCTGTCATTGATTCGATAAAAAGGAGAATCAGGGCAACGATAAATCCTGCCCGAAGACTTTTTATGATTTCTTTTTGACAGGACGTCGTTTGAAGCCCCCTCAAAACAACATACCCCGCCAGAAAAAGAGAGGCTATTCTCACCCAATTCTTAAAACTTTCTCCCTTTATAATTGAGCCAAAGCAGGAAAAAAATGAAAAAATCAGGATGATCCCCAACAGAAAAACGAGCTTATTGTTTTCCTGAAAGATATATTTCAAAGGAAAATTCCTTGCCATCTCCATGAAGAAAACGACCGCGAGCAAACACATCAAGGCCGTGATTCCTAGCGGTGCAAAAACGCTTAAAGGCAAGAGCGTAAAAAAAACAATTTTATAGATTTGGGGAAAGGGCACAGACTCGATGACCCTGAGCAAGCTTTCCTTTAAAGAAAAAAAGAGGCTCATGTCGCTCCTCCCATTTCCAGAATAATCTTCCATGAGGGTTCATCAACAGGCATGACGGAAAGTCGGGATTGCCGAAGTAAACGAAGATGCGAAAATCGCGAATCCGCCTTGAGCTGCGCCAAGGTTACAGGCTGCGGCAAAGCCCTGACGGCCTGCACGTCCACCATACCGAATTTTCCTGTTTCGTCGGTAAAATCAGGATGATACTCCTTCACAATTTCAACAATCCCCACGATTTTCCTTTCACTCACCGAATGATAGAAAAAGGCCAAGTCTCCTTTTCTCATTTCCTTCATATATGAGCAAGCCTGATAGTTCCTCACGCCAGTCCAGTGTTCAATTCCCTTCTGAACCTGATCTTGCCAGGACCATGTGGAAGGCTCGCTTTTCATCAACCAATATTTCATCTCTACCCTACCCTCCAGAGGCTTCCACTTTAAGAGGCCGCGAAAGAAGAAGTCTGATCTCTTCTTCAATCAAGCTTCCTTGATGGACGATTCGATAAATACTTTCCAGAAGAGAAAGCTCTATCCCTTTTGAAGCGGCAAGGGACATAACGGCTTTGGCCGTGAATATTCCCTCTGTCAAAACAGCAGGGTTTTGCTTATCCAGCACGAAACGATCAAGCTTGCCAATCTCCAGGCCAAAAGACATGTTGCGCGACTGGGGAGAAGTACAGGTCAGGATGATGTCTCCCACCCCTGAAAGACCCAGAAACGTTTCGCCCTGAGCGCTCATTGCAAGGCCCAGGCGGGAAATTTCCGCAAGCCCTCGCGTCATCAGCGAAGCGCGTGCGCTTTCCCCAAGGTTACGGGCGGTTGCGATGCCCGCGGCAATGGCAATAACATTTTTAAGCGCTCCCGCAAGCTCTACGCCCACAACATCATTGGCGGAATAAAGGCGAAACGTGGAACAGGAGAGAGAACTCGCAAGCCATCGAGCGGTCGTCATTTCTTCTGTCGCCAGTGTCGCCGCCGTCGGGCGTTCTTGGGCAATATCGCGCGCAAAAGTGGGGCCAGACAGAACACTTACACAATAATTTGGCAAAATTTCCGCCACCACCTGACTGAGCAATTTTCCTGTCTCAATTTCAATCCCCTTTGAACAAATGACGAGATAAGCATCCGGAGAAACGATGTTTTTAATATCCTCTAAAAAAGAACGTAATGCTTGAGCGGGACAGACAAGAAGAACGATGTTTGATTGAGCGGCTTGTTCAATTGAAGGCGTGATAGTCAGCTCAGGCGGTAATGTAATGCCAGGCAAATATTTCCTGTTTTCCCGTGACACCAGCATTTGCCCAGCCTGTTGAGAATCACGAACCCACAACGTCGTTACATTGCCGGCTTTACAAGAGGTCAGGGCTAGAGCCGTTCCCCAGGATCCCCCCCCTAAAACGCTCACCGACGTCATGAGGGTGCTCTTCCAAGTTCAACAAGAGGCCAACGCGGTCTTGGCACAAAAGACAATGAATCAACCTGACGCAAGCGCATTTTCTCTATTCCTCCCCACGCAATCATCGCCGCGTTATCAGTGCATAAATCGAGGGGAGGCGCCATGAATTTCAGATTCTGGGACATCACGATCTTTTCGAGCGACTGACGCAAGTATTGATTGGCGGCTACGCCACCGGCAACGACAAAACCTGTCAGCGGGACGTTCATGTCTCGGCATTTCCGCAGGCCATTCAGAACACGATTCTTCAAGATTTCACCAACAGTATATTGAAAGCTCGCCGCACAATCGGCGCGATCCTTGTCTGTCAAATTTCCCAGCTTCTCTAAAGTTCTTCTGACAGCCGTTTTTAACCCTGAAAAAGAAAAAGCGCAAGAAAATTCTGGATCTTTTTTGTCAAAAAAGGGACGTGGAAAAGGAAATCTCGACGGGTCTCCCTGTTGCGCTAGTTTCTCGACATGAGGACCGCCCGGATAATCAAGGCCGATAAGTTTAGCAATTTTATCAAACGCTTCTCCCACGGCGTCATCCATTGTCTCACCCAAGATGCGGTAATCGAGCGGAGAAGCTACAATCATCAATTGACAATGCCCTCCTGAAACAAGCAGCAAAAGATAAGGAAAAGCGACATCATCGGTCAACCGGACGGTCAGGGCATGTCCCGCCAGATGATTGACCGCGATAAAGGGAATGTTTGATGCCAGAGCGATCGCCTTGGCCGTCGTGACGCCTACGATGACGCCACCGATAAGGCCGGGGCCACCGGTGGCTGCGACAGCGTCAATGTCGTTTAACGTCACATCTGCTTCCGCCAAGGCGCGGCGAATGACGGAATCCAGGGAATCGAGGTGAGATCGCGCGGCCACTTCCGGAACAACGCCGCCGCATTGAATATGCGGATCCAGCTGCGCCAGAAGAACATTAGACATGATCTTGCGCTCATCAGAGACAACAGCAGCGGACGTTTCATCACAACTTGTTTCAATGCCGAGAATAAGCATATTTTTTAATATAATATATTTTTACAACAATTCATCAAATATGGTTATATGGATTTATAACATTTCATCCTCAAAGCTCAAGTGATGAATAGAGAAAAAAAAATACGGCTCGGAACGCGCGGAAGCGCGCTCGCACTGACACAAGCAAGAATGGTGTGTGACCGCCTGAAAGCAAATGCCCCTGAGATTGATATTGACATCAGGATTATTAAAACATCGGGAGATAAAATCACCGATCGTCCTCTAAGAGAAATGGGCGGTAAAGCCTTGTTTACCAAAGAGCTGGAGCAAGGACTTTTCAGGGGAGAGATTGATCTCGCCGTTCATTCCATGAAGGATGTGGAAGTCCCCTTGCCCCGTGGTCTTATCATTCCCTGCTTCCTTGAACGGGAAGATCCGCGAGATGTTTTGATCTCGCGCACAGGAAAGAAGCTGCGAGAACTTCCCGAAGGCGCAAGGGTTGGCACGTGTTCTCCCCGCCGGATGGCGCAAATTCTCTCGCTTCGGCCTGACCTGACAATCGTTTCTCTCAGGGGAAATGTGGATACGAGACTGCGAAAATTGGCTGCGGGCGACTATGATGCTATGGTGCTCGCCTACGCCGGACTCAAGAGACTCCGCCGTACCGGAATCATTACGGAAGTTCTTGACACAGACATTATGATTCCCGCCGTTGCTCAGGGTGTTATCGGTATTGAAGTTCGGGAAGAGGACGAAGCGCTTCAAAAAATGCTCAAAACTTTCAGTCATCGGGAAACAGAAAAAACAGTGCATATAGAACATCAATTCCTGCGGGGTTTCGGAGGGGATTGCACAACGCCCATCGCAGGCTTGGCACAGATCAACACAAAGGCAGAGGAAGAGGGGCGTATGTCCCTTGCGGCAATGGTCGCCCTGCCTGATGGAGGCAAAATATTGGAAAGATCGCTTGAGGCTCATTTTGAGGATCTCTCTTTAAAGGCTTATGCATTAGGTCAGGAATTCAAGGCATGGTACATGACAAACATGATGTGACGCTTTTGCTCACGCGCCCTTCAAATGAAGTGGAGGAAATGATGCGCGCCCTCATTCAGCGGGGATTTAAAGTGATTGTCGATCCCATGCTGCATATCCGCCCCGTTGACTGTCCGCCCCTGAATCTTAAAAATGTCCAGGCTCTAGTGACAACCAGCATCAACGGAATTCGACGTTTGAGTCAACTCACCCTTCATCGCCACGTCCCTTTTTATGTGGTTGGGGATGTTTCGGCGCATCAGGCGCGCCAAATGGGTTTTAACGCTGTTTATGCCGCCCAGGGATCCGTAGATCATCTGGCGCGTCTTTTAATAGAGAAACTGAATCCAAGTGCCGGCAAAATTATCTATGTATCGGGGCAAGAAATTAAAAAAGATCTGGTTCACCTGCTTTCCTCTCATGGATATGACGTTGAAAGAATAATTGCCTATCATGCATTGGCGGCTTCGTCTCTCAAATCCGAAACACAAGAAGCGCTGATTACGGGTCGATTGAACGCCGTTTTGTTTTTTTCTCCCCGGACGGCTGAAGTTTTTGTTACCCTGACAAGGACATATGCAAAGGCTTTTGAACGCATGGTCGCGTTGTGCCTAAGCCCAGAGGTGGCCAAACCCCTGAAGACATACGTATGGCAGGAAACACTTGTTTCTCCTGAAAGATCGGGACGCAGCATGATGTATACGCTTGAAAATTATTTTGAAACCAGAGACAGGGAGAGAAAAAAATGACATCTGCAAAACAAAAACATAAAACCCAGGTCGAAGATACTGTAACGACCTCCCCAAAAGACCCTTCTTCACAAAAAAAGGAAACATCACCTTCCTGTGAAGGACTGTCACGATTCTGTAAGGGTCTGTCACAACGGTCTCAAAAAATCTGCCTTATCGCAGGAGGCGCAGCGGTTATCGCCTTGTTGCTAGGAATCATCGTTCAAAGTTTGAAAAAAGAAGACGTTCCAGAACAAGAAGCGCACTCTCACTTCTCCCGGCAATCTTTAGAATCTTCTTTATCTCGTCTTTCCAATCAAGGCGCCAAACCGACTTCAGCGTTTACAAATATTCACAATAAAGATCAACATCAACCATCAGGCGCACCGATGGCGATTGATCAGGCGACAAAAAGCGTTGGGATGGATTCTTCCGCTCTTTCTGGTTCTTCTGCCCCCTTGTCTCTTGGTTTATCTTCCAGCAATAGTCAAGATGCTTCTATTTTTGCGAAAGCTCAAGACAAGGGGATATCCAAAACCACGAATGAACAAGGGGCGATGACCGAGATAGCCCAGATCATCACAACTCTTGAAAATCTTGAAAATAAAGTTCAACAGCTTGAAGAACGCTTGTTCGTTGTTGAAAAAATTCAGGCGCGGGCACCCCAGGTCTGGGAAAGATATCAGAGGCTTCAAACGGCGATTTCAAGTGGAGAGCCTTTTGAGAATGAGTTGAATGAAGTAAAAAGACTGACGGGACACAACGTGAAAATCGCAAAAGCGATTGAAATTCTGGAAACGTATGCACCATCAGGCGTTCCTAATGCTGAAAAACTGAGAGAAAATTTCAAGGGGGTCAAAGCCGAGATTTTCAACGCCCTCTCCCCTTCCCAAAATTTATCATGGTGGGAAAAGATGAAATGGTACCTGAAAAATGGCGTGAAGGTCAGCCGCGTTCATGAAGGGGGACAGGAAAATCAACAAGCCTCGCCCCCAGACATCTTGCATCGCGCAGATCTCGATATCAGTCATGGACATTTTAGACAAGCCATTGATCTTTTGTCTTCCCTGAAGCAAAGTAACAGGCCCAGCCTCAAACTTGAGAACTGGTTGGCACAGGCGATGGCGCTGGAAAAAATTCATGAGACCCGACATTTCCTTAAGAACCAGATTATTTTGGAGATGATCTCAGCGCAGTGAAGAAAAAAGGTATTAGAAATCTGTTTTCTGGAGCCGTGAATGCGTAAAGTGATTTTTTTTATGGCACAAGCTATGATAGGCGGGATAATCGTCCTCTGGTTGATCAACCATCCCGGCACGCTCGATATTCACTGGCTGGAGTACCATCTCCACATGTCAATTGCCTTATGTCTGGGAGGATTTTTTGCTAGCCTTCTGGTTGGCGTTTTTCTTTTCAGAGTATCAAGGGCGATCTGGCGTATTCCTGGCAAACTCTATGACCGTTATTGTCTTTATGATCGGAAACGAGCTTATGAGAGTTTACTGACAAGCTTCTCGGCTTATCAAAATGAAAACAATCCATATGCCTTCAAAGCGCTTCATCCGGCCTTACAGGATCCAGAAACCAGACCGATCGCGATATTTCTGGCCGCCCTCATTGCGCAAAAGCAAGGACAATTGTCAGAAGCGCAGGCGCGGTTTGCGGAACTTACCAAACTTTCGGGAGGAGAAGCCCTGGGGTACGGAGGATTAATCGCTCTGAAACGAATGAGCGACAAAGCGCACGCACACGACGGAGCAGATTACGCTCGTCAGGCTTTACCCTATATCACTCATGCTCCGAAGCTGGCAGTGGAAATTTTTGATACCTTTTTATCTTGCGGGCTTCTGGATGAAGCAGCACAAGCGCTTCAGAAAACAGGTCGACTGAAACTCTTGCCAAAAGAGCAAATAAAGCTTTTAGAAAGCAGACTTGCCACCGCCCGATCACAAACAGCCATACGATCAAATGAATTCGGGTGTGCTCTTGAACAGGCTGAAAAAGCCTATCGAGCGCATCCCTGTTTACAAGAAACATTGATGTACGCCGATTTACTGATTTCACAGCATTATCCCAGACAAGCCCAAAAATTGCTTGAAAAGGCATGGCGACAAATGCCAGACCCAAAAATCATCGATCTTTATTTAAGGACGCATGAATCTCTGGATCCTCTCGCAAAATACCAACTTGTTGAGAAATTAACCCAGGACAATCCCTTTCATCCAGAAAGTTTGTCAGCGCGTGTTGAAATGGCTCTGGAAGCTGAATTATGGGGCGTCGCACGAAGTCATCTTCAGGAATATCAGGAACATCATCCAGAAGATCCGCGCTTTTCGAAGCTTATGGCGGAATACGAGCGACAGGCAAACCACGACGCCAACGCAGCCCTGAAATGATTGTATAAAAAATAACTATTTTTTATATACCCAAAGGATTCCGAAATCTGGGCAGGCGAACGAGTGGTGAGGAGTCCCGCGGCGAACAGCATAACACTATTTCTCCATCCCCAATTCTTTCGTCTCAAGAGCGCGCAATTCATCCCGAAATCTGGCGGCTTCCTCGAATTCAAGGTTTCCAGCCGCCTTCAGCATCCGTTTTTCCAAATCCGCCTTATATGCTTTCAGTTTCTTGCCCACCAGATGAGCGGTTTTGTCCTCCTTCATGGCAACCGTCACATGATCTTTTTCATAAACGCTGATTAAAATGTCAGCGATTGATTTCTTGATGGATTCCGGAGTAATGCCATGAACGGCATTATAGGCTTGCTGTTTTTCGCGACGGCGCTGTGTTTCTTCAAGAGCCACTTTCATGGAATCCGTCACCTTATCCGCATATAAAATGGCGCGACCTTCCACATTGCGAGCGGCGCGTCCTATCGTTTGAATCAAAGAAGTTCGCGAGCGCAGATAGCCCTCCTTGTCAGCGTCCAGAATCGCAACAAGCGCACATTCGGGAATATCAAGCCCTTCGCGCAGCAAGTTAATCCCGACCAGGACATCAAACACGCCCAACCTCAGATCGCGGATGATTTCAATGCGCTCAAGCGTATCGACATCCGAGTGAACATAGCGTGTCTTCAAACCCGCTTCGCTCAAATATTCCGTTAAGGCCTCAGCCATCTTTTTGGTCAGTGTCGTCACCAGAACCCGATAGCCTTTCCGAGCCGTTTCGATGCATTCGGCGATCAGATCATCGATTTGATGCTGGGTGGGCCTGACCAGACAAACAGGATCGGTAAGCCCCGTGGGTCGGATCACCTGCTCAACAAACACGCCGGCAGATTGCTCAAGTTCCCAGGGACCTGGCGTCGCCGAGACAAACACCGTTTGCGGTCGCATCCCGTCCCACTCTTCAAATTTGAGAGGTCGATTATCGCGACAGGAAGGTAAACGGAATCCGTACTCAGCCAGTGTATTTTTACGTACCGCGTCTCCTCGATACATCCCTTTAATTTGAGGAATAGAAACGTGACTTTCATCCACGATCAGCAAAGCATCTTGGGGAAGATATTCGAACAAGGTTGGGGGAGGCTCTCCAGGCGCACGACCCGTGAGGAAACGCGAGTAATTCTCGATGCCGGAACACATCCCTGTGGCTTCGAGCATCTCAAGATCGAATGTTGTTCGTTGCCTTAGTCGTTGCGCTTCCAGAAGTCTGTTTTGTCCCTCCAATTCTTCGAGACGTTCTTTCAGCTCATGACGAATGGACCTGATCGCCTGCTGTATCGTTGTTCTGGGCGTGACATAATGGCTGTTGGGGAAAAGGATGATCTCTTTCAGCTGCTTGACTTTTTCCCCTGTCAAAGGGTCGATCTCATTGATCTCTTCCAGGTCATCCCCAAAAAACGAAAGCCGCCATGCCCGATCCTCCACATGAGAAGGGAAGATTTCAACAGTATCTCCACTGACGCGAAAAGTTCCCCGATGAAAGCTTATGTCGTTTCGCTTGTATTGAAGTTCTACCAATCTTTTAAGAAGCTCTACCATAGCGATGCGCTCACCCGTTTTAAGGCGGATGGTCATCTCGACATAATCTTCAGCCGCACCAATGCCATAAAGACACGAGACACTGGCAACGATAATCACATCCCGCCGCTCAAGCAGAGATCGCGTGGCGGAATGTCGCATGCGGTCAATTTGCTCATTGATGGTCGCTTCTTTTTCGATAAACGTATCCGTACGCGGAACATACGCCTCTGGCTGATAATAATCATAATAGGAAACGAAGTACTCGACGGCATTCTCAGGAAAAAATTCTTTCATCTCCCCATACAATTGCGCGGCAAGCGTTTTGTTGGGCGCCATAATCAGCGTCGGTCTTCCCAAACGTTGAATCACATGAGCCATTGTGAACGTTTTGCCCGATCCCGTCACACCCAAAAGCACCTGATTCTTTTCAGCTTGCTGAAGGTTCATGATCAATTCCTGAATGGCCTGGGGCTGATCACCTGCGGGACAAAAATCAGATTTCAGTTGAAATAAGTCGGATGTCAACATCTTGCTCGTGTCACTTCAAATTTTTTTCTCTCATGTCTTTTTTAGGGAGAAACACAAAAAGTCGCCCTTCCTGTTTCAAACGCCCAGCCAACGCGCCGGCGGTTTCTCCTGTACCACAAAAAATATCGCCTCGAATGAGTCCCTTGATCGCCCCGCCCACATCCTGAGCCGTCATAAATCCTGAAAGTACCGAATCAGAGTCGGAATGAGAATGAGAATAGGAATCAGAATCAAACCTGGAAACCCAGAGAGGCATTCCCAGCGAAACGGTGCGCGGATCAACGGCAAGCGATCTCATGGGCGTCAAGGGTTGTCCAATCCGTCCCACAGGGCCTTCGCTCGCTCCTGTCTCTTTAAAGAAAACATAGGACGCATTAACGGAAAGCAATGTCGATATAAAATCTGGAGAACAACGAGAACGCAACACATCCTTTATGTTTTGCATCGAAACTTCTTCAGGCGCTATAAGGCCGTGCGCGATCATCTCGGCGCCCAAAGAATGATAGGCATGTCCATTTGTGCCGTCATATCGCAAGCGCGTCCAGCTGCCATCCTCGAAGAGGATCCTGCCATTTCCCTGAATGTGCATGAAATAGAGATCAAGAGCATCCTGAACCCAACAAATCTCGAGGTTTTGACCATCAAGAGCGCCCCTCTCAATCTGTTGACGGGAAGGGGCTGGCGCAAGCGTCCCCTCTTTGACGAATCCCGCAATACGATGTCCTTCGAGGCTTTGGCGAAAGATCCCCAGATCCTCAATGACGATCAGCCCAAGAGGCCTTCCATAAACAGGGCAGGTATAGCCTGTCTTTCTGCTTCGCGCCCCGCGTAATTCAGGTTCATAATAGCCGGTGAAAAGTCGATCATCGGAAGAGTGAGACAAGAGTTCATAGGCCTCGAAAAATCTGGAAAGATATTCTCTGAAATCTTCCGGTTCTTGCCGACGGGAACAGGAAAAACCCAGATACAGACGAGCGACGCATTGCCACTCCAAAGCGTTTGTCCCAAAAAGAAAAGGAGTCTCGGAAGGAAGGGACAGTAAATAGGCGCATGAATGTTCCCAAGCCTGCACCGCTGTTTTTAAATCATCCTTTCGATAGCCTGGCAAATGTTCAAGGGGCGTTTTCCTCAACTGAAAGTCTGGTAAAGGAGAAATAAAAGGAAGGGTCATATGAAGTTTCAGGTTTCAGGTTGATGTTTTGATCAAGATCCAATTAGGATTTCTTTGGGTCAAATCACGTTTGAACGTCCACAGATCAATCAATTGCTCAATCTGTTTAGGATGACCATCGATAATATTTCCCTTTTTATCACGGATGATATGGATTTGCTCCGTTTGGAATTCCACGGTGACTTCTGCTACACTTCCACGGATCCGGCCTTCCACGAGACGCGGAGATTCTATTTTAATGAGAGTTGTCTCCAGCGTTTCGCCTTGTTCCTGGCGTTCCTTGATCGTCGTTTCAAATTCTTTATAAATCACGGACCCCAAAAGATTTTTGAGCGTTTTTACATCATCCCCGGCAAAAGCTTTCAGAATTATTTCAAAGGCGCGCGTGGCACCTTTCAGAAACTCGTCCACATCGAAGGTAGGGTCATGGCTTTTGATACTTTTCACCAACCTTTTCAAGGCCGGGTTTGAAAGTTTATCCGTATCTTCCTCAAGAGTAACCTCAGACTGAGGCTTAAAATTTTCCGGTTTTTCCACAGGCTGCTCTTTGGGAGGCTCAAACCCTGTCCGTTGACCCAGAACGCTATAAAGCCTGAAAATTAAAAAACCGGTAATCACCGCAAAAATAAAGATTGATATAAGGTCTGACGACATTTTAATTCGACAATTCTCTTCCGAGATTATAAGGATTGATTAATACTAACATGATAGTTTATACCATGCTAAAATAATCAAAAGGAGAAAAATGATGGGAAGCCAGAACACAAATACATTAAAGGCGGATGGAACATCAGAGGAACAAAAGGATATGCTTAAATCTGCTCCTCTGACGGTTCTTGCTCAATACATCAAGGATTTTTCGTTCGAAAATCCCCACCCTCTGCAAAGCCTTAAGCAAACTTCACAAACACCGGAAATGTCCCTGAATCTCGATATTCAGGCAAACCAGGGTGAGGAAGGGGCTTTTGAAGTTATCCTGCACCTCAAGGCGGAAGCAAAAAATACGTCTCATACTCTGTTCATCGCGGAACTTGAGTATGGCGGGACTTTTAAGATTGGCAACGTCCCCCAAGAGGCTGTTCATCCTATTTTGATGATTGAATGTCCTCGCCTTCTCTTTCCCTATGCGCGCCTGATTATCGCAAACATCACACGCGAAGCCGGATTCCCGACGCTTGCCCTGACGCCGATCGACTTTGTTGAGCTTTATCGCAAGCAATATGTTGAACCCCAACAACAAAAAGCCGCTAGTCAAGCCAAAACGGGCTCTTGATTTTCTTTAAAAACGCCAGATGATTTTCCTTCTCTTGCGCGCTCAAAGCAAAAGAGCGTTTTGGGCGAGAGAAGGAAAGGACTGTTTTTTGCTCTCTGATGATTTTACGTGCAACAGTTTCCCGCTCCAGTACAAGATAATCTTGCCGTCCTCCCATCAATTCCAGATAGACCTCAGCCAGAAGCTCGGCATCCAGCAAAGCGCCGTGTTTTTCACGTCTGGCATTATCCACCTTAAAGCGTTTGCATAAAGTATCCAGTGTGGCTGGAGAGCCGGGAAATTTCTCTTTGGCAATTCTGAGGGTATCCACAGTGCGTTGAAAAGGGAGAGGAGGAACCCCCAAAGTTTTAAGCTCAACGTTTAAAAAATTCATATCGAATCGTGCGTTATGTATGACAAGGGGGATATCATGATCAATGAAATCGAGAAATTCACGATATATTTCCCGAAAAGGTCGATGCGCCGAGAGGAACTGTGTCGATAGGCCATGCACTCTGAAAGCTTCTTCAGGGACGTCACGTTCAGGATTAATATAGGTATGGTAGATCCGTCCCGTTGGAAGGCGATTATAAAGCTCGATACACCCGATCTCTATCAAACGGTGTCCTTCAAGTGGATTAAGACCTGTTGTCTCAGTATCCAGAACAATTTCACGCATGATTTCACTTCCTTTTTTAACGACCCGCACTTGTACACACTTACAGATATCTACATTTATTTTCAAGAAGTTGACGTAACTGCATAAATGTGTGAAGGCGTCCTTGACTGGTATCAAGAATAAAGTCCGCGTGCGCGCATTTTTTTTCATCACTCCATTGTCGCCGACGAAGGATTTCAAACTTTTCTTCCGTCATCCCCGCGCGCGCCATCACGCGCCGTTTCTGAATCTCAGATCGACATGTCACAACCAGAATGCCGTCACACTCTTTTTCCCATCCTGCCTCAAACAACAAGGGGACGTCTAGAACGATTAACTTGTTGCCTCTTTCTCGCGCCTCTTTGATCCGTTTGTTCTGCTCTTCCTTTACGAGGGGATGAATAACCTTTTCAAGCTCATCTAAAAGAAAGGGGTTGGCCATCATCAGGGTTGCCACTCTCGAACGCGAGAAAGGAACGTGATCGAAAGGAAAAATGTTTGATAGAGCTTCCTGCAACAGAGGAGATGCAGCATAGAGTTCTCTAACGATCTCGTCGGCCTCACTAACAGGAAAACGAAGTCGTCGAAATATTCGAGCCGTCTCAGACTTTCCAGATCCAATCGACCCTGTAAGACCTAATACGTATATAGGAGGGAGGCGCGTTTCCATAAAAATGTCTTCGTTCAGTAGACGTCTTTTCTCACCTGACTCTAGCGGGTGATTTTGGCGCTAAAAACGCCCGCCATATGTGGCAATGAAAGAAGTTTGGTCTTTCTTCCTGACTGTATCATGATGGGATAAGTTGTGGATAATTTTTTATAAATTTCTTTCTCCTGTTTTTTCCCCCTTTTCCTTCTTTTTTTCCCAGACTTTTCCACATATGCATAAAATGGGGATGATATGGGGATAAGTTTCTTCTCTTTAAAAAATCTTAATCATTTGTTAAGGTTAACGGGAGAAAAAATGATGATAAAGATATACCCTGTCTGGGGAAAAAGTTTTCCCCTACACTACTACTACATCATAAGTTTATTAAAAATATATTAAGAGTATATTGTAATGGAGTCCTACCCTAAACTGCTTCAGGTTCTCAAAGGAAACATCCTTTCCCCTGCTCCTGTCTGGCTAATGCGGCAAGCGGGGCGATATCTTCCTGAATACCGCGCTCTTCGCCAGAAATATTCTGACTTTCTTCAGTTCTGTCTGACCCCTGACCTGGCTGTTGAAGCAACGTTGCAGCCTCTCCGACGCTATGATCTGGACGCGGCTATTTTGTTTTCTGACATCCTGGTCATTCCTCATGCCTTGGGTCAAAGAGTTGCGTTTCATGAGGGAAAAGGCCCACAACTATTGCCCTTGCGCTCTCAACAGGACTTTTCCCGTCTTGGTCTTGATCGTTTCCTGGAAACGCTGTCACCGGTTTTTGAAACCCTGCGGCGGCTTCGCGTTTCCCTCTCCCCTGAAAAAGCCCTGATTGGATTTGCAGGGGCGCCCTGGACGATTTTCGCTTATATGGTGGAGGGAGGAGGAAGCCGAACTTTTTCCCAGGCTCTTCAGCTCTGGTATCGTGATCCTGCGCTTGCAAGGCTTGTCATGGATCTGATCTGTGAGGCCACGGAGAAATATCTTGTGGCTCAAGTGGCGGCGGGCGCTCAGGTTCTTCAGTTGTTTGATTCATGGGCGGGGGTCGTCCCCTCTCCTCTCATGGAGCAGGTTATTTATGCGCCTACGCGACGCTTGCTTGATTTTCTCAGGCAAGAGCAGCCTGATATTCCAGTGATCTGTTTCCCCAAGGGAATCGGCGAGAAGATCCCCACTTACGTGGAGGCGACAGGAGTGACAGCGCTCAGCCTGGACACCTGTGTGGATCTGAATGTTCTTCTTCCTCAACTTTCCCCTCGTCTGCCTCTTCAAGGGGGCCTTGATCCTCAAGTATTGGTTGCCGGCGGTCAAATTCTTGAACAGGAAATTCGAAGACTCGAAAAAAGCTTGGCGGGACGACCCTATATCTTTAATCTGGGGCATGGAGTCGTTCCAGAAACGCCTCCTGAACATGTGGCTCAGTTGATGCGTATTGTGCGGGATCGAGGATAAAAAATGGGGCGAACGGCTGTTGTTTTGCTTAACCTGGGGGGGCCAGACCAATTAGAATCGGTTCAACCTTTCCTGCGCAATCTGTTTCGTGATCCCGCTATTCTTCGTCTTCCGGGGATTTTTCGCGAACCCCTGGCATGGTTGATTGCGCGGAAGCGATCGCGAGAGGCGCAGGCTATTTACGCTCATCTGGGGGGAGGGTCGCCTCTTCTCAAGAATACTCAGGCTCAGGCGCAAAGCCTTGAAAAGAGACTTGGTCGTCATTTTCGCGTTTTTATTGCCATGCGTTATTGGCATCCTTTCACCGAGGAAACCGTTCGAGAGGTTTTAGCCTATCGACCTGGCCAGGTTATCCTCTTGCCTCTTTATCCTCAATTTTCTACGACAACGACGGCTTCCTCTTTGAAATGTTGGTCGGAAACCACCCGGAAAACGGGATTGAATGTTTCCACACGAACCATCGGATGCTATCCTGCGCAGCGTGGTTTTGTTCGGGCTGTGGCTGAGCTGTTGGACGAGACGCTTCAAAAAGTCGATGACCTGTCTCAAACGCATGTGCTTTTTTCTGCTCATGGTCTGCCGAAACGTATCATTGAAGCGGGAGATCCTTACCAGAAACAGGTTGAACAGACGGTGCAAGCTGTGATGGATGAAATAAAAATGAAAGAAAGAGGATGCTTTTATTCCATTGCTTACCAATCTCGGGTGGGTCCTCTGGAATGGATTGGCCCTGCTACGGATGGCGAAATCAAACGCTTGGGACGCACGCATAAAAATGTTGTTCTTGTGCCGATTTCTTTTGTGTCCGAGCATTCCGAAACTCTTTACGAACTTGATTATCAGTATAAAATCCTTGCGGAAGCTTCGGGCGTAAACAAATTTTTCAGGGTTCCGACCGTTGGGATTCATCCGGAGTTTATCGAGGGGTTGGCTGAATTGTGTTGTCAGGACGCTTCCCATGACGACTTTGTGTGCTCTCAAGGGGAGGAAAACTGCTTCTGTCAAGGCGTGAACGCAAATGTCTGATTTTTTAACTTCCCACTACCTGATATTTAAAAGTTTACATATTATTTCCGTGGTCGCGTGGATGGCGGCTCTTTTCTACCTGCCTCGACTTTTTGCGTATCATGCCCGTGTGCCGCCTGATTCAGAAACAAGCGAATTGTTTAAAATCATGGAAAGGAGGCTTGTTCGAATCATTATGACGCCTTCCATGCTGATGACATGGGGATCTGGTTTATGTGTGTTGGGCGTGGGAGGAATGTGCGCGTCGCCTTTGGGTTGGCTTCATGTCAAGATTTTCCTGGTCTTGCTTATGTCGGGTTTTCATGGGATTTTTGTTACGTGGATGAAAAGCTTCGCGCGGAATCAGAATCGTCATTCTGAAAAATTTTACCGCATCATAAATGAAGTTCCACCAATTTTGTTAATTTTAATTGTGTTTCTTGTTGTATTGAAACCATTCTAGGTATATAGATGGCATATGGCTGTCCTTTGAACCAGCCTTCTGAAACAAGATTTCCCAAAATATTAATGCTCAGAGTATAAAAAGAAAGATCTATGAATATCCGTGATTTAAAGTTGAAATCTCCTGCTGAACTTCTCACTTTGGCTGAAGAAAACGAAATTGAAAACGCTAGTTCCCTGAAAAAACAGGACCTTATCTTTGCTATTCTTAAACAGCAAGCAAGCAAAGATATCCCTATTTATGGAGGGGGGATTCTGGAAGTTTTACAAGATGGATTTGGTTTCCTCAGATCGTCTGAAATGAATTATCTGCCGGGACCTGACGATGTGTACGTATCACCCAGCCAAATACGCCGTTTTAGTTTGCGGACGGGCGATTCCCTGGAAGGTCAGATTCGATCTCCCAAGGATGGCGAGCGCTATTTTGCGTTGCTGAAGTTAAATACGATTAATTTTGAGGAACCTGATAAAGCACGTCACCGCATCAATTTTGATAATCTTACCCCTCTTTACCCTGATAAAAAATTCAAACTCGAAATTGAAGGTGATCCGAATAGCAATCTAACAGCGCGTGTCATAGACCTTATCGCACCTCTGGGAAAGGGACAACGTGCTCTTATTACGGCCCCTCCCCGTTCGGGAAAAACAGTTATGCTTCAGCAAATTGCTCATTCTATTACCGTAAATGATCCCGATATCTATCTGATCGTTCTTTTGATCGACGAGCGCCCGGAAGAAGTGACAGATATGGCCCGTTCCGTTAAAGGAGAAGTCGTAAGTTCGACATTCGATGAACCCGCTTTCCGCCATGTTCAGGTTGCAGAAATGGTGATTGAGAAAGCAAAACGTCTGGTTGAACATAAACGGGATGTGGTTATTTTACTTGACAATATCACACGCCTTGCGCGCGCCTACAACACCATTGTTCCTTCATCTGGCAAAGTCTTGACCGGGGGCGTTGACGCAAATGCGCTTCAGCGACCCAAAAGATTTTTTGGTGCAGCACGTAATGTTGAAGAGGGTGGATCTTTGACAATTATTTCCACGGCGCTTGTGGAGACTGGTTCTCGTATGGACGAAGTGATCTTCGAAGAATTTAAGGGAACAGGTAATTCTGAAATTATCCTGGATCGCAAGCTTTCTGATAAGCGAACCTTTCCCGCTATCGACATTACACGTTCCGGAACGCGTAAAGAAGAACTCTTGGTTGACAAAGCAACGCTTTCTAAAATGTGGGTTTTACGTCGTATTCTGGCACCGATGGGATCAACAGAAGCGCTTGAATTTCTACTGGAAAAACTGCGTTTGACGAAAACAAACAATGACTTTTTCATGTCCATGAACAATTAGGAATGTCAAGTCTGGAGTTTTTTCGGGAGAAAGGAATCAATGTTTCACGTGAAACATTTGATCGCCTCAAACTCTATCACGATATTCTTGTTCGGTGGCAAAGGGCTTTTAATTTAATTTCAGACTCTACACTCCCTTACATCTGGGAGCGTCATTTTCTGGATTCAGCGCAACTTATTTCTTATATTTCTTTATCAACGCGAACAATCGTGGATTTGGGAAGTGGGGCGGGATTTCCAGGGGTCGTCATTGCGCTTTTAAAAAACACCCAAACTTTTCTTGTTGAATCAAATCATAAAAAATCTTCATTCTTGCGAGAAGTAAAAAGAATAACAGGGGCACCCATTCAAATTATTTCACATCGAATTGAAGATCTTCCCTCTCTTCAGGGCGATGTTGTGATGGCAAGAGCAGTCAGCGATCTTTCCTCTCTTTTAAACTATGCCTCTCTTCACTTGAAAAAAGAAGGTTCCTGCCTTTTCTTAAAAGGAAAAGATGTGGAAAAAGAGATTAAAGAAGCTCATACGATATGGCGATTTTCAGAGAAAAAATATCCAAGCATAACTGATTGCACAGGAATCATTTTAGAGATAAAAGAGATAACAAGAAAAAGATAAAGATAAAAGAGAGAATGGATTGATGAAAATTATTGCACTTGCAAATCAAAAAGGAGGTGTAGGCAAGACCACAACAACAATCAATCTTGCAACAGCTCTTGCGGCGGTACAAAAAAAAGTTTTACTTATCGATATGGATCCTCAAGGGAATGCAAGTACAGGGTTAGGGATTTATGGACGAGAACGAAAAAAAGGCACTTACGATCTTCTTCTTTCTGATATAGGTTTTGAAAGATTGACTATTCAAACGAAAATCCCAGGACTTGAATTAATCATTGCTTCTCCTGATTTGGCAGGGGCTGAAGTTGAATTGGTCTCTGTATCGGAACGAGAATTTCGACTTCACCGTGCTCTTGAGAATGCTTGTTCAAAATATGATTATATTCTCATTGATTGTCCCCCCTCATTAGGCTTTCTGACCTTAAATTCCCTTGTCGCTGCAAGTGATGTTATTGTGCCATTGCAGTGCGAGTTTTATGCCCTTGAGGGACTGAGTCAACTTCTTAACACCATTAAACGCATCCAGGCGCGTTTGAATCCTTCTTTAAATCTGTTTGGAATTGCTCTTACGATGTATGATAAAAGAAATGCGTTATGCGATCAGGTGGCTCAGGATGTGAGGCAACATTTTCAAGATTATGTTTTTGAGACGATGATTCCAAGAAACGTCAAGGTGTCTGAAGCGCCGTCTCATGGGATGCCCGTTCTTATTTATGATGTCAAGAGTATTGGTTCGCTTGCTTATATGCGGTTGGCAAGAGAGATATTGAAAAAAGATGGAGGATGGAAAAATGTCGCAATCGTCAACGACGAGTAAATCCTTGGGGAGAGGCCTTGAGGCGCTTCTGGGTTCAGATCCTTTAATAGGTACAGGAGAAGAGAATCAGTCAATTCGTATTGTCTCGATTCATGAACTCGCGCCAGGACGCTATCAACCAAGAGAATCTTTCGATCAAGAATCCCTTGACTCTTTGATTGCGTCTGTTCGGGAGAAAGGAGTTATTCAACCGATTTTAGTGCGTCCCGTTCACCACGGGTTAGCAAACTATGAAATTGTTGCGGGAGAGCGGCGGTGGCGTGCTGCCAAAGAGGCTGGTTTCGCCGAAATTCCCGCAATCGTTCGAGAAATGAGCGATTTAGAAGCTCTTGAAACGGGCTTGATTGAGAATATTCAGCGCCATGATCTTAATCCTCTTGAAGAAGCGCAGGGCTTCAAGCGTCTCATGGATGAGTTCCAATATACGCAAGATGATCTGGCTCAAGCTCTGGGGAAAAGCCGCAGCTATATTGCAAATTCAGTAAGACTTCTCTCTCTTGGTGAAGAAGTGAAGGAAGCATTGAAAAAAGGTAAAATTACAGCAGGTCATGCACGTGCCTTGATTAATTCAGAGTTTCCACAAGAACTGCTTCAAAAAATCATTCGAAACGGATTGAATGTACGTCAAACTGAAAAACTTGTTCAACGTGGTCAAAAAGTTTCAAAAATCGAAAGAATAAATTTTTTGCCTGAAAACGATAATGATATTAAAGGACTTATTCAAAGATTAACCGAGAAACTTCATTTGAAAGTTAACCTTGATTTGAAACCCAATGGTTCGGGGGTTCTCAATATTCATTTTCATTCACTTGAACAACTCGACATTTTATTGACGAATCTTTCGTTGGCCGTCTGAAAGGCTTAATAAAAGATGATAAATTTCTGTGAGGCAAAACGGCGGTGTAGATTTTAAGCGTGTCTCTAATCTCAAAAGTTGTTCGAGAACAGAACCGCATCTTTCTAAAGACCAATCTTTCAGGCATTTTTGGTATAAGGGAATTCGAGAATAGGAAAATTTAACATCTCCCCTCATCCAAAATTCTTTTAAAAGTGACGGCATTACTTGGTATATCTGAAAAGACATTAATGTTGTAACATCTTGGAGTAATTGCCGGATCAAGGAAATCCAGTCTGAGGATTCAACATCCTCTAAAAGATAGTGTAAGGCAGAGAGATTGCCGAGAAAAAAATGTTGGTTAAAGTCGTCAATCATAGATGAAGAAAGCCCCTTTAATGCGTTTCGTATATCCTTTTCACTCAAAAGATGAGAATCTCCATAAAGTGCAAGCATTTCCATAGTCGGGAAAAACGCTTCTAATTGAGCGCTTAAAAAACATGTTAAATATTGCCGTGCCGAAGAATCAACTTTTAAAGATATTTTATCTGCATAAGATGCTATGACTTGCGAAATTTCTGATAAATCAACATCATAACAGGGGATAACAGCTGTTTGTTTATGTGCTTGAAGAGAAGCCACAAGTTTAGATCGAGAATTTAATTTATGAGAGGACAGTAAAAGAATATGAGGACTCGTTAGAAGAGGAGTAATAAAGTCATACGTTTTCATTAACGTATCTGTAATATTTTGATAAACAATACATTTCTTAAAAGAATTTGATTCAAACAGACTTTGGGAGCTATGAAGGTGATCAATCATTTCAGATCCAGAAACTGCATGAACAATCTGAAAATCCTGGCCTGAATAATGGTTTTGAAGACATTTGAGCCTGTAAGAAATTAATTCTTCATGAAAGCCAAAAAATAAAACAGCTTTTTGAGACGGCGCCGTTTTTTGAACCCATGGTAAAATCGAAGAAAGTTTCATGATATGTTTAATAATTCTTCAGTCTTGCAGTGTGATAGATTATATTACAGCAATTTACGATCAAAATCGAGGGTGACAAACGAGCCAAATATCCAGCTTGTTCCCTGAAGGCACGAAACCTGTTAAACAGGCAGCAAAAATTATCTAGATGACTGAAAAAGAATATATTTCAGCAATTGAACTAAATACAGATCAGTTTATGTTGTTTATTAAAAGCTTAACCAAGATGAAAAAGGTAGCTGCATGATGTTTTTTAAGAATTATCGAGAATCTATTTTCATCAAAGACCATATTAAATGTCGTCACATTATTGTAGGTAATTATTCTTATTATTCAGGGTACTATCATGGCAAGACTTTTGAAGAATGCGTGATGTATCTGGATGATTTGGATAATCATCGAGCAGATCACGAAACAGACCGCCTCATCATTGGCAGTTTTTGCTCGATTGCCACGGGTGTTAAGTTCATGATGGGCGGCACTCAAGGGCATAACTACAACTGGATTGCTGCTTACCCTCTGGATTGTTTTGATGAAGATTTCGATGGCTACAAAACCGTCCCTCCGAAAGGACACAAGCGCAAAGGCGATACAGTTATCGGAAATGATGTGTGGATTGGCGCTGAAGCCTTGATTATGCCTGGTGTCAAAATTGCCGATGGTGCGGTGATTGCTGCTCGGGCAGTGGTTACAAAAAATGTGGATCCTTATGAAATTTGGGGCGGCAATCCTGCGCGCCTTATCAAGAAAAGGTTTTCAGATAAGGAGATCGAAAAACTCCTTCAAGTCAGATGGTGGAATTGGGATCTTGAAACGTTGAAGAGAAACCTGAATGACTTAAGGTCTGCCGATGTTGAGGCTTTGTGGAAAAAATTTCAGGAAGGCGCCTTATGAGCATCACCTTTGAGCCTCTCACTGAATTGCACTTCCCGCTCCTGTTGAAGTGGTTAGAGGCCCCTCACGTCAAATCCTGGTGGAGCCGCGATGTAAAGTGGACACCTGAATTAATTTGGGAGAAATACGGCGATTATGTTAAAGGATATAAGCGATTCAAACTGCAAGAACAGATGATCGAGAAACCGATGCACGCTTATATCATCTCTATGGATCAAAAACCGATTGGCTACATTCAATACTACAGCGCACATGATTTTCCACATGAACAAGGATATGAAACGTCAGACTTACCACAATCTTGTGCTGCCCTCGATTGGTATATCGGCGAGCCCGAGTTCACTGGCAAAGGCATAGGTTCAAAAGCGCTGGAAATATGTCTGAAACTTCACGTTTTCAAACATTTCGATCATGTGTTTGTTGATCCAGACACTGCCAATACATTTGCCCTTCGCGCTTATGAGAAAGCAGGCTTTAAAACAATCAAAAAAGTAAATAATGGTAAGATCACGTGGATGCTAAGAACATGCTGACAGAAAAACATTTTGCTGAACTAATGTATTTCAATAAAAACCGCACCTCATTTTTGATGGAAAGAATATATGTTACACAAGAATAATGCTATGTTGTTCCGTCCGGTGTCACTCACAGGGTTTTTAACAATTCTGATCAGACGGTACATTTTCCTGTCTAGATTCACATCATGATAGAATCGATTTGGTGGCGTAGTTCATGACCCAAAGATATCGTTTTAAAGTAGATAAATTGATTCGAGATAAGTTGCCAGATATCATGCGAAAAGATAATATTTTTGCTTTCGAACGTGTAATGGAAACAGATGAATATGTAAAACGTCTGAAGGACAAGCTTTTAGAAGAGGCAAAAGAAGTGGTACAAGCAAGAAACCGAAGCGCCGTCAAAGAAGAGCTTGCCGATCTATTGGAAGTGATCCATGCTCTAAGTCTTGCTCAGGGTTTATCTTATCAAGAGTGTGAAGATGCCCGCCTCAAGAAGAAAGACGAAAAGGGTGGTTTTGAGAGGCGCGTTTATAATGCTTATGTCGAAATGGACTCCGACAATAAAAGCATCGGTTATTATCAGGCGCGACCAGACGAATATCCTGAGGTGAAATAAAAATCACACACTCGAACCACATTCGCTGTCAACATCTGCTAAAATTTGATACAGGTTTTTAAGAATCATCGAACAAAAATTGACCAATGAACCATAAGTTCTTCTTGCAAAGCATCGTTAAAAAACTCAATACCCCAGTCTGTCCGAATACGTTGAATTGGAAAGGGTAACGCACTTAAAACTTCACTAAAGAAGAGCACAGCATTTGCAACCGTTTTTGCTGGATATAAGCGCAAGACACGTAAACGGGTACAATAGACCTGTTACATAACCTGTATCTGGCAGATGCTTTTGCCTAAAAATCCCGACGCCATATCCGGTTCTGCAAGAGGTTTAGTCATCAATAACTGTGAATTGATAACATTTTGGACGTATTTTGGTAACATCCGTGAGAATAATCCAACAAGTTTTGTTCTTTTTTAGCGCGTTTCAGCCAGAAGTAGAAAATAGAATGTGTATTCTACCGAATGCAGCTGTTTTATTAAATGCTATCGCAGAGATAACATCCGATCATATGGTCATTTACTATCCCGACGGCCTGCATGTACGCGTAAATAATTGTTGACCCTACAAAACTCATGCCACGTTTTTTCAGGTCTTTGGAAATAGCATCTGATATGGACGTGGTGGAAGGTATGTCTTGCATACTCTTCGGACGATTCACAATAGGCCTGCCATTTACAAATCGCCATAGATAGTCATCAAACGAGCCGAACTCCTTCTGAATTGCCAAGAATACCTGCGCATTCTTGCGTACCGAAAACACCTTTAATCGATTGCGGATAATATCGCCATTAGCAAGTGCCTTCTCTAGTTCAGTATCCGTCAACTTCGCGCATTTTAACGGGTCCAAGTTCTTGAATGCTAGACGGTAGCCATCACGACGCTTGAGGATAGTGTACCAGCTAAGACCTGCTTGAGCGCCTTCCAAAATCAGCATCTCAAACAGTTTTTTGTCGTCATGCACTGGTACGCCCCATTCTATGTCGTGATATTCAGTGTAGTCTGGTTTACCTTCTGGCAACCAACGGCAGCGGGTTTTATCCGTCATTTTCTAAATACACATGTTACTGTGGGAAATGTTCAACATAGGTTTCGCCAGTACGACCGAAATATACTGCACGCTTGCCCAAGAATGAGACAGTGTATCCAACGCATCCTGCCGCCATGACCTTTTTACGGAAGCTCTTGTAACTATAACCCGCAACCTTCATCTGAGCTTCTTTGATAGCAGCTTGAACAGCGTCGGCATCAAAATGCTCAGGTATTGATGTTTCTTCACGGGGTGTTTCAAGAATGAGACTTTCTCCACAAGAAAGATAGTGCGTGACTGTTGCGTTGCAGAAATCAACGGCATAACGCTCGAAACCTGCTTGCACGAGTTGCGCTACAATCTCAGGGAAAAGCATAGTATTATCTTCAGCGCCCTGTCTGCATTGTTGCGCGATTTGTTTTTGTTGGTCATTCATCGATTTTCTCCTTTTGATGTGTTAATCAATTGCTACTGAGGTGATGCCAAATTTAGAAGCCAGCCCTCTTAAAATTCGCTGTAATGTTTGTTGATCATCATGAGAGAGGTGTAAAAAACACTCCTTGTCATTCTGGTCTGCAAGAGCTGCGAGTTTTGGAATAAATTGAGCGCCCTTTTTGGTTAGGCGGATGGTTTGTGCTCGGCCATCCTCAGCACAGGCTTCTCTGACTACAAGAGACTTTGCAATCAGTCGGTCAACAAGCTTGGTGATAGCTCCTTTCGTCATGCCCATTTGTTCGGCAATACGACTGGGGGCAAGCAGTTCTTGTCCATAGAGCACACGCATGAGCGCCCACTCAGCGACAGTTACATCCTTTTCAGCGAGCTTGCGGGCAAAGGCATGCGAGACATAATTAGAGACGCATCGGAGCCAATACCCCGTATGATCTTCTAGTGAACTGATATTGATTTTATCTTGCATGGCACACCCCATTTGGTTGACTAGTAAACTACATCAATAATGTTTCCTAGTCAACTAGATTTTGCGTGACCAAGGACACCAAGGTTATGTTTTCTGGAAATGCCTGAATTAAAACAGGAAATGGACAAATAAATGGTGGAGAAATCACACTCTAAAAAAACTGTAAATGTTCGGACAAGCAAACCCCATCGTCCCGCGCGAGTGGTTCCTTGTGCCACTGTTCGTCATCGACCAGGTGATCGAGAAGGCGCATTTCCTCAAGAAAAATCTAACTGTTCTAGAAGTGTTGCCTCACCTAAGATCAAACTTTTAAACGATCAAGGAAGTGAGGTTTTTTATGGCTGGAAGGCAGAAACCTGCCTGTTTGATCAAACATCGCTGTTATTCTCTTAAATCTTCCACAGAAATTGGACGATAAAGCCTGAAAAAGAACCTAAAAATACTAACAAGTTCTTGAACTTTCTCTCCATGCTTCAAAAAATAATGGTTTTTGGAGCAACAGTCTTTTTCAAGATTCAATAAAAAGTTTTTCCATTATAAAAATTATACATTCTGGCATTGAGGATAGTCAGTAATTTATGCATACAGGCTACGATGGCTAC
>JAEUKR010000033.1 GCA_016794245.1 Caedimonas sp. | reverse complement strand
TTCCGCTATGTCTATGGTTTTTATAATCAAACCAGAAGACACTCAACACTGGAATATTTGTCACCAGGCGAATTTGAAAGTAAATTCTGACCTGACAAAAATGTACCTCTTCCTTCTGTCCATTAAATCGTTGCAAGATCACATAAACTCATTAGAGAACCCCGCGCACGATTACGACAAAAAGTAACAGAGCCAAATTAATGAATCTGCTTTTCAAGTTCTTCAAGTTCTGAGATAGAAAGCCCTGTGGCTTGAGATATTTGTTCTGCACTCAATCCTATTTTTAAGAAGTTGAGAGCAATCTCATTTTCTCTTTCAGCTTTTCCCTCAGCCTTTCCTTTTTCAAATCCCTCGGCTTTTCCTTTTTCAGTCGCGGCTGTGAGGACATCCTGGGAGTGAACGGCTTCCTTGAGGTAAGCATAATAAGCGATGCGATCCGCCTCGCTCATCTTGAGCACGGCTAACCTCTCCTGTACCTTTTTCATATACGGGGATTTGAAGTCCTCGCGTACTTCTGAATGCTTCATCATGTAAAGCCATTCGTCGATCTCCTGATGAATGACCTCATCGAACAACGGAATCGAGATAAAGAAATATTCGGGAAACACATTCTTGTGTTCAAACATCACCAGCCCCTGATTGGCAATGCGCACATTCACAGGATGAGCGGTGTCAATTTCATGAATTATCGTCTTCCCATGATAGATGGGCTTTTTCATCTCCTGTGTTGAAAAGTACAGCAGGCTGATGTGAAACACTTTCTTGATGGTGGTATAGTCCTGATTGCCTGAGATGCTGTCGACCACCAGCCGTGAGGTGTTGAAACAGGCCTTGTGCATAAAGTTAGGTGTAAAGGAGCGCTCTATCTCCACAATATACTTGTTGTCATCCTCGTCCTGCACCACCAGATCAGCAATGCTTCTCTTGAGATCAGCGGACTCCCTGTTGGATTCACTCTCCAACAAGGCGTTAATCTTGACAGGCTTGTATCCTTCCATGGCCAGAAGTGCCGAGATAAACCCCTCAACAATATCATAATCGCCCTTATTCCTGAGAAGATACTTGATGGCAAAATCAAAGCTGATGAGCGTTTTTTCCTGCATGAGAGATCCTTTCCTGGCCTTCATCCCCAGACAAGTGCCTGTCGTCTTGAGGAGGAAACGCCTTTTTAAACCTGCTTTTATCCTAGCAAACAACCCCTCTCCCTTAAAGACAAATCAGGGCTGCGCCCTACGCAAAGGCAAGGACAAGCCCCGGTGGAGTAAAAAGGCGGTCTCCCCAAACTTCGGTCGCTACGCTTTGCTTGCGCCCTGCAGTCTGGGTGATCCCCCCAATACTGTTCACTTAATATTATTTTGCTAAGAATTATTATTGATACTAGGTTCTGTGAAGGTTTCTCAGTGATGCAATGCAAATAACGAGATGTCCCGTCCTCATGAACAATATAATTTTATATATGCCCCTGTTTTTCCTTTCAGGTTGGAGTCTCGCCAATTTCCTGGATCCTTGGCACAGCAGAAACGTGGCAGGGTAATGTCAAGTAAATCTGCCCATTATCGAGAAACCTTCACAGAACCTAACCTGAACTTAGCCCATGTTCTAAAATGATTATATTGTTTAGCCACAACTTTGAGGAATATAGAGTTATCAAATCATGAAAAAGACAAATTTATTTAAAGAATACATAGATCAAATAGAATCTCTAATAAAAGAAGTTAGCAACCATTTTCCAATTCCAAATTCAGTTCCTCACTATGAGAACCTAAAATATAAAGGTTTCAGGTACAGACACGATATTTCACAAAAAACTGAAGAGTTGGCAGTTTTCTTAAAACTTGTTCGCATTGTGTCTCTGCTAAATGCCTGTCTAACTTTAATAAGAGAAGGTTATTGTAATGAGGTAATTGCCCTATGTCGTTCACTTGATGAAGAAAGCCAGGATATCCATTTCTTGTATTTAACAAAACTAGATTCACAAAATTCATGCTCAAAATTAAAAGAAAGTCTGTTAAAGGGTTTCTATAACGAAGAAGAAGAAAACAAGAATCATGTGAAACGCAGTGAGATACGCATAGCAATTGATAAGTTATAGCTGATTGATTTTATATTTTTACATATTTATGAGGTGATGGTCAAGATTTTGCAAGAAGTTTGAGGCGGAGTATTTATCTTTTCTGATTCTGGCTTTCAAGTTTGCCCATTGCGGCTCAATCTTGTTGAGGTCAGG
>JAEUKR010000001.1 GCA_016794245.1 Caedimonas sp. | reverse complement strand
TTCCGCTATGTCTATGGTTTTTATAATCAAACCAGAAGACACTCAACACTGGAATATTTGTCACCAGGCGAATTTGAAAGTAAATTCTGACCTGACAAAAATGTACCTCTTCCTTCTGTCCATTAAATCGTTGCAAGATCAGTCTGGTCAAAACGTTGCAAAGAGAGAACATAGAGCGGGTCGGAAATTGTCGACATATCCCTTTCTGGGGTTTACAGTCTATTGGGGGAAAGCTAGAAACGGTAAATGGTGGCGGATAAAGTTCATAAGCCGCCGAGATCGCTTTACAGCTAAACTCAAAAGATTGAAAGAGTTCTTAAGGAAGCAACTCGCTACAAATGATACCTTGGGAATACTCAAGCTGGTAGTGAGTGTGACAAGAGGATGGCTGAACTATCATGCTGTCTCGGACAACCAGAAGCGTGTAGGCCAATTCATCCAAAAGAGCCGTCAAATTCTAAGGAAATGGATTAATCGTAGAGGTAGGAAAAGACCGATGAGCTGGGAGAACTTCAACAAATTAATGGAGAAGGTGAATATGCCCAGAAGTTGGAAAATGACACCACTGTTTTAGCTTGCTGAAAGTAGGCTTGAGTTGCCAGGTTTATCGGGAGCCGGATGCGGTAGTTCCGCCTGTCCGGTTCTAAGAGGACTCTGCCGGAGTGATCTGGCAGTTTTACTCTCCTAATCAACTCCTGACTCATTAGTTGGTTGTGATCAGTGACGTATAAACCAGCCTAAGGTTTGTACGTCACGTCTATCATTTAATCCCGGCGGCGACGTGTCAAGACCTTCATCAGTTTAAAATGATTGTCTTTTTCAACTGACCTGATCTCTTGCGCCTCCAAGAGTTTTCTGTTGACAACAAGCATACATTAGCCTAAATTTTTATACATGATGTTTTCTGAAATAACATATCAGTTTTCGGCAGATAAGAATTAGCGCCTTATCCAGGAAAGGAATATCAGCTTTGAAGAAATCATCGCTGCTTTGGGAAACGGTCAATTACTAGAGACCTTAATTCACCCTAACACGGAGAAGTACCCCCATCAAAAAATATATGTTGTTGACGTAAGAGGGTATATTTATTTGGTGCCGTTTGTTTATGTAAATAAACACACTATTTTCCTCAAAACAATATTCCCGAGCCGGAAGTATACAAATAAATATTTAAAAGAAAAGGTGAACCATGCCTCTCAAAAAAAATGATTTTTACAAGGCAAAACTTGATGAAGAAGAGCAGAACCTTCTTGAATCGGTTGAGCGCGGCGAATGGACGCCTGTAGATAATCCGGAAGAAGAAGCCCTGATCGCCAAACAAGCGTCCACAAATTATTTACGCAAGGAGGCGCGGGTGAATATCCGTCTTTCGAGGGGTGATTTGACGCTTCTGAAACAAAAAGCGGCTTACAAGGGGTTGCCCTACCAGACATTAATGTCCAGCGTTTTGCATGAATATGCCGCGGGGCATTTTAAAGAGTGAGGGACGGTTATGGGAGAGGATGGCACAGGAAGCTCTTCAGCAAGAGTGGACGCATGGGTTCTTTCTCTCGACTTTATGCGAACATGAAGTGGCGGAACGTTCCCAAAAACGTATTCATCGACGCTTGAAACAATCGAAGTTACCTCCA
>JAEUKR010000019.1 GCA_016794245.1 Caedimonas sp. | reverse complement strand
CTTCTGGTTCGCAAAAATGCAAAAAGGGGTTTCCATTCCCTTTCTTTAATATAATAATTCATCCTGGTAGTGCCTTTCTTCTTCAAAAAGACGCTACCAACTTTCCTCTAAAATTTTAAGAAATCTTCACAGAACCTAGAACAAATAAGCGTACTCCAATAGTTAATGGTTTTGTAAGTCTCCAATAAAAACTTAGAAAAAAACGAGCGGATTTTATTAATAAATTATAAAATTTATTTTTCATACTATCTTTCTTTTAATAATTTTAGATTTAATTATAACCGTATACAAGAAAGAATATAGCATGATTAATCTTCACACTAATAAATAAGCATATAGGCTTGAAAGATGGTCACGACGATTCCCGTTCTCTCTATCTCAGGACGCCTCCCAAAGTAGGGATTTAAGTTTATGCTGAATATATCAGAGAATATAACCTTTGCTTATGGCGGATGGGGTGGGATTCGAACCCACGAAGAGCTTGCGCCCTTGCCGGTTTTCAAGACCGGTGCCTTCAACCGCTCGGCCACCCATCCATATATCATTATATCGTTTGATACAAAGTGTTGTGTACGTTGCGGTTTTCCTCTGTGAAAAAAGTCTTATGTAGAGGTTGCGGCGGAACTTCACCGCTCGTCCCTCTAACCTGCTCATATTTTGAAAGATGAGGCATATAAACGCTAACAAGATTAACGCGAATAAAACTCAATGACCAAGTTCGGCTCCATCTGAACGGGATAAGGAACATCAGCCAGCTCTGGACCACGCACAAAAGTTCCTTTCATATTTTTATGATCAACTTCGATATAATCGGGCACTTCGCGCTCTTGAGATTGAACCGCTTCCAGCAGAGCATTTAATTGCTTTGACGATTCTTTTACTTCGATAACGTCCCCATTTTTAACTTGATAAGAAGAAATATTAACGCGTTTGCCATTGACAAGCACATGACCATGATTAACAAACTGACGAGCCGCAAAAACGGTAAGAACAAATTTCATTCGATAGACAACTGCATCCAGACGCCGCTCAAGCAATTCAATCAAATTTTCGCCGGTATCTCCACGACGCCGCACAGCTTCTTTAAAAAGTCGCCGAAATTGACGCTCACCAATATTTCCATAATAACCCTTTAGTCGTTGCTTTGCTGATAACTGGATTCCGAAATCCTTTGGTTTGCTGCGGTTTTGGCCGTGCTGACCAGGCCCATAAGCACGACTGTTAATCGGACTTTTGGGGCGACCCCATAAGTTTACCCCCAAGCGGCGATCAATTTTATATTTTGAACTGATACGATTCGTCATTTCACTTTACCATTGCTAAACTCAAGCCATCTGCTTGAGAAATTTCTTTATGTTTTTGGACTATAATCAAACTCACAGAATTGTCAATTCGTTTATTGCGGTCATTCATATTGCTAAATCAAGCCTATCTTTTAAGAACAAGGAAAACGGGAAATTATCTGAACGGGACTCTTGGAGCAGCAAATAAATCTTTTTTTTCATAATTTTCTGAACAAAAAGAGCGCTTTTTTGCTGGTTCACTTTTTGGAAATAGTGTCTGTCCCTTTAACTTTTCCTTGAGTTCCTATCTTCTCTACGCCATCATCCTTTATAATTTCTATAGTTTGGCGTTTTTTATCAATGGAGGTTTTTATATCCCCAGATTTGTCATTTCTGGAAACTTTTAGAGGATTAGAGCCGCTATCCAAAGGCACTTTAAAACCAATATGAGGCGTCAACCGTTGTTTTGACTTGTGAAAGACCCCTTCTACGGTTGCCTCGTCCTTATCCCAGGGTTTTTTCTCTTCTGCTTCTATCGATTCTTTTGAACGAAAGGAAAAATGAGAACAAGAGGATAAAATCCCCAAACTACCCAACAACATATAGTATATCAACGTTTTCACCAGATTTCTTTCCTGATACGCTTGCATCGTGATAATTCTTGACGGAAGTTTTTATTCCTTAACATATTATCTAGTTTATAATCACCACGTTCCATGTAATAGCCTACAGAATCTTTATCAAGATACTGTTTTCTTTGCGTGAAAGAATCATATTTTTCTTCAAGACCGTTGCAGCAGGAAGATTTATCGTAATCATAACTGCCGCATCCAATCAAAAAAGTAACAATTCCTGCAAAAGCAATATTTTTCAAAGACGTCATAAATTCCCTTTTTTCTGTTTCAAGCGTCCAGATTCAGGACTTTAAGCGCATTGGTTTGAATAAAGTCACGCCGTGGCTCTACGACATCCCCCATGAGGGTCGAAAACACTTCTTCCGCTTCATCCACATGGGTAATCTTGACCTGCAAAAGCGTCCGCGCTTCAGGGTCCAGCGTCGTCTCCCAAAGTTGCGTCGCGTTCATCTCGCCCAATCCTTTATACCGCTGAATCGTGATCCCCTTGCGTGCTTGTTCCATGATCGTTTCAATAAGGTCCACAGGCCCCAGAACGACGTTCTGTTTGTCCTTGAAAGACAAGCATAAACTAGTTCCCTGATAAATTTCTTGCAGATCAGATGTCATCTCAGCCAGCCGGTGACCATCGGCGCTTCTGGTCAAAGCGTGGCCGAGGGTGTATTGTTCATTCACGCCTCGCACTGTTCTGCTGATGGTAAACGCTTCCTCTGAAAAGTCCACTTGCCAGGACCCTCCCCCTTCCTCAGCTTGGGCAAGATCATTAAGCCTTCCTGCCAGAACCTGCGCCGTTTCCTGAGAGGGATGAGCGAAGACGCCTGCAATCGCTGCTTGAGCGACAATATAAGGAGACCCCACTTTTCCAGCGAGCGCCAGAATAGAGTTGCGCGCCTTACGTGCTTGGGAGATGATCTCCTGCAAATGCGCGCCCGCCACCTGTTCTCCCCTACCCAGCCTTAACACCGCCCCTTCATTGAGAGAGGAGAGCAGATAATCCTCCAGCGCTTTTTCATTCTTCAAATAGATCACCGACTGCCCGCGTTTTACCCCAAACAATGGAGGTTGAGCAATATAGAGGAAACCACGCTCAATGAGTTGAGGCATCTGACGGTAAAAGAAAGTCAGCAAAAGCGTTCGAATATGACTTCCGTCCACGTCCGCATCCGTCATGATAATGATTTTATGATATCGCACCTTCTCAGGATTGAACTCTTCATTGCCGATTCCTGTTCCCAGCGCAGTGATTAATGTCCCGATTTCGGCAGAGTTGAGCATCTTGTCAAAACGCGCTCGCTCGACATTCAAAATTTTTCCCTTTAAGGGCAGAATAGCCTGAAATTTCCTGTCTCGTCCTCCTTTGGCGGATCCTCCCGCGCTGTCTCCTTCAACAAGAAACAGCTCGCTTTTTGCCGGATCCCGCTCTTGGCAATCCGCCAGTTTCCCTGGCAAAGAGGCAAGATCGAGAACGCCTTTACGGCGTGTAAGCTCTCGCGCCTTTCGGGCCGCTTCACGCGCCGTTGCAGCCTCCACAACCTTGCTGATAATTTTTTTGGCCTCATTCGGATGCTCTTCCAGCCACTGATTGAGACGGTCATTCACTAAACCTTCCACCACTGGACGAACTTCCGAAGAGACAAGTTTATCTTTGGTCTGAGAGGAGAATTTGGGATCAGGAACCTTGACGGAAAGAATACATGTGAGTCCCTCGCGACTATCTTCCCCTGAGAGCGTCACCTTCTCCTTTTTAGTAATCCCGCTTTCCGTGGCGTATGTATTAATAACCCGCGTCAGGGCTGCTTTAAAACCAGCCAGGTGTGTCCCGCCATCGCGTTGAGGAATGTTATTGGTAAAGCACAAGATAGACTCGTGATAGCTGTCGGTCCATTCGAGGGCGATTTCCACGGTGATTCCCTCCCGTTCTCCCGTAATTATAATCGGTTCAGGATTGAGCGTGTTTTTGCTGCGATCCAGATATTTTACAAAGGCCGAGACGCCCCCTTCATAATACAGTTCGACATTTTTGGGGTCGGTTTCACGTAAATCCCTTAAAACCAGTCGTACCCCTGAATTTAAAAATGCCAGCTCCCGGAAGCGATGCTCAAGGGTGGAAAAATCAAAGTCCGTCATGGTAAACGTTTCTTTAGAAGGCTTGAATGTCACCCGCGTTCCGCTTTTCCCTGGCGCGTCGCTCACAACAGCCAAAGGAGCTTCCACTTCGCCGTGTCGGAAACGCATGGCATGTTCTTTTCCATTCTGCCAAATGGTGAGTTCCAGGACTTCCGAAAGAGCATTGACAACGGAAACCCCCACGCCATGAAGTCCGCCCGACACTTTATAGGAATTTTGATCGAACTTTCCGCCCGCGTGAAGCTGGGTCATGATGACTTCAGCCGCTGAAACGCCTTCTTCTTCGTGGATGCCCACGGGAATGCCGCGTCCATTGTCCGTTACGGTCACCGAACCATCCGCGTTTAAACTGATGTCAACCAGATTACAGTATCCTGCAAGCGCTTCATCTATGGCATTATCTACGACTTCGTAAACCATATGATGAAGTCCAGAGCCATCATCTGTGTCGCCAATGTACATCCCTGGCCGTTTTCGCACAGCATCAAGTCCCCGCAGCACCTTGATCGAGTGCGCCCCATATCCTTCTGGTTCTATCCCATTCTTATGATTTTCCATCTCACGTGTCGCCAATCTTTTCACTCCATATGATTTACATTTTTATCAGAACGGACTTCTCATGCACCATAGCATTTTCTACGCGAAAGTACTGCACTTTGTTGTTGAAAGACGTGAATAATCCAATATCCGTTCCCGTCATCCAGGCTTGCATTTTAAGGGAAAGAATTTCTTCAAACAATGCCGCTCGCCGTCTTTCATCGAAATGAGCGACAATCTCGTCAAGAAGCATAAGGGGAACGCCTGCACCCTGAAGATTCTGCAACCTTGCGGCTGCAAAAACAATCGAAATCAACAAGGCTTTTTGCTCGCCAGTCGAACAAAAAGCAGCCGCTCGATTTTTTTCGCGATAGGTTACGGTAAAATCACTGCGGTGAGGACCACAGGCAACACCGCCGCTCTCCCGATCCTGTTGACGTGACGCTTTTAAGACTTCCCTGAATTTCTCCTCCGTTTCCAGGGCTGAATACGCACCAAGCCACGATTCGATTTGCCCCGCAAGCGCAAGTTCAGCTTGTGGAAAGGTTCCCAGCGTCCAAGCTTTCGCCTGAAGAAGATGGTCAATAAATTGCCGTCGCGCGGCGCTTATCGCCACACCCTCGGCGGACATCCTGGCTTCCAGTGCATCGAACCAATGCCTGTCAGCGCCTCCATATTTTAGAAGACGGCTTCGTTCGCGCATATAATGCTCGTACCTTGTCACACGGGTGACATGCATAGAATCAAGGCCATAAACCAAACGGTCAAGAAATCGTCGCCGGGTTGCCGCTCCCTCTTGAAAAAGGCGATCCATTTGTGGCGTCACCCACAAGACATGCACATAATCACGGAGCAAGGTTTGAGACTTCAAGATCTCTCCCCCTATTTTGACAATGCGACGTTCTTTTCCTTCCTGAATCTCAAGACCTGTGCCAATATCCCATGAACCTTGAGGCGTCGATAGCGTTGAAGCGATACCCCAGGCCCAGGACAGGGACGAATTCTGCTCTTTCTCCGGTTTTTTACTCTCTTCGTTGTTACGGGTCACCTCGCTCAATTTCGCCCGCCTTAAACCGCGCCCCGGGGAAAGAAAAGAGATGGCTTCAAGAATGTTGGTTTTCCCCGCCCCATTAGGCCCTGTAAGAATCACAGGCCGCACATCACATGTCAGCTGGGCGGAGCCGTAATTGCGAAAATCCGTTAAAACAAGGCGTGTGAGACCGTAAGAAGACGTCATGATTCAGAAGAAATTCTCATCTCGCTTTTCCACCTGTCAGATTCGCTCAAAGCATTAGACCTCTTGCATAACCTATATCTGGCGGATGCTTTTGGCGTTAAAAGCTCGCTCGAAATCCTCACGTACCTCATGTACGCTGCGGTTTCTCGTTCGCTTTTGCCTAAAAATCCCCACGCCATATCTGGTTCTGCAAGAGGTCTATTGAAAAACTCTTCTTTAATCGCTTAGGCGTAACGTTCATGAAGAGTGTCGTCAGGTGGAAGACTGGACGCCGACCCGAACGAGAATCGCTACGGCTGCTTTCTTCCGAACCTGACCGGGTTTGCAAGTCATCCGTCCGGCGCCAATCTTCCGATGGCACTATAGGCATACCTCAGACACGATGCAAGGGTTTTGTAAAACCAGGGAGAAGGAGAAAAAACTTCAAAACATATGTGGCGCAGTGTCCTGATTCTTTCTCCGTTTACATATATAGCGAAGCTGGTAAAATCATACTTTCGTTTAATATGAGATTATGAATCCTTGAAGAAAATCTCTTTTCCTTCATCAATAGATTGATAGATCCCCTCGATAATCTCTAAAGACTTACGTCCTTCCAATCCATCTACAAAAGCGTGACGATTATTTTGAATGCAATCGACGACATGATTCAGATAACGTACATGGCCAAAACCATATACATTCGGCGGATCTTCAGAAAATTCTTCCAGGGAGATATTAAGATCAGGACGTGGAGACGAAAAGTGCCAATGTCTCATTTTATTGAGGGCAAAACCATCAATCTCCGCCATACCTTTTTCCCCAAGAAGCGAAAAGGATCCCTCAACATCAAAGGGACGAGCCGCCGTTGTGGCTTCGACAACACCCAGAGCACCGCTTTTGAATGTCATAATCGCAACACCTGTATCTTCGGTCTCGATATCCACCAAAGCACATCTTGATTTCGCAAAAACAGATAAGGGCGCTCCCAAAAACCAGGTTAACACATCTAAATAATGGCTCGCTTGATTGGCAAAAATACCGCCTTCTCCCATTCGGGTTCCCCGCCATGAATCCTGGTTATAATATTCTTGTGTTCGGCACCAACGCAAACGTATCGTTCCCATGACAATTTTGCCGAAGAGACCTTGATCATAAACTTCTCTTAATTTTTGCACCGGCAAGTTATAGCGGTTCTGTTTGACGACAAACAATTTAATTCCGGCCTTATCGCACGCATGAATCATTTTATCGGCATCTTCCAAAGTTAAAGCTATAGGCTTCTCGACGACGATATGCTTGCCATAAGGCACAAGGCTTAGCGTTAGTGCGGCATGCAAACCGCTTTCCGTCAAGAGAATGACAACATCTATAACGTCGCCCTGTTCCTGCATCATTTGATGCATGTCTGAATATGCTGAAACATGCAAGATTTCTGCGGTTTCCTTGGCGCGTGCAAAATTAACATCACATACCGCGACAAGTTGTCCATTTTCTATCAGCTTATCATGGAAAATCTCGATATATTTTTTTGCAATCCGTCCACATCCGATCAATGCAAAATTAATCTTTTTCATACTATCTCCTGAATTTCTATTCATCATATCTCACATAAGGCATTATGGATAAAAGATAAAGATATTGGCGGTTAGGAGAATCTGCTAGAGAATACAACAATTACCCCCAAGTCCAGCGCTAATAATCACCTCCAAAAAAAGAAGGTTTTCAGAAAAGGAACAAATATGAATTGGTGCGGTCGAGAAGACTCGAACTTCCACGGAGTTTCCCCCACAGCGACCTCAACGCTGCGCGTCTACCAGTTCCGCCACGACCGCACGCACATCGGCGATACCTTCTGTTTAATACGAGCAAATCGAGGGGCATTTCAAGAGAAATTTTAATAAATTTAGAAACCTTTCAAAACTTCTCTCATTAGAAAAGGTTTTAGAATTGACGCTGCTGATGTTAATCGCATGATTTTTACAGCTCGGTTTAAAATATGCTTGATCTTCCGATTTTAAGACGGATTATGAGCTTAGCAAGGAGATACGCCCACTATTTCACAACGCCTGATAAAGAAAGAGCCATTTAAAACAAACTTCTTTGACAAAGCAAAACAATTTCTGTAGCTTCAGCGCAAGATAGGTTTTACTCAACGGGGTGTTCTGACGTTGTACGTCAGGGCTGAGAGGCAAAGGCCAACCCGCGAACCTGATCCAGATCATACTGGCGGAGGAATTGGGTAACTGATAATGCTTCATTCTTTTTTAGCAGCAGACCTTGCATCATCAGACATCCAAGAGGTGCAAGAAGCATAACAAGGCATCATCTTTCTAAATCCCTGTTTCTCTTTTCAAGAAACTTTGAAAAAGAGGATTAAACATGAAATTGTCACAAGACACGGCTGTGTGGACTCTCCTGGACTTTTGGGACTGCGTCATATTCCTTTCAACTCTTGGCCTGACATTCTTATCTGTTCTTTATGGTGGTTTTCTTAAAAAGAAAGCGCAGCAAACAGAAAACTTCGCGGCTCAACAAAATACCTGGACGGACCATATTCTGATGGGAAGACAACTCACGCTTCCCTTGTTTGTCTCAACGCTTGTGGCAACATGGTATGGCGATATCCTAGGCGTGACTCAGATCGCTTTTCAACACGGAATCTATACCTTTGTGACGCAAGGGATTTTCTGGTATTTTTCTTATATTCTTTTTGCATTATTTTTAGCCAGGTCTATTCGAAAAATGGATGTGGTGACCTTCCCGGATCTTCTCTTAAAGCTGATCGGCACTGGTCCTGCTAGATTCTCCGCCATTCTTGTTTTCCTGAAAACCTTGCCGGTTACGTATGCGATTGGCGTGGGCATTTTTTTGAAAACGCTTTTTCCGCTCTCTTTTCCAATGGCGGTGTTTATCGGACTTTGTTTTGTGTTCGCGTACACTTTGTTTGGAGGGTTTGGCGCGATTGTTTTTTCTGATTTTGTCCAGTTTATCTTTATGTATGCGGGTATTGTTTCAGTGGTCGTAGTCTCTTTTTTCCAGTTTGGAGGTGTCGAGTATCTCACGGGTCATTGTCCTTCCTCTCACTTTTCCTTGACGGGATCTTTTTCCGTCCTGGACACATTCGTCTGGTTTTTTATTGGCATATCGACCACCTTTCTCAATCCTACCTTTTATCAAAGGTGTTTAAGCGCCACCTCTGATAAAGTCGCGGTGCGCGGTATTTTCATTTCAATCCTGTTTTGGTTTGGATTTGACGTTTGCACCACTTTGATTGGGCTTTACGCGAAAGCCAATCTTCCGGATGCCAATCCGTTGAATGCGTCCTTAATGTATTGTCTCCAGATTCTGCCAAGCGGCCTCAAGGGACTTTTTCTGGGAAGCGTTCTTGCGACAATTTTATCAACGCTTGATTCTTTCCTGTTTATTTCAAGCACTACGTTGTCTTACGATTTAAGATTCGTGCGGTTTAAATCCAAATTTTCAAGCCATCTTTTTTCTTCTCTGATCACAGGAACTGTTACCTTTGGGGTTGCTTTACTGTACGAAGGAAATTTCGAGATGGCTTGGCGGATGATCAAAGGATTTTTCGCCGCTTGTATGTTCTTTCCGTTCATCATCAGCTTTTTCAAGCCGCATTTCGTCACTTCCCAGTCTTTCACGCTTTCTTGCCTTTGTGTCTTTACGGGAATGATTTTATGGAATCTTTACAAGCCATTTGCCTTGGATGCGTTTTATGTGGGGCAAATTCTGTCGCTCGGTTCTTTAATCATTTTCAAACAACAAGATCAAAGGATGAGGCGACAGCGCACATAAAAAGCACGCGCCGTTGTGGTCGATGATGAAAAAATCCGTTGAAACCTTTTCATAGTTTGCGTATTGATTATAACAGATTATGCTAACTTGCTGTGCTGAGGCTTCTTATTGTTGTGAGAAAACATAAAATATGAAAATGATGATTCGATTGTGTTTTTTGCTGCTGGTAATCTTCATCTGTTTGAGCAAGACAGGTGTGTCCAGGATTGAAAAGATTACACTTTCCGATGGCGCCCGGATTCGTTTGGGTCATTGGTTGCCCAAAAAGACTTCCCCACATCCCGCGATTATTTTACTGCTACAGGGTCGTTCTTCCTATATTGAAAAATTTGAAGAAACGATTGAAGATTTGCGCGTTCGCGGCTATGAGGTCTGGACTTTTGATTGGCGTGGCTCAGGCGGCTCAAGTCGATTGATTGCCTCTAATTCTCAAAAAGTCCATATCGACACGTATGAAACTTACATAAACGATCTGGATTACATTATTCGCACCCACATTAAACCCCATCGTCAGGCTTCGATCATTTTAATGGGCATTTCTATGGGAGGACATCTCGCCTTGCGTTTTATTGAGGAAAAACCAAAAGAAGTCGCCGGCGCATTTCTTGTCGCGCCTATGTTAAATCTGAATACCAGGCCTTATCCTGTGTGGTTCGCGCGATTGATGGTGTCTACGGCTTATTATCTGGGATTTGGAAGTTCTTATGCTTTTGGATATGGCGACTATCAGCTCAACTTGAAAATAGACCCCCAGAAAGTGGCGACAACTGATCTTGCCCGTTATCGGCGTCAACTTGATCTTAACTTGTCCAGGATGTCACTGGTAACGGCAGGCCCCACTTTTGGATGGGTTCATCAGACGTTTAATTCTATTGACCTGGTTAATTCCCCCTCATCCCTTAAAAAAATTTCAGTCCCTGTGATGATAATTAGAGCGGGTCAGGAAAATGTCGTAGATGCATCACAAGATCCATCACTATGCGCCACGATCTCTCAATGCAAATTCAAAACGTATGAAAAGGCGCGGCACAATATTTTAATCGAACAAGATGCTATCAGGACCGCGCTTTTTAAAGATCTGGAGGAATTTGCTTCCCTGATATCAGAGACTGAAACTTATTTGATAACCAATTTGACATCCAAATAGATTTCTTGCATGAAAAAGGTCTAATAAATCGTGATGTTCAACTTCAACATGCCAACGTTACATATCTTGAAAATTGAAAGTGAAGGGCGGAGTAAAGAGGAGCATAGCGACTATAGATGCGGTTCATACGAAAACGATGTGTCAGAGATTCTTTTCATGGCGTTCTGCAATAAAGCGTCATGCAATTCATCGTTCATATTGGTCTGAATGACACTTTTTGCTGCATCCAAAGCCACCTGAATGGCTTTCTTTTCAATGTCATTTAAAGCTTGTTGCTCAGCGAGCATGATTTTTTGGCTTAATTGATGTTCTTCAGACGTCAAATGAGCTTCTATTTCCTGGGTTGCTTCCTCTTTAAGACGTTGAATTTCGATTTTTGTGTGAGCCATCATTTCCTGAACACGTTTGTTTACCGCGTGTTGAAGATGAATCGCGTGCTCTCGCAACTGTTCCGCTTCTTCTTTAAGACGTTGAGCTTCTTCAATATCTTTCTGAATTTTTTCACTACGCACGTCAAGAAATCCCGTCAAGGAGATCCATGACCTTTTTCCCACCAAAGCGCCCAAGGCCATAAAGGCCAAAAGCACCCAAAATGAAGGATCAGCCGCAAACGCCATCAGCTACCTTTTTTGCGAATGTTTGAGCAACAGCGTGTTCGACCAATTCTTTTGAACTGGAGGTTGTCAGTATTTTTTGAATGATCTCCACGGCCAGGGGTTCAGCAATTGTTTGAACATCTCCCATGATCAAAGCTTTACGATTTGACAGCCTCAATTCAGCCAAACGAAATCGTTCCTTAAAACGCAGCGAAATCTCATTTTTATCCTTTTCTGTTTCGATAGCAATTGACTTGGCCGCTTTTATCGTTTCGTCATGACAACTTTTTCGTACTTTCGTCAAATATTGCTCAACCTCTGTTTGCAATGCGTTGGCCTGTTCTTTGAGGTCTTCCGCGATTGCTTTTCTTCCCTCAATTTTTTCCCGCCGCTCCTCAAGGATCCTTGCAAGACGCGGCAGGGTGACGCGTACGGAGACAACCAGCAAAGTGATAAAACACAAAAATAACCAAAAGAGTTGAGACGTATACGTCGTTATGTCAAGCTGCGGCATGAAAAATCCTTGGCGATAGTTTCCAAGCCTTACGCCTTAAAGAGAATAATCAGTGAAATTGTAAAGGCTAAAATCCCGACAGCTTCTGTTAACGCGGCGCCGATATAGGCGGGAATCATAACATCATTCTTGACCGAAGGATTGCGCGCAATCGCATTGATCAGGCTGGAAAAAATGTTTCCAACGCCAATACCGACCCCTAACAAGGCAATTACCGCAAGACCTGCGCCGATTAATTTAGCGGCACCAATTTCCATTCCCTATCTCCTTCTCTTTGTCTTTTATACCCAAATGATTTCAGGATGCAGAGCGGCCAGATGCGTGACGCGCTTCGCACACCGACCCTACAAAGACGTGAGCAGAGGAAGCTTGACGTCCAGCGCCCTCACATCTCAAAAGGCAAAGGGTATAACGTTTAACCTATACACGGTTTATCAGTGCAAGTGAAGCGAATCGTGCAAATAGATGCATGTTAAAATTGTAAAAACATACGCTTGCAACAATGCTACAAAAATCTCAAACGCCGTAAAGAAAATCATAAAAGCAAAAGGCGCCCAGAAACCAAGGAAACCCATAGCAACAGTAAAACCGCCAAAAAGTTTCAGCACCATATGACCAGCCATCATATTGGCGAAAAGGCGAATCGAAAGCGTTACGGGCCTGAAGAGGTAAGCGATAATTTCAATTGGTATTAAAATAGGTGCAATCGCCAAAGGGACACCCTCCGGAAAAAAGAGCCTGAAAAATTTAAGGCCATGTTTCATAAAACCAATCACCGTGACAGAAATAAAAACAGTTATGGCAAGTGCAAAAGTCACGACGATATGACTTGTGAAGGTGAAAGAGTAGGGAACCATGCCCCATAAATTTCCGAAGAGGATGAAAAGAAACAATGAAAATATAAAAGGAAAATACTTTTTTCCTTCTGTTCCAAGATTGTCTTTCACCATCGATTCAATGAAATCATAAGAGATTTCAAAAAGAGATTGAAAACGAGAAGGAATGATTCTGCCATCCTGAACAGAGGCATATTGAAACCATAAAATCGCAAGGGTGGTCAGCGCCATAAAAAGAGAGGAATTCGTGAAACTAAGATCCCAAGCCCCCATATGCAAAGGGACAAGAGGTTTGATCAAAAACTGTTCGAGAGGATTTCCGCTCATCAAAACCTGCGTCTGAAAACAATGATGACTTGAGGATATAGCTCTTTTTTATGACCGTCAACAGTACCGTCAATTAATCTTGGTGAGCGAATCAAAGCATAGATATATAGTATCTTTGAAAAGCCAAGGATATCTATATATTTACGTAAGGTACCAATAGCAAACGAATTTTTGATCCCTGGTGATGAGAGATGTCTGGCGCTGCCTTTAGCATTTCTTGGCAAGGACCTCTGGTTTGACGATTTTTTTATATCGCATCCAATTTTCATGGCTAAGACGGACGGATAGACGAATTCCCTCTTCGTGGTCACTACGAGAGAGAACCTCGCCATGCTGATAGAACCAGGCAAGCTTGGCGCCTTCGCCCGGAGAAAGCGTCACTTCCGTAGTCTGATACTGCTCTCCCAGCTTTTCTTCCACACGTTTCAGAAGATTATCAACCCCCTGCCCTGTCAGCGCTGACAGAGGAACAGCCTTTAAGGACTCATCCGACGTTGGGTCTTCCTGTTCTATAAGATCAATTTTATTCAGAACCTCAATCGAATGACTTTCCAAAGATTCCGTCAACCCTAATTCTTCAAGAACCTTTAACACCTCTCGTTTTTGATTTAAGGATTCTTTATGAGAAATATCGCGAACATGGACAATAAGATCAGCTTCCAGAACTTCTTCAAGCGTTGCGCGAAAAGCTGCAATCAGTTGCGTGGGCAGATCGGAAATGAAGCCGACCGTATCTGATAAAATAATTTCTCTTCTCGAAGGTAGCCTGACAAGGCGCATCGTGGGATCAAGCGTCGCAAACAACAAGTCCTCGGCAAAAACACCCGCATCAGCTAATCTATTGAAAAGCGTTGATTTGCCCGCGTTTGTATAGCCCACCAAAGCGACAACCGGATAGGGAACCCGCTTACGCGCCTGACGATGGAGCGCGCGCGTCCGCTTGACATCTTCAAGCTTTTTTTTAAGCTTCGTGATGCGCTGCCCAATCATACGGCGATCCATCTCCAGCTGAGTTTCTCCAGGACCGCCAACAAATCCAAGCGCACCGCGCTGTCGCTCAAGATGCGTCCAGGAACGTACCAATCGACTTCGTTGATAGGTCAGGGCCGCTAACTCAACCTGAAGCCGTCCTTCAGCGGTTCTGGCACGTGCACCAAAAATTTCAAGAATAAGAGCGGTTCGGTCAATGACCTTGCAGTGTAGTTCTTTTTCAAGATTACGTTGCTGTATCGGCGTCAATGCGGCATCAACGATCATCAAACTAGCATTTGTCTCAGTCATAAAAGATTTTAAAAGAGAAACTTGACCTTGACCAAAAAAGGTTGAGGGACGAATGTCACGCAAATGAAAAATGCCGCTGTGCACAATTTTTAAGTCGATGGCAAGAGCCAATCCTGTGGCTTCATCAAGTCGCGCTTCAAGATCACACGATAAATGTGAGCGACCCCGAAGATCGGGGCAAATCACAATGGCATATTGATGAGTAGGATAAGTCGATTGTGCCTCTTCTGCCAAAATCAGCTCCAGGAACTTATTTTAAGAAGACTAGTTTTCAACGTTCTCGGCATCAAAAAGTTGTACCGGATTAATCGGCATAACGGTCGAAATCGCATGCTTATAGACGAGTTGTGAATGGGCATCTCGGCGTAGTAATACTGAAAAATTATCAAACCAGGTAATAATACCCTGAAGTTTAACGCCATTAACAAGAAAAAGTGTTACAGGGTTTTTATTTTTGCGAAGATGATTCAAAAATACATCTTGCAAGTTATTTGTCTTATCTGACATTTTATGACTCCGTTTTTTATGTTGGGGTCGAGGTTACTTTATATCTTTATATTCAGACTACACAATAAAGGTGGATTTTCAGTTAAAGCTGTCACTTTCTCTCAGCTTTAATCCTAAATATTCTCCAAAAGCATAACAATCCGAAAATTTTTTCAAATCCTGGGATTGATCTTTGATCGGCTGTAATCCTCCGATAATAATCGGTGAACATCCAGAGTTACGTGCACACTGAATATCAATCATACTATCACCAACAAATAATACATCTTTTGAAGGAGCAACCCCAACCGATGCCAGGGCAAGCTTTGCGGGCAAAGGTGACGGCTTGTCATTTGCCACATCACCTGACCCTACAACTCTCACAAAATAACCTCTCCAATTTAAAAATTCAACCTCTTTGCGCAAGAAATTGCCATTTTTATTACTAACAACCGCCATGCAGACATTATTCTCCTTTAGACGAGCCAAAAGTTTCTCTGCTCCTGGCAATGGGAGTAGTAATTTCAGATGCAATTCCTCATATAATCTGTAATAAATGCGCTCTGCTTCATGCCAATCATCTCCGAACATTTCAGGGAAACTATCTTTAAGAGAAACCTGAGGTCTTTGAAGAAATTGAATTTCTGTCAGAGAAGGACGCCGATAATAATCGAGAGTTTTGTTCAAGATATCATAGGTTCTACGCCAGCTATCGACTAAGGTGTTATCCCAGTCAAAAAGAACAGCTTTAGGCAATATTTTCCGATGACTGAACAGGTCAGTGGCTTTCATTTCATTTTATCCCTTACAAAAACTTGTTGAGGTAGAATACTTCCTTAGTCTGACTTTTCAAGAATCTTTCCATCTAAAAATCATAAAACTTATTCAAAAAGCGCTTCAAATAAGATAAATTATGTTACCCTCTAAAAAGTAAGTTTGCATCATTCCTGGAATGATTTTATAAAAACTCCTACATTTATCAAATGTCTTTACTCCAGAAAGTGGGGTAAATTATTACATTTACTTAATAATTTTGGTATTAGCATATGGATTTTTTGTTCCTTAGAACTAGTCATAGTGTTATAACTATATCTTATTCACTATTACTACTTGTCCGTTTTTGTGGGGGCAACTTCAGGAACAGCAGGAGAGAAGCATGAATCATTTGAAAACGGCGTGATGTGCATTTTAAGCGTCGTGTAAAACAGGCCAGACAATTCAGGATATCGCTATTTGTGGCTTCAATAGGAGAGGTCAAATCGTTGCCGTAAAAATATCGATCTTCTGGTAAAAGTCTGAAAAATCTTGCACGCTTATAAGATTGGCTTAAAGGCGTGTTGCGAGGCTCTTTCGACTATTTAATCATAGTGGTAGCGGGTTGACAAGATAATGAGGTCATCGTGAGCGATTTTATAGACAAGGCGATGTTCCAACGTAAGGCGCCGAGACCAACAGCCCGAAAGTTCATAACGCAAAGGTTCCGGTTTTCCTGTTCCCT
>JAEUKR010000047.1 GCA_016794245.1 Caedimonas sp. | reverse complement strand
ATTGGAGTTCAGAAGGTTCGAATATCCATTAGGGCTAGGAGAAATGACTTTCTCCATCTAAAGGCCGGATACATGACTGAAGCTTTATTCCTTATCAAAAATCTCTTGACTCGCACGGCAGGTCCATACATGACGCGTATGCTTCTCCTGATAGAACCAAATGTCTATAACTGGGCAGTATCTTAGGAATCTTCAATGATATCCATCGTTTACAAGGCTAGTTAAAACATCGGTAACAATTTTTTAAGAGAGCTATTATATGAATAGAATAGTCGTTGGAATTGATCTCTCCAAGCACAAATTTGATGTAGCTTACAGTGTTTCAAATCAAAAATGGAAAGATAAGGCTTTTGATAATTCTCCTTCAGGATTTAAAGATTTTCTTGAATGGATGTCTGCAAATAAAATAGAGAATGCTCATATTGTGATGGAAGCGACAAGAAGATATGGAGAAGATTTCGCTCATTTTATTTATATTTCTGGACATAATGTCAGTATCATTAATCCTGCTCAAATCAAACATTATGCTCGAAGCCTTTTAAGAAGGACAAAAACGGATAAAGTAGATAGCCGTCTGATCGCTGAATTCGCCCAACGTCACGATTTGCCTTTATGGAAACCTCTTTCTCCTTCTTTGCAATCGTTGAAAGATCAAGTGCGGTGTTTGGAGGCTTTTAAAAAAAGGATGCGACACAAACAAGTAATCGCCTTGAGAGTGCCAAAGATGTCGTTGTTCAAAAAATGCTGAAAGATCGCCTGGATCATATTCAGCAGCAAATTGAAGAGTTAATGATCAAGATTAAAAATCTTGTTAAAGATGATCCTATTCTGACTCAGAACGTGAAGCTTTTAACAAGCATACCAGGCATTGGAGAAGCATCTGCATTGAGTTTGCTGACCGAACTACCTGATCTATCACTGTTTAAATGTGCCAAACAATTAGCTGCTTTTGCAGGACTTAATCCAAGCATTAGAACTTCTGGTCTTTCAGTAAAAGGAAAAGAAGCCATCTCAAAAACAGGTAGCAAAGAGCTTCGAAAGATTTTCTTCTTTCCAGCGATGTCTATCATGAACCGATCTTCTTCTATTAAACCATTTATAGAAAGACTGAAAGCAAAAGGTAAAAAAGGAAAAGTGATTGTCGTAGCTGTTATGAGAAAGCTTCTTCATAGCGTTTTTGGAGTGTTGAAATCACAAACAACTTTTAAAAATTACGCTTGACGATGAACGTAGTATCTCATCAGGCGCTCAATTATAAAACGCCGAATCAGGTCTACGAAGAAATGAAAGATAGAAATTTATGATCCAAACCAGTCTCCCTTTTTAGAAAAAATGGTCTGGACAATCGGGGTCACCATAGTTTTTAAAAAAAGGTAAAACAAACAACAAATGGCGTTACACACGAGAGATCACCGTGCACGGTCAAAGAAAACCCCTGAATGACTAACCCCCATCATATTTTAGGAACCCTTGACATTGTTCCCATGTATGAGAGAACAGGACTGGCCTGCAAACGCACGGAAAGCCCCTTTGCTTTGTTAGACCATGTGCTCGTGTTTAGGAAAGAATTTCCTGTATTAAATTTTAAGGTGCTAGCATTACGCTAGCATAATAAAATTAAGGGAGTAAATTTTGTTGATTTACAAGACTTATATAAGTATAACCCTGTGACTACGGATCAGAAGGTTAGGAGTTCGAATCTTCTCGGGCGCGCCAATAAATACAATATTTTCATCTATATATACGGCTCCCCTAGCTCAGATATTTCATGGAATGCCGTTACAAGTTTAGAACGTATGGGAGATGAAAGCCCCTTGGCACTAATTATCCATTCGAACGCCCCGGCGAAAAATTGGGTTTATGAAGCAATCCAGCTTGGGGATCTATTTTATTTTGTCGACAAGTTTCCCTGAGGCTGAAGATGATAGCTGCTGCCCATCCACCACGGGATCCCGCCATGAGTCCTTGCCCTTGCTGGTGGACTTCATCCTTGTTAGTTGTTTCCCTAACCCACCTGACCCATCAGCGTTTGCCAACGATCCAGAATGGTTTGGCGTGATCGTATCCGGGGAACAAAAATTTTATCTGGCTTGGGCAGGTTGATCAGATCCTCTGTCATGACACTCTCCAACACGGGGTACATCCAAAATTTAGAAGCGATCGCTGTTTGAATGTCTGCCGAAGTTAAAATCCTTAAAAGAGCGTCTGCGTCTGAATCTTGAGCCGCTTTAAGCGTTTTGAAGGCTACAAAGACATGCAGCGGATTTCCTTCAGGAAACAAAATCGCCTTGATATAAGTTTCCTTGTTTTGACGATGATAGAGAGTGGAAGTGGTATAACTTACGATCAGGGAAGCTTGACCTTTATGGAAAAACGTGTTGGCGAAATCCTCCGAAGCTGGCGTCGCTTTAACCTTGGTCTTGAGAATATCCCAATTGCTTTGATTGGCCTGAGGGAGGCTTTCGATCAGCCAGGCAACAAAACCAAAACCTGTACTGCTGGTGTGAGGGTCAGGAAAGATCAATGATTCGTCGGTTTTGACGTCAACCAGTTCCCACAGGCTTTGAGAAGGGACGGAAATCTTTTTTGCATTATAAACGATAGAGAGATACCCATAGTAAAGAGGCAAAAAGTTCCTATTTTTCCATTGAAAGGGGAAATGGAGATTTTCCCTTAACTCTGCCGGAAAAGGCGATGCTTTGATCTCCGGGACGGCGTCGCTTGCCAATCCCACCACAACATCAGCTGGCGTTTCATCACCTTCAAGTTTAAGACGGGCATATAACCTGGCCTCTGAAAGGGGAATCCATTCTATAGATCTTCTTTGAGGGACTTTGGCGTGCTTTGATTTTTGTTTCGTTAATGGAAAGCTGGTGGGAAGGATCTTTTTTAAAGAATCATATAACACCTCACGAATATAAACTTTTAAGGGAGTGGGTTCTCGGCATTCGACGGACTGGGCCAGGACAAAAAGAGCAAGAGAGAGAAAAGCAAATCCGCGAAGTCGTTGGAATAGTTTAAGAGGATTAATATCTGTTTTTATCATTCTGTTTGTCCCTTTAATGATGAGATCAAGCTGCTGGCCGATCTGTTATAGATTACCCTTGTGATCGTAAAGCATATCTCTCGCTTCACAATCCAGACTCTGAATAAAGGTTCTTGATATTGGTCACGCCTAGCCTCTCCTAAAGGCTATTTCATCGTTAATTTGTTCCACAGTCAAGGGGGAATGTAACCTTCATTAAGGTGATGTAAGAGGTCTATAGAAATGATAATTTCTTTCGTCAGGCAGCAAGGCATGGTATCTTCAGCCCCATGTCAACCGTCATTGTTCACGTCGTTACTATTGGCGAGATTTTACTCTGGGCGAAAGAAAAGCTTGATCAATCGCGCATCGCAGGAGGACGGCGCGATGCCCGTCTTCTGCTGGCAAACGCTTTGGATGTCGGGCCTGAATATATTGTGGCGCATCCTGAGGCAAGCGTGACAAGGGAACAGGCTGATTTGTTTATCCGCTATGTTGAACGAAGATGCCGACATGAGCCTGTTTCTCGGATTTTGGGAAGGCGCGAGTTCTGGAGCTTGCCTTTCAGGATTTCTCCGGCAACCCTTGATCCTCGCCCTGACAGCGAAGCGCTTATTGAAAGCGTCCTCAAGGATTATCCTGATCGTGGCGCATCCTTGACTATTCTGGATCTTGGAACAGGTTCGGGGTGTCTTTTGCTCACTCTCCTGAAAGAATATCCTTGTGCTTTTGGGGTGGGGGTAGATATCAGTTTTGAAGCGCTCTCGACGGCCAGGGAAAATGCCTCTGATTTGCAGGTGACCGATCGCGCTTTCTTTACGCAGGGATGTTGGGGAGAGGGCTTTAAAGGGTCTTTTGATCTTGTTATCTCAAATCCCCCCTATATTCCAGACGCAGGAATAGGTGCGCTCGATCCTGAAGTAAGGTTGTATGATCCCTTACGCGCCCTCAAGGGGGGAGAAGAAGGCGTCGAATGTTATCGTATTCTTGCTTCTCAGTTTCGAGCCTTTATTCATGATCACGCAAGAATTTATCTTGAAATTGGACAGGGTCAGGAAAAAACGGTCGAGAAAATAATGCATAACGCTGGATACCTCTGTGTAGCCTGGCATCGTGACCTTGCCGGGATTAAAAGGTGCGGCGTTTTCACAACACATCAGTTCCTCGACGGATCCTGAAATCTTTTAATGATCGTTTTCTGTTTCTCTTTAAAAAAGAACTCATAGGTGGTATCGTCAGAAAGAAATAATGAATAAAACAATATCAATGTCTGACCGTCTTAACGAGATCGCTCAATCTTTTTTATATCCCCAGAGGTTAACCAGAATTTTGATTATTTTTGGACTGATATGTCTGGAGATAATGTGTGGTGTCCTCGTCTATGTTGCGGGCGGCACGCATGTTTCTTATCTGCACTGTTTCTATATCCCTATTATTCTGGCGGGAATGATTTTCCGTGTTCCCGGAGGACTGATCGCGGGCGTTATGGCCGGTATGATCGTTGGTCCTTATATGCCGTTGGATGTGTTGCTTAATACGAGCCAGCCTGTCACATCTTACATTGTCAGGGGCATATTTTTCAGTTTAGTGGGAATTTTTTCAGGAGCGCTCTCGGTTGTCTTCCGAATGTATCTGGAGAACCTTCACAGGCAGATGACGACGGATCCCCTGACGCAACTTCCAAATATAGTGGGGCTGAAATTGATATGGCAAGATCAGGTTCAAAAGAACCATGGTCGTTATCCCAGCATTTTAGTTGTGGCTTTGAACCATTTGAGAGATATCGACAAAGCGTTTGGTTCAGAAGCGACATCAGAGGTTCTGCGTGAAGTTACATACCGCTTGAGGAGTGCTTTGCCCGCTTATGTTAATTTGGCGTATGTAGATTATGGGACTTTTGCCGTGATCATTCCTTTTGCCTCTCTCTCTGTCGAGGAAATGCGCGAAAAATGTAGAAACTGGTTGGGCAATCGATTCTTGATTGGTGAAATACCTATTTTTCTTGAAAGTCATTTCGGAGATGCAACACCCCAGGGAGGAGAGGAGACTCTTTATTCCATGGTGCGTAAGGCAAAGATTGCCGTCGATAAATCTATCGAATTGAGTCACCAGAGCGCTTCTTTCGATGAAAAAGATGATCAGCAGATTCAACGCAATCTCAAGTTGAGTCATGATTTAAGTGAAGCCATTGAAAAAAATCAGCTTAAACTGGCGTATCAGCCTAAGATTGATTTTAAAACTGGAAATTGCAGTGGTGTCGAAGCGCTTGTGCGATGGATTCATCCTGAATTGGGCATGATTTCTCCTGGCGAGTTTATTCCGATGATCGAGAAAACATTGTTGATCAATCAATTCACGCGATGGCTTTTAAAAACAGCGCTTGCCCATCTTCAGGAATGGCTTCGACAAGGTTTGGATTTAACCTGTGCGGTCAATTTCTCGATGAAAAATTTTGAAGATCCAGGAATTTTCGCAGACCTTCAGTGTCTTTTAAAATGTTATGAAGTTCCATTGAAACATCTGGAGATCGAGGTTACCGAAACAGCGATTCCTGCCAACCTTGACAAAGTCGCGGATATTCTTCAATCATGTCGTGAGGAAGGAATCAAGATTTCTGTTGATGATTTTGGAACAGGGCAATCCTCGATGACATATCTTTTGAGGCTTCCTGTTGATTGTATCAAAATTGATCAAACTTTCGTTCGTTCAATAATGACAAATTCAGCGGCCGAGGCGATTGTGCGCAGCGCCATCATATTGGGTCATGAATTGAACCTTGAAGTCATCGCAGAAGGCATTGAAACGGAAGAAGAGTATGATAAATTGCGTCATTTGGGGTGTGACGGGGGGCAGGGATTTTACTTTGCGCGCCCCATGTTTTTTGAAATGGCAACGTCATGGATGCAATCGCGTACAGCAAAGTTAAAAACAAATTAGGTTAACCAGAAAAGTAACAAAAGAGATGTTGCAAAAATGCCTTACCAAATTTTATAAAGCGAATGTGGTAAAAAATATTTGACTTTTACATAAAGATCTTAAATAAGTAAACTCCAGTATTCGTTGAAGGAAAGAAATTAAAACCGAATGTTTTTTAATGAACTCGGTCTTGGAGAAAAGACCTTAAAGGGTGTTTGTGAAGCAGGATATGAAACTCCCACACCCGTTCAGGAACAAGTCATACCGTATGTTCTCAACCGCTGCGATGTTTTCGGATGCGCTCAAACCGGAACAGGAAAAACAGCCTCTTTTACGCTTCCCCTGCTTGATATACTGGAGTCTGGACGTGCAAGGGCGCGTATGCCTCGCATTCTGATCCTTGCCCCGACACGGGAATTGGCTCACCAGGTTGCGGTCAACTTTTCGACGTATGGGAAGTATCATAAATTCAAACTCGTCCTTATCATCGGTGGTGAATCCATTTATGAACAGGAGCGTAAACTGACGCAGGGCGCTGATATTTTAATCGCGACGCCAGGGCGGTTTCTGGATCTTTTTGACCGGGGCAAAATTATGCTTCATGCCCTTGAAGTTATTGTGATTGATGAAGCAGACCGTATGCTGGATATGGGCTTTATTCCAGAGATTGAAAAGATTTTCTCCCTTATTCCCGCCAAACGTCAAACGCTTATGTTTTCGGCGACTGTGTCCCCGGAAGTGAGAAAGCTTTCTCAAACGTTTCTCAAAGATTTTGTGGAAGTCTCGGTTAGTCCTTCTTCAAAAGCGGCGGAAACTGTTCAGCACTATCTGGTTCGTGTCGGGTCCAGAGATAAACGGAAAGCGCTGCGTCATATCATTCAGGCGGAATCTGTTAAAAGCGCAATTATCTTCTGCAATCGCAAGAGAGATATTTCGACGTTATGCGCTTCTTTGACACGACACGGCTATAATGCCGCGCCTTTGCATGGCGACCTCCATCAAACCAGGCGTACAGAAACGTTAAATATTTTTAAGCAGGGACAAATTGATTTTCTGGTCGCAAGTGATGTCGCTGCGCGGGGTATAGATGTTGCGGAACTTGATTTTGTCTTTAATTTCGATGTTCCTGTCAATGCGGAGGAATACGTTCATCGTATCGGGCGGACGGGGAGGGCAGGGCGCTCAGGTCGCGCATTTATGTTTGTAACAAAGGAGGATAGTATCTTCTTAAAATCCATTCAAAAACTTTTAAAGCTTGATATTCCTGAATATCCATTGTCAATCAAGGATAAACGAGCTGTAATGGAAGATAAGCAAGAGCAAGACCAAGGGCAGGGTCAGGAGACTGTTTTCAAAAAGTCCAAGGCTAAAAAGTCTGCCGCTGAGCCTCAAAAAAAGCAAAAGATGCGATCTGAGAAACCATTTTCCAATGATCCGGTCATAGGTTTTGGCGATGTCACGCCTGCGTTTATGAAAAATTATTTTCCTCATTTAGGGCCAATGTCTTAAACAGCTTCGGTTCATGATGGTTCGTGTTCCCTCTTGTCATTGATTTAGTTCTTCCAGGAAAAAAGGGTGTATGTGGAGTGTCTGAGCAAATCTTTTGCCTAGGTCATCGTCAGCGTTTGCGTGAACGGTTCCTCAAAGGCGGTGAAGATGCCCTTGCGGCTTATGAAATCATTGAAATGTTTTTATTTTCGGTGAATCCGCGAAAGGATATGAAGCCTTTGGCCAAGCGACTTCTTGCGAAATTTGGGTCTGTGACAAATGTTCTGAACGCGGATGAGGCTGAACTTTTAAGCGTAGAAGGAATGGGGCGCACTGCCCTTGCGACCTTGAAACTGATTCAGGTTACAGGCCAAAGACAACATCGTGAAATTGCGATGAATCAACGCGTCACTGAAATTTCCACATGGCGGCATGTATTAAATTATTGCGAAGTCAGTATGGCGCATTTAAAGCGAGAACAGCTTCGTCTATTTTTTTTGGATAAGCAATACAAGCTTATCGAAGAAGAAATTCAGATGTTAGGTACTGTGGATCATGCGCCGGTTTACGTGCGGGAAATTGTCAACAAGGCGGTCAATGTGGGCGCAACGGGTCTTGTCCTGGTTCATAACCATCCAAGTGGAGATCCCACGCCGTCGGGTTCTGATATTGAAGCGACGCGCCAGATAAAAGATACGGCTGAGCGCATGGGCATCACGTTGTACGATCATATTATTATCGGAAAAGGAAAGCACACCTCTCTAAAACATCAGGGGCTTATTTAGGCGCTGTCATTTAGGTTCTGTGAAAGACGAAATTTTCAGAAGAGGGACCTTGCCTGATTTAACCAATAACTTGTCAGTGTATAATATAACGGGATCCCCAAAATGATATTGAAAGGGAAGGTAATACCAAGAGAAAGAGTGACGTATTGTGACGCGTCCGCCTCTGGCAAGGCAGAGCGCATGGCGGCGGGAACGGCAATGTAGGAAGCGCTGCCGGCAAGGACAGCAAACAGGGTTGCGCCTCCCAAGGAAAGTCCCAAAGCCCAACCACACGCCATACCTATTAAGCTTCCTGTGAGAGGCATATAAAATCCGAACAACACCAGTTTGATGTTAAGATGTGGTTGCTCTCTCAGTTTTTCGGCGACCAGCAATCCCAAATCCAGCAGAAACAGGCAGACAACGCCTTTAAAAGGTTCAATAAAGAAAGGGGAAATGCTATCAAACCCTTGAGAAGTCGTTGTGAAACCTATCAAAAATCCTCCTGTCAAAAGAACCACGGATTTATTTAAAATAACATCATTGAAAATGAATGAAGTCGATAGATTTTTGTTACATTTTTTGCGTTTAGCCAGAAGCAAGCCTGAGACAATGGCGGGAGTTTCCATAAGCGACAAGAGGGCAACCATATACGGTTCAAACGGAATCCCTCGATCCGCAAGGTAAGTTGTCGCCGCCGCAAAAGTCACTACACTGACGGATCCATAATGGGCCGAGATAGCCGCTGCGTTCAGGGGCGTCGTGCTTCGGGTCAGGCCAAGTATGGCATAACTTATAAAAGGAAGGACGAAACTAAGCGCAATCCCCACCAGGAGGGAGGGGACGAACGTTGTGAAGGTTCCGCAATGTTGCAGAGAGTACCCGCCTTTTAAACCGATGGCCAGCATAAGATAGATGGATAGGGTTTTGGTAAAGCATTCTGGAATCGTCAGATCCGAGCGTGAAATTCCGGCGACTACGCCTAAAATGAAACACAAAACCATAGGAGAAGAAAGATTGGTCAATAGATGCAAGAGTAAGGCTCATTGTTGGTTACTTTTCAGTAGACCTCTTGCATAACCTATATCTGGCGAATGCTTTTGGCGTTAAAAGCTCGCTCGAAATCCTCACGCCATATCTGGTTCTGCAAGAGGTCTAGTATCCTCACTCATAAGCGAAAGAAGTCTGCGATTCAATAGACTTCTTTCGTCATCGGATTCAGATATGGCGCAGAGAAGCGTGGCTTTCATTACTTTTTAAGCGGTTAATTCCTTGCTCCGTGTGCATTCTCTGGCGAAGCTTTTATAAATCATTTGGCAAATCTCAGGATTGTTCAGCGCATAAACAAGCGCTGCTCCCGTGAAGACGTTTTCAGGGACGGTGTCCGTCGTGATGTCAGGAAGAGAGGCTTCAAGCGTTCCATCTTCCTTGATGATAATTGCCGCATCCATCTCGGCTAAATGAAGGACAAGATGGCGATTGTATTTAATCATGAAGTCATACTCCCTCGTTTTATTTTGATTCCTTGGACTTCTTTCCTACCCTGAATTTGGTATAGGTCGCATAGAATTCACGGCACATCGTCAGCCCATGTTTTGAAATACTTTGGGTATATAACGTCAAAATAGTTAATTTTTAGATAACTCAGACGATGATTTTAGCAGGTTTTAGCCACTTTTTCTTCCAGTGCGACACCTAAAAGAGTCTTAAGTTCTTGCCATTCGCGAACGCTCATACCGCTTTGCTCACGGGTGATGTGTTGGCCTTGTAGAAGACCTCGCACCACGTTGAGAGCGGTTCGTGAAAGGTGTCCCCCTTGCTGACGGTATTCAACGAAAGAAGCGTAGGCGAAAGGAACCCACCGCCTGACAGTCTCCAGCATAACATCCGCGTAAGCGCGTATTTCATATTGAGCGTGACAATCGGCGCGCAAATCAAGAAAATGAAAAAGATTGTGCAAGTCTATCTTCCAGTACCATTCTGTATAATAATTGAGCGTTAAGTTGATGCGCGCCAGTTCACGTGTCAAGCCTGAACGTTCAGGATCCAGAATTTCTCCCTGCTCGTTGGCGTTCAGCATTTCTTCATAATGCTGGTAAACACGTTCGGCGTCCTCGCGCAGCAGTTGCAAGACCCTTTGCGCTTCTGCAGGGTTCAGTCTCTCCGCGCGACCCTGGCGATTCTGGCTGGATTGAGCGGCCAAGTGTTCGGAAGCGGGAATATAAAATTCTTTTCCCAAAATAGAATAACGTGCTGAATATTCGTTGACATTGGCGGTGCGGTGACGAATCCATTGGCGTGCAATAAAGATGGGAAGTTTGATATGGTATTTGATTTCACACATCTCAAAGGGGGTTGTATGACGATGACGCATGAGATAATGAATCAGCCCCTGATCCTGCTGAATCTGTTTGGTGCCTTTGCCGTAGGAAACGCGTGCGGCTTGAACAATGGCCGTGTCGTCTCCCATATAGTCAATGACCCGGACAAATCCATGATCAAGAACGGATAGGGGGGTGTAAAGGATTTCTTCAAGCGCGGGGACGGTCGCTCTGCGTGTGGAATACTGGTTTGTGCGGGACTGTTTCAATTCATCGCGTTGTACCTGGGATAATGCCATTGTTTTCTCCAAAATTATTCTTTTGTACTTTAAACAATGCAGCAGAAGCTACCAAATGATTTTTTAACCAAAAAATCTTGTATTTTTCGCTTGCTCAAAAATTACCCTATAGGTAGTGTTCTTTACTATTTGATAAACAGATTCACAGATATACCCTTCGTTTTTCAAGCTGTGGGGACGTTGAACATGGGTATTCGTCCTGCCCGCATCTCTTTATGCCTACGTTGTGCGGGACTCGCTGCCCGTTTGTATGGTTTGGTCTACAGCTTGAAACGCTTTGGTATAATTATTGAATAATACGAATCTTGAGGATCAAAATAATTATTTGAGTGGTGAGGAGCAATAAATGAATCTCGATCATATATCCGCTGGAAAAAATTTACCGTGGGATGTCAATGTTCTTATTGAAATTCCTTATGGAGGCGCACCGGTAAAATATGAAATAGATAAAGATTCCGGCGCCTTATTTGTTGATCGCTTCCTGCATACCGCCATGTATTATCCAGCAAATTACGGTTTTATACCTCATACACTGGCGGATGACGGAGACCCCCTTGACGCTCTGGTAACGGGGAAAACGCCTGTGATTCCGGGGGCTATCATTCGATCCCGCCCTATCGGTGTTTTGTTCATGGAAGATGAATCAGGAGGAGATGAGAAATTATTGATGGTTCCTGTTGACAAGCTTAATCCCTACTATTCAAACATCAAAGATTATCAGGACTTGCCGGTCATACTGAGGGATCAGATCGTTCATTTCTTCAAGCATTATAAAGACCTTGAGGCGGGTAAATGGGTTAATATCAAAAGATGGGGATCCGCTCAGGAGGCTGCTGAACTTATCCTGAAGTGTTATGATAGACAGTGAGGTGCGGTTAACCTTCTTGTGAAGATTCTTGCGCTGAAGGGAGAGAAGAATCCTCAACGCGTCGATGATAATCCTTTACACTAAAAGGGATAGTGCCTAGATAAACCAACACCAGAATGGAAAGCGTTAACCAAGGATCGCTCAGGAAAGCTGCAACCGTTCCGCCAACCAGTAACATCGCAGGGAGAACCATCTTTTGAGAGATTTGCATACTCTTGAAAGAATAGGTGGGAAGACGGCTGACGGCCAAAACACCGGCGCCCACCAAGAATAAAGAACCTATCACGGGATTCAAGAAAAACGGTTGGCTCGTTGCAAGATAGGCGGAAAGGGGAAAGAGGGCTATGAAGGCGCTGGCCGGTGCGGGTACGCCCGTAAAGAAATTCTTTTTCCACCCCGGCTGTTGGCTGAATTCGGGTGAGCGAATATTGGTGTTGAATCGGGCAAGACGCAGAGCAAGACATACAGCGAAAATAAGGCTCATGCCCCATCCAATGCCTCCCAGCCAATTGAGTGAGATGACATACATGACAACGGCGGGAGCAATCCCGAAACTGACGAAGTCTGAAAGCGAGTCAAGCTCGGCGCCAAAATCGCTGGCGGCGCCCAGAAGACGCGCCAATCGACCATCCATTGCATCGAAAAAGGCTGCGATCGCCATCGCTCCCAAGGCATACTCATAACGATCAAGCAAAACAAACCTGATCGCGGAAAAGCCTGTGCAAAGAGCAATCACCGTAGCAATGTTGGGCAGCATTCGGGCGATCGAAAGATCATGAAGACGAACGCGACGAGAGGATTTATTCAGGCGGTTTAATCCTTTTAAACGACCGCTTCCCTTTTTATTCATTTATCTTACCTCGCCAATACGCTCAGGTTCTTGAGAGGAGAAATCGGCGATGACGGTCTCGCCTCCGATGACGCGCTGGCCTTCAATGACAAGAGGGGTTATATTCTTTGGCAAATAGATGTCAACGCGGCTGCCGAAACGAATCATGCCGAAACGCTCGCCCGCGCGCACTTGCTGTCCTTCCTGAACATCGCACAGGATGCGGCGCGCAATGAGACCCGCGATCTGGACAAAGGCAATCTCATGGCCGTCGGAATCAACCATCGCCAGAGCTTGACGTTCATTATACTCGCTTGCCTTATCCAAAGAAGCATTGATAAATTTTCCGGGACGGTAAACGCTTTTGATGATTTTACCATCGCAAGGGATGCGATTGACATGAACATCAAAGACGCTTAAAAAAATGCTGATTCGCGTCCAGTCTTCACCTTTGAGATCGAGTTCTTGAGGAGGATTGGCAAGCGTGATGGCTTGAATAACGCCGTCCGCCGGACTGACGACAAGCCCAGAACGAACAGGCGTTACACGTTCAGGATCCCGAAAGAAATAAACGCACCATCCCGTCAAGATAATTCCAATCCATCCCAAGGTGTCTGAGACCAATCCCAACATCAAGGCGCATGCAAGGAAGATAGCGACAAAAACCCATCCTTCACGGTGAAGAGGCGCTAAAACAGGAATACGCATGGGGTAAATCTTTCTCTCTGTACCCTTCGTCTTTCAAAATCGGCAGGGGGCGTTGGACATCGAGCTTTGTACGGCTCGCATCCTTGTACACAAGTTGTGCGGGACTTGCCGCTCTTCCGCCACCCCGGTTTTGAAATCCTTTGGGCATATATTTTAATCGTGGTAACAATCTAAAGCCTTCAGCGAATAATGTAAATTTGAAATATTTTTTATTATGGAGGGGCGGGTATGATGGTGGCGTGGTATTGTTGGGCGATATCCTTGATTTTGCGAAAAGTTTTCTCCGATCCTGTAAAAATGACGTGCCGAATTCCCATGCGAAGCGCCCCTAGGGCGTAGCCGCCCTTATCCCCGACATCATACCAGAAAATCAGCCGCTTATGAGGAAAAAGCGCCCTGAGTTCTTTTTCTTTTACAAGCCAATAGGCGGGGCCTGAAGCAGCAAAAATTTCAACAGGACAAATGAATTGTATTTCTTCTTCAGCGCTTTGAGCGATAGTCCTGTGCAATCTATCCAATGTCTTTGATCCAGAATCAGGAATATAAAACGTCGTCATAGGTGAGGGTGATTTTCAAATACATATAGACACGATTTTCCATTAATCATGACTCTGGCGACTCTTCCGGCGGATATTGACCAGGATAAACGTAAGTCGAGCCTTCAGGAGGCTGCGGCGGCCCCTTTTTTCCGCATCCCGTCAACAGAAGGGCGCAACCGAATCCTGCAAGCATTAAAAAAAGAAGGCGATGGTCATTCTTTTCCATTGAACTCAAACCTTAAATAGAGGTAAACCCATATCTATTACCCGAATCCTGAAATCCGTCAGGTATAGTAAACCATGAGAACCTTATCACAATCAAGAAATGAGGAGAACACATGAATCGCGCAATCTGGTCTTTCCGCATCTTTTTTTCTTTGCTGTTGATGACGCTTTCGGCTAGCGCTTTCAACGCGCGTTATGAACGTTTGGAGCCGCAGAATATGCCCGAGTTTACATTTATGAATGCCGAGGGATTTCCTGTAACGCTGGGTCAGTACAAAGGCAAAGTCATTGTTCTTAATTTCTGGTCCGCCGCCTGCGGGCCGTGTGTGGCAGAGATGCCTTCTCTGGACCAGCTTGCGGGATATTATGACGAGAAGGATTTGATGATTGTTCCTGTCAACGTTGATCCTTTGCAAAAAGAGGATATTCAGGGTTTTTATGATGAAAACCGTTATCGATATCTGAAAATCTATCGGGATCCGACACGCGCTTCCCAACAGGCCCTAAAGTGGGAAGGTCTTCCCGCGACTTTTATTCTCAATAAAGACGGAAAACTGGTGGGACGTCAAATGGGATATAGCAAATGGGACAACCCGGAGAGTCTTGAAGTCTTTGATCAATTGATTCAGGGAAAAAATCCTGTCATACAAAAGTCTTTTATGCAAAAAATAAAGAAATGGCTTGGCTTTTAGGAGATATTCATGAAAGAGCATCGTACCAAACTCCTTATTATTGGCTCTGGTCCTGCGGGATACACGGCCGCGATCTATGCGGCGCGTGCAAACCTGAACCCGATTCAGGTATTGGGGATACAACCCGGAGGACAGTTGATGATTACCACCGATGTGGAAAACTATCCTGGCTTTGCGGACGCTATTCAAGGACCCTGGCTGATGGAGCAGATGTTGGCGCAAGCTCAACATGTCGGCGTGAAAACAGTGGAAGACATGATTGTAAGGGCGGATTTTTCAAGGCGTCCCTTTGTCTGTGAAGGAGAAAGCGGTGAACTTTATATTGCAGATGCCGTTATCGTCTGTACGGGCGCTCAAGCCAAATGGCTGGGATTGGAAAGCGAAGAAAAATATCGCGGCTATGGCGTCTCTGGATGTGCCGTTTGTGATGGTTTCTTCTTCAAGGATAAGGAAGTGGCAATTACGGGAGGAGGAAATACGGCCGTTGAAGAGGCTTTATACCTGGCCAACCATGCGTCAAAGGTGACTTTGATCCATCGGCGCGATCAGCTGCGCGCGGAAAAAGTTCTGCAAGATCGCTTGTTTGAGAATCCTAAAGTTCAGATCATCTGGAATTCGGTCATCGAAGAAATATTGGGCGATGAAGAGCCGTTCAAAACAGTGACAGGCGTTCGATTGCGCGATACTCAAACGGGTGAACGCAAAGTTCTGGCTGCAAGCGGGGTGTTCGTCGCGATTGGTCATAAGCCGATGACAGAGCTGTTTAAAGGACAAATCGATCTTGATGAACACGGTTACATCCTGTGCAAGCCAGGAACCACCTTGACCAATGTTCCCGGTGTTTTTGCGGCTGGCGACGTCCAGGATAGCGTTTATCGTCAGGCTGTGACTGCCGCCGGGCAAGGGTGTATGGCAGCCCTTGATGCACAACGTTATTTCGCTGAAAATCCTCCCTCGTACTCAAGGATTGCATGATTCCGTGGCGCCGCCTCTTGTAACTCTTAAAGATATTTTTCTGACTTTTGGCGGGCAACCGCTTTTTGAAAATCTCACTCTTTATATTTCGGAACGGGATCGGCTATGTCTGGTCGGTCGTAATGGTTCCGGCAAGTCAACTCTGTTAAAGCTGCTGGCGGGATCTTTAGAAAGCGATAGGGGCGAACGGGTCGTCAGAGGGGGAATCCGTATCTCCTGCTTGCCTCAGGATCCTGAGATGTCTTCCGAGGAAACGATTGAACAGTATGTAACGCGAGGACTTTTTCAAGATCATCAAGATCATCAGAATCAGGGTTTTCAAGATCAGGGTCACGATGGCTTTCGTGTTGCGATGATGCTGGATGAAATAGGTCTTGAGGGAGGGCGACTTTTAGGTTCCCTTTCAGGAGGAGAAAAAAGAAAAGCCGCATTAATCCGAGCTTTTGCGGGAGAGGCTGACTTATTATTACTTGATGAGCCGACCAACCATCTTGACTTGCCTGCGATTGAATGGCTGGAGCAGAAAGTGCGAGAGTTCAAGGGAGCGGTCGTGGTCATTTCCCATGATCGGATGTTTTTGACGCATCTTTCTCAAGCAACGCTGTGGCTTGACCGTGGCCAGATTCGTCGGCTTGATAAAGGCTTTAGCGCCTTTGATGACTGGGCCGAGACTCTTTTGACGCAGGAAGAGGGCGAAACGCGCAAGCTTGAAAAATTGATCGCGGAGGAAACGCGGTGGTCTCGACAAGGCATCTCAGCGCGGCGCAAGCGGAATCAGGGTCGGCTTCGGCGTCTCTATGCCCTCAGGCAACAACGATCAGAGCAACTAAAACAGCCAGGAACGGTTCGAGGTCTTGAAGCGCAAAGCGGCGAGTCCTCTTCTCGTGTGGTCATTGAAGCCCGCCATATTTCCAAGTCTTTTGCTGAAACGCCCGTCGTCAAGGATTTTTCCATTCGCCTGTTGCGCGGAGATCGGGTGGGCATTATTGGCCCCAATGGCATCGGCAAGACTACACTGTTAAGAGTGCTGATGGGTGAAATGAAGGCTGATTCAGGGAAGATTCGGTGGGGGCTGAATCTGCGTCCAACTTATCTGGATCAGCATCGCGCCAGTTTAGACCCCGATCGTACACTGTGGGAGACACTCTGTGACACAGGCGCGGATCAGATTATGGTGCGGGGCGAACCGCGTCACGTCGTGGGATACCTGAAGGATTTTCTGTTTGAAGAAAGTCAGGCGCGAAGCCCTGTACGCGTCCTTTCCGGAGGAGAAAAAAATCGTCTCGTTTTGGCAAAAACGTTGGCCAAAGAATCAAACTTTTTAATCCTTGACGAACCTACGAACGATTTGGATATGGAGACGCTCGATCTTTTGCAGGAGGTTCTGGATGATTATGAGGGTACGATTCTGGTTGTCAGCCATGATCGCAGCTTTTTAGACCGAGTGGTGACGTCAACCCTGGTGTTTGAGGGAGAAGGAAAAATTACCGAATATGCGGGAGGATATAGCGATTATCGCCGTCTCAGACCGTTGCCGTCTCCGATAAAAACACGCGACAGGCTTGTGGCAGAACCTGACAAGTCTCGTCTTTCCTCAAAGTCTGCCTCAAAACCTCAGAGATCTCAATCTCAAAGGTTAAGTTATCATCAGCAACGACTTCTTGATGTCTTGCCTCAAGAGGTTGCCCAGCTTGAGGAAGAAAAAAAGCAAATAGAAAGAGAACTGTCTGATCAAGAGATGTTTAGCAGAGATCCTGAACACTTTAAGAGGATCTCGACACGTCATGCGCATGTCATGGAGACGTTGACGGTCAAAGAGACGCAGTGGCTTGAACTGACGGAAATTAAAGAAACATTGGAACAGGAAAAATAAGACGGTGTTGTCAAGTCGCGTGTCAAGGTTTTTTCATGAAATGTCAGGATTTTTCATAAGGTCGGTTTAAGGAGATAGTGGAAAATGACTATTCAGCAGCATGATTTGATGTGTATCCTGATGGGGACGACCTTCGGTGGCGCGGCGGGTTTCCTGATCATCCTGCGTGTCAGGGCGATGGCTCGCGAGACGTTTGAACATCTCAGGGAAGAGGTGGCGCACTTGCGCGAACGCCTCATTCTTTCAGAAGACAAGGCGCAACGCTATGATACAACCGTAGAGGAAAAAAATCAGTTGTTTGAGCGACTGGCAGAAATGCGTGCCAGACAAGCTGAACTTGAAGCGTTTCTCGCCCAGGAGCGAAAACAGTTTCAGGAAAAGTTAAAAATTTTTGATGAGGCGCGTCAAGAGCTTTCAAACGCGTTTCAGGCGCTTTCCGCACAAGCATTGGAGCGGAACAATCGGTCTTTTCTGGAACTGGCAAAAACCACCCTTGAGAAATTCCAGGAAACAGCCAGAGGAGATCTGCAACTCAAGGAAAGAGCAATCTCTGAACTGGTCAATCCTCTCAGGGAGTCGCTTCAAAATGTCGATCAGAAAATCGGCGAACTTGAAAAAACGCGACAGAGCGCCTATGAAGTTCTGCGTCATCAAGTGGGGGATTTGATTCAGTCACAGAAGGAACTTCGATCAGAAACGGCCAATCTGGTCAAAGCGTTGCGTGCGCCTCATGTGCGGGGACGTTGGGGTGAGATGCAATTGCGTCGCGTGGTTGAAATGAGCGGGATGAGTATCCATTGCGATTTCCTGGAACAGGCTGTTGTAGAGGGAGACCAAGCCAGATTAAGGCCGGACATGATCGTGCATCTTCCGGGAGACAAGCGCTTGATCATTGATGCCAAAGCGCCTCTGGCGGCTTATCTCGACGCCCTGGAAGCGAAAGAGGACATACCGCGCCAAAATTTTTTAAGGGATCACGCGCGTCAGGTGAGGACGCATATCTTATCGCTGAGTGCCCGCGCTTATTGGGATCAATTTACTAAAAATGGCGAAACGCCGGAATTCGTCGTGATGTTTTTGCCAGGAGAGACAATTTTTAGCGCTGCCCTTGAGCAGGACCCTTCCCTGATTGAGGTAGGGGTTGAAAGGCGAGTGATTCTGGCTACCCCTGCGACGCTGATTGCCCTTCTTCATGCCGTAGCGTATGGTTGGCGACAGGAACGTCTGGCGGAGAACGCACGCGAAATTTCGCAATTAGGGCGCGAGCTTTATAAACGTCTCGCGGATATGGGGGGACATTTGGCAAAGTTAGGACAATCCTTGGGGATTTCTGTGCGTGCGTATAACAGCACAGTCGCGTCTCTGGAAAGCCGCGTATTGCCAAGTGCGCGACGATTTAAAGAACTGGATGCCGCTGCCTCTCAACATGAACTTGCAGAGTTGCCGCAACTGGATCATTTGCCGCGAGATTTGCAATCTCCTGAATTAAGGCGCATTGGTTGATCGCAGGAGAAAGAACAGGAGAAAGAAACGGATTGTGTGCTCGTGTCCTCGCTTACTGTGTGATAACCTGAATACCATACCCGATCCCCGAACGATTTCGGGATGGGGAGGGGGAGACGGATGAATAGCGAGTCCAGCGGAAGAGCCTACACATAAGGATGTGAACAGGATGAATCCCGGATCTCGACGTTCCCACAGTTCGAAAGACGAAGAATATCATTTAGCCAGGGACGGAAAACTTTATAATGACCAGTGAACTTTATGAAAGCGCTCTTGCGTACCACCGCTTTCCTCGTCCGGGGAAGCTCGCGATTACTCCCACTAAACCTCTCTCGACCCAGCTTGATCTTTCACTTGCGTATACGCCGGGCGTAGCGGCTGCTTGTGACGTGATCGTGCGCAATCCCAAGGAAATTTCAAACCTGACCGCACGCTCAAATCTGGTTGCCGTCATTACCAATGGAACGGCTGTTTTAGGTTTAGGTAATATCGGGCCTTGCGCCGCCAAGCCGGTCATGGAAGGCAAAGCAGTCCTTTTCAAGAAATTTGCGGGGATTGATGTCTTTGACATCGAAATCAATCAGGAAGACCCTTATAAGCTGGTTGATATTATCGCCAGTCTTGAGCCTACTTTCGGCGCCATCAACCTGGAGGACATCAAAGCGCCAGAATGTTTTATCGTGGAAGAGGAACTGAAAAAACGCGTGAAAATACCTGTTTTCCATGACGATCAGCATGGCACGGCGATTATTGTGGGAGCCGCGATCCTGAATGGACTGGAGTTGGTGGGAAAAACCATTTCCAGCGTCAAGCTTGTATGCTGTGGGGCGGGCGCTGCCGCTATCGCCTGTTTAAAACTCTTGGTTCATCTGGGGCTTAAGCGCGAGAATGTCTTCGTCATGGACACTGATGGCCTCATCTACAAGGGACGCACGGTGAATATGGATCCCCACAAGAAAGCTTTTGCGCAGGACACCTCTTTAAGAACATTGCCTGAACTTCTCAAGGATGCGGATATTTTTCTCGGGGTTTCCGCCGGAAACATCATCAAACCTGAATGGCTGAAGGCAATGCGTCCAAATCCTCTCATTCTGGCACTTGCCAATCCAACGCCCGAAATTTTTCCTGACGAAGCCAAGAAAGCCTGTCCCGATGCGATTGTCGCCACGGGCCGTTCCGATCATCCCAATCAGGTGAATAATGTTTTATGTTTTCCTTTTATTTTTCGAGCCGCGCTTGATGTCGGTGCCACAACGATCAATGAAGAGATGAAACTAGCCTGTGTCAAAGCTCTGGCTGATCTGGCAAAGGCCGAACTTTCAGACGTGGTTGCAGGCGCTTACGATAATACGCAAGAGCTTAAATTTGGACCTGATTACATTATTCCCAAACCTTTTGATCCGCGTCTTATGATTGAACTGGCGCCCGCCGTTGCCAGGGCGGCCATGGATTCAGGCGTGGCCACCCGCCCTCTTGAATCGATGGATGCCTATCGTCAACAGCTTATTGAATACGTCTTTCGTTCAGGCTTGACAATGAAGCCGATTGTCATGCGGGCGAAAAAAAATCCCATGCGGATTGTCTATGCCGAAGGCGAAGAAGAACGTGTTCTTCAAGCATGTCAAATTGTGGTCGACGAAGGTTTGGCGCGTCCTCTCCTGGTCGGGCGTCGCTCGGTTGTGCAAACGCGCATAGAACGCCTTGGGCTTCGCTTAGCCATAGATCGGGATTTTGAGCTGGTTGATCCTCAGCAGGATGATCGATACCCTGTTTATTGGCAATATTATCATAGTCTTATGGAGCGAAAGGGAATTTCTCCCGCTGATGCGCGCACGATGGTCAGAACAAGCGCAACCGTTATTGCTGCCTTGATGGTCGGGCGTGGGGATGCGGACGCCTTTATCTGTGGTTCCTATGGACACTATATGCGTCACTTGCACCATATAAAAAACCTGATTGGTCTTAAATCTGGCGCTTCAGTATGGGGCGCCTTGAATGCGATCGTCGTCGAAGGAAGCGTCTTTTTCATCACGGATACGTATGTGAACGAGGATCCGTCCGCACGTGAAATCGCGGAAATCACTTTAATGGCGATTGAACAGGTGAGAGAGTTCGGTTTTACGCCAAAAGTCGCTCTTTTATCGCATTCAAATTTTGGCTCAAGCGATTCTGCTTCCGCCCAGAAAATGCGGGAAGCTATGTGTTTATTGCACAAACAGGATCCCGGCATTGAAATTGAAGGGGAAATGCATGCGGATTCCGCTTTAAACGAAGTCATCCGGATGCATATTTTTCCTCACTCTCGCCTCAAGGGATCGGCCAATCTTCTGGTTATGCCCAATCTTGATGCGGCAAACATTTCGTATAATCTGGTAAAGTCCGTTGCGGATGGACAATCGATTGGACCTTTGCTTCTGGGGGGTGCAAAGCCCGGACATATTCTGACGCCTTCCGTGACCGTAAGGGGGATTATCAACATGTCCGCCATGGCAAGTGTGGAAGCGCAGAAATATAAACATTCAGCGTCCTTTTTATAAAAAAGAGGACAGTTTGCAAGAGAAAAGAAAGTAGAAAAATTCATGGCTGCCGAGACTTTTGCAGAGAGCAAAGAAACATCCCAGGAGTTGCTTTTCGGCGCTTCTTCGGAACTGATTGAGGATATTTCCCGTGCGCTCGATCACAATGATTTCCCTGAGGTCGGCAGGTTGACGGAAGGGCTTCATGCGGCTGATATGGCGGATCTGATCATGCGTCTTTCTCCTGAGGCTCGTGAAAAATTCATCATTGTCTTTAAAGGCTCGATCACACCTGAAACGTTAGCCGAAATTGATGATTCTATCCGCAAAGACGTGCTTGAGATCCTGAGCACCAAAGAAATCGCCGCCGCCGTTTCCGAACTTGAGAGCGACGATGCCTTGGATCTTATCAGCGATCTTGAAGAAGCGCAGCAACAAGAAGTCCTCCGCGCTATTTCAGCCGATGAGCGTGCCATCCTGGAAGAAGTGCTGACCTATCCTGAGGACAGCGCGGGACGTTTGATGCAACATGAAATTGTCTGCGTTCCGCCTTTTTGGACAGTAGGAGAAACCATTTCGTTCGTGCGTGACACCTATGGACTTCCTGATACGTTCTATACGATTTATGTGGTTGACTCCCGTTACCAGCCTCTGGGAGAAATTTATCTGAGCGCTCTTCTAAGGCATCGCCTGGACACAATTGTTTCGGAAATTATGCAAAAGACACAAAAGGTTGTTTCAGTCACCCAGGATCAGGGCGAAGTGGCCGATCTTTTCCGACACTACAACCTTGTCTCTGCTCCTGTCGTGGATTCTTCAGGGCGTATCGTTGGGATGATTACGCTTGACGATGTCTTTGAAGTTGTTGAAGAAGAAGCGGAAAAAGATCTTCTTAACCTGGCAAAGGTTCATGAATCCGATTTTCGCGGTCCTGTCGCAACAATTGCTTATTGGCGCATTCGATGGCTCTTGATTACGCTTGTTAATACACTTATCGCTTCTTTCGTGATTTCCCGCTTTCAGGAATCTATCCATCAAATTTCAGCTCTTTCTTTTCTCATGACCATTAACGCCGCCATGGGGGGAAATGCTGGAATGCAAGTCGTCACCATTATCATACGAGCGTTGGGAACGCACTCCTTACGCGAAAGCGAAACCTGGAAAGCCGTGGGAAAAGAGGTCTCGGTAGGTCTGATTACGGGGGGATTTTTCTCGTTGTTACTTGGCGGCATCGCAGCGCTGTGGGTACACGATATGCGCCTGGGTATCATTCTTTCGTTGGCGTTGCTTGCCAATATGCTATGGGCTGCTTTTGCAGGAACGATCTTGCCTATCGTCATTCATCGGTTTGGTCTCGATCCGGCGGTCAGTGCTGGGCCGCTGCTCACCACGACGACCGATGTCCTTGGATATGCTATATTTTTGGGGCTTGCCACATTATTCCTGCTTTAAAGCAATTTTTCCCAATTCCAAAGGTATCTTGCCTCGAGCCTCTGTAACCAGATCTAGAAGAACAAGTTTTAGTGGGGGTGGTTATTATACCTTTAAACCTTCCTACAAAAGAAAGGCTAAAGCAGCCCCCGGCTACTTTATATATACCTAGGCTAGGTATCCGTTTCTGATGATATCTAATTAGAATAAAAGAAAAAGTTTATTAAGGTGATGAATTTCCATTGTTTTAGGAAAAACAGGTTAGTTTAAAGTTGAAGTTTTTGACTATATCAAACCTTGATCAAGGGCAACGATTTACAGGTCGTTCGCTGACAATTGTCAAGCTGCTTTCCGAAGATCCATTGAGTCCCATATCTCGGTGAAAGCGTCGACCAGTTCATCGATCATCTCAAAGCTATGGAGAGCTGAAGGAGTAAGGCGCAAACGTTCTGTGCCTTTAGGAACGGTCGGATAATTAATCGGCTGAGCGTAGATGTTATAATCTTCCAGAAGTCTTTCTGCGACTTCCTTGCAGCGTTTCGCTTCTCCCACAATTACAGACACGATATGGCTTTCACTTTCGAGATAGGGAATCCGGCTTTGCTCGACTTTCCTTTTAAGATAAGCCACATTCAATTGATGTTGCTCACGTTCCATATGACTATATTTCAGATGATGAACACTTGTGACGGCGCCGGCAACAAGAGCGGGGGGAAGAGAGGTCGTGAAAATGAATCCAGGCGCCTTGCTGCGGATAAAGTCGACAAGGAGGGATTTCCCTGCGATATATCCGCCGATCAATCCGTATGCTTTGCCTAGAGTTCCCTGAGTAATATCGATCAGATGAGAGATGCCGCGCATCTGGGCAATACCGCCTCCCTTATGCCCATACATGCCGACGCCGTGAACTTCGTCCAGGTAAACCAAGGCATTGTAATTCCTTGCAACTTCCGCCAGTTCCTGAATCGGAGCGATATCTCCTTCCATCGAATAGACAGACTCGAAAGCGACAATCTTGGGACGTGCTGGATCAATCTTTTGCAGGTGCGTTTCCAAATCATGATAATCATTATGTTTAAAGATGATTTTTTCAGCTCTTGAATGCCGAATGCCTTCAATCATAGAGGCGTGATTGTGGGCATCTGACAGGATGACGCATCCAGGCAAGGAAGCTCCAAGAGTTGAGAGCGTCGTTTCATTAGCGACGTAACCTGAAGTAAAGACAAGTGCGGCCTCCTGATCATGAAGATCGGCAATCTCCTTTTCCAGCAAAACATGAGGGTGCGTCGTCCCCGAGATGTTGCGTGTTCCTCCCGATCCTGTCCCCATGCGCTGAATGGCTTCAATCATTGCCTTGATTACATCGGGATTTTGTCCCATCCCTAAATAATCATTTCCACACCAGATAATGACTTTTTGCTCTCCGCTTGAGGTATGGCGTATAGCATAAGGAAACTCGCCAGCACAACGCTCAAGATTCTGGAAAACACGGTAGCGGCCTTCCAATTTTATGTTTGCCAGGGATGCGTTAAAAAAATTCCAATAGTTCATACCGTGGGTCACTTTCAGGGTTGTATTTATCCAAAATGTTTCATTTAATACGTATGCCCTTCGTCTTTCAGGATTCGGGATCGCTGGACATCACGATTCATCCTGCGCATGTGCTTTTATGGACGCTGCGCGAGACTTGTCGTTCGTTCGTTGCCCTGAATTAAATCCTGAAATCCCTTGGGCATGGAATTGTCAATCAAGGTTTAATGATTATACTTTTATGATGGATTTGTCAGCTCCTCCCTCTTGCCATCCTTTTGCGTCTTCGCTGAAAGAATACTCGGTAAGCGAGATTTCTTACAATATTAAAAATATGCTTGAACAAACTTTTGATCGTATACGTGTGCGCGGAGAAATCTCAGGAGCAAAAATGCATACTTCTGGTCACCTCTATTGTGCGCTCAAGGATGCTCAAGCTGTACTGGATGCCGTATGTTGGCGCGGTGTTGTTTGTTCTCTCTCGTTTCGACCCGAGGACGGAATGGAAGTCATTGGCGTGGGAAGGATAACCTCCTATGCTGGACGCTCCAAATATCAGCTTGTCATTGAATCTCTGGAGATTGCGGGGGAGGGAGCCTTGCTCAAAACCCTGGAGGACCGTAAAAAACGTTTGGCCGCCGAAGGATTGTTTGCACAAGAGCGCAAAAAAACGCTTCCTTTTCTGCCGCGTGCGATCGGCGTCATCACGTCTCCCACTGGCGCCGTCATTCGGGATATTCTTCATCGTTTGCGTGATCGCTTCCCCTTGCCGGTTCTTTTATGGCCTGTTCTGGTGCAGGGGGAAGGAGCCGCTGAGCAAATCGCCGCCGCCATCCGGGGATTCAATCAGGTGCCTTTGGAGGGATCAGTTCGTCGGCCTGACCTTCTCATTGTGGCAAGGGGAGGAGGAAGCCTGGAGGATTTATGGGCGTTTAATGAAGAAGTCGTCGTGCGTGCCGCCGCAGAGAGCGATATCCCCCTTATATCGGCTGTGGGACATGAAACGGACACCACCTTGATTGATTATGCTTCAGACTGGCGCGCTCCGACGCCGACAGCTGCTGTGGAACGCGCCGTCCCTGTCAGGGCGGATCTTTATCGAATGATGCGCGCTTTGGAGAGTCGATCTTTCGTTGCCTTGCAAAGGGCATATGAAGAATGTGTGCAACGCTGTGATGAGCGCGTTCTGCGGTTCGAGCAATTAAAAACCTTCTTTTTTGAACGATTATCTCAATCATTGCACAATCTTTCCGCACGATTGCGGCACCCTCGTGAACAGATGATCCTGGCCGAGCATCAGTTTCGCCCTTTGTCTGATCGCCTGACGCTCGTTGGCGCTCGTTTCATCAAGGATCATGTGTTAAGGCTTGCGCAATGGAGCGCCCTGCTTGAGAGTTTCTCGTACCATAATACGCTTAAACGTGGATTTTGTGCCGTGAAGAATGCCCATCAGGAACTCGTTTCTTCAAAGGCTGAGATAAAGAAGCGCCAAGAGACCTTGACATTGCTGTTTCATGATGGAGAACTTGCCGTTCTGCCCATCGAAGAAGGAGGACTTTCGCTAAAGCCTTCAGATCGGCCAAAATCCAAAAACCCTCAAAAATCCTCTTTGCAAGGAACCTTGTGGTAAGATTTGATGAATAGACCTCTTACTCTATTTGTTCATCAAAAAAATCTTATGTAAAGACTCTTGTTTTACGATTGCACCTGTTGGAGATTTTTAATATAGTTTGCCTGAAGAAAATTTTGCAACCGATTTTCGATGATGATATTCACATGACATCTCTCATACCTTCCTTTGATCTTTCGGTGTTGCCAAAAGAAATTCCGATTTTTGATCTTTCAGGGATGGTTCTGTTGCCGCGTGCGCATCTTCCGCTCACCATCGAAGGAGAAAAATTCAAAGCGTTGATCGATGATGCCCTTAAAGGTCACCGCCTGGTCGGCGTGGTACAAAAAGAACCTCAGGATCAAGCCAGAAATAAAATCTTTCGATCTGGATGTTTAGGGAAGATCACAACCTTTTCGGAAGCGGAACCGGGCAAATATCTTGTGATTGTTTCTGGTTTGATGCGGTTTGTCGTCTTGAAAGAATTAAAACAAAAAAATAACTATAGACGTGTACGCGTATCTTATGAGCCATTTTCTTTTGATCTGGCGGATGAACAATATGTACTTTCTGAACGGGAAGATTTGCTCGCCTTGTTGAAAGACTATTTGACTTTGTATGGCATTTCGCCGAACTGGGATGAAATCAATGCTACTTCTGATGAGCGCCTTATTACATCGCTTGCCATGGTTTGCCCTTTTGAGCCTCGTGAAAAGCAAGCTTTGCTTGAAAGCCCAACTTTAGCGGATCGATGTCGAATCATGACGGCTCTTATCGAAATGGCGTTTCTTCGAGGATCAGGAGAACCTTGGGTTGCGCACTAAAAGAGACAGGAAGACAGGATAATCTTTGATGACAAAATTTCTCAAGACTGTTGATCCCAGGTTATTGGAATTGCTGATATGTCCTGTTAGTAAAATGCCTCTGAAGTATGATAGAGAAGCGCAAGAATTAATAAGTGAATCCGCGAAGCTGGCCTATCCTATTCGAGATGGCGTCCCTATCCTTTTGCCTGAGGAAGCGCGAAAATTGAAGCAGGATTCTTGATCTTGATTCGCAGGTTAAAATTGCTTTTTGGCGATAAATTGTGGTAAACCTCAGGTATAGCCTTCGCCTTTCCCGCTGTGCGAGCGTTGGACTTTGAGTACTATATATTATATTGTCTTGAATGAGTCGTTAAAAATTTTAATATGACGGTTTTAAAAATTCTTCATGTTCCCGATCCGCGACTGAAAATCACGGCACAGCCTGTTGAAAAAGTCGATGCGTCGATCGCTCGTCTTATGGAAGATATGCTTGAGACAATGTATGTCAAGCAAGGGGTAGGGCTTGCCGCAACGCAAGTCGGCGTCAATCAACGCGTTATCGTGGTTGACGGAAGCGAGACGGATAAACCTGAACCCTTGAAGTTGGCGAATCCGGAATTGTTGTGGAGATCCCAGGAATCCAAAGATGTATCTGAGGGTTGTCTTTCGGTGCCTGAGCAATATGCTGAAGTCAATCGTTTTACCCGCGTTAAATTTCGCTATCTGGATGAACATAATCAGACAGTTGAGAGAGAAGCGGGCGGTTTGCTTGCACACGTAATCCAACATGAAATTGATCATTTGAACGGCATTCTGTTTCTTGAGCATCTTTCTGCGCTTAAACGGCAGATGTTACTTCGTAGAGCGCTGAAAGTCACCAAATCAATGGCGCGTTAAAGTACACGGTATGGATATGGGAAAACCTTCGATTATTTTCATGGGCACCCCTGACTTTGCAGTACCGACATTGAGCTCTCTTCTTAAGGCGGGCTATCCTGTCAAATCGGTTTATGCGCAACCTCCCCGGCCTGGGGGGCGAGGCTATGAAATCCAGATTTCTCCTGTTCACCGTTTTGCGCTTGCGCATCATCTTAAAATAGTGACGCCTTCTTCTTTAAGGACAGCTGACGTTCAGGAAGAATTTCGGGCGTTTCAGGCGGATTTCGCCGTGGTCGCGGCATATGGATTGATTTTGCCAAAAGAGATCCTTGAAGCGCCAATGTATGGCTGTATCAACGTCCATGCGTCCTTGCTTCCGCGTTGGCGCGGCGCGGCGCCCATTCAACGTGCCTTGGTGGCGGGGGATCGGAAAACGGGGGTGACGATCATGCAAATGGAGGAAGGCTTGGACAGTGGTCCCGTGATCATTCAGGAGGAAGTGGGCATTTCTTCCGAAGCGACAAGCGAAAGTCTTCATGATCAACTTTCTCGTTTGGGCGCCGACATGATCGTTCCAGCTCTTGAGGGACTGTTGAGTGGAGCGCTTACGGCTCAACCACAGCCGGTGAGGGGAGTGACTTATGCACCCAAGCTTACCAAAGACGAGGCTTTGCTGAATTGGAGACATTCAGCGCAACACCTTGAGCGCCAGATACGAGCGTTTGCGCCATGGCCTGGATCCTGTTTTACATGGCAAGGGCAAAAAATAAAGATTTTAAAAGCTTCCTCTGAACCCCTTTCCTTTTCGGCAACACCCGGAGAAATTCTGGATGATGATTTTCTGGTGGCTTGTGGTACGGGTGCGCTTCGGCTTCTTGAGCTTCAACGGCCCGCTAGGTCTCCTTTGAAGGCCAGAGACTTTTTGAATGGCACGCCTCTACTGAAAGGAACGCGGCTGGACGTAATAGATTAACCGATGACACGCTATAAGCTTCTTTTGGAATATGATGGCGCTCCTTTCGTGGGTTGGCAATTTCAATCCAATGGAGTGTCAGTGCAGGGCGTGCTGGAAGAGGCAATCACAAAATTTTCCCAGGAAAAAGTTCGCGTGGAAGGGGCGGGCCGGACGGATGCAGGTGTTCATGCGCGCGGGCAAGTCGCCCATTTTGATCTTGTGAAAACATTCGATCCCTCTAAAGTTCGGGAAGGATTAAATTTTTATCTTCGTCCACATCCCGTGGTTGTATTGTCCTGTGACATCGCAGCAGAGAGCTTTCATGCGCGTTTTTCCGCTCTTAAACGGTCTTATCGCTATATTATTCTCAATCGAAAAGCGCCTCCTGCCCTTGAAAAAGACCATGTATGGTGGATTCCAAAACCTTTGGCGGTGGATGCCATGCACTGTGCCGCTCAATATTTTCTTGGCCAGCATGATTTTACGACTTTTCGCGCGACCGGCTGCCAATCTTCTTCTCCCGTCAAAACTCTGGATCAGTTTGATGTAAGACAGCATGGAGAACACATCTGGTTTGATGTTCAAGCGCGTTCTTTCCTGCATCATCAAGTCCGTAACATGGTGGGTTCTTTAAAATGGGTAGGAGAAGGCAAGTGGAAAAGCGAAGATATCAAAAAGGCGCTTGAGGCAAAATCTCGCGCCGCCGGCGGTGCCACAGCTCCCGCCCAGGGACTTTACTTCCTGAGTGTCATTTATGGCGCCTGAAATAACGCCTCCAAACTCTTTTCGCTATTGATATGTTCGTTTAATCTCATAAAAAACTTATCTTAATTTCTTTGTAAACCACAGGATCAAATTATCATCGAGAGGATAGCTGATGCCAGGATTCGCTGATCTATAATTGTGCGTAACACCTTTGCCATCTGGGATATAGCCATGCTTTACATAAAGCCTTTGTGCAGCACCATATCCGCCATCAGTCCCACCATATAAACCTACCCCTAAACCAACGATGTCACTTTTGGTTACTGCTTCTTTTTCTGCTGTGCCGAGCAGCATTGATCCGACCCCAGCTTTGCGAAAAGGCGGCAGTACATTCAAATCCATGATTTCTGGTATGCTGGCATTAGCGAATGGCTTATACTGTGATTTCCATTTTAAGGTCACATATCCAGCAAATTGATCATCTACATGCGCTATCCATATGAGACGTTCACACTTCAGTTGTTCCTGATAGTAAGTTTCAAATAGGGTTGCAGGTTTTGGCCAATTGGCTTGTTGAAAACCATTTACAATGATCGGGATGTCAGGCGCACTAAACGTCCTGATAGATATATTGGTAACAGCCTGAATTGAGGCGGTCATTTCAAGTGCCTTTACCATATAAACCATATTCCATTCATAATCCTGGGGTTTTAAGTTTAGGAGTGGCGAAAACCCAACAGATTGATAAAAATTATAGGTTTTTAGATAGTTTGCATCAGACTCAAATGGAGCAAGCGTTTCTACTGTCACCGTTGTTGCACCACGTTCTTTGGCGAGCGTACATGCAGCTTCAATCAGCTTATGTCCAATACCTTGTCCTTGACAATGCCGCAAGACCGCCATCCAATAAATATTACAGTTATTTGAGTATGGAAAATCTATGGAAATAAGCCCGATATAATCCCCATCTATGTTCGCTGCAAAATTCTGACGAGAACGCATCTCAACAGCATAATGTTTGTTAGCATCTGGAAGCCCAAAAAATTCCGGTAAATCCGCTGTGATTTTTCGACATAACCCTTCAGCAACATCCTGAGATATTTTTTCTATTTGAATCATAAGTTTTTCCCCATGAGTATATCACATTCAGATCCTTGTTGGCCTTCTGGGTCATTAAAGGGCATTTCGATATAGCCAAGCTTACGGTAAAATTGCTCAGCTCGAAGGGTAACATGGATTTTGATGATTGTTTTGCCCTGCTGTTTTAGCCATTTTTCAAGAAGATCCATCATGACTTTACCAAACCCCCTGCGTTTATAATTTTCATCCGTCGCAAGGGATCGAAGCGCTGCCTCATTCTCATTTAAAAATTCAACATGGGCGACTGTGACAATGACAGTTCCTTTTGAAAGGACAAAATGAAAATGATTTTCAGCTGTGATGCTCGAATGATTTCTATCATAAGCAACATGAATGGGATCAAAAATCTGTTCAGTCACAATATGGTGATAAGCTTCCCATTCTTCATAATGTGTGCATTTCAGGAATCTTAAGCGATCAAACTCGGCAACCTTTAACACCTTTCTGATAAAGGCATCTTTCCCTAAGTTGTACCCGGAAAATAAATGCCTTTCTTGTTTTTGAAATGAAGTTGCTATAGATAACAGATTTTTTTTGAGTTCAGCATATTCTTTTAAGGCTTGTGGACTTGCTCTCAAATGATCCCTAAACACTAGATTGAGTTCAATCTCAGGGTGCCTCTCTTCAAAAACATGAAGGTTAACGTTCGTGTTCCCTCTTTTGATGAATCCGTATTTAAAGGGTATATTCCATTCTCCCTTATAAGAAAATCCTGTTTTTTCCAAGGGTGTGATAGATTGCGATCCATTTTTGACTTCAGCAATTATATCTATTGTAGGCTTGGCTAAAAGGCCGGGAACTGATGTCGAGCCGATATGATGAATGGCAATAGCATTCTCACCCAAAACTTGCCTGATGGCAGCTGCCTCAATTTCAAAAAGCTTTGGCCAGTTGGGATCATAGGGTACAACTTCAATAATCTTGGATATTACAAAATTCTCCATAATACTGTCCGTGCAAGAAACATTCCAAACCAAACTTTACACCTGGAATCCAAGACGTTCATAAATGCAGTAGCCTGAATCTGAAGATGCGGAAAAAGTGATTTAAAGAATGAATTTCGACAAATCAGTATTTTTGGCAAGTTCACTGACTGTGCTGCGAACATATTCGGCATCAATACTGATCGTTTTTCCAGGACAGTCACTTGCGTTAAAGCTGATATCCTCAAGTAACTTTTCTACCACAGTATGCAAGCGTCGTGCCCCGATATTCTCGACATTCTGGTTGATCTCAGCACTGAGAGAGGCCATTTCAGCAATCGCATCGTCAGTGAATTCAAGCTTGACTTCTTCGGTTCCGATCAAAGCTTGATACTGTTTGATTAAATTTGCCTCAGGTTCGGTCAGAATGCGTACAAAATCTTCTTTGGTCAGAGCGTCAAGTTCAACGCGAATGGGAAGTCGCCCTTGAAGCTCAGGCAGCAAATCAGAAGGTTTCGCCAGATGAAACGCGCCTGAAGCGATGAACAGAATATGATCGGTTTTTACAGGACCGTATTTGGTGGCAACCGTTGTGCCTTCGATAAGAGGCAACAGATCGCGCTGCACGCCTTCACGGCTTACATCAGCGCCCGCCCGCTCACTGCGTGCGGAAATCTTGTCAATTTCATCGATAAAAATGATGCCGTTCTGTTCAATCGCGTCAATCGCTTCCTTCACTGTTCGGTCTTGATCAATCAGTTTATCGCTTTCTTCTTCAACCAAAAGCTTCACCGCCTCATGAACAAGCATCTTTCGTGTTTTCATGCGACTACCACCAAAAGCCTTACCAAAAATATCTCCCAGATTCAGCATCCCCATTTGTGCGCCGGGCATTCCTGGCACATCTATCGTGGGCATTTGAAGAGAAGAAGTATCATTGACTTCGAGTTCGATTTCATTGTCATCAAGCTTGCCATTCTGGAGCATATGACAAAATTTTTCTTTGGTTTCTTCACTGGCGTTCTCTCCCACCAGGACTTTCAAAATACGGTTTTGAGCATTCGCTTCCGCTTTTGCCGTCACTTCCTTACGGTGGCGCTCTTTTTGAGCGCTGATGGCAATTTCTGTCAAATCCCTGACGATCTGTTCCACATCGCGCCCCACATATCCTACCTCGGTGAATTTGGTGGCTTCCACTTTGAGAAAAGGAGCATCCGCCAGTTTTGCAAGCCGGCGGGCGATTTCCGTTTTCCCCACGCCCGTAGGTCCGATCATTAAAATGTTTTTTGGCAGGATCTCATCACGAAGATGCTCTGCCACCTGAAGACGACGCCAACGATTGCGCAGCGCAATGGCAACAGCCCGCTTTGCTTTCTGTTGGCCGACGATAAAACGGTCAAGTTCCAAAACAATTTCACGCGGCGTAAATGATTTGATCATCTCTAAAGACACTCCACAATAATGTTCTTGTTGGTATAAATACAGATATCGGCAGCGATTTCCATGGATTTTTGCGCGATTTCCTCCGCTTTTAATCCTTCGACCTGCATCAGGGCACGCGCTGCGGCCAACGCATAAAATCCTCCTGATCCTATGCCAATCAAGCCATCTTCCGGTTCCAGGACATCTCCTGTGCCTGTTAAAATAAGAGAGGTCGATGTATCTGCTACCGCCATCATCGCTTCAAGCCGTCTTAAATACTTGTCTGTTCTCCAGTCTTTTGCCAATTCGACACAAGCCCGCGCGAGTTGACTGGGGTATTGCTCAAGCTTGGCTTCCAGACGTTCAAACAGCGTCAGCGCATCGGCGGTAGCGCCTGCAAAACCCGCAATCACATTCCCATGACTCAATCGCCTGACTTTCCGCGCATTGGATTTTATTTTGGTTGCGCCTATCGAGACTTGTCCATCGCCGGCGATCACGACTTCAGATCCCTTTCGGACACATAATATGGTAGTGCCATACCACGTAGAAGCAGAATGTTCGGTCATTTCCCGATCCTCTCTTGACATTAAAAAACCCAGACCCCCAAAATAACTCTGTTTTCTTTTTTTGTCATGGATTTTCGAAAGGAAAAAATTAATGCAGCCCTATGACGATTCCAACATCTTTGCACGCATTTTGCGCGGTGAGATCCCTGTTCATCAAAAGGTCTATGAAGATGATCATGTGTTGGCTTTTCATGATATCCTTCCGAAGGCGCCTTTACATGTTCTGGTGATTCCGAAAGGAAAATACGCGACTATTTATGATTTTTATAAACAAGCCAGTGCGGAAGAACTGTTGCATTTTTCACGTGCCGTCACCCGTATCATTGATCAGCTGGACATTCAAAAGAAGGGGTATCGTATCGTGACGAATTGCGGACGCATGGGAGGGCAGGAAGTCCCTCATTTCCACCTTCATATTTTGTCAGGCAGACCTCTGGGTTCTATGGTAGAGCCATTGGAGACGGCGCCGTCTTTTTGATTTCGAAGGGATTGCCGATTTGGCAAGGGCAAAGGCAAGGGTTGTGCAGCGCAAAACCGGCTTTGATAAAAAATGAGGGGTTCTTTTGTTCCATCACTTTCCAGACCCGTCACCCGACATAAAAAGATTTTGTGATCGCCGCCAGGTATTATTGTGTGAAGATCGCAACACAAATAAGCGGCGCATCCCTGAAGCCTGGGATCACCCTCAGGGGTGGAGTAAAGTTCTATTTTTTCCCAGTTTTCTGGCTCTCTTCCGGCAAAGTGATGGGCGAGATCATACTGGCTTTCGGCGAGAATATTAAGAGAAAACCGCTTGCTTTTTTGAAACAGGGCACACCTGGCGGAGGCGGACTTTAAACAGAATAAAATCAGGGGAGGATCTAAGGAAACGGAGGTCAGCGAATTAATCGTGACGCCCTGAAGTTGATCGTCGGAATCATGTGTGAGAACGACAGCCACCCCTGTTGCAAATCGGGAAAGAGTTTTACGAAAATCAAAAGAGTTAAAAGACATATTTCCTCAAAAAAATTAATCAGATATTACCTCATATACCTAAGGTATTTGCAGAACGGAACCCCTGCGACATTCAACGTTCCCAGATCCTGAAAGACGAAGGATATAAAAATTTAATTCGTTCGGTTACCCCATAGAAGAAACAGTAAAATCATATTAACAAGCAGATAACAAGCAGATTAGAAACTTGCCGTGTTTTTTATGTGCGCCGCCGTTGTTTTATTTGTGTTTTTGGAGGTTTCGTCGTAATGGGCGGACTGAGTGAAGTCCTTATGAAAGAATCTTCATCAGACATCTTTCATCACCAAAGAAGTCTAATCAGTGGTTTTCATTTTTGAACAATCTCTCTATAATCGAGAAAATTGTATAAACTTCTTGCAATCTACCCTTCACCTTTCAAGATGTTGGAGGTATAGATTTCTTGTATGCCTTTGAGCGGGAAAATAGGATGACGCGTGCCGTTGATATACTGACTGATGTTGAAAGTCTCTCTTTTGAAGAGTCCATGAAAGAGCTTGAAATGCTTGTGCGGAAACTGGAAGAAGGGCGAATTCCCTTAAAAGAGGCCATCACAGCGTATGAACGCGGCACAAGCCTGCGCAAACATGGCGAGAAACTTTTGGACGAAGCGCGACTGAAAATAGAACATATTGTCCAGGATGCAAACGAGACTTTCTCGACAGTCCCATCGCCACTTGAAGAAACACTCTGAATTTCATTAGAATTCTTTCATCACAGATAGGGCGCAGGGATTTTCAGGCAAAATCACCCGCCAGATATAGGATATAGATATACCTTGAGAAAGAAGTCTATTATGACCCAATATGGTTCAATCCCCTGGCGGCGGCCAATTGACACTGGCGTTGACGCTCGGCCAGGCGATGCTTCTTTTCAGGGTTCAAAGCGTTGTAACAATGAGGACAGGATATTCCTTCCTCGAAACAGCTTGACGCGCGGTCTTCTGTTGACAAAGGATGCCGGCAAGCATGACAGGATGAAAAATCACCAGGACTGAGTCCTTCTTTCACTGCTGTTCGTTGGTCAAAAACAAAACATTGACCTTCCCATAAACTTTGGTGGGCAGGCACTTTTTCCAGATATTTTAAAATCCCCCCCTTGAGATGATAGACTTCTTCAAAGCCGGCTTGCAGCATATAAGACGATGCTTTTTCGCAACGAATCCCTCCCGTACAATACATCGCCACTTTTTTATGCTTTTCCGGATCAAGGTGAGATTGCACAAATTGAGGAAACTCTCGAAAGGTTTGGGTGCGGGGATTTTTGGCTCTTTTGAATTTTCCAATCGCGACCTCGTATGTATTTCGCGTGTCGATGACCACAACTTCGGGGTCGTTTATCAGGTTATTCCAATGTTCCGGCTCGACATAGATTCCAACTCTTTGAGTAGGATCAACAGTGGGCACGCCCAAGGTAACAATCTCTTTTTTCAACCGGACTTTCATCCGATAAAAAGGCATGGTTTGAGCAAAGGATTCTTTATACTCAAGATCGCAAAAACGCGGATCAGTATGCAGATAAGAAACGACAGCATCCATTCCTTCCCGCGTGCCTGCAATGGTGCCGTTAATTCCTTCCCGCGCGAGCAATAACGTTCCCTTGACTTTGTTTGATTGACAAACCTTCAGGAGAGGCATTTGCAAATCCTGAAAATCCTCAAGCAAAACAAATTTGTAAAGAGCCGCAACGACACTATGTGACATTTTCAAATCCGCTTAAATTTTTATCAATCCCATGCGAGCAGGAATGTTTCTCCATGCCAAAAAGGATGTTTTTCAAACCAACCTCATTCTGAAAGATGATTCACCATACCGGATCTTTTTCCAGGAGAAAAGCCAATTCTCCACACGGCAACGGATTCGAAAAGTAAAATCCTTGACCAAATGAAAAGTTCAGCGCTTTGGCCATTTGATATTTTTTAGAGGTTTTAATTTCTTTGATGATTGTTTAAGGAAGCAGGGACTTTAAAAGTCGTTTTACCCAATTATTTTTAACTAGTTTTTTAATATTACAGCTAATATCCTAAGCTATTATCAATATTTTATTTTTTCGTTTGTTAGAGATGAAATAGCCCTACGCGCAAATCAGATACCCTTTGCCTTGCGAAATCCGGGGGTGTTGGACATTGGGTATAGAGTTGTAAAAATGCAGACACGTGTGACATATTTGATTGAATCATTTCTGGAAATGCTCTCGGTTGAGCGAGGTGCTGCCCAAAATACGTTGATGGCGTATAAGGCGGATCTAGAGGAATTTTTCGCCTTTATAAAGGAGAAGCATCCTGACGAAAAAATGGATAGCATAACGGAAGAAGACATATTGCCCTATATAAAAGAACTTGATGCGCGTCAGTTGAGTGCTTCCACCCGATTGCGACGGCTCTCGGCTTTGCGACAATATTTCAAGTTCCTTCTTAACGAAGGTCATATTCAGCATAATCCGCTGCTGATGCTGGACAGTCCTCGTCAAGGGCGGTCAATTCCCAAAATTCTTCATGAGAATGAAGTGTTTGCTCTCCTGGAAGTGACGAACGGAATGACAGGGCCGGATGGGACGCGGGCCAGATGCCTACTTGAACTTCTCTATGCCACGGGAATGCGGGTTTCGGAACTTGTGACTCTTTCAACACTTACCGTTCTGCAAGCGTTACAGGCTGGGCAACTTTATCTGATCATCAAGGGAAAAGGTGGAAAAGAACGTATCGTACCATTATCTGATCCTTCCCTGCAAGCGATCAGGTCATATTTAAAAGTCCGACACGTTTTTGAGCCTTCCTCGTCTTCCTCAAAACTTTCTTCATGGCTTTTTCCCTCAAAAAGCGCGAAGGGACATTTAACGCGACAGGGTTTTGGGAAAATTTTAAAAGAAATTACCTTGAAAGCAGGGCTTGATCCTCAACGTGTGTCGCCTCACGTTCTGCGCCATGCGTTCGCCACCCATCTTCTTGATCGAGGGGCAGATTTAGTGAGTGTTCAACAGCTTTTGGGCCATGCCGATGTTTCAACGACCGAGATCTACACGCATGTTATGACTGAAAAGATGGAACGGCTTGTGTTAGAGCGTCATCCCTTGTCAACGCTTGCAAAACAGGCTAGGACAAAGAGATAAATCATATCAAAGGACATTGAAATGACGACCCCTCTGGAATTTGAACAGCCTATTGCCGAGCTTGAAAGCAAACTCGTCGAGCTGCGTCATCTTTCCTCTTCGAAAGATTTCAATATTTCAAAAGAAGTCGAGCGGTTGGAAGATAAGGTGCGAAAGCTTTTACATCAGACATATTCACGCCTTACCCCGTGGCAAAAAGTCCTGGTTGCACGTCATCCTGAACGTCCTCATTGTCTTGATTTCATCGGTCAATTGATTGAGGATTTTGTAGAATTGGCGGGGGATCGCGCGTTTGCCGAGGATAAGGCTGTGATCGGAGGATTGGGGCGTTTTCGCGGCCAACCCGTCATGGTGATGGGGACGGAAAAAGGACATGATGTTGAATCCCGTCTTTTGCATAACTTTGGTATGCCGCGCCCCGAAGGTTATCGTAAAGCCCGTCGTCTGGTTCATCTGGCGAACGATTATAAGCTGCCGATCCTGACCTTCGTTGACACAGCGGGAGCACACCCCGGAAAAGATGCCGAAGAGCGAGGTCAATCTGAAGCAATCGCCCGAAGCATTGAAGCGTTTCTTAAGGCGCGTGTTCCCGTGATTGCTACAGTGACGGGAGAGGGAGGGTCAGGAGGGGCTATCGCTCTGGCTGTGGCCAACGAAGTCTTAATGCTCGAACATGCCATCTATTCAGTCGTGACGCCTGAAGGGTGCGCCTCGATTTTGTGGCGAAGCGCCGACAGGAAACAGGATGCCGCCGCGGCCCAGAAGTTGACAGCTCAAGACCTTAAAGCGCTTCAAATCATTGATTGTATTATTCCCGAACCCTTGGGAGGAGCGCAACGTTCGCCAAAATCCGCCATTGCTGAGACAGGCGATGCCATAGAAAAAGCGCTGAAAAACTATTTAAATGATTCTCCTGAAGGATTGCACAATCACCGCCGCCAAAAGTTTCTGACCATGGGTCAACTAGGGTTGAGCTAAAGGAATATACCGTTCGCTAGAGTCGATGATGAAGGAAATCTTATGAATGTCGCGTATGGAGGTCACCGCTCGCTCGTCCCTATAGATTCTGAAATTATTTGAGGATAGGTCTAAGGGAAAGAAGAGGATAAAAGAGCCGGGGACTTAACCCCGGCCAAGTTTAACAGGGAGGCTTCACGTCTGGGAGACGTAGGATCAAAGACAATTTGGTCTCTGACCCTTTCCGAGCCTTGCGCTCGAAACTCATTAAGAGATAAACTCTTGATGATTTTTTATAGCCTGTATGGATCATTAAAAGAAGAATATTTTTTGCATATCCCCCCTACGTTATATGCATATATTAGGAGAGTATTTTGGAGTATTGCTAAGATATATGTGAAGTTGATATATTTGCTATACGTATAAACAATATCATGAGTAAAGAAAAATGATATAGAGCATTTTATCTCTATTTAGGTTGTACAATGAGCTTGCCCTTCATCTATAGACCCAAGACAGTTCTATAGAAAGTATGAGAACATAGGAGAGGTTAAAATATAGTTGATTTCATGAACAGACCTCTTGCATCATCAGATATGGCACGGAGATTCTTTAGGCAAAGATGTCTCTTGGAACAGTTATTTTTCTGTTTTCGGTCGCTCTTGCAAGATCGTCATGGGCTTTCCCAGGGCAGCGGCTTTTTTAAGAACTCTTGCCGGTGTATTGACAGCAATGATTTCAGCGGCATGACGCCACACGGCCAAATCATGGACAGAGTTGCCCGCATAAATATAATGTCTCTCTCCGAATCGCTGAATAAGGGCGTTGGCTTTATTGGTCGAACGCAAATTTGTGTGGCTGTCGCTTGTAAGCACATCATCAAAGAACCCAAAATACGCTGCCGCCGCTTCCCCGTATTTTTGGGCGGCCGCCGTCACCAAATAAATTTGATGCCCTTGAGCTTTGTAATTTAAAATAAGGTCAACCATTTTTTGATTGACGGGCATTAAGGAAATATCGAGATCAATGTCATCGGCAATTTTTTTCTTGAGCATAGCCCGCCCTTGACATAACCACCAAACGATATGAAAGATTCGCCAGGGAAATTTCTTTACGTAAATCAAAAGCGATTCTGATAAAACATCCGTTTGGATAAGGGTTCCGTCAAGATCAATACATAGAGGCAGAAGAGAAGAACAGGAAAGATTGTCAAAGTGCTTGGGTTTTTCTTTTTCCAACTTTTTATACTCTTTTCTCGACGTCCTTTGGAGATATTTTAAATTCAATGCCTTTATTTTGTAACAATTCTATAAAATCTCCTGATGTTGTCATTTCTCTTACAATATCAGCTCCCCCGATAAATTCGCCTTTGATATACAACTGTGGAATGGTTGGCCAATCGCTAAATTCCTTGATAGCCTGACGGATTTCAGGAGCCTCCAGCACGTTAACGTCATGGTATTCTATGCCCAGACGATTGAGGACCTGAACGACAAAGCCAGAAAATCCGCACATGGGCATTCTTTTAGTTCCTTTCATATAAAGAACCACAGAATGCGTTTGAATTTCCTGGGCTATTTTTTCAAAGATAGGGTTTGAAGGCATTTTTATATTCCTGTTACATTATTTACATTTTTTGCTATCCTCAAAGGATTTCAAAATCCAGGGTGGCAGACGAATCCCGATCCTCAGCGCTCCCGAATTTTGAAAGACGAAGGGGATACTTGCCAAATTATAAAATATGACTTTATAATGATAAAAAATCAATAATAAAAGGAGATTGTTATGGAAAAACATTCATCTATGATATCTATGATAAGGTATTTGAGGTTAGCCGTTATAGCAGGAGGGTTGTTCATATATTCTGATCAAGCTGCTGCAACTTCTTTCACTCTCTCTTCTTCGCTCCCAATTCCTGCTTCGTCTTCAACACAACCGCCCATGTCAAAGGTTGATATATTGGTTAAAGCCGCTGAACTCGAGCGTCAGGCCGCGGCGAAACAGGCAACTGATGTTAACGCCGCAAATTTACTGAGAGAAGAGGCAAAAAAGATGAGAGAACAGGCGAATAATATAAAAGACGCCACCGATAAAGCGAAATAAACCTGGTGGTCGGTTCCCTCTCTGTATCGATGATGCAGGAAGTCTATTGTGAAAGTAGCGATCCAGAAAGTCTCATGAATTCCCGTCTGCGTGTGAATTACAGAGTGAAATGAAGCAGAAATGGCAGACGGGGGCGGGAACTGTCATGAAGTCAACGCCAGGGCAAGTCTGCTACATCTTGCATGGTGTAAAGTCCTGGGCTTTTCCCTACGAGCCATAATGCAGTCTTGAGCGCTCCTTTCGCAAAGATGTCTCGATCAAGCGCGCGATGAGAAAGTGTAATAATTTCTTCGTCAGAAGCAAAAAACACTTGATGGTCGCCTGAAACATTGCCGCCCCGCAAAACGGCGAAACCGATTTGGTCTTTAGATCGGGATGTATGGCACTCCATACGATTAAAGCAGGCATTTTCGTGAAAAGGGATATTTCTTCCTTTAGCGGCAGCCTTCCCTAAGGCCAGAGCCGTTCCTGAAGGGGCGTCGGTTTTATGACGATGATGCATTTCCAGAATTTCGATATCGAAACTTGAGTCAAGAATGGACGCAATTTTCTCTGTCAGTTTAAGCATCACCGTCAAACCAAGACTCATATTGGGAGCCCAAAGGATTGGGATATGATGACCCGCCTCCTTGATGAGGATTTGATGTGCGTCGGTTAACCCTGTCGTTCCTATGACCACAGGTTTCGTTGAACGTAACGCCGCTTCAATATGATCCTGAAGAGCTTCTGGTTTTGTAAAGTCGATCACGATATCCGAATGACTGAAAACCTCCTCAGGATCGGTCGTCATCAGAATGTCGGGCAGATCAAGCCCTATTGGTTTTTGATGATGAATGCCGACCGCTGAAAGTCGAGCCTTGGGACTTTCCAGGATTTTCTGGACGATAAGCCTGCCCATACGCCCTGATCCTCCCAACACGCCAATTTTAATCATTTGCTTCTCCACTGCTTCTCGGATGGTTTTACAGCGCTTCTCCAAAAGTTTTTTCAAAATTACAGGATGTTAAACAACAGGTCAATCGGATGAGAAGCGACAGCCCCAAGTACCTGAACCTTCTTGTCCTCGATCGTCGAGTAGGATAAAGTGAGGATATCTTTACAGGAAGGAGAACAAACATGATTGGACCCGTAAGTATTGATGATGCTTCTTTTGAACAGGAAGTTTTAAAATCGGAACAGGTTGTTCTGGTTGATTTTTGGGCTGAGTGGTGTGGGCCTTGTCGCATGATCGCTCCTGTCCTTGAGCAAGTCGCAGCTTCCATGCAGGATAAAGTCAAAGTGGTGAAAATGAACGTTGATGAGAACCCGTCTACTCCTAGCCAATATGGTATCCGCAGCATCCCGACGTTAATCCTCTTTAAAAATGGTAAAGCCGTGTCAACGAAAGTTGGGCCATTGCCAAAGAATAAATTGGAAGAATGGGTGAATGAAAACTCCTGATGATAATGGGGAACGTCAAAATTTAAATAAAATATACAGACGATTAATGAGCGCGTTAAGAGTAAAAAAACGGCGAGAGAGCCTAAAATATTCCCAAAGGATTTTAAAATCCAGGGTGACGAACAAGCAATGAGTGCCACGCAAAAGATATAAGATATCTTTTTTCATGGCCAAAGAGGGCAGGGGGATTCTGAGGCAAAAGCCAACGAGAAACCGCAGCATATATAAAGGACGTACGCAGCACGAAGCCCGATCCCCAACGCCCCCGGATTGCGAAAAACGAAGGATAAATCGTTGTTAACATAACAGGGAAGACAATGCTAAGAGAGCTTGAGGAAAAAGGACAAGAGAAGCCTTTGGATCCTTTACAAATGACAGAAGCGCTCATGCAAATGGGCATACGGTTGCAAAATCTTTTTCAACATAAGTCAGACTATCATCAGAACTTTGATTTTGAGGACATTTTTCCGATGAATCCTTGGCGTGTGGCTCAACTCTATGGGGAAGCCGCAACCAGACTTATGGGCAATCCTGAGAAAATAGCGGAAGCGACACAGGAATATATGAAAGACCTGGGCGAGCTTGGAAACGGTATGCTTGACGCAACGCTCAGCAAAGCCGGTCAAAGTCGCGCCGGGGATATTATCGCGCCTTGTAAAGGGGATCATCGCTTTAAAGATCCTCTCTGGGACGCAAATCCTTACTTCAGTTATCTTAAGCAATCTTATCTGCTGTGGAATCGCTGGATGCGCAAGGTTTCCCGTTCCATCGAAGGGCTGGACAAGGACACAGCGCACAAAGTTGATTTTTATACCCGTCAGTTTACTGACTTTTTCGCCCCCGGCAATTTTCTGTGGACCAATCCCAAGGCGTTACAGAAAATTATTGATTCAGGGGGAAAAAGTCTCGTGCAGGGAATGGAGAATTTCATACGCGATATTGAGCAAGGAAAAGGGAGTCTCAATATCAAAATGGTCGATTATGACGCCTTTAAATTGGGGGGGAATCTTGCAACGACGCCCGGCAAAGTCATATTTCAAAATGATTTGATCCAGCTTATTCAATATCTGCCCCTGACCAGACAGGTTTATCAGGCGCCCCTTTTGCTCGTCCCTCCCTGCATCAACAAGTATTATATCTTTGATTTGAGAGAGGAGAATTCTTTTATCCGGTGGTGCTTGGCTCAAGGGATTCAACTTTTTACGATTTCGTGGGTGAATCCTGATCAGGAACTGGCGGCCAAAACGTTTGAAGACTATGTGTTCGAGGGGGTGGGCAGCGCTGTTCGCGTTATCCAGGACGTAACCAGGCATTCGCTTTTGAATGCGGTCGGCTTTTGTATCGGCGGCACGATACTTTCCTGTTACGCCGCTTATCGGGCATTGGAGAAAAAATCCCCCTTTTCCTCAATAACGTATTTTGCAAGTTTGTTCGATTTTAAAAATTCAGGAGATTTGAATGTTTTTATTGATGAAGATCAACTGACGACTCTTGAAGAGCGCATGAAAGCCAAGGGCTATATGGAAGGGAAATTCCTGGCGCGAACCTTTAATTTATTGAGGGCGAATGATCTAATTTGGTGGTTTGTTATTAATAATTATCTTCTCGGTGAAGAGCCGGCAGCTTTCGATCTTCTGTACTGGAATTCAGATTCCACAAATCTTCCCACAGCCATGTACATCTATTATTTGCGTGAGGTGTTTTTAGGAAATCATCTTATACAGCCCGGTAAACTGGTGATGCAAGGCAAGCCGATTGATCTCACGAAAATTAAAGCTCCTACGTATATCTTGAATACTCACGATGATCACATTGCGCCATGGCATTGTGGGTATGCGGGTACACATGTCTTTAAAGGACCTACCCGATTTGTACTGGGGGATTCAGGACATATCGCCGGTGTCTTCAATCATCCGAAAGCCCGTAAGTATCGCTACTGGACATATGACGAGCATCCGGAGAATCCTGCGGACTGGCTGGAGAAAGCAACGTCACATCCCGGCTCGTGGTGGAATGATTGGAGCGCATGGATCGCCCCTTATCTGGGATCTAAAATTGATGCGCGTCCTCCAGGCTCGATCACCTTTCCTGTTCTTGAAGACGCGCCAGGGAGGTACGTTATGAAAAAGGGAGGGTGACGATCCAAACCACACCCGCGAATATTACCAAAGCAGAGCAGCTTGCTTTTTTTTCGCGCTTTAATAAAATCATTCTCCTCACCTATGGCGTTGTGATTTTTTGCGCCTGCCTCCTCTTTGGCTTATTATTCAGGGAAAATCATGCTTCGCGCCTCAATTATCTTCAATTGCGACTGCGCGAGCAATCCCAAGCCCTGAACTATCTGATTCGGATTCGGGCTGATGCCGTTCATGCGCTGCAAACGCAAGCTCAGGATTCTCTGGCGATGACCTTGAGGGATCAACCCGTGTTGCCTTATGGATTGCAAGAAAGTTCTGATGGAACGTATTACCATCTGGATGAAGCGCCTGATAAAGAGCTGGTGGGAAATCTTGTGGGGCAGGGACGTCTTTCGGATCTGACAATTGATCAAAAGCGGGAAATTGAAATGGCGTTTAATTTAAATCCACAATTTCGAGCCATCAGGAAAAATATTAAAGCTGTTACTTCTCTCTATTATGTATCCGATGCCGGGTTTGAAAATCATTTTCCCTGGAAACCTTCAACAAAATTCAAATGGTCTCAAAATAGACTTAAAAGCCGGTTTTTGGCTGATTTGAGTATTTTTCGCCTTCCCTATGGTCATCTGAGCTGGTCAGACGTTTACGCGGGAAAAAACGGCGGACAGTTGATGGTAACCTGTATTGCGCCCATCTATCAGCAAGAAAAATTCCTGGGGGTTGTTGGTATTGATTTTACACTGGAAGCCATCAGCGATTTTATCTCAGGGATTACCAATTCTTACGGGCGTTTGCTGGTTGTCAACAATTATGAGACGATCATTGCGGACACGAATTTTGGAAATTCAGGCAACGCGATTATTGTCAAAACTCGACAGACCTTTCCTTCTGAGTTAAATCTCGAAGAGGTCAATAAACTTCCGCGCAAAGAATTGTCTCGATTGGGGCAATATTGGGTTTTTCAAGTCAAGTCACGTTATGCGCCCTGGACTTTAATTTATTATGTGTCTTGTTCAGATATTTTCATGGCAACACTTGAAGAGATAGTCCCGGGCGTTCTGTTCCTGATTATATTTGCAATTGTTATTTTAAGAGGGGCGAACTCGCTGATTGCACAGGAATTTATTCACCCGGCGTACAGGCTGGTTTATTTTATTGCAAGTCGTGCGCGTGAGGGGAAAGAGGGATATAAAGATATCTCGGAACCCTGGTCTCCATGGTTTAACGCCGTTGATCGAGTATTTCATGAGAACAGGATTTTAGTCGAGCGCCTGGAATTGAATATACGCGAACTTGATGCCATCGTGCATGATCGAACGCGGGAACTCTCAAACAAAAACAAGGCCTTGACAAAAGCGCTCGGTGATCTGAATAAAGCCCAGGATCAAATGATCGTGCAGGAAAAGCTTGCGGGTTTGGGCGCCTTGACGGCAGGGATCGCGCATGAAATCAAGAATCCGCTCAATTACGTGATTAATTTTGCGGAACTGTCGCAAGAATATCTCGTCGAGCTTGCTTCATTGATTAAAGAGAATACAAAAAACGAACACCCTCAAGTGACGGATATCCTCTATAGCTTGACCCACAACCTGCAACGCATCAAAGATCATGGCAAACGTGCCGATGCGATTATCCGGACAATGTTGATGCACGCGCGGGGAGGAACAGAGCAGTTGGAAGAAACGGATATTAACCAGCTGATAGAGGAAAATACGCTTCTTGCGATTTCAGGACTTCACCAACAGGGAATTATTCCTGAAATTGTGAAAAATCTGGATCCCCATTTGCCTCTGCTTAAAGTCTATCGTCAGGAGTTGGGACGCGTTATCCTGAATGTTGTCAACAATGCCTGCTATGCTCTCTATCAAAAGAAAATTGCCGCAAACGCTTCGTTTGAATCACAAATTCATCTGGAGACCCGACAAGAAGGAGGGGACGTCATCATCAAAATTCGGGATAATGGCCCTGTCATCTCAGAGAAAATACGCAAGAACATCTTTGATCCCTTTTTTACGACCAAGCCTACGGGCAGTGGCACAGGGCTTGGTCTTTCTTTGTCTTATGAAATTATCACCAGACAGCATCATGGAACATTCACAGTGAACTCAAGAATCGGAAAATATACAGAATTCGTCATTACGCTTCCGATAGAGCCTTAAAGCATAACGCCAGGCATCATATATCCCCTTGTAGGGCTTTTATACCCTTCACCTTTCAAAATCTGCGCCAGAGTCTCTTGTATCAATCCTTGAGACAACCAAACCACAACCACCGTTAAAGAACCATATCAAGAAATTTTTGAGCGCGCGCTGTTTGAGGTGTTGTAAAAAAATGCTTTGGTTCTGCTATTTCCAGCAATTCTCCTTCGTCAAGAAACCAGATCGTATCCGACACTTCCTTGGCAAAATTCATTTCATGGGTCACGATAGCTAGCGTCATGGTGTGTTGCGTTGCCAAATCCTGAATGACGGCGAGGACTTCCTTGACCATTTCAGGATCAAGGGCAGAGGTAGGCTCATCGAACAAAATAATTTCAGGATTCATGGCAAGTGCCCGCGCAATAGCCACGCGTTGTTTCTGTCCGCCCGAAAGTTTGGAAGGATAGACATTTGTTTTGTCCACAAGTCCGACGCGTTCCAGCAAATGTTCAGCCCTGGCGCGCGCTTTTTGTTCTTCAACCTTTAATATATGGATCGGCGCATAGGTCAGATTTTCCAACACGCTCATATGCGGAAAAAGATGAAAATGCTGGAACACCATGCCGACTTTTTGGCGAACCAGACGAATATCGCACTTGGGGTTCGTAATATCCTGACCATTGATGATGACTTGCCCCGAAGAAGGTTGTTCTAAAAGATTAAGACAGCGCAAAAGTGTTGATTTTCCTGAGCCTGAGGGTCCCAGAATGGAGACGACTTCTCCCTGTCGAATGTTTGCTGTAATTCCCTTCAATACCTGAAGTCGATGGAACGATTTATAGAGATTCTTTAGCTTAATCATGGCGACGCAACCTGACTTCAAGGATGTTGGCAAAACAGGAAAGCGTTACCACCAGCAAATAATAAATAACCGCCACGATCAAAAGGGGCTCAAAGTAAATATATTTCTCCGCAGCGATAGTATTGGCGCGCCGCAATAAATCCATCTCTCCAATTGTTGAGACCAAAGCAGATTCCTTTAAAAGATTGACGGTTTCATTGACAAGGGCCGGCAGGATATTTTTAATAGTCTGAGGCAGGATAATATCTTTCATCGTCAAGAAATAGCTAATGCCAAGTGAGGCTGCCGCTTCAAATTGACCTCGATCCACAGACAGGATGCCTGAACGGATAATTTCCGACACATAAGCGCCTGAGTTTAATGAAAAAGCCAACACACCTGCTTCAAAGGCGGTGATTTTATAGTTGATGATCTGGGGAAGGGCAAAATACACAAACATAAGCTGCACAAGAAGGGGTGTCCCTCGAAAAATAGAGGTATAAACTCGTGCGAAAATTTCCAGAAAACGCAGATGGGAAACTTTCATCAATCCCAGAGCGCCCCCTATGAGGAAGCCAAAAAATACAGATAAAACCGTATATTTTAGCGTCACGATCGCTCCCTCCAGGATAAAGGGAAGCGAGGGCATGATTTGTAAAAAATCCAGCTTCATAATAATCTTGATTCAGTATGAGTTGTGAGTATTGAAGGAATGCCTATTCTTTGAGCCACTTGCGCATGATTTCTTCAAGTTTGCCCCGGGATTTCAGTTTTTTTAGAGCTTCGTTAAATCTTTCTATCCAAGGAGAATTTTTAGGAAATGCAACGGCAAAGTTTGATTGATGTTCTTCGAGGAGGCGATAATCCAGATCCTCGTGAGCCTCAACGTAAGCTTTCGCCGGTGTTGCCTCCACCAAAACACCATCAATACGACCAGTGCGAACTTCCTGGATCAACTCTCCCAGTTTGTTCAGGGAAATAATATTCAGGTCTTTGATTTTGTTTGCAAGTTTCTTCGCGACCCGTTCATTGTTGGATCCCAGTTGAACGCCGATTTTTTTACTTTCCAGGCTCTCTTCATGATTGATCGTCTTATTTTTTAACGTGACGACAGCCAGGCGGGCGATGAAATAACTATCCGAGAAAGAAACATTTCTTTTGCGTTCTTCGGTAGGCGTCATTAACGCCATGACAAAATCAGCGCGATGTGCCTGAAGCGCAGGAATCAGACTATTGAAATCCATATCCTTGATTTCAAGCCTTACGCCAAGTTCATCGGCAAGAGCATGGGCAAGGTCAATATCGGCCCCTACTATCTCGTCTTTGCCATCGCTTGTATCGTGAAATTCAAATGGAGGATTGTCGCCCGATGTTGCCAGGATCAGCGTCGTCTTTTGATCGGCGCTTTGCTCTGATTCGCCGCAAGCTGCCAAATTGAGAACTAGAAGAATCCCCGCCAGCAAGCCTGTCATTTTGAATTTTAAGTTATACATTGCTCGTCCGGTCAAGTTAATATATCCTTCGCTTTTCAAAATCTGGCTATAACATAACATCTCGAAAGTGTAAACGCAGTTCCGCTTGTTTGCAATAAGATGATTTACACAAACGCGTCCGGCTGATAAATTTTCTCAACAATACCCTTTGCCTTTCAAAATCCGGGGGCGTTGGACATCGGGCTTTCGTCCTGCACGTCTGTTTATGCCTAAGCTGTGTGCGACTTGCCGCGCGTCCGCTACCCCGCATTTTGAAATCCTTTGGGCAGAACAGTTTTTGATTGAACGGAATACTGAATACGATGAAAATTCTTAGTGGCAACTCTAACGTTCCTCTGTCCGACGCCGTTGCGCGCATCCTGGGCGTACCTCTGGCGCAAGCCTCTATCAAACGCTTCTCCGACAAGGAAGTTTTTGTGGAAATACTGGAGAATGTCCGTGGCGAAGATGTGTTTGTGATTCAATCGACGTCTTATCCGGCGAATGATCATCTCATGGAATTGCTGATTATGCTGGATGCGCTTAAACGAGGATCGGCGCGTCGCATCACGGCCGTTCTTCCTTATTACGGATATGCGCGCCAGGATCGCAAGACAAGTCCCCGTTCTCCCGTCTCAGCCAAGTTGACGGCCAATCTGATTACGGTTGCAGGGGCAAGCCGTGTCCTTACTTTTGATTTGCATTCAGCCCAAATCCAGGGGTTTTTTGACATTCCCCTCGATAATCTGTTTGCCTCGCCCGTTTTCAGTCAGGATATCCTGAAAGAATATGGCAGAGGGAACGTCATGGTTGTTTCGCCGGATATCGGGGGCGTAGGACGTGCGCGATCAATTGCCAAGCGAATTGACGGGGATCTGGCGATCATTGATAAAAGGCGGGAACGCCCTGGCGTGTCGGAGGTAGTCAACATCATCGGTGACGTCAAAGGACGCGACCTTATTCTCGTGGATGATATCGTCGATACAGCCGGAACGCTCTGCAATGCCTCGGATGCCTTGAGAGAGGCCGGCGCCCTGTCGGTCAGAGCCTATGTTACGCATGGAGTTTTATCAAGTCCAGCCGTTGAAAGAATTATGGCTTCCCCCATTCATCAGATCGTTGCAACGGACAGCATTCAAGGATGCGAGGAGGTCATGAATTGCTCAAAAATTCGTTTTCTTTCGATCGCGCCGCTGTTGGCAGAGGCTATCAAACGTATTTCTGAGGAGAGATCCGTTTCCGTTTTGTTCGATTGATCAAAAGAGCTTGCGCACCGATCCGGAAAGCGTGTAAATAGGGATATGTTGAAAATATAGCCAAATGATTACGAAATTCGGGCAGGCGGACGAGCGGCAAGTCCCGCTAGTGTACCACCTATAAGTGGTGTGCGGAACGAGTCCTGATATCCAGGCTCCGGGATTTCGAGAGGCAAAGAATATAGCCTGAATTCGTTTAAGTAAGGAGTTGGAAATGTCAACCGTAGAAGCATTTAAAGTACAAGTCAGAACTCAAACAGGAGGGGGCGCTTCCCGATCGTTGCGTCGCTCTGGCATGATTCCGGGCATCCTGTATGGAGGGGATAAAGAAAACATTCCTCTTATGGTTGACCCGCGCGATGTAGAAAAAGGCTTAAGACATAGCAGTTTCTATAGCAAGATTTTTGAACTTGACATCAATGGCAAAAAAGAACGAACCTTGGCTCGCGCCGTACAACTTCATCCCGTGACAGACCGTCCGATGCATATCGATTTCTGGCGTGTCAGTAAAAATACGAAAATTCATGTGTCGGTTCCCCTCCACTTTCTGAATGAGAATAAGTGTCCAGGACTTAAACAAGGCGGACTGTTGAATATTGTTTTGCATGCTCTCGAAGTGACCTGCTCAGCAGACAATATTCCAGAACACCTCACCATCGACCTCAGCGATATGGAGATAGGGGCGACCATTCATGCGGATGTTCTTCAGCTTCCAGAAGGTGTTTCCATAACCCATCCTGATAGAGACAACACCGTGGCAACCATCGTAGCGCCAAAACTGGCTCAGGAAGAATCGACAGGCGCCTCTGGCGAAAAAAGTGGCGCTGCATCTTCAAAGGCTTAGACAGACAGAGAACAGAGAAACAGGAATAAAGAATCAAGAGTCATCAGGCGGGAAAAGACTGTTTTCCTATTTCAATCTGAATCTGGCGGGTGATGAAGAGAGTATGTTTTTGTAAAGAGGCTTGGCGTGATAGTACTCGTTGGTCTTGGCAATCCTGGTGCAAAGTATGCTCTAAACCGTCACAATGCCGGTTTTATGGTCGTTGACGTGATTGCCGAGAGTTTTTCTTTCACGGCTTTCAAGCGCCGCGGAGAAGCGCTTGTATCTGAAGGGACTATAGGTTCCTGGAAGGTGGCTCTTTTAAAACCGATGGATTTTATGAATCGGTCGGGTATCGCGGTCAGTGAATTTGTAAACTTCTTTAAGATTCCTCTTGAAAATATTATTGTCGTCCATGATGACATTGATCTGGCGCCAGGGAAAATCAGAATCAAGCAAGGGGGAAGTGCAGGAGGTCATAACGGACTCAAAAGCCTGGATCATCATGTGGGACAAAATTATTGGCGTTTGCGTATTGGTATTGGTCATCCCGGTCATCGAGAAGCGGTTCATGCGCATGTGCTGAAGAATTTTTCGCAGGAAGAGCAAAACTGGCTTGTTCCCTTGTTGCAGGCGTTGGCAGCGGAAGCCTCTTTTCTTGTTCAGAAAGATATGCCGCGGTTTCTCAATAATGTAGCGCTTCGGCTTCAGAATCAATAAAGGAATCAAATCACATGGGATTCAAGTGTGGGATCGTCGGGCTTCCAAATGTTGGAAAATCGACCCTTTTCAATGCCTTAACTGCAACAGCAGCCGCAGAAGCGGCAAATTACCCCTTTTGCACTATTGAGCCAAATGTGGGGAAAGTAGCGGTTCCCGATGAAAGGCTGGAAAAAATTGCAAACATTGCGAACTCCGTCAAAATTATTGGAACACAACTTGAGTTTGTCGACATCGCCGGTCTCGTCCGAGGGGCAAGCAAGGGAGAGGGACTGGGAAATCAGTTTCTTGGCCATATTCGGGAAGTGGATGCCATCATTCATGTTCTGCGTTGCTTTGAGGATGAAGACATTACCCATGTGGAAGGGGGAGTGGATCCCATTCGGGACGCCGAGATTATTTCCACTGAGTTGATGCTTGCCGATCTGGAAAGTCTGGAACGTCGCGAAGAGAATCTTGCCAGGAAAGTGAAAAGCGGGGATAAGGAATCAATAGCCTTGAGAGATTTAATCAGGAAGATTCTGCCCGTCTTACAGGATGGATATCCTGCACAATCTGTTAAAATTTCAGAAGAAGAGAAACCTTTGTTCAGGCAACTACAGCTCCTGACCGGCAAACCTGTCCTCTATGTGTGCAATGTGCGCGAAGATGAAGCCGCAATCGGTAATGCTTTTTCTGAAAAAGTGAAAAATTTTGCGCAGAAAGAAGGGGGGCGTCATGTCATCATTTCAGCAGCGATTGAATCAGAGATTGCTTCGCTTTCTTCAGAAGAAGAGAAAAAAGCGTTTTTAGATAGCCTTGGCTTGCCTGAAACAGGGCTTGCACAAGTGATTCGGGAGGGATATCGTCTTCTGGATTTGCTGACCTTTTTTACGGTGGGTCCCAAGGAAGCTCATGCTTGGACTATTTTTCAAGGAGGAAAGGCGCCCCAGGCTGCGGGGGTTATTCATAGCGATTTCGAGCGCGGTTTTATTTGTGCTGAAACCATTTCCTATGAGGCGTATATTGAGTGCGGCGGTGAGCAAGGCGCCAAATCCGCCGGGAAAATGCGCCAGGAGGGACGCGGGTATCTTGTTCAGGATGGCGACATTTTCCACTTCAGGTTTAATGTCTAAAGCGAAACAAGATTCAAGATGAATATACCCTAAGAATTGCGAAATCTGGGTTGGCAGATAAGGAGTGAATCCTGCGAAGCGTACCCTACGTACATGACAGACCTCTATCGCATCTGGGAAAATAAGAGGGATTTGAGGCGTTTATAAAATTAGAAACCTATGTTTTTCACGGCCTTCAAGAATTGGCATTTTTGCCATTTGAACAAAATTTTCACAGATGCAACAAAACCATTCTGAGTCAAGTTTTCAGTCATATTTTTCTGCGAATTGTGACGAAAATCCTCAATAGGACGCTCTATGAAATTATATACCAGAGTCCCTAATGAAATCGCGCCTAGAAAGCTGGCAAGCATCGCGAGAAAATTATTGGGGAAGAATCGACTCAGTGTTTTATAGACCAGCCAGTGAAAAAGGTAAATGGAATAACTTCGATGTCCCAGCTTCCTTAAAAAGCGAGCCTTTACTAAATACCCCGCCCAACCTTTGCCATTGATGGAACATGCAATAAAAACTGCCCATGCCAGACCAATGAATAAAAATTGGTTCCCACGGAGGCTCTCAACAGGCGCTGCAAGAATCACATGCCTGATACCTGGAATCGCTAAAGCCAAGACAATAAGCACCAGAAAAGAAAGAAAATTTGCGACATTGTTGGTCATATATCTTTCAAGATCTCTTAGAGATATCGCAAGAAAGATACCCCAACCAAAACAGGGATAATACCAATAAGATTCAATAACGTAGTTTGGAGCTTTCCAATATGGCCAGATAGATTGCTGAACAATTACTGAAAAAACAAAGAAAGTAGTCATTCCAATAACACCAAATTTTTTCCTTATGTGGATTAATAAAAATACAATAAAGGGAAGCCACATATAGAACTTAAACTCTACAGGAATTGTCCAGAGGTGAGCATATGCTTTTCTAAACAAAATCGCATCTAAGACGTCGCTCCAGGTTTTTATGCCAGCCGTTCTCAATAACCTGTAGACAACAACAGAAATTAAGAAAAGAGGAATTATTCGAAGAACTCGCCCAATGACATAGTTTGAAATGGATAATAAACTAAAGCCAGACCTTTCAAACTTATAGGTGAGCAAGAATGCGCTCAGCACGAAAAAGAGCCACACGCCGATTCTTCCTGTCCCATGCAGGTAGGGTGTTCCGATGAAAAACATATTTACTGCGTGCGTAATTAACACGATTAGGCACGCTAACCCTCTGATACCATCGGCTCCACTTAGCTTCGCACTTTCTGACACTGTGACGTCCATCGGTGTGTCGTCCACGCTGTCCGGGTGTTTCCATTTGAGGACGGTTTTAGGATTTAGATGATAGCGTTCGCTGAGTGTCTGGATCGACTCTTTCGATCGCTGTAGTTCGGCTTGGATGGCGTGCATCGTCGTGGTGCATTTATGTAACATTTTTCTCATAAAATATCTTTTTCAATAAGATAATACTTTATACTATTCTATTATTCGACAGTTTGATGTTTTCAGCTAATAATGATTCCCATTGGGCGCCATTATCGAGAAGCCTGTTTTTGTTATAAAAGAGTTCTTCGTGGGTTTCAGTGGCAAACTCAACATTGGGGCCTTCGACGATTGCATCCACGGGACAAGCTTCCTGGCAAAGCCCACAGTAGATACATTTTGTCATGTCAATATCATACCGGGTTGTTCTGCGGCTGCCATCAATACGGACATCGGCATCAATGCTGATGGCTTGCGCCGGACATACGGCCTCGCAAAGCTTGCAGGCAATACATCGTTCTTCGCCATTGGCATAACGGCGCAGGGCATGTTCGCCGCGCATCCGGGGGCTGATCGCGCTCTTTTCCAAAGGATATTGAAGGGTGACCTTCCGCTTGAACATGTACCGAAGCGTGACGCCCATACCTCTGATGATGTCGATCAGAATGAAAGATTTGAGCGTTTGTCTAATGTTTACCATTGTTTCATCCTTGCGTCGGTAATTTATCAAAATACACAAGAAAACTTGACACAACAATAACAGAGACAAGCGTAAAGGGCAAAAACACCTTCCAGCCCAGATGCATCAATTGATCATAGCGATAACGCGGCAAAGTCGCGCGAACCCATAAGAAAAGGAACAAAATCAGGGAAATCTTCAAAGCGAACCAGACAAATCCAGGGATATAGGTAAATGGCGCCCTATTACAGGGAGGAAGCCAGCCTCCTAAAAACAGAATGGACGTCATGGCGCTCATAAGGATCATGTTGGCATATTCGCCCAGAAAGAACAGCGCAAAGGGCATCGAAGAATATTCAACGTTATACCCTGCGACCAATTCGGCTTCCGCTTCAGGCAAATCAAAAGGTGCGCGGTTGGTCTCGGCAAGGATTGAGATAAAAAAGATTACAAACATCGGAAAAAGAGGGATGACAAACCACATATTCTGTTGGGCGAGGACGATTTGTCGCAAGTTAAGCGAGCCTGTACACAAAAGCACCGTAATCATCACAAAACCAATGGAAATTTCATACGAGACCATTTGAGCCGCTGAGCGCAAGGCGCCTAAGAAGGGATATTTCGAGTTGCTCGCCCATCCGGCAATGATGATGCCGTAGACACTGAGCGACGAAATGGCAAACAAATACAGAACCCCGACGTTAATATTCGCCAGCACGAAATCCGGTCCAAGAGGAATGACCGCCCAGGCAAGCAAACTTAACGTAAAGGTAATCACAGGCGCAGAGAGAAACAACACGGGATTCGCCTTTGTGGGAATGATCGGCTCTTTATGAAGCAATTTAAGAGCATCCGCAATCGGTTGAAGCAAACCAAAAGGCCCCACATAATTAGGTCCTATGCGCAGTTGCATCGCCGCAATCACTTTACGTTCGATATACGTTAAATACGCGACTGCCAGAATCAGGGGAATTACGATCAAGAGAATCTGTCCTGCAATACGGACAAGAGGGAGAATTTCCTGCCAGATTTCAATCATAAAGGCTTTCCTCCCCGTGAATTTTTTAAGTCTTTGCAGACGTGATCGTCTGGCGCTAATTCTCGTATGCATGTAGCCATTGTTTCCGAAGCGCGCGAGATGGGATCGGTCATATAAAAATTAAAGGTATGGCAAGCAAACGGGACGTTCATCAGTTCTCTCGCTCTTGGTTCTTTCTGCTCTTTCTGTTTATTCCGCGTTTTCTGCATGTCCTGTTCCTGTCCTTCCTCAAGAGAAAAATCAGGCGTCCACGAGGCCGGTACGATTTCATCTATACGGGCAAAAATCGGATTGACGGACACCATGGTTCGGCGGACGTCCGCAAGTGTGTCATAGGGCAATCTCTCCCCCAGTTTTTCCGACAAGGCGCGAATGATTCGCCAATCTTCCTTGGCTTCGCCTGGCGGGAATAAAGCTTGCGATGTCACCTGAACACGGCCTTCCGTATTGACATAGGTCGCTTCTTTTTCGCTATAGGCCGCCCCCGGCAAGATCACGTCCGCACGATGCGCGCCACGATCGCCATGATGTCCCTGATAAATGACGAAGACGTCACCAAACGCCGGCGCCTCGATTTCATCCGCTCCTAAAAGGTAAAGAAGCTTGATCTTTCCTTCCTGACAAGCCTTCAGGATATCGCGCATCGCATATCCTTTATCGGTCGGAACAAATCCAATATCCAACCCTCCCACACGGGCCGCTGCCTGGTGGAGCACATTAAAGCCATTCCAGCCTTCTTTCACCAGTTTAAATTTTTCTGCGATTTTCTGGCATTTTTGCAGAATCGCGGTACCATCAGATCTGCGAAGAGCGGATTGACCTATGATCACCATCGGATGCTGTGCCTGTTTGAAGAACCCTGCAAGAGGATGAGTACCCCCCAGAATCCTGTTCAGGACAGCAGGGTCATCGCCCAGATTTTCAACGGGGAACGTAAAGCCGCGATCCTCAGGGAGCTTGCCTCCCAGGTAGAAGACTTTAAAATCTCCCGTCAGATATCTCTTGCGCAAACGGGCATGAATCAACGGAGCTTCCTGGCGAACGGCGCTGTCAATAATCAGACAGATGTCGGCTGATTCAATACCGGCAATCGTCGTATTAAAAAGATAACTCGCCCGATGCCGCGGGAAGAACAGGGCGCCGTCCTGACGGCAATCCATATGAGGCGATTTCAATCTCATCATCAGATCTTTCAGCGCCATCATGGATTCGACATCGGCCATATCCCCTGCCAATGCTGCCATCTCTGTTCCCTTAAGGGGTGAAACTTTCTCGCGTATGACTTCAAACGCCTCTTCCCATGAGACGGGTTGAAGGTTGCCGTTCTTGCGCACGTAAGGACAATCAAGACGTTGACGCGCGAGACCATCACAGGCATAGCGCGTTTTGTCCGAGATCCACTCTTCATTAATCTCCTCATGAAGCCGGGGCAAAATGCGAATAACCTTCATCCCGTACGTGTCAATGCGAATGTTGCTTCCTACGGCATCCATGACATCAATCGACTCTGTCTTGACAAGATCCCAGGGGCGTCCCTTGAAGGAATAGGGACGGGAGGTCAGGGCGCCGACAGGGCAGATATCAACCATGTTGCCGGAAAGTTCCGACGTGATGGACTGATCCAGATAACTTGTGATTTCAACGTCTTCTCCCCGTCCCACCGCGCCAAGCTCGCGAACCCCCGCGATATCGTTGGCGAATCGGACACAGCGCATGCAGTGAATGCAGCGGGTCATAAACGTCTTGATCAGGGGACCCATTGGCTTTTCCGGGACGACGCGCTTGTTTTCTTTAAAACGGCTCATCGAAGGGCCATAGGACATCGTGATGTCCTGGAGATCGCATTCCCCCCCCTGATCGCAAATGGGGCAGTCCAGAGGATGATTGATGAGCAGAAATTCCAGCACACCGCGACGGGCCTTTTCAACCATGGGCGTATGCGTATAAATAACCATGCCCTCGGTGGCTGGCATGGCGCAACTTGCAATCGGCTTGGGCGACTTTTCCATCTCAACCAGACACATCCGACAGTTGCCGGCAATCGCCAAACGGGGATGATAACAAAAGACGGGTACTTCAATGTTCAGCCGCTGTGCCGCTTGCAAAACGGTAGTTCCTTCAGGAACCTCGATCTCCTGGTTATCAATCTTTAATTTGACCATCGTTTGACTATTATCTTTTTTTGCCATGTTCTTTTGCCGTTTTATCCTGCCTCACGCCGCTTTCCTCTGCCGCTGTTCGATCTCTTTCCTGAAGTGTCGGACAAGGCCCTGGATTGGCCACGCCGCAGCTTCCCCCAAGCCACAAATCGTATGTCCTTCAATCTGATGTGTGACGTCAAGAAGCAGATCAATATCCGCGCTTGATCCTTCACCTTTCGACAATCGCGTCAACATCCGCCACATCCACCCCGTTCCTTCACGACAGGGCGTGCATTGACCACAGCTTTCATGCATGTAAAATCTGGCAATGCGGGTTATGGCCTGAAGAATATCCGTCGTTTTATCCATCACGATAACCCCGGCCGTTCCCAAGCCGCTCTTTTGCGTGTGCAGCGATTCATAGTCCATGGTGACTGTATCGCAAACCTCTTTCGGGATGAGCTGAACCGAAGAACCGCCGGGGATCACGGCAAGCAGGTTATCCCAGCCGCCGCGAACGCCACCCGCATACGTTTCAATCAGCGTCCTGAGCGGAATTCCAAGAGCTTCTTCCACATTGCAGGGTTTATTGACATGACCAGAGATACAAAAGATTTTTGTGCCTGTACTTTGGGGCGTGCCTATGCTGGAAAACCACGAAGCGCCACGCCGAAGAAGGGTCGGCACAACCGCGATCGTTTCGACATTATTGATGATGGTAGGACAACCATAAAGGCCCATCACCGCAGGAAAGGGAGGTTTCAACCGAGGCAAACCCTTGTGTCCTTCTAGACTCTCCAGTAAGGCGGTCTCTTCGCCGCAAATGTAAGCGCCGGCGCCCCGATGGATATAAAGATCAAAATCCCAGCCTGATCCTGCGGCATCCTTTCCCAACAGACGCGCGTCATACGCTTCATCTATGGCGTATTGTAAATGTTCAGCTTCGCGATAATACTCGCCTCGGATATAAATATAGGCGTGGTGCGCGTGAATCGCAAAGCTTGAGAGCAACGCGCCTTCAATCAGTTTATGAGGCTCATAGCGCAGAATATCACGATCTTTGCATGTCCCCGGCTCGCTTTCGTCCGCATTGATCACCAGATAACGCGGTAAAGAGCCAAGAGGAGGCAGAAGAGTCCATTTTTTGCCCGTGGGAAAACCGGCGCCACTTCGACCCCTCAGACCCGATGCGATGACGTCCTGAATAATCCCTTCACGGTTTTTTTGTCTGATCAGGTCACCCGTTCCTTGCCAGTCCCCACGCGCACGCGCGCCCTTCAATTGCCAGTCCCGCTGACCATAAAGGTTGGTAAAGATTCGATCTTTATCTTTAAGCATTACAAGGTTCGTCCTTTATCTACATCTATATCCGTATCCATGTTCGCGATAGATTCTGTAAATTCAGAATCAGGATTGGGCGTAGAGTCAGAATCAAACTTCAAGACTTGGGGGCCTCCTTCAGGAGCCGAACCCTGACGTCCGATTTGTGAACCGGAATCAACGGTCTTTCCCATTTTAAGCATGCAAAGAATCTCTGTCATTTTCACACTATCAAGATCCTCGTAATAGGCGTCATTGATCTGTACGACAGGCCCATTGACGCAGGCGCCCAGACACTCTACCTCACAGACGGAAAAGAGACCGTCATTGTTGCTCGGTTGGCCTTGAGGAACGCCGAAACCGCCACCCATAAAGTCATCACAGGCTTTCAGAACGTCCATCGCCCCCCTCAATTGACAGGGAGTCGTCGTACAAACCTGGACAAAATATTTTCCAACCGGAGAAAGATTGAACATCGAATAAAAGCTCGCCACTTCATAGCCCTGCATAAAAGAAAGACCCAGATAGCGGGCGACATATTCGATCGCTTCCTGGGGGAGCCATCCTCCCGTCTGGCGTTGCGCCAGATCGAGCAGGGGAACAAGAGCGCTTCCCTGTCGTCCCTCTGGATAGCGCATGATCAGAGCCGCGGCTTTCTCAAGGTTTTCCGGCGTAAATTCAAAAGGCTTTCCCTGCGCGGTTAATTGTTTTTTCACCGATCGATTTCTCCAAACACAATATCCATTGAGCCAATGATCGCAACGGCATCTGCAAGCATATGCCCCTTTGACATAAAATCCGTTCCCTGTAGAAAAGCAAAGCTGGGTGCTCGAATCTTGCAGCGATAAGGTTTGTTTGTACCATCGGAAACAAGATAAACGCCGAATTCTCCCTTGGGAGCCTCGACACAGACGTATGTTTCCCCTGACGGCACATGATAGCCTTCCGTATAAAGTTTAAAGTGATGAATAAGCGCCTCCATCGACTGTTTCATCTCAGCCCGCGGAGGAGGCGCCACCTTGCGATCAGACGTCATCACGGGGCCTTCAGGCATCTGTTCAAGGCATTGCATGATAATCGACACGCTTTCACGCATCTCTGCCATACGTACAAGATAGCGATCATAGCAATCGCCATTTTCACCGGTAGGAACAAGAAACTTCAGGTGACTATACACGTCATACGGCTGCGATCGTCTGAGATCCCACGGAATCCCCGAAGCCCGCAGCATAGGACCTGTAAAACCCCAATCGAGCGCTTGCTCTGGCGTCACAATCCCAATATCGACGGTCCGCTGTTTAAAAATACGATTGTCAGTCAACAGGTTTTCCATATCATCGAGATGTTGAGGAAATTTTGTGAAGAAAGCCTGAATATCCTCGGCAAGCCCTGCGGGCATATCCCGATGAACGCCGCCAGGCCGAAAGTAGTTCGCATGAAGACGTGCGCCAGAGACTCTTTCGTAAAACTCCATCAAACATTCCCGATCCTCGAATCCCCACAGAAAGGGAGTCATGGCGCCGCAATCGAGCGCGAATGTCGTGATATTGAGTAAATGATTCAGTACTCTCGTGATTTCTGAAAACAGTACCCGAATGTACTGACCGCGCAGCGGAACCGTCAATCCCAGGAGACGTTCGACGGCCAGGGCAAAAGCATGCTCCTGACACAGGGGAGAGACATAATCGAGGCGATCAAAATAAGGCAACGCCTGAAGATATGTCTTGTGCTCGATCAGCTTTTCCGTCCCTCGATGCAAAAACCCGATATGGGGATCGGCGCGGGTAATGACTTCTCCATCCATTTCCAGAATAAGGCGCAGGACGCCATGAGCAGCAGGGTGCTGGGGGCCAAAGTTGAGACAATACGAATAGCTTTTGGTGTCCTGGTTGGCGCTCATGCAACATCTTCTTTCTTGTCGATCGCTTTTCCGTCTGTTGCTTTCTCGTCTCCTGGCAAGAGAGGCGTCATGCCTTCCCAGGGACTCAGGAAATCGAAATTTCGATACGCTTGAGGCAATTGCACCTGATCATAAACTACCCGTTTTTGTTCGTCATCGTAATGCACTTCCACATAGCCCGTCAGCGGAAAATCTTTTCTGAGAGGGTGGCCTTCAAAACCGTAATCCGTCAAAAGACGCCGCAAATCAGGATGGCCTTCAAATTGAATTCCGAACAGATCCCACGCTTCACGTTCCCACCAGTTAGCGGAACTATAGATCGAAGTTGCCGACGGTATCGGCGTTTTCTCGTCCGTATAAACCTTGAGCCGAAGACGGCGATTGTATTTCAGGCTCAACAAGTGATAGACGACCTCAAATCTTTGGACGCGATCGGGATAGTCGACGCCGCAAAGATCGATCAGTTGCTTGAAAAGATAATCGCCGTGATCGCGAAGGTACGTCAGGATTTTGGCGATGGAATGACTTTGAACCGTCAGAGTCAATTCATCCCGCCAGATGTGATGAGAGAGACAGTCTTCCCCAAAGGTGTTTGCAAGTTTGCAGGCCATTTCTCCAGGAGACATTATGCCGAGACTCCATCGAGAGGGCGCACAAAAGTCTTCCGACCGCGAATTTTTTGTTGAAGCTGAAAAATTCCATAAAGCAGCGCTTCTGCGGTGGGGGGGCATCCCGGAACATAAATATCCACAGGAATGATGCGATCACACCCCCGAACGACGGAATAGGAATAGTGATAATAACCACCGCCGTTGGCACAGGAACCCATCGAAATAACCCACCGTGGTTCCGGCATTTGATCATAAACCTTGCGGAGGGCAGGGGCCATTTTATTGGTCAGGGTACCCGCCACGATCATGACGTCGGATTGGCGCGGGCTGGGTCTGAAGACCAGGCCGAAGCGGTCAATGTCGTAACGGCTTGCGGCTGTCTGCATCATTTCGACGGCGCAGCAGGCAAGCCCAAAGGTCATCGGCCAAAGCGATCCAGCCTGCGCCCAATGCACCAGTTTATCAACCTGTGTGAGGATATATCCACGCTCGTTTGTGTTATCATAAAGGGCACGCGCCAGATCATCGTCATGCCCGTTTTCTGGCGGCATAAACGGTTTTGTTACTCCCACTCAAGCGCTCCCTTCTTCCATTCGTAAATAAAACCAACCGTTAAAATACCCAGAAATATCATCATTGCCCAAAAGCCGGTCATACCAATTTCCCGTAAGCTGATGGCCCAGGGAAAAAGAAAAGCAACTTCCAGATCGAAGATGATAAAGAGAATGGCGATAAGATAAAATCGCACATCAAATTTTATGCGCGCATCTGAAAAAGCGTCAAAGCCACACTCATACGGAGAAAGTTTTTCAGGATCGGGCTTGAGCGGAGCGCGAAAATAGGAAAGCAGAAGGATGAACACGGACAAACCAAGCGCAATGCCGATAAAAATAAAAATAGGCAGATACTCTTTTAACAGGTCGGCCATTTCTCTTGTTTTCCCGTTTTATCGTTCTTTCAACCAACGTTTTTAGCTATCGCCCTATCATAGTCCTTTTTAAAGTTCAGGCATAGGGTCGATTTTGCAAAATATGCTTCTTGTGATTTCTGATGATGAAATCTTATAAGCGGTCGCACGAAGTTCACGACTTCTTTACCTGCCAGACTTCTGAAATCATTTTGCTATCAAACGGGTTATCATAAGATTGGCAGCTTTTACAAAAATAAGTGGATCTGCCAGATTGGCGAATGCGTTCAATGGCATTTTCGTGGCAGCTTGGACAATTCTTTCCTCTCTGATTGTAGACCTTGAAATGATGTTGAAAGGCTCCAGCCTCGCAATCAGTACGTTTATAATCCCGCAAAGTGGAACCTCCCGCGGCGATCGCTTTGTGCAGTACATCCTTGATCGCAATGACCAACGCGCTGTGTTCATCCGGGACCAGATCTTTGGCCAACCTTTCAGGGTGGATGCGAGCCATATGAAGAGCTTCACAAACATAAATATTGCCGAGTCCTGCAACCACACGCTGATCGAGGAGAGCGGCTTTGATTGAGGTTTTTTTGTTGAAAAGAGCGGCCTTTAGGATAGTTGCATCAAATTCTTCCGACAATGGTTCAGGTCCTACCCCTTGAAAAAGGGACTCAGGCGTCAAACCAAGTGTCATTGAGCCAAAGCGCCGTGGATCAAAAAACCGCATCTGTTGCCCTGAGTCAAAGGTAAAGATGACATGTTCATGCTTCTGGCGCTCTGGGGGATGATGATGAGAAGAGGGCAGGGGAAGAAAAACGCGCCCGGACATCCCCAAGTGTATAACAAGCGTGAGAGATGTTTTTTCAAAACCTGTCAGAATATACTTGGCGCGTCGACCAACGGAAGAGATGGTCAGGTTTTCAAGATCCTGCTCAAAGCCAAGAGGGATGAGCGTTCTCAGGCGCCTTTCTGAAATCTCGATCTTTCGGATTGTTTGTCCCAAAAGAACGTTTTTCATTTCACGACGAATCGTTTCAACTTCGGGAAGTTCAGGCATTTGATTCTCTCGCTCGTCAAAAAAACCGATCTCTCACCTTCACTTTTCAGGATTTAGGGACGCTGGCGTTTGCGATTCTTTTCGGATTTCTTCAGGCACGTCGCGCGCTATTCATCGCGTGTCTGCGTCCTCAACTCTTGAAATCTTTTGGATATGCATTATAGTTTGTAAACGTTTTTATCAATTAAGTGAAGCCTTAACGAAAGAATCGACATATTCGTGCAAGAGCCAAAGCCGACAACTTTTGGTTTTCAGGAGGTCTCGCCTGCCGAGAAAACCCGTCTTGTTAACGATGTTTTTCATCGCGTTGCCCGGCGCTATGATTTAATGAATGACGTCATGAGTGGAGGAATCCATCGTTTTTGGAAAAATCAGCTCATTCACACGATGAGACCATCTGCCCAAACACATCTTCTGGATGTTGCAGGTGGCACCGGTGATATCGCCTTTCGGTTCCTTCAAGCCTGCACGCAAAGTCATGTGACTGTCTGCGATATGAACCCAGGCATGATCGAAGTGGGGCGAGACCGAGCCTTGGATCGTGGAATCGTGAAAAATCTGGAGTGGGTGTGTGGAGACGCGAGCGTTTTACCCTTTACCGCGTCAAGCTTTGATCTGTATTCAATTGCTTTTGGTCTTCGTAATGTGACCTTTCGTGAAGAGGCTTTGCGGGAAGCTTTTCGTGTCCTGAAGTCAGGAGGAAAATTCTTTTGTCTTGAGTTTTCCAAGGTTCATGTGCCGGGTCTCAAAGAACTTTATCATTTTTACAACTTTTCCCTTATTCCGCGTTTTGGAGCATGGATCGGTCAAGACCGGGACGCTTATCAATATCTTGTTGAAAGTATTGCTCAATTCCCCGATCAACAACAACTGGCGGTTGAAATTCGCCAAGCAGGCTTTGAGGCTGTTCAGGTGCAAAGTCTTTCAGGAGGCATCGTCGCCATCCATCAAGGGATAAAACGGTAATCAGAATAACGTGTATCTCACCTTTGCTTACGCGCATATAAAGGAAAAGGCGGCTCTTTTATTACTACATACTAAATGCCAGGGTCGATCCATCCAATATGACCATCACGCCTACGGTAAATCACATTAAGTTTATGATGTGTTTTATTCTGAAAGACAAAAGCTTCTCGGTCGTTCAGATCCAGATCCATCACGGCCTCGCTGACAGAGAGCAAAGGAATGTCTGTTTTCACCTCAGCGATAATTGCAGCCGCATGATCGTTTGTAAGCTCATCTTCCGTTTCTTCAGGAGCAGCGCCATTCAACACGTAAAGGGAAAAGGAACTGTTTTTATCATATCCGCTATGATGGTGAAGATCCTTGATTTTTTTACGATGGCGTCTCAGACGTTGCGTCAGGATAACAAGGGCATTATCAAAACTTGCATATCCTTTGTCTCCTTGACCCTGACACCGCAAGGAAGCATTTTTCCCAATCTTTGCCGAGACATCACAGATGAAAGAATGCCCTTGCCTTGAAAGGACAACATGCGCTTCGACGGGGGTCATATGATGTTTTTGCCATAAGTCGTTCAATCCATCCAATACGTGGTTCCGAAAAGCCTCACTTATTTCAACATGGCGACCCGATACAGATACAGTCATTTTATATCCTCATTTTGCTAAAAATATCTTGGCAATCACAGCGTACCCAAAGCGCTTCGAGATCTAAGGGCTTCGTCCCGCTCACATGCTTGACCTGTTTTTTCCATCTCTTTATACCATCATTCTTTCACCTTCTTATCATAACCCTTCATGTGCAAACTCTCAAGAACTTGTATGATTTATCAGATTTCCTTCTTAGCCTGATTCTGTCGGGTGATGTTATCATTAAAAACGCGCACGCAATCCTCAAGTCCTTTGCATACGCTGTGGTTTCTTGGTCGCTTTTAGTTTGCCTGTCTATCCCCAAACGATTTCAAGATTTGTATAGGATAGGGCTTTCTGGTGTTCCAGACATGACAAGGCGGTCATTCAGCCTCGCTAAAGTTTGAAGCCTTCTCCCAAATAGACACGCCTTACATTTTTATCTGCGATAATATCGGAAGGGCTGCCCTCCATTAAAACATACCCTTCATTTATGATATACGCTCTATCAACGATATCAAGCGTCTCGCGTACATTATGGTCTGTGATCAGAACGCCGATATCACGATCTTTGAGATGAGAAATCAGCTCACGAATGTCGTGTACAGCGATGGGATCAATGCCCGCAAGGGGTTCATCGAGCATAATAAAGTGAGGATGTGTTGCAAGCGCTCTGGCGATTTCCACCCGTCGGCGCTCTCCCCCTGAGAGAGTAAGCGCAGAAGAACGACGCAAATGTGTAATCATAAATTCAGAGAGCAAGTTGTTCAGGATATCTTCCCGTCGATCTTTGTCAGGCTCCGTGATTTGTAAAACGGCGCGAATATTGTCTTCAACCGTTAATCCCCGAAAAATGGATGCTTCCTGGGGGAGATAACCAATCCCCAAACGTGCCCGTCGATACATGGGAAGGTTACTGATGTCATGACCATCAAGATAAATTTTTCCCTGATCGGGAGTGACAAGGCCGGCAATCATCGAAAAGCAGGTGGTTTTCCCTGCTCCGTTCGGACCCAACAGACCTACGGCCTCTCCTCGTTGCACCTGTAAGTCTACGCCTTGAACGACAGGGCGTTTTCGATAAGATTTTCGCAAACCTTTCGCTTGCAATCCCATCATAAATTGATTCAGGGAATCACAGGACTCTTTCTCAAGATCTTCTGTGGAAGGGGAGAGGGGCGTTTCGGCGTCCTGCTGACGCATGCTTCTGTCTGGAAGCTCATATCTGTTCATAGAGGCTGTACTCCTGCAACTCCGTGGCTTTGATGACACTTCCGGGAACTTGTCTTCATAGATTGCCTTGCAGTCGCAAAACACCCGTTTTTCACCTCATGATCCAAACTCTGAAGACAGGTTCTCGGAAAGATGAGCTTGAAAAAAAGTTCATGATTTAACGTTGACGCTGTCATGGGGCTAAGCCGCTTTCTTTTGTCGCGGTAAAATCAGAACATGCACACGCTGGTTTGATTTGCGTGAGCGTGTTGAAGAGACAGGCGATTGATTTAACACTTTGCTGATCCCTTTATCCAGCTTTACTTCGGCGTATTGTCCTTCTATTTGGCCATCCTGTCGGGTAATCTTGACGTTTCCTTCGAGAGTCGCAAATTCCTTATCTTTCAAGTAATCGCCATAATCACCTGTTGCAACCTCAGTATCTGTCGAAATCAGAACATTTTTAAACGCTTCGATTCGCTGAATATCATGTTTGCCTTGTTGATTCGGGGCAAAATAAGCTTTGAGCGTCTCCCCTTTGATAAGGCGATTTTCCTTGACCGCAACCGCCTCTCCTTTAGCGAAAGCGATGTTTTTGCTTTTGGAATATTCCAGCGCATCCTTGGCTGTCACTGTCAAGTCATCCACTTCCAACTTCAAGTTGCGTCCTGTCAAGAGGGCGCGTTCATCGTCCAGCGTATAAAGACCATGTTGAGCATAGGCTACATGATGAGCTTTCGTTGAATGGATCACGACATTTCCTTTGGCTTCGACTTGCCAAAGCTCGGTTTTTCGATCTTTACCTTCTCGAAAATAAGCGATTAACGTATCACAATTCAGAACATGGTCTCCATGGGAGGCAACAACATTTCCCGAGGCCGTACAGATATTTTTCTCCCGTTCACAAACAATGCCGTTTTCTGCATTGATTTCGAGCGGAAGCTCTTGCGCTGCATCCAGGGGATCGACCTGGGCGTTCCTTTGAAGAGCGGAAGAGGACGCAAAACTTTTTCCTGCGCTGAAAAGAAAAAGCGCGGATAACGCATAAAACATGTGGCGTATGTTCACGACTTCTCCTTGGGAACGGCTTGTTTGTCTTGATGAATGATCAAACAGCTTTTGCCTTTAAAGTGAATGACGCCGTTCTGAGTGGCGTGAAAGCCCTCAGCCCAGACTTTTCCGGCAGGGCCTTCGCCTTCTACATGTCGATCTCCAAACGCCTGCTTTTTTTCCAAATTCGCATGGGCTAAAGAGGTTTTGAGTTTATAGCCCGTGTCGCTTCGCAATCTCACATTGTTTTTATAGTCCAGGATTTTTGTCAAGTCGTTATAAAGTCCTGTATTCGCCTTAATTTCAAGGTCGGTACCGTCCTCCATCCGCATCTTGCTTCGAGGAGCCTCAAGATCAGCGATTTTCTCGCTTTTCTGAATGGCGCTTTTGGCGGATATATAATAAGGCCTGCCTTTCTCATCCGTTGAGTGCAACCGAGGAGCATTTAAACGATTGCGTGCGTAAATAAATTTTTTAAAGTTCGTATCGGATACATGGGATTTTTCCAGTAAACTTCTGATTTCAGGCCAGAAGATAATCAACATAAACATCGCGCTTGCCATAAGCGGAAAAAGCTTGCGCAGCATCTGAACGCGCTGAGTATGCGTCACATTGTATTGATGTTGGGCGGCATTTATAAGGAATGGCCGTGGAAAACCTGCTTTCATTTCTCTTTTAAGTCCTGTTTTTAATTTCCTGTTGTGGCTGTTTTCACGATCTCTCAAGTTATATTCGCACGCAGGAAATCATGGATATGAACAATGCCCAGGGGCATTTTTTTGTCTCCCAGCGTTTCGACGACAAACAGGTTTGTTCGACAGTGTTGATTTAAAAGCGCCAGAGCCTCTTGCGCCAGAATGTGCGCTTCCACCGTCATGGGTGTCCGGGTCATCACATCGATTGCGTGCAAATCCAGCAACTTTGAACTCATATGTCGTCTCAAGTCGCCATCCGTAATGACTCCCTTCAGGACGCCCTCGTCATCGATAAGCCCGACACAGCCAAATCCCTTTGAGGTGATGACCAGCAAGGCTTCTTTCATCGAAACATTCTCAGAGATCAGGGGAATTTCATCGCCTGTATGCATTAAATCGCGTACTCTTTTGAGCCGCTGTCCCAACCTGCCGCCTGGATGAAGAGCGCCAAAATCGGCAGGCGAAAATCCCCGATACTTCATCAGTGTCGTTGCCAGGGCATCCCCCAAAGCGATCATCATAGTTGTCGACGTCGTCGGCGCAAGGCCAATCGCGCATGCCTCCTCAATTTCAGGCAAGAGAAGCGTAACTGTCGCAATCTCCGCGAGGCTGCTTTCAGGATTCCGGGTGATGGCGACAAGAGGCACCCCCCAGCGCCGCGTATATTCAATAATGTCTGAAAGCTCACTCGTTTCTCCCGAAAGCGAAAGGGCGACGACACTGTCTTTTGGAGAAATCATCCCTAGATCTCCATGACTTGCCTCAGCAGGATGAACAAACAGAGAAGGTGTTCCCGTTGACGCAAGGGTGGCGGCAATTTTACGCGCTACATGCCCGCTTTTTCCCATTCCTGTCACAACAACGTGCCCTATGGTATCATGCAGGATTTTGACAGCTTGAACAAAGGAGTGATCGAGACTTTGACATAACATCTTCAGGGCTTCGGCTTCCAGGTTCAGCACACGCTGCGCTTCATGAAGCTCAAACCGCGGAGGAAAAGAAAGAATAGAAGCCATGATGAATCCTGTAATATTTCGGGCATACCTTTCGCCTGAAATCTTTCAGACGCAAGTCTACTGCCAAATCAACGATAAAAAAAGCTTAATATACTCTTCGTCTTTCAAAATCTGGGGTGGTGGACAAGCGGTGAATCCGCGCAGCGTACGTATAACAACGTGAGCAGGGCGAATCAAGCCCCCCAACCATCTCCACACCTTGAAAGACGAGGAACATTAATGTTCAAGTATATTTAACTGAGAATACCCTAAAAGGTCAAGCTTTGCGCAAGTCGGCAAGAAATCAAAACAGGCCTGGGCAAGTTTCTGTCTTCCTTCGCGCACAAGTCTTCGATCCAGAATCTCTTTAATCTTATGGAGATAAAGCACATCAGTTGCCGCATATTTTAATTGTTCCGGCGTCAGATGAGCTTCTCCCCAATCAGATGTTTGGTGATCTTTTGAGATGTCAATGCTTAGAAGATCCTTGCACAGATCACGCAAACCGTGACGCTCTGTGAAGGTACGAACCAGCTTTGAAGCGATTTTCGTGCAATACACGGGTTGTGTTGTAACCTCCAGATATTTATAAAGGACAGCGATGTCAAATCGTCCAAAATGAAATATTTTAGTAATGTCGGGATCTGTGAGCACTCTCTTTAAATGAGGTGCGTCATAACGATGATCCTGATTCAATTGAACCACATGACATATCCCGTCTCCCCCTGATAGCTGGACAACGCATAATCGATCTCGATGAAGATTCAGTCCCATGGCTTCCGTGTCAACAGCGACCAGAGAGTCAAACTTGACTGTTTCAGGCAAATCATGGAAGTGGTGCTGAACATGCAGGTTCATTATTTCTTTTCTGTTTTCCATTAATTATAGATCTTTGTTATCTTTTAATATGTAGGCCTTAGACTTAGTACATGATGGTGCCCAGGAGAAGACTCGAACTTCCACGAGCTTGCGCCCACTAGTACCTGAAACTAGCGCGTCTACCAATTCCGCCACCTGGGCTGGTTGCTGAACTTATGATGTACTCGCGCTGGTTATTGATGTCAAGTCGAGAATGATAGTCATCAGGAATGGATTTCTTTTATATCTTTTATATCCTTCGCTTTTCAAAATCCTTTGGGTATATTGAGCATATAATCGTATTTTGTCGCCGTATCCGGTCGGGAAAAAGCGGGAAAAAGTCTGATAAACCTGATACAAGGAACTGAGATGTCCTCGCTTCATACCTTTCTCTTTGTGGATTCAGCAGCGTTGTCGCATCATCTTTCGGGATGGAAAGTGTGTGGAGGTGCTTGTCCCTCCGCTTATGGAGAAATGTTTTTGGTGGCAACGTCAAAGTATCTGCTCGCCCTGTGCTATCCTGATTCTGAAGCGGCGTTGACTGATTTTCAAAAGTATTTTATGGCGAAATATCACTTCTCAGAACTCTTTGAAGATAAAGATCTTATTCAGGGATGGAGCCAAAGAATCCTTGAGGACGATCCTTTGCCCATTCTGGTGAGCGGGACGCCCTTTCAATTAAAGGTCTGGCGTTATTTATCGACCCTTCCTTTCGGTGAAACAACGACTTACCAGAAAATTGCCCGGACGATCGGCCATCCTGATGCTGCGCGCGCTGTTGGATCGGCTGTGGGCGCCAACCCCGTTTCCCTGTTTTTACCCTGCCACCGCGTCTTGCGCAAAGATGGATCGTTGGGAGGGTACCGATGGGGGCTTCAGCGAAAAAAACAAATGCTGGCAGCCGAAGGCGTTTTTTAGGTTCTTTCTACTCTCATGAATGGATGAAGGATGAACAAATCAGAACAAATCAGTCTTTTGTTCGATGAGCGAAAAGATCTTCTCGCAGGCCGGAAGAAAATGATATGAAGGAAAGTCCTGGAGCCTGATCCATGCCAGTCTTTGTCCTTCCAGCGGTTGAGGCTCTTCTTGCCAATGAGCGCATAGAAAAACAGGCGCATGAAAAATAAATTCAGGATAAGCATATTCTACTTTGCCTAACAGAGTAGTGTGATCTAAATCAATCCGTATGCCCAATTCCTCACGCATTTCTCTCAAAAGCGCTTGAGAGGCCGTTTCTTGCGCTTCAATCTTTCCTCCCGGAAATTCCCAGGAACCAGGCATTGGTTTTCCGTCAGGACGTCGAGCGATCAGGATTTCTCGTGCTTCATTCATGAGAACTCCAACAGCCACATTGATTTGAGGGAGATTCATCTGACGCTCCAGTGTCATAAGGATGCTGATCTGACTTTAAGTTATTAATACGATCAAGATGTTAAAAACGCAAGAGATGCGGACATGTTAAGCACGGGCAAGGAAAAGGAGAAGCCTTGTTTCAATCTTGACTAATTTAATCATGATTAGTATGTTATGTGATATACGCTGAATTAAAAAGGTTTTTTATGAAGTTAGGGACAAAGGCGCAATATGCGGTGATGGCGATGGCGGATCTGGCTTTCTGTGCTTCACAGGGTCCGGTGCGATTGACCGAGATTGCCCAGCGTCAGGCTCTTCCTCTTGCTTACCTTGAACAACTTTTCGTGAAACTTAGAAAGAAAGGTCTGGTGAAAAGTGCGCGAGGCTATCAGGGAGGGTATATTCTGGCGCATACGCCCGACCAATTGAAAATTTCTGACATTATTCAGGCTGTTGAAGAAAAGATTAAAACAACGCGCTGTTCCATCAAGTCAGAGGTGAGGTGCCAGGGAAAATCCACGAAATGCCTTACGCACGATTTGTGGGCAGGACTTGAGGCGAATATTGAACATTACTTCCGCTCGGTTACGTTGCATGATCTTTGCGTACCGCACCCTGGATCTTTTCTCGCCGTTTCTTCTGTTTCTTCTGTTCCTTTCGCGTCTCCTTGCGTCGCAGAGAGAGGCCACCCATGAACATGTCAGGCATTTATCTGGATTATAACGCTTGCGCTCCTCTCAAGTCGGGGCCATACAAAAAGATGCTGGAAACCCTCCGATTTTCGGGCAATCCTTCTTCTGTGCATCAATATGGGCGTCATCTTTCAGGGATTGTCGAAGAAGCGCGTCATCAGGTGGCAAAGGCCCTCGATGCCCATGCTAGGGAAATCATTTTTACAAGCTGTGGCAGCGAAGCCAATAACCTGGTGATTCGGGGTTTTGAAGAGCAGGGCGTTCGTCTTCTGGTAGGCGCAACGGATCATGTCTCCACTCTTTACGCATCCGAAAAAGTCGTCAAACTTCCTGTAACGAGCCAAGGTATTGTAAACATTGACGTTCTTGAAGCTTTTCTTAAAGATCAAAGCCCTGCTCTGGTTTCCGTTCATATGGCCAATAATGAGACAGGCGTCATTCAGCCTATTGAAGATATCGCGCGCCTGGTTAAATCCTATGGCGCTTTTATGCATACGGATGCGATACAGGCAGTGGGGAGATTTCCCATAAGTTTCAGATCTCTGGGGGTCGACGCGCTGACCATCGCATCCAGCAAAGTGGGCGGACCTTCGGGCGCGGCGGCACTCGTCTTGAAAGAAGGCATACCTTGTCCCTCCCTTATTCGCGGCGGAGGACAAGAAAAAAATCGTCGTGCCGGAACACACAATGCCGCTGCGATTGCCGGATTTGGGATTGCTGTTCAAGAAGCCGTCCGAGAGGATTGGAGCGCTGCAGAAAAGTTGCGAGACTATTTTGAACAAACAATCCAGGAAAGAGCGCCAGATGTAGAGATTTACGGTTCCCGTGTGCCTCGGTTGCCCAATACCTCTCTCCTTCGTATGCCGGGGATGTCGAACGAGATTCAGCTCATGAGGCTGGATTTGGCAGGGTATGCCGTCAGTGCCGGATCCGCCTGCTCGTCGGGAAAAATAAGCGCTTCTCATGTGTTGCTGGCGATGGGCGTATCAGAGACCAATGCGCGCGAGACAATTCGCATCAGTTTATGCCCGACGACGACGCGTGAAGAAATAGACTCATTACTAGAGGACTGGTTTAAAATTTACGAACATTGTCAATTGAAGGCGGCCTGAGGGGTAAAAATGACGTCACGTTTACAAAATCAACACACTGTTCCTGGTTCTGCTCCTGCTTATGCGCATCCCACGGGCGTCGTTTACCTTGATTACCAGGCGACAACGCCTTGCGATCCGAGAGTCGTTGAGAAGATGCTGCCGTATTTTTATGAGCATTTCGGCAATCCTCATTCGCGCAATCATTGTTATGGGTGGGATGCGGAAGAAGCGGTAGAGAAAGCGCGCGCACAAGTGGCTCGGCTGATTCACGCCAATCCCAAGGAAATTATTTTCACGTCTGGCGCCACTGAAGCGAATAATCTTGCCCTCAAGGGGGTGATGAAATTCTATCAGGATCGTAAAAATCATCTGATCACCTGTGTGACCGAGCATAAATGCGTCCTGGATACGGCGCGTCATCTTGAACAGGAAGGCATTCAGGTGACGTATTTGCCTGTGCGACCTGATGGATTGATCGATGTCAATCAACTGGAAAGCGCGATCACAGATCAGACGGCCTTGGTGTCGATCATGGCCGTAAACAATGAAATCGGCGTGATTCAGCCCATCGAGGCTATCGGAAAACTTTGTCGGTCAAGGGGAGTCTTTTTCCATACCGACGCCGCTCAAGCGGTTGGAAAGATCCCGCTCAACATGATCGAGATGAACATTGATCTTCTGAGTCTGTCAGGCCACAAAGTTTATGGGCCCAAAGGAATTGGCGCTCTTTATGTGCGCCGCAAGCCACGGGTAAGGCTTGTTCCTCTCATCAACGGCGGAGGACAAGAGCGTGGCTTGCGGTCGGGAACTTTATCCCCCGCGCTGTGCGTCGGACTTGGCGAAGCCTGTGCGATTGCTGAAAGAGAAATGGCGCAGGAAAGCGCACGCCTTCTTGAATATCGTGACTTCTTTTATAAAGGGCTGAAGCAAGACCTTAAAGAAATTTACATCAATGGCGATTTGACGTATCGAATTCCTGGCAATCTTAACATCAGTTTTGCTTATGTTGAAGGAGAAGGCTTGATGATGGGTATCAAGGATCTGGCTGTTTCCTCTGGTTCCGCATGTACGTCGGCTTCTTTAGAACCTTCTTATGTTTTGCGGGCGCTGGGGGTCGAAGAAGAACTGGCGCATACGTCTCTCAGAATTGGCTTTGGTCGGTTCACCACTTCTGAAGAATTGACGTATGCGATGAAACGATTAATCGAAGAAGTCAAGCGGTTGCGTGACATGAGTCCCTTATGGGAAATGGCGCGGGAAGGCGTTGATTTAAAGTCCATCAATTGGGCGGCGCACTAACAACGGGCTTCTTCCTATCTAAGGTTAGAAGTAGATAACATATTGGAGGAAACAAATGGCATATGCGCAAAAAGTAATTGATCACTATGAAAATCCTCGTAATGTGGGATCTCTTGACAAGGGTGATCCATCGGTTGGCACAGGTCTTGTGGGTGCGCCAGCCTGCGGGGATGTCATGAAACTTCAAATTAAGGTGAAAGACGGCATTATTGAAGAGGCGCGTTTTAAAACCTTTGGGTGCGGCAGCGCCATTGCTTCGAGTTCTCTCGTAACCGAGATGGTGAAAGGCAAAAGACTGGAAGATGCGCTTGCGATTAAAAATACGCACATTGCCCAGGAATTATCGCTTCCCCCCGTCAAGATTCACTGTTCAATGCTTGCCGAAGACGCGATTAAAGCGGCGATTCAGGATTACAGGAACAAACATGATTCCCAACCCTATTCTGCTCAACGATAAGCAAGCACAAGCAGCGCTGACATGACACGTGAACGTCCCTCCTTTATAACGATGACCCCTGCCGCTGTTGAGCGCATAAAAGTCTTGCTTGCTTCACGCGGCAAACCCTCGGTTGGCGTTCGCGTCGGCGTTCGCAGCCGAGGCTGTAGCGGTCTTTCCTATACCCTGGAATATGCGGATGAGCGTTTCCTTACTGACGAAGTTGTAGAATCTCAAGGGGTAACCGTCTTGATTGATCCCAAAGCGGTGATGTTTCTCTTGGGAACCGAAATGGATTTTGTCGAGGAAAAGCTGCAATCGGGCTTTGTCTTTCGTAATCCCAATGAAAAAGGTCGTTGCGGTTGCGGGGAATCCTTCCATGTTTAATGCCTACGAGATGTTCGGGCTTAAGCCTGTATTCAGCCTTGATCTTGAGAAGCTGGAAGAGACCTATATCCGCACCATTCAGCAAATTCACCCTGATCAACACGTTTACCGATCGGCGGAAGAAAGAAAAAAAGCTTTGGAAGAAGCAGCTAAAATCAATGAGGCTTACCGAATTTTGAAGGATCCTCTCTTGCGCGCGCAGCATTTATGGGGGCTTGAAGGTTGTGGCTATTCTTTTGAAACTTCCAGAACTCCTGAAATTTCCGCCTCTTCACAAATTTTGATGGAATCCATGGCGTTTCGTGAATCTCTTGAGGAGGCGGTCTGTCCTGAAAAAATAGGACAACTTCTTCAGGAAGCGACAAAAAACATGGACCTGATATTGACAGAACTTCATGCCGCTTTTGAAGCGCATGACAGGGTGAAGGCTCATACGTTGATTGAGCGTCTCGGGTATTTGAGGAAATTTGCCCAGGAAGCGCAAGAAAAGCTATGGTTTCTGGAAGACGAAATGGAAGAGAAGAAGGGACTGAGTCATTAAAGATGCTTCTTCAGCTTGTTGAACCTGACCAAACGCCTTTCCCTCATGAGAGCGACAAACCTCGGGCGATCGGTATTGACCTGGGGACGACTCATTCGTTGGTAGCCGTCTCTCGACAAGGCAAACCAGGGGTCTTGTGTGATGAAAGCGATAGCGCTCTTTTGCCTTCGATTGTTTTTCGTGAAGATCATCAGATAACGGTAGGGGAGGAGGCTCGAGAGAAGGGCTTTGCTCAGCCTGAACGCATGATGTCCTCTTTTAAAAGAGCCATGGGACAAAGCCATTCGGCGGAGCGTGCGCCTCACGATGAAAGGGGGAGTGGTCTGGACATCGCGCCTGTAGAGGCTTCTGCGGAAATTTTGAAAGCGCTGAAACGCCGCGCCGAGAAACATCTGGGGTACGGCGTCTCTCAAGCGGTCATCACAGTACCGGCCTATTTTAATGATGCCGCCCGGACAGCCACACGAGATGCGGCACGCCTGGCAGGCCTTGAGGTGCTGCGCCTGGTGAATGAACCCACGGCAGCGGCGCTTGCTTATGGTCTTGAACATGGCGCGCAAGGAATTTATGCGGTTTATGACCTTGGGGGAGGGACTTTTGATCTTTCGTTGCTAAATCTGGAGGGTGAGGTCTTCAAGGTACTTGCCACAGCGGGAGACACCAGGTTGGGGGGAGACGATATGGATTATGCCCTTCTTGCCGCCCTCTCGGGTTCTCGCTCCTGTCTTCCTTCGGAAAAAAGGCTGGCTTTGATTCAGGCGCGCCAGATTAAAGAATATCTGACGGATCATGAAGAGTGGTCCGGCGTGATACGGTGGGGAAATGATTTTATAAAAGGCCGCATGACACGTGTTGACTTTGAGTGCGTGATCTCTCCCTTGGTTGATAAAACCCTGAAGATCTGTAAACAGGCGATTCGGGATGCCCAGATCCGCCTTGACCAGATCAAAGGGATCGTCCTGGTGGGGGGGGCGACGCGCGTTCCGCTGGTTTTCCAAAAAGTGAGACAGTTTTTTGGACAGGAACCTCTGACAAACATCAATCCGGATGAGGTAGTTGCTCTGGGAGCAGCCCTTCAGGCGGAAGCTCTGACGCAAGGATCGACGAGGCTTTTGCTGGACGTGACGCCTCTTTCCCTGGGTCTTGAAATCTATGGCGGGCTTGTGGAGAAGATTATTCCGCGCAACTCTCCCATCCCCGCCAGTCATTCGCAGGATTTTACGACGTTTCAGGACAACCAGACCGCCATGAGCCTCCATATTGTCCAGGGCGAACGGGAACTTGTTCAGGATTGTCGATCTCTGGCGAATTTTACGTTACGCAGCATTCCTTCTCAAAGAGCAGGGACAGCGCGTGTTCGGGTCACTTTTACGATTGATGCGGATGGGATTCTGACGGTCAGCGCCTGCGAACAGGCAACGGGACTTCAGCAATCAATCGAGGTGAAACCAGGTTATGGACTCACGGAAGACGATTTGCTGAACATGCTCAAGGCTGGTCATTTTCATGCTCATGCTGATATCGAAGAGCGTCTTTTACGTGAAGCGCGTACAGAAGCCGAACATTTCATTCACACGGTTGAAGAGGCTTTAAAGTGCGATAGTGGCGAGCTTTTAGAAAAAGAGGAAAGATCAGAAATTAACCTGATTCTGAATGAGTTGCGAGATAGTTTGCAGACTTCAAGGCGCGAAGAAATTTTAGGCAAGATAAACCAGTTAAAGAAGGTTACGGCTAAAGAATTTAGAAAGTCTGAAAGAATCTGAAAAAATTAAAAGAAGAGTTTCCTTCATTTTTGTTTTGACATTTTAATTTAGCTTGAAATAACTTACAGTTCACATACGAATAAACTATCTCTCTGTTTCGTATACCCTCCGCGTTTCAAAATCCGGGGGTGTTGGACATTGGAATTCGTCCTGCTCATGTGCCTCGTGTGCGCGGCGCAGGACTCACCGCTTGTCCACCATCCCGGATGTCGAAATCCTTTGGGTATAAAAGGTAATTCAATAACAAGGACAAATTATGAAAATTAATGGGAATGAGATTCGACCCGGCTATATTATTGAGCATAACAATCGTCTGTGGGTTGCGGTCAAGACGCAACATACCCAGCCTGGAAAAGGCGGCGCTTACTTACAGGTGGAGCTTAAAGACATTCGCAGCGGCACCAAGCTGAATGAACGCTTCCGCTCCAGTGAATCCGTCGAGCGCGTCCGTCTTGATGAAAAAGAATTCCAGTTCCTCTATTCTGAAGAGGAAACGTTGACATTTATGGATAAGGAAACCTTCGAGCAAATCACGGTGCCTCGTTCCCTGGTGGGTGCTCCCGCCGTTTACCTGGAAGATGGAATGACGGTCACTGTTTCTACCTACGAGGGAGACATTGTGAGCGTAAGGCTGCCCGATACCGTGGTGGTAAAAATTGTTGAAGCCGAACCTGTTGTCAAAGGACAGACGGCATCCGCGTCCTATAAGCCGGCCAAATTGGAAAACGGTGTGCGGGTCATGGTGCCGCCTCATGTTGACTCGGATACGCGAATTGTGGTTAATACCGCCGATGATACGTATGTTGAGCGGGCGAAAGATTAATCCCTTGATCCCTCGATATACCCTTCACGTTTCGAAATCCGGCGGTGTTGGACGTTTGAATTCATCCTGCTCATGTGCCTTGTGTGCGCGGCGCGGGACTCACCGCGTGTCTGCCACCCCGGATGTCGAAATCCTTTGGGTATATTTTCCTAATATTTGTTCCATAAACAGGATTTGAATAATGTTACAAACACGTGTACGCACTGGTTCCGCTTTGATCAATATTATGTCTACAGCCGCTGTGAGGGCAGCGCGAGGATTAATCCGGGATTTTAATGAGGTTGAGCATTTGCAGGTTTCCCGGAAAGGCCCTGGCGATTTCGTCTCCGTGGCGGATCATCAGGCGGAGAAAATTATTTACCAGGAATTGCAAAAGGCGCGTCCTGATTTTGGGTTTCTTATGGAAGAAACGGGTGAAATCTCCGGCGTCGATAAACGTCATCGCTGGATTGTTGATCCCCTTGACGGAACCACTAACTTTTTACACGCGATTCCTCATTTTTGTATTTCAATTGCTCTTGAGTTTGACAATGAGATTCTGGCAGGCGTCGTTTATGATCCTGTCAAGGACGAGTTGTTCCATGCTGAAAAGGGGAGAGGAGCCTTCTTGAATGATCGACGCATAAGAGTTTCCTCACGCACTCACCTCGCCGACGCGCTCCTTGCCACTACAGGGATCACAAATAAGGTTGATCCAACACGATCGGCTGCTTTGGTATCGAAAGCAATGGATATAACGCGTAAGACAGCGGGGATTCGCCATTATGGAGCGGCCGCTCTTGATCTGTGTTATGTCGCGGCGGGCCGCTTTGATGGCTTTTTTGCGTATGGCCTTGCTTACTGGGATATTGCTGCTGGTCTTGTCCTTGTTCGAGAAGCGGGAGGTTATGTGGATGAAATCTCTGGCAAAGGCTCTCTTTTTGAGACGGGCAGCATTCTGGCCTCCAATGAAAAGTTGAGAGAGAGCCTTCGGGAGAATCTGTCCTAATTTTTTGTTTTCAAAGTTCCTGTCCATCTTCCCGGAAGGGCGGATTTTCAAATGGAGACAAGGAAGAGAAAAATACAAAAATGCTGGCAGGATATCTGAAATCGTTGCAATTTGAATCAATCAAGGTTATCAAAAGAAAAGTCACTTTACCAAATCTTGACGTTCTTTGGGTATATTCAGAATGAAGTGATGAAACTTTAAGGGTTTTTCAAGGAATGCTTGGGGAATGGGCGGGCGTGGTGGAATTGGCAGACACACCAGACTTAGGATCTGGCGGCGAAAGCCATGGGGGTTCAAGTCCCTCCGCCCGCACCATAAAGGCAACGGGTCTCGTGAGTAACATTTAAATTTTAGGCGCAGAATCCATGGATATTACACAAACAAAATCTGAAGGGTTAATTCGGGAATTCGATCTGGTCTTTTCATCGAAAGAAATTGAAGAGAAGCTTGATCAACGATTGATGAAGCTGGGTCAGTCTTTGAAGGTCGATGGGTTTCGACCTGGCAAAATTCCCCTGCCTATTCTTAAACAGCGCTATGAATCCAGTGTCAAAGGCGAAGTTTTGGAGCAAGCCTTACAGGATGGGATGCGCCAGATCATCGATCAGCATAAATTCCGTGTGGCTCTTCAACCTGAAGTTACCATAAAAGACGATCAAAATAGGGAAGGTCTGAAAGGCAGCGTTGTCATGGAGCTTTTGCCAGATATCGAAAAAATTGATCTTTCCAAAATCAAACTGGAACAGCTGGTTTCTCAGGTTGACGATAAGGAAGTGGAAGAGGCACTTGAAAATATTAGAAAAAATCATGCGGCTCTCAAACCGGCGGATGAAAAAACCAGGGCAGAAAAAGGTCATGTCGTTCATTTAGCTTTTAAGGGAACTTTAGAAGGTAAAGCTATTGCCGGCGGGTCTTCCGAGGGCATGGATCTGGAATTAGGATCGGAAACCTTTATCCCGGGATTTGAAGAGAACCTGGTTGGACTTAAAGCTGGCGACAAGAAAGAGTTTGACATCAATTTTCCCGAAGAGTATCAGGCGAAGGACCTGGCAGGAAAGACGGCGCATTTTGCAATTGAAATCAAAGAGATCAAGGAGAAAGTCGTTCCTGAACTGACACTGGAATTTGCGCAGAAGTTTGAAAAATCCTCCATAGACGATCTTAAAAAATCCGTCTGGGAACAGCTTGCAGAAAATCACAACCACATGTCTTTTCTGGATGCAAAGCGTACAATCATGGATCAATTTGCAGAAAACTTCACGTTTGATGTTCCTCAAGGTCTTGTGGAGCTTGAGTTTAAATCCATTTGGGAACAGCTTCAAAGAGAAAAGAGTCAAACGTCTGATGGAAAGAAAAAAGGTAAAAAAGATCCTGCCGAAGATAATGAAGAGGAATTGAAAAGACAGTATCGACAGATTGCCGAGCGCCGTGTCCGTCTGGGACTATTGCTTGCCGAGATTGGTCGTGAACATAATATCGTCGTATCTCAGAAAGTATTTGAGCGGGCGTTGATGCGCGAAGCAATGAAATATCCAGGTATGGAACGAAAAGTCATCGACTATTACCATTCCAATAAGCAAGCGCAGGCGGCTTTAAGAGCGCCTCTTTTTGAAGATAGAGTGATCGAGTTGATTCTTGAAAAAGCGACGGTTCATAAAAAAGAGGTTCTTTTTGCTGAACTTAAAAAACGTTTTTATGAAATTACGGAAGAAGATGAGGTTTAGCAGACGCAGGCTTTAGCAGACCGCTCTCTTATCTCTTAATCCGTCTTTGGCGAAAGGTAAATACAAGATAATAAATGGAGAAACCCATGATTGATACTAAATATCAGTTCCAGAATACGCTCATTCCAATGGTGATTGAGCAAACAGCGCGGGGCGAGAGATCTTTTGATATATACTCAAGGCTTCTTAAAGAGCGCATAGTTTTTCTGACAGGCGAAGTTAATGATGATGTGGCCAATTTGATTTGTGCCCAGTTTCTGTTTCTGGAGTCTGAAAATCCAAAAAAAGATATATCCTTTTATATTAATTCTCCTGGGGGTGTTGTAACGGCTGGTTTGGCTATTTTTGACACTATGAATTACATTCGGTGTGATGTATCCACTATTGTGATAGGACAAGCGGCGTCGATGGGGGCACTGTTGCTCTGTGCCGGGGTCAAGGGCAAGCGTTATGCGCTTCCCAGTGCGCGTGTGATGATTCATCAACCTCATGGAGGCGCCCGTGGTCAAGCCACTGACATTGAAATCGCCGCTCGGGAAATTTTGAAGATGCGTTCTCGTTTGAATGCAATCCTGGCGGAAAGAACGGGACAACCCATAAAAGTGATCGAGGAAACGGTGGAGCGCGATCATTTTATGTCGGCGGAAGAGACAAAAACCTTTGGCTTGATTGATGAAATTGTGACGACGCGTCTGTTGCCTGTCGAGCCAAAAAAATAAAAATTCAGCGGCACGTGCCACTGGAAAGTTGATGCGCGGGCTGTGCTAAAATGATTCTGGTTGTTAACGTTTTTTATAAGGTTTTGAGGGATTCTATAAAGTATACCCTTCGTTTTTCAAAATTCGGGGGCGTTGGAGATCACGATTTGTCCTGCTTATGTACTGGTACACTGGTACGTAGGCTGTGCGGGGCTCACTGTTCTTCCGCCACCTCAGACGTTGAAATCCTTTGGGTATATGATTGCTGAAAAGATGGGAAATTTATATTTTATCCTTTGCACTCTTTTGAGGAATAATTTAAAAGTGACTAAAGAGATATGACGAAATCATCAGACGAACAGATTAAAGAAATTCTTCATTGTTCTTTTTGTGGAAAAAGTCAGCATGAAGTGCGCAAACTTATCGCGGGTCCCAGTGTTTTTATCTGTGATGAGTGTGTCGACCTTTGCATTGAAATTATCCGCGAAGAGAATAAGGGAGCGTTGCCAGTTTCTGAAAAGGGCATTCCTTCTCCTAAGACAATTTATAAAGTTTTAGATGATTATGTCATTGGCCAGGTTCATGCAAAGCGTGTTTTGGCTGTTTCTGTCTATAATCATTATAAAAGGATTGATTCCTTTTCAAAAACATCGGATGTGGAGCTTGCAAAATCCAATATCTTGCTGATCGGCCCCACAGGTTGTGGAAAGACCTTGCTGGCTCAGACTCTGGCGCGTATTCTTGATGTCCCTTTTACCATTGCGGATGCGACCACTTTAACGGAAGCGGGATATGTGGGAGAGGATGTTGAAAATATCATCCTTAAATTGTTGCAAGCTGCGGAATATAATGTTGAAAAAGCACAACGCGGGATTGTCTATATCGATGAGGTCGACAAGATTTCCCGCAAGTCCGATAATCCCTCCATTACCCGCGATGTTTCGGGGGAGGGGGTACAGCAAGCTTTGTTAAAAATTATGGAGGGGACAATCGCTTCCGTTCCACCTCAAGGGGGACGCAAGCATCCTCAACAGGAATTTTTACAAGTGGATACCACGAATATTCTTTTTATTTGTGGCGGCGCCTTTGCTGGCCTTGAAAAAATTATCAGTAGTCGTGGAAAAGGTTCTTCGATTGGCTTTGGCGCTGATGTGAAATCACCTGAAGATCGCCGAACAGGTGAAATCCTGAAAGAAGTAGAGCCTGAGGATTTGTTGAAGTATGGGCTTATTCCTGAATTTGTTGGACGCTTGCCTGTAGTAGCGACATTGGAAGATTTGGACGAGCCTGCTTTGATGCAGATTCTTCAACAACCTAAAAATGCCCTTGTCAAACAATTTCAAAGATTGTTTGATATGGAGGATGTAAAGCTGACTTTCAGTGAGGATGCGCTTTTGGCGGTGGCTCAGCGGGCGATCACACGCAATACGGGAGCGCGAGGCTTACGTTCGATCATGGAAAATATTCTGCTTGAAACCATGTATGAACTTCCCGGCAGTACGGGAATTGAGGAAGTGATTATTAATCGTGAAGTTGTTGAAGGCCATGCACAACCTCTGCTAATCTATGCTGAAAAGTCTGAGCTGAAATTGAATCAGGCATGATTCGATTTTATCCAGGACAAAAAGATATGTGCCCAAGGGATTTCCAGATGTGGGGTGGCGAGCGAGCGGTGCGTCCCGCATAGCGTATTTGCCAGTGCATAAGCGGCACGAGTCCCGATGTCCAACGCCCCCGAATTTTGAAAGACGAAGGGTATAATGACAAAAGCGCTCGCCATATATAGCTTAGAAAAGAATTCTATTTTCCAAAATATACCTATGAGGATGTACCATTGAGAAAAGAGATCAGCCTTGATGTTCCCAAGGGAACTTTGTTGCCAGTTCTGCCCTTGAGGGACATTGTGGTGTTCCCACATATGATTGTGCCTCTGTTTGTAGGACGAGAAAAATCAGTCAAAGCCCTGGAATCTGTCATTAAACAGGATCAGAAAATCTTGCTGTTGACCCAAAAAGACGTCTCCAAGGATGATCCCAAACCCCGTGATTTATTTTCGGTAGGTACGATTGGTCATATTTTACAATTGTTAAAATTGCCTGATGGTACGGTGAAGGTATTGGTTGAGGGCTTACAGCGGGCGCGGGCACTGAGGTTTATGGAAGCGGATCAGTTTTTTCAGGCGTATGCCGAACCGATCGAGATGACACTTTCAGGGGGATCAGAACGAGAAGCCTTGATACGTACAAGCTTATCTCTTTTTGATCAATATATTAAGCTTAACAGCAAAATCCCGCCAGAGGTCTTAACTTCCCTCACAAAGATCGAGAAACCAGATAAATTGGCGGATACTATCGCGGCGCATCTGACGCTTAAAGTGCCTGAAAAACAACAGATTCTCGAAATTGAGGATTTTAATGAACAACTTGAGAGAATCTGTGGCTTTATGGAGGCCGAGATCAGCATTCTGCAAGCTGAGCAGCGCATTCAGAGTCGCGTCAAACGACAAATGGAAAAATCTCAGCGAGACTACTATTTGAATGAAAAGATGAAAGCCATTCAAAAGGAGTTGGGTGAAACGGAAGACGGACGTGATGAATTCAGCGAATTTGAGCGGCGCATCAAAAAGACCAAGCTTTCCAAAGAAGCAAAAGCTAAAGCGTCGGCAGAGCTTAAAAAGTTTCGCACCATGAGTCCCATGTCTGCAGAAGCAACGGTCGTGCGCAATTATCTTGAATGGCTATTGGGGATTCCCTGGAAGAAATACACCAAAATTAAAAAAGATCTTATTGAGGCCGAAAAAATTCTCGATGAAGAACACTATGGGCTTGAGAAAGTGAAAGAACGCATCGTGGAGTATTTGGCTGTTCAAAGCCGGGTCGGCAAGATCAAGGGGCCTATTTTATGTCTTGTGGGTCCGCCAGGTGTTGGGAAAACCTCCCTTGGCCGCTCGATCGCGCGTGCGACAGGACGTGATTTCGTTCGAATGTCTCTGGGTGGTGTGCGTGATGAAGCTGAAATCCGAGGACATCGCCGAACTTACATAGGTTCGATGCCAGGGAAAGTTATTCAAGGGATGAAAAAAGCGGGATCATCTAATCCTCTTTTCCTGCTGGATGAGATTGACAAGCTTGGTTCTGATTGGCGCGGCGATCCTTCCTCTGCTTTGCTAGAGGTATTGGATCCTGAGCAAAACAACACTTTTAACGATCATTACCTCGAAGTTGATTATGATCTCTCTGACGTATTATTCATAACCACGGCGAACAGCCTTCAGATGCCACAGCCGTTGCAGGATCGTCTCGAAATCATCAGACTTTCTGGCTATACGGAAGATGAAAAGATCGAGATTGTGCGTCGTCATCTCATCCCGAAGGAACTCAAGTCTCATGGTCTTGGCGAGTATGAATGGTCAATAGACGAAGATGCATTGCGTAAAATTATACGGATGTACACACGCGAAGCAGGCGTTCGCAACCTTGAACGTGAAATCGCCAAGCTTTTACGCAAGGCAATCAAACAGATTATGACCAAAAAGGCTGAGACAATCAGGGTTACGGAAGAAAACCTGACGGAGTTCCTAGGCGTTCCACGTTTTCATTATGGCGTATCTGAAGAAGAAGACTTGGTCGGCATCACAACGGGACTGGCATGGACCGAAGTAGGGGGCGATCTTTTGGTCATTGAGGCAGTGACGTTGCCGGGGAAAGGGAAAATGACGATCACCGGCAAGTTGGGCGAAGTCATGCAGGAATCGGTACAGGCAGCGGCAAGTTTTGTGCGCTCTCGCGCAGCGCTTTTTGGGATCCAGCCCTCGACCTTTGAGAAAATGGATATTCACGTGCATGTGCCTGAAGGGGCTATCCCGAAGGACGGCCCTTCCGGAGGGGTTGCGATGTGTACGTCTATTGTTTCTGTATTGACTGGCATTCCTGTGCGTCGTGACGTCGCAATGACAGGCGAGATTACGCTGCGAGGACGTGTATTGGCTATCGGCGGTCTTAAGGAAAAGCTGTTGGCGGCCCATCGCGGAGGCATTAAAAAAGTGTTGATCCCTTATGATAATGCCAAGGATTTGATCGAAATTCCTGCTAATGCGAAAGAGGGACTTGAGATCATCCCTGTCAAAACAGTCGAAGAAGTTGTCAAGCATGCGCTTGTCCGCGTCCCCGACCCTATCGTCTGGAACCCGCTGGAAGGTGATTCTGCAAAGACATCACATCAAATAGTAGAAGATGTTCAAAGACACTAAAGACAAGAAGAAATGAAATATTAACCAGTTTTCATTATTCTATTCTTTTAAACGGAATACATTAACAGGGAAGAAATGTTATGAGATTGTCCTCTTTAGTGGTCGTCGAGGTTTTACTTGCAACGGCATTCTGTTCTTCAGGCTCGCTCGCCACAAAAGCGAACCCTCAATCTCAACAATCAGCAGAAGTTTTGGATATTCTCAAAAATTCTGGACTTGTTTCCAGGAAAGGGATTTCAAAGGAACAACAAAAACAGCTTGAAGGAAAAATTACAGAAACTTTGAAAAAGTTATATTCTATTGAGCGAAAAAAAGGGGACTTCCTCTTTCCCAAAGACGCAATTACAGGGCGGCTTAAAAAAGCGGGGTCTTTCACAGAAGCTTCCAAGATTCTGGAAAGTATTCAAAAAGAAGCAGTGCCTGCTCCTGATATTAATATTAGTAAAGTTGAGCAGGATTTAAAGACGCAGAAGTCTAACGCTCAAGCTTCCATGATCGTGCAACAAATTGACCAGGACACAAATCGGGTCATGAAGGAATCATTTATTGCCACAAGTAAATTGCTTACAGATTCTGGAAGAAAAGTCATTCGAGAAAAGATACGTGTCATCGTTGAAAAATATTACAAGAAGGAAATTCCCAATTTAACACAGCAAGATCCTATCACAGTCCTTATTAATCTTCTGAAAAGTCCAAAAAGCCAGAAGGATGCTGAGAACAAACTGGATAAATTCAACCAGGATATTCAAAAATACAACGAAAAATATGTTGCTCCTCGAAAAGAAGCTGAAAAAAAATCACCGGCTGTCGTTCCTATAAGCGATCAAGTTCAAATAGAAGATTACTTGCTGGTGGGTTATCCTACCAATATTGATTCTCTTATCTCTGGTTTTAAATCTGGCAAAGATGATTCCAAACGCGCTCTGAAATTAAACAACAATCCAGGAAAAGTTCCTCTTTTACAAAAGCTCGTTTCATCAACCAGTTCTGGTTTCATGGTGCTTTCTATCATCCCGAACTCTAAGGATAAAGAAGTTGTTATGAAACTTTTTACGATTGAAAATTATCGCGGCAAAGACATGCTTGTCAAAAGTAATGTTAAAACCGTCTTTTATAAATTCTTTGTATCTGTGAGTCAGTCCAGCAAGCTTGACCGCCTTGCGCAAGGATATGAGTTCTGGTATCTCAACGGCAGTTTCTTTGCCATCCCTAAAAACAAATCTCAAGCCATCCTTAGTTTAAGTCATACCAAGAGCAGATTTACAGGCAGTGTGATCAGAGACGTTCTCAAGGCTGTTTCCACGATGAAATAGTAGACTTCTTTCTTGGCCAAAATCCGGCTCGAAAGACTGGGGGAAGGTTTCTCACAGGATACAGTCTGTCTTTAATCCAGCTTTGACGAAGCCATTGATCATAAAGACCCAAAGGTGGCTGAGTCTTCGCTATGAGCGCTTCAAATATTGTTTCGGCGGCAATCATCGCGGATTTCATAGCGGTATGCATTCCTTTGATTTTTGGCACGTTTAGGAAAGTCGCGCCACAACCGATCAAGCTTCCATCAGGAAATCTAAGGAGTTTGGGAATGAATTGCCAGCCTCCGTTTATTTTTCAATTTGGTTATGCAAGAGGTCTAATGCCAGTGCGCTTACCGAACCACAAGATTATTTTTAACTGTCCTGACTCCTCCAATGCTTCGTGCGATTCGCTCAGCCTTGGCGGTTTGCTGTGGGGAGTCTACAAATCCACTCAACTGAACGACATTCTGGAATGTTTCCACATGAATTTGAAATGGCGCCAGCCCAGGGTCGTTGAGAATGGCTGTCTTGACTTTAGCTGTAATTCCTGCATCGTCCACATATTCTCCAAGAGTTTCGCGGTCGGAAATCACTGAACAGGCTGTAAGAAAACTGATTCCAAGTAACGTCATTAAAATGGCGCCGTGTCGATTGATTGTGCGCATTTTCTTACCCTTTCTATCAACTTTGGTTTATTAAGAACTTGTATTCATAGATTGCCTTGTGGTTGCAAAAAATAGTTACTTTTTACCTCACAATCCAAACTTTGAAGACAGGCTCTAAGAATTTTTGATCAAGTCTGTCAGTCAGCCTTTTTTTCTTTCCATTGTTCTCCTTGCTTTTCATATTTTTTCTTAACCGCGGACCATGCCACTTTATGTGCTGTTGCTTCTCTTGAAGACGAGATATTCCGGTCGCGTGGATCTTTATATTCTTCCCATGCGTTATTAAACGCGGAGATGTATATTTCCTGGGCATGTTCAGGAAGATGGTTTCGTACAGAATCAGGAAGATCGAAAATAGATTGATAAGGCATCCACATACTCCTTATGATATCTTCTTACAGCACATTGTAATTATAAAGTGGAAAAATGACCCTCCATTAAAAAGAATATCATCGTGCCTGAAGAAGTCTGTGTCTGTACTTGATGTTCTTCCTATATTTTTAAACCTTGCCAAGAGAGAGTGAATTGTTTTTGAAACATAAATTTCTTTCTTCTGAAACTTATCATTCTATCATTCCCAGGGAAAGACAATCCATGTGTCCTGGCTTACACTGGCGCCAAAAGCATCAACCGCGCTTTGTCCCGCAGGTTTGGCATAGACGGCGGCGAAGTACGCTTTTGGAAGCATCTCGCGTATGACTTGCAGGGTACGACCGCTATCTACCAAATCATCCAAAACAATCAATCCTTTTCCATTTTCCTTCGTGGCGCCATCGGGAGATTTTAGAATTTGTACTTTGGATTGAGATTCAGCGTTGTCATAGCTTGAAACGCAAATCGTATCAATGAGGCGAATACCAAGCTCATGTGCGACGATGCTTGAGGGGACAAGACCGCCTCGTGTAACAGCTATAATGCCTTCGTAGCTTGGGGATTCTTTAAAACGAAGACTTTCGGCAAGTACCTTTGTATCGCGGTGAAAATCTACCCAGCTTACATGAGAATAACGTTTGCTTGACATGCTTTGGGCTCCAGTTTTTGAGTACACAAATATAATCGATCGACTTTATCATTTTAAGAAAGTAAGTCCAAACATTTTTAGATATTTATAGGTGTAACAACAGATCGTGATGAAAGAACATGCGGGAGGATGAAGGATCCAGGGGAGGCGAGATGTTGGCATCTGTTAAATACCTTCACTACCAGTAGAATAGCTTTGACATCGTCAAAGAATGAATTGTGTCTTGACGATAATTGCGAAGCGCAGTAGGGTTTGCATCATCGCCGAAGTAGCTCAGTTGGTAGAGCAACTGATTCGTAATCAGAACATTAATCTTATATAAGCCTTGAAAATCAACAAAAAATATCTATTTAATTTTTTTATTCTACTACAATTCTACCATCTTACAATTTAATACAGGAAATTCTTTCCTAAACACGAGCACATGGTCTAACAAAGCAAAGAGGCTTTCCGTGCGTTTGCAGGTCAGGCCTGTTCTCTCATACATGGGAACAATGTCAAAGGTTCCTAAGATATGATGGGGGTTTGTGTGGTGGAGTTGCCCCTATAAAAACGGACAGTATATTTGGAAAGGACGCCCTCCCAAGATCAGCCATTTCAATGTTTTCTGTGCTATTTTGTATGTTTTGCGGACAGGCAGTCCTACCTTCCTTTTATGGGAATTGGCACGCTGTTTATTTTCGCTTCAAGCGAGGGAGCGAGAGAGGCTTATGGTGATCTATTCTTGCCAGATTGCAGAAACGCAAGAAATTAACCATGAATATCGTTCTGGCAGACTCAACCACTTTCAAGGTTCACCGCCACGGAGGCGGTCAAAAAGGGGGCAGTTTTCGCGGGGAAAGAATCGTGCAGGGATCACCACAAAGCTGCACTTAGCCATAACCGCAGAAGGTCATGTGGTTGACGGATGGCAATGTCTCAGACATCACAGTTGCCGATGAATTAACCGCAGATGTGGTAGATTTTATATCGTTGAAGACAGGGGATATGATAGCAACGAGCATCGTAGAACATTGGTCTCCAATAATAATGTTCCTGTGATTCCAGGAAGAAAGAACCGTAAGGAACTTGTTATTTATGACAAGAGAATTTATAAATTTCGAAAAAGAATTGAAATATTTTTTGGGAAAATCAAAGAAAACAGAAATTTAGCTGTCCGCTACGAAAAGCTAGACGTAACGTTTCTTGCGTTTATTGCTATGGCAACAATCAATATCAACATTTGATAACAGTGTAGGAGCAAGCAAAACTCATAAAAACAGGCTCTAAGTTAAATAGGAGATATTATATTGTGTTTATATATGCAAAGAAAATAGAAAAACTAAGAAAAAAATTTCCTTTTGTAGAGAAAAAATTTAGTAATGAAGAATACAATAATGAATTATTTAATTTAACTGACGAAGAATTCAAAAGCTATTTTAACCAACGTTATATAAAACACCATTATTTCAGCAGAGCTTTCTCATCTTTCTATCTTTCAATAATAGATTCACATGTGATAGCTATTAATAAAAAGTTAGTTGACAAAACCCCCCTAACATTTTTTCACTTTAAATCTTACAAGTATATTCGTTCTTCTTGGTTGTTAGCAGAAAGAGGTTATGCAACACAAGGATATGCCTTGTTAAGAAGTCTTCTAGAATCAGCTATTTTTATGTCTGCTCAAATCCAAGATATAACAACATTGAGTAAAATACATGGCGGTGAAGAGAATAAAAAATTATCACCTGCAGACCCTAAGAGGCTGTCCTCCACTAAAAAAGAACAATCTAGAATTATCAAATTAATGATTGGCCGAGATAGCGGGCTAAACTCAACAGACATTAAAGAATTAGAATTATGGAAATTCTTGTTTGACAAGGAACTGCACCAAAATGTAATCTCAGATGCTGAAAATATCGATTCAATGAGAGAATCTTCAGTAACATTTCTAGCTCAAAAAAAAGATATAGGGCAGAGCATGTTCTTGAATCGATATGTCGAAATTTCTTTAATCTTAATACGTTTGTTGTTTTGTTTGCAAACAAAACAAACACCGTTTTCACAAGAAACGCTTGAAAAATTAAAAGTTTTAGATGAGTGGGCAAGGATAATTATCAAAGAACTTACGGAAAAGTTAGATAAACCAATAGGTAATGCTTTTTGTTCTTTCGTAGATGCGAAATTTCCTTTCAATGAAACTTCTGGCTGTGGATATACTCATTTAACTTGAAGAGGCCTGTTTGTATGTTGCTAAATGCAAGCAATATCAACCCTTGATAACAGTGTCTAGGAAGATCTCGTTAGAGGAGCGTCGAGCGCTTGCCCAGGGTGAGGATGGCAGTCATTTGAGTGTTCGACAAAAATCCTTGTTATTAGAGATTAATCGTTCAAGCCTTTATTATTGTCACCGGGAGATGAGCGCTGATGGGGTCACCCTGATGAATGAGATTCAGGAAATTTACCTTTTCTGTCCCTTTTTTGGGTATCGTCGGATCACGGCAATGCTCAAGGGAAGGGGCTATGACGTGAATCGCAAATGTGTTTCACGCCTGATGGGTTTGTTGGGCTTGCGGGCTTTATACCCGAAAAAGGATTTATCCAGGAGGAGAAAAGAGGATGACGTATTCCCTTATTTGTTGCAGCTGTGTCCTCCTGTGCAGCCCAATGATGCGTGGGGTGTGGATATTAGCTACATCAAGCTTTTTCAGGGGTTTGCCTATTTAACGGCTTTGATCGATGTGGTAAGTCGCAAGGTCATGGGCTGATGTCTTAGCCCTTTTTTGGATACGCGAAGTTGTTTGGAAGCTTTTGAAATGGCCATTATTATAGGGATTCCTCTGATCATGAATTCAGATCATGGATCTCAATTTACAAGCAGTGGCTGGGTTGAAGCGATGGCCGGACATGGAATTAAAATAAGGCATTATGACGGAATTGGCTTGATATTTCAGATAATGTCAACTTTAATGAATATTAAATGGCTTAGTGCATTTTATAGATTGCATTGTAAGGAGTTGGCGATGGCCGAAAAAGCAAATCTTCCGATACCAGTACAGAAGGCTTTGCGCAAGCTGGGGCAAGATATCAGTGATGCCCGCCGCCGCCGCCGTATCCCAACGCCTCTGATGGCCGAGCGGGCGAGCATGTCGCGGACAACGTTGGCAAAAATCGAAAAAGGCGATCCCACTGTTTCCTTAGGAGGCTATGCCTCTGTTTTGTTCGTGCTTGGGCTGACAAACAGGTTGCAGGATCTGGCTGACGCTGTTCACGATATAACGGGACGGGAGCTGGCCGACGAAGCCTTGCCAAAGCGTATTTATCTCTCCCGCTCATCCAGCAAACAGGGAGCTGGACATGAGTAGCCGAGAAGTTTTTGTATCCATTGCCCTCGGTCATGAGAACCATTTTGTTGGACGACTTTG
>JAEUKR010000014.1 GCA_016794245.1 Caedimonas sp. | reverse complement strand
GAAGCTTGAAAACTGTACTCGCTTCTTTTTGCGTATGACCGTCCTGAATATAGGACACTACGCGCTCTCGTAAATCTATACTGTATCCATAGCTCATAAACCTACCATAAATATGACAAAACATAATGTCAATCAGCTATAATACTATAAAGCTATACCCAAAGGATTTCAAAACCGAGTTAGCGGACGAGCGATGAGTCCCGCGCAGCGTACATTAGACGTCTTGGACGGACAAAGAAAGCAAGAGGATTTTGAGGCAAAAGCAAATGATAAATCTCGTCGCCCCTATGCGCAACGCTTCCAAATTTTGAAAAGCGAAGGATACAATTTTTTATTTTAAACTTTTTCTGGCGTTGCAAACGATTTTTTTGCTACTGTAATTTTTTTCAAAAATGTTGATCGTGTGAGGAAAAGCAAATGCTGCTTTATAACGATGACAGAATCATGGAAAAACGGTAGTAAGCAAAGATGACAAAGCGTTCTCAAAAATCGTTATTGAGCCAAATTCCTTCGACTGTCTGGGCGATTGGCGTTGTGACGCTACTGATTAATCTATCCTCAATCGTGATCTTCAGCCTTTCGCCTCTTTACATGACGCAAGTCTTTGGTCTGGCGACGCTTGAGTTGGGTTTATTAGAGGGCGTGATTGAGTCTTTTTCATGGTTTACGCGCATCTTTGCAGGTGTTATCAGCGATTATCTTCACAAACGCAAACCAATTCTGATTATTGCGTACGCCCTGACCGCGCTTTCTCGGCCTGTTTTTGCCCTTGCCCCCAGTCTTGGCTGGATTTATGGGGCAAGATTAACCGATCGCATCTCCAACGGCTTACAAGCCACACCTCGCGAAGCCCTGGTAGGAGATGTGGCCCCTCAAAACCTGAAAGGAGCCTGCTACGGTCTTAGACAAACATTAAGTTTAGTGGGGTCTCTTCTAGGCGCCTTGGGGGTCATGTACCTGATGCGGCATACTGGGAATGACTATGAATTCATTTTCTTTCTTGCGTGCATTCCTCCTGTTCTGGCGCTTGTTGCCCTGATTCTTTTTGTACAGGATTCGACACCCTCGCACGCGCAACAGCGGGAAAAACCATCGCAGAAAATCTCATGGATCAACATCTCTCGCCTGAAACGTCAGTATTGGGCTGTTATACTGGTGGCGGCGGTCTTTATGGTGTCAAACTACAGTGGAGTTTACATGATCCTGCAAGCGGAACGACAAGGACTCTCTCCGGCCGAGGTGCCGATCGTAATGGTCATACAAAATTTATGCGCCATGCTTTCCGCCTTCCCGATCGGTCGTTTATCGGATGTCGTGGATCGTCGCATTCTTCTGGCCGTTGGGTTTTCAATCACCATTCTTTCCAATCTTTTTCTGGGATTTGCCAACGGAATCTTCTTTGTCATGATTGGCGCGGCTTTATGGGGCGCCCAGATTGGCATCAATCAAAGCCTGTTACTTACGAAAGTGGCAGACACAACACCTCAATCTCTTCGAGGAACAGGTTTTGGAATTTATTATTTAACCAATGGCATTGCCTTGTTTATTTCAAATTCATTCACTGGATGGCTGTTTCAGACTTATGGATCTGTTTGGGCCTTTATGGGGAGCAGTATCATTGCGGGGGTTGCCCTTCTCCTGCTTCCTTTGCTAAAACCGTTTCAAAAAACGCTTTGACAAGATCAGGAAAATGACAAGGATAGTGCAATGATACATACAACGGATGTCGTGATTATTGGCGCAGGCCCCGTAGGGCTTTTTGCGATTTTTGAATGCGGGATGATGCGCATGAAATGCCATGTCGTCGATACGCTTGACAGGGCGGGAGGGCAATGTTCCGCCTTATATCCGGAAAAGCCTATTTATGATATTCCTGGCTATCCTCGAATTGCCGCTCAGGAATTGATCGACAAGCTTACAGAGCAAGCCTCTCCCTTCAGCCCCGTTTATCATTTGGGCGCCCAAGTCACCGCGGTCAAGCCGGTCGAAGACAATCGTTGGCGCGTTCTGCTTTCAAATGGAACCATGATTCATGCCAAAGTCATCATTATTGCCGCAGGCGCCGGCGCGTTTGGGCCTCATCGTCCTCCTTTGGCGCATCTGGAAACGTATGAAGGCAAAAGCGTTTTTTATCATGTCAAGACACGGGAAGATTTTCGCGACAAACGAATCATCATCGCCGGTGGGGGAGATTCCGCCGTAGATTGGGCTATATCTCTCGCGGAAGTCGCCTCTAAAGTCATGGTTGTACACCGTCGTCCAAAATTTCGCGCCGCCCCTGAAAGCGAGGCACGCCTGCATGCCCTGGCACAACAGGGAATTGTCGATCTGGTGATTCCCTATCAATTGGATCGACTTGAAGGACATGAAGGGGTGCTTGAGAAAGTCATCGTCAAAACGCTTGAAGGAGAAGAAAAAAGCCTTGCAGCCGATTGCCTTTTGCCTTTCTTTGGATTGTCCATGAACCTGGGGCCTATCGCCGAGTGGGGATTGAATCTGGAACGCCATCATATCGTTGTCGATCCCGCTTCCTGTGCCACAAATGTTCCCGGCATCTTCGCGATTGGTGATATCGCGACGTACCCACATAAATTAAAATTGATTCTCTCAGGTTTTGCCGAAGCCGCACAAGCCGCCCATGCCGCCCGCGCCTTTGTGTATCCAGGAGAAGTCTGGCATTTTGAGTATTCCACAACGCAAGGAGTCCCCAAATCTGGCACTGGCGCTGTTCCTGTTCCTCCCTCTCCCTAATCCTCTGTCTGGCTTGGCTTTGCAACGCGCCGTCGATCAAAAGCCAGGCAAAGATTATGTTTAGCTGCTATTGTGTTCACCTGCTATTTTGTGTAGAAACATTCGTATAAATATTCAAAGGATTTCATGATGCTTAGTACCCAAGTCAAAAAAATTCTTCAATGCTATGAAAGCGATCATCCGGGAACGAAAGCCAATTTAGCCCGTTTACTTTCCCATGGGCGCCTCGGAGGCACAGGAAAGATGATTATTCTTCCCGTCGATCAAGGGTTCGAGCATGGCCCCGGACGCAGCTTTGCATGTAACCCTGCGGCTTATGACCCTCATTATCATTTCCAGCTCGCGATTGACGCGGGCCTTTCCGCTTATGCAGCGCCCCTTGGGATGTTGGAAGCTGGAGCCGCGACATTTGCCGGCGCCATCCCCACCATCCTGAAAATGAACAGCGCAAACGCGCTTTCCCGCGCTACAACTGAACCTTCTGCAGCGGATCAAGCCGTAACCGCCAGCATTTCTGATGCGCTTCGTCTTGGGTGTTCGGCTATCGGTTTCACTATCTATCCAGGCTCGGATCATATGTATGACATGTATGAAGAAATCAGAGAGCTTGCGGAAGAAGCAAAATCTTGCGGCCTGGCCGTCATTATCTGGTCCTATGCGCGCGGCAATATGTCTAAAGCCGGAGAAACCGCCATCGACGTGGTTGCTTATGGCGCACATATGGCAGCCCTGCTGGGGGCACACATCATCAAGGTGAAACTGCCTTCAGAACATCTGGAAGTCGAAGCTGCGAAAAAAGAATATCTTAAGAATAAAGTGGATATTCCAACTCTTCAGGCGCGGGTTCGTCATATTGTTGACTGCTGCTTTCAGGGTCGCCGTCTCGTTATTTTCTCAGGCGGAGATACCAAAGACGTTGAAGGCATCTACGCAGATACACGCGCGATCAGAGATGGCGGAGGGCATGGCTCGATTATTGGACGGAATTGCTTCCAACGACCCCGCACCGAAGCGCTGAAGATGCTTGATGAAATGATCAATATCTATCTGGAAAAAGCATAAAAAGGCTGAGGGATACCATCAATACCATCATCTTGAGGCAAGAGAGCAGGTCTCCTCCTTCTGTATTGCCGCGCGACCTAGCCGGTCATTGATCGCCAGGCCGATGCCGTATGATGGGATTGGCATAACAGCTATACTTGAAAAAAGCGGCGTATCTAATTCTCTCATCATCGCAAAAAGATTTGCCGCTGCCTCCGCCAGATCTCCGGAACGACTCAGGTTCAGTGTCTTTGCCGCCCCCCGCAAGGGAAAAGGACCAAAAGCCAAAAGCGCTTCCTCTGGCAATACTGCGGTCACATTAAGCCTCAAAGGAATATCAGGCGCATAATGGCGTTTCATTTGTCCAGGAGCCTTAATAGACGAGACAGTGGCTAAGAATTGAACGGGGCGATGCAAAATCGCTTCAATCTTTTCTGGAAGAACAAGTCCTGGCCGCAGCAAGGTTGGCGTCTCAAGGGTCAGATCCACAATCGTTGATTCAATCCCTCCCTGACAAATCCCTCCCTCAATAATCAAAAGCGGCGTTTCAGGATCGAACCCTTTCCTGACATCCTCCGCCGAAGTGGGGCTGATGGCTTCCGAAGGGTTAGCACTGGGCGCGGCCAAGGGTTTTCCTGCTCTTTGAATGAGCAAGGATGTGACTTCATGATGCGGTATTCTGACGCCTACCGTTTCGAGACCCGCCGTTGCGAGAAGAGAAAGCGAAGAACTGCTTTTTTTCTTCAAAACAAGCGTCAAGGGACCTGGCCAAAACGTATGAGCAAGCTTTTCAGCCATTTCATTCCATTCCACATGTGGTTTAATCTGCTCCACTTCAGCAAAATGAATAATAAGAGGATTAAATTGGGGGCGCTTTTTCAAGCTGTAAATTTTGGCAACCGCGGCATCATTCGTGGCATCAGCCGCCAAACCATAAACTGTTTCGGTTGGAATGGCTACCAGTTCGCCTTCAAAAAGTAATCGCGCCGCTTTTTCAAGCGTACCTTCGGTCGGAGGAAGGATTCTCAGTTGATTCGATTGATCCTTGAACATGATTCAGGAACCTGTATCCTTATGCCAGATAGGGGTGAATGCCACTTTGCAAGACAACTTCTGCCCTGAACATTAGCAAAAGCAACAGACCATCGAAAGATTTTATTTTTCTCTGCTTCTGCTTTATTCTTCCCTGCTCCTATTAAAAAGGCGAAGGGTATAAAAGCGCCCGCCAGATTCAGGCCAGGCAAGAAGTCTATTGAAAGATGGGGGGGGAGTGGTATAATGTCGGGGAAACGAGGAGTTAACATCATGGGTCTTAGCACAAGTCATCTGCTTTTGGTGATTTTCGCAGCTCTTCTCCTTTTTGGCGCAGGCCGCTTGCCCCAGGTCATGAGCGACTTCGCCCGCGGCATCCGAGCGTTTAAAAAAGGGCTCTCGGAAGAGGATACGCCCCCTCCCTCTGCCCTGTCTAAAGATGACAATACTAACCTCAAAAAATGATTTAAGAGAAAGCATCCATGCTGGAATGGGGTAGCCTTGGCGAGTTTTTTATCATCGTGGTCGCCGCTCTTATCTTAATTAGCCCAAAAGAGATGCCGAATGTGCTGCGGAACCTTGGTCGGTGGTCTCAAAAAATTCATCTCCTGAGTGCAAGTTTGCGCCAAAGCCTGGATCACTATGTTCAGGAAGGAAAATTTGAAGAATATCATAAATCAACTAATGACAGCATCATCAAGCAAGCTCAAGATCTGGATGAAAGCGAGAGAATAACTTCCTCTCCGCCAAAGCGTAAGTATGGAAATTTTTGAATCTTCGACGGCGACGCTCTCGCCTCTTATTGATCATCTCATAGAACTGAGACGTCGGCTGCTGTGGGTTGTTTTCAGTTTTTTTATCGCCTTTTTGGGATGCTATCAATTTTCCCATGAAATCTTTGCCTTTCTGATAAAACCTTTAGCCGCCGCTTTTGAAGGTCAAGTCGATCGTCGTCTTATTTACACGGGACTGACGGAAGCTTTCATGACATATCTCAAAGTCTCACTCTTCGCGGCCTCTCTGGTGACATTTCCTTTGTTTGCCATTCAGTTGTGGCTTTTTATCGCGCCTGGCCTTTATCCTCTGGAAAAACGGGTTTTTTTGCCTTTTTTGATGGCGACGCCGCTTTTATTTTTATCAGGAGCCGCCTTTGCGTACTATCTTATTATCCCCCCTGCCTGGCGATTCTTCCTTCATTTCGAGACACCGCGACTTGAAGGAGCCTTACCCATTCAACTGGAAGCAAGAATCAGCGAATATCTTGCGATCGTGATGCAATTGATCCTGGCTTTCGGGATTTCTTTCCTTTTGCCCATAGCCCTTATCCTTCTGGGACGGGTAGGTCTCATCAAAGCCCGAATGCTGGTCAAAAGCCGGCGATACGCATTTTTGCTTATTTTAATTGTCGCAGCCATCATGACCCCTCCGGATATCCTCAGTATGTTGGGACTCGCTTTACCTTTGTATTTTTTGTATGAAATCGCTATACTGATTGTTCGATTTTCAGAGAAAATGAATACTTTGACAGATTCATCTTCACAGAGTTAAAAGGTTGAGGAACAGTTAAGGGACAAGGGATAACAGATGCTGGATATTAAGTGGATCAGAGAGCACCCCAAGATCTTTGACAATAGCCTGAAACGACGCCATCAAGAACCGATGAGCGCCCAAATTATCGACCTCGACACCTTGCGTCGAAACGCGCAAACACGACTGCAAGAACTGCAAAATGAACGCAACACGCTCGCAAAAGCGATTGGAGAGGCAAAACGTCAAGGCAAGGACGCGATCGATCTGGCACAACAAGCCGCGACCGTTAAAGAAACTATACCACTCCTGGAAGAGGAAGAGCGCCAGTATGCCGACCGTCTCCACCTTATCTTAACCCACCTTCCCAATATTCTGGACGATATCGTTCCTGAAGGGCGAGATGAGTCAGACAATCTGGAAATTCGACGATGGGGGACGCCACGCACCTTTGACTTTACGCCACTGCCGCACTATGCATTGGGAGAAAAACTGGGTTTAATGGATTTTGAGACGGCAGCCAAAATTTCAGGGGCGCGTTTTGTCATCCTCAAAGGGGCGTTGGCGCGGATGGAGCGAGCGTTGGCGCAGTTTATGCTCGATCTTCACACGCAGGAATTTGGCTATCAGGAAGTGGCTCCTCCTTTCCTGGTACGCGATGAAGCGGTCTATGGAACAGGCCAGCTCCCCAAATTCACCCAGGATCTCTTTCAAACGACCGATGGACGATGGTTGATTCCCACAGCTGAAGTCTCCCTGACGAACCTGGTTCGCGAAACGATTTTGGCAGGAGAAAGTCTCCCCCTTCGATTCACGGCTTTTACACCCTGTTTTCGTTCAGAAGCCGGCGCCGCAGGTCGCGACACTCGCGGCATGATACGTCAACATCAATTTCTTAAAGTGGAACTGGTCAGCATCGTTCATCCAGACAAAGCCGAGGCAGAACATCAACGCATGGTGAAGGCTGCAGAAACTGTTCTGCAACGCCTTGATATTCCTTATCGCGTGATGCTATTGACATCAGGAGACACGGGCCGCACGTCTCGTCGCACTTATGATCTTGAAGTTTGGCTTCCGGGAGAAGAAACGTATCGCGAAATCTCAAGCTGCTCGAATTGTGGCGATTACCAGGCACGCCGGATGCAAGCTCGTTTCCGCCCTCAAAATGAGACAGCAACCAAAAGCGGCACTGAATTTGTGCATACGCTCAATGGTTCAGGCGTTGCAGTGGGACGAGCCTTGATCGCTGTACTTGAGAATTATCAGAATAGCGATGGATCTATCACGATTCCCAAGGTATTACAGCCTTATATGAACGGCATTAAAGAAATTTCTCTTGACTTAAAGGATTCCTCTCGATGATTAAACCTATGAACGCTCCTCTTCGTATTCTTCTGTCCAATGATGACGGCATCCACGCTCCCGGACTCAAAGTTCTGGAAGAAATTGCCCTCACCATCACAGATGATATCTGGATTTTGGCGCCTGAGAATGAACAAAGTGGCGCGGCTCATTCTCTTTCGATTGGCCGGCCTCTTCGCCTGCGTGAGTTGAGCCAAAAAAGATATACTGTAAATGGCACGCCAACAGATTGTGTGATGATCGCGCTCAACAAGATATTGACAGACCGCCGTCCCGATCTGGTTTTGTCAGGCGTCAATCACGGCGCTAATTTGGGAGAAGACGTGACATATTCCGGAACAGTGGCGGCCGCTATGGAAGCGACCCTTTTAGGCATTCCTGCCATCGCTTTAAGTCAATCGCTGTCCCATGATCAGGAAGACGCAGGCGCATACGATCCCGCGCGTCGCTACGGACCCGACTTGATCAAGAAGCTGATCTCCCAGACTTGGCCACATAATGTATTGATTAATATCAATTTTCCTGACGTTTCCATTGACAGGATACAAGGTGTGAGGGTGGTGCGCCAGGGTCTGCGCAACATTAACGATAATCTTGTCAAATGGAAAGATCCACACGGCAGATCTTTCTTCTGGATCGGTGCAAACCGCGACGATTCACCCACCGAAGAAGAAACAGATCTTGAAGCGATTCACCAGGGCGCGATTGCGATTACCCCCCTTCACCTGGACCTGACCCATCGTTCAACTTTGGAAACCCTTAAACTTGCTTTCCTCTAATCATGAAAACGACTATTGCTCTTCTTTCTCTGATTGTCATTTTAGTCTCCTGTTCAAAAAGAGCCGAGCCTCCCGCGCCTGTATCTTATGGATCAGGCGCCCCTGTAACGGTGGTCGCACCTCGACCTGAGATTGCCCCTCCCCTTCAAGTGGAACAGATCATTGTTGTTCAGCAAGGAGAGAATATACGATCAATCTCGGAACGATACGGCATTCAACAAGCAGAGATCATCGCGCGAAACAAGTTGTTGCCTCCCTATCATATTTTCCCTGGGCAAAATTTGAAACTTCCGGAAGGCGTTACACCCAAACCACGGCCGCTGCTTGAGGCGTCTTCTGTTGAGATGTCCGAAGACATCGAATCTCCCCAAGAAAAAGCGCCTCTCCCAGGGACTGGTTCTGACACCGTTTTTGAAAAGGAAGACGATATCCTTCCCCTTCAAAAACCGAAACGAAAGAAACTGTCAATTGCCGAGCGCGAAAAAGAACTTGAGGATAAATTCTCCTCCCTTGAAGAGATAACACCTCCTTCCGGAAAAAAGAAAAAACAGGAACAAGAAAAGAGAGTGGAAGAAGTTAAAAAGAAAGGTGCCGTTAAAAAAACGACCTCCCTTGATGAAGAAACCGAAGAAGAGGAAAAACCCTCACCAGCCAAACAAGTTGAACAGCCTGAAAAACCTTCTGGTCATTCCGGTAAATTTCGTTGGCCTCTCAAGGGAAAAATCTTGAGTCACTTCAGCCAAGGAGACGGAAAGATGAAAAACGACGGGATTAACATCGCCGCACCCAGAGATACCCCGATTGTTGCCGCAGAAAACGGCATCGTGGTTTATGAAGGCAATGAAATGCAGGGTTTTGGGAATCTTGTGCTCTTAAAACACCCCGGCGGATGGATGAGCGCTTATGGTCATTGCGCAAAAATTTTTGTCAAGCGAGGCCAGACGGTAAACCAGGGCGATCGGATTGCCTTGGTGGGTGATACAGGCAATGTACGCTCTTCGCAGTTACATTTTGAATTAAGGAAAAAATCAACAGTGGTTGACCCGTTGCAATACTTGGAATAGAAATAACAGATAAAAACGAGAAAGAGAGTAGAAATTATGTCGGATCAAATGACTCAACTGCTGGAATTAATTGGATCCCCTTTAAATTTGCTGTTTCCGCCAGCTCATGCCCACCCTTTTTCATTTATAAGTCCGGAAGTCATGAACTTCGCACCAATCATTCTGGTATTTTTGCTTATGTACTTCCTGATTTTACGTCCGCAAAGCAAGAAAGCAAAGCAGCATCGGGATATGCTTGAAGCGCTTCGGCGAGGAGACCGCGTGCTGACAGCGGGAGGGATCATCGGTACTGTTTCCAAAATAGAAAACAATCAGGAAATTCAAGTGGAAATCGCTGAGAATGTGCGGGTGCGTGTTGCGAAGGCGACGATCACTCAAGTCCTTGCAAAGACTGAACCTTTAAAAGCTCAATCCCCTGAGGGCGATTCCATTCATACCTCGGCAAGTGATGAAACAAAAAAAAGTCCTGCAAAAAAATCAGCTGCTTCCCGGAAAAAAACGAGTAAGTCCACATAACAAGACAACCGGGAGACATCTCTATGAGCCAGCAATCTTTATGGAAAACGTTTTGTGTGTTAATGATCTGCGCCCTGGGGACTTTGCTGGCGCTTCCGAATGCATTAAGCCCTCAAACGCTTGATCGACTGCCTTCGTGGTTTCCCACACAAACTGTCAATCTGGGACTTGACCTTCAAGGGGGATCTCATCTTCTGCTTGAGGTGGATCTTAAAACGGGGTTGCATGATCGTTTGAACTTTGTTCTGGAAGGTGTGCGTAAAGCTTTACGCGCCGAGAAAATAGGCTATATAGATTTGGGGCTGTCAGGAGTAAGCGTTACCTTCAAATTACGAAATCAGGCTGACGCTTCCAAAGCGGAGAGAGCCATTCAACAAACGGATCGCGATTTGGAAGTGACGCATAAAGAAGGCACGATGTCCGTTCAATTTACATCCTCCTCCCTTGCGGCAAGAAAAAAGCATATTGTAGATCAGTCTATCGAAATAGTGCGGCGTCGCATCGATGAAACAGGAACCCGCGAGCCTTTGATTCAACGCCAGGGAGATGATCGCATCCTTATACAGCTTCCTGGTATTGAAGACCCCGGCCGCGTCAAAACATTACTGGGCAAAACCGCAAAGATGACTTTCAGATTGCTGGACAGCGACATGCCAGAAGTCAGTTCACCGGGAGTTATCCCTCCGCCAGGCGCCGAGATCCTCCCCGGAGATGAAAAAGTCAAAGACAAAACAACTTACTATGTCGTCCGTAAAACGGTTCTTTTGGGTGGAGAAAATCTTGTTGACGCGGGCGTTCATTTTGACGAGTATCAGCGCCCTCAAGTCAGCTTTAGATTCGACAGTTACGGCGCCAGAAAATTCGGCGAGATCACATCAAGAAATATCGGCAAGCGTCTTGCCATCGTTTTAGACAACAAAGTCATCAGTGCTCCCCGAATTAACTCGACGATTCAGGGAAATGGCGTCATTCAAGGTAATTTTACAGTCCAGGAAGCGAATGATCTCGCTCTTCTGATGCGGGCGGGCGCGCTTGTCGCTCCTTTAACCGTTCTGGAAGAACGTACGGTAGGACCTGATCTGGGAGCGGACTCCGTTCATGCCGGCAAATACGCCACCCTTCTTTCAGTGATGATGGTTGCCCTGTTCATGGTGGTGGCTTATGCGCTTTTCGGGGTGGTTGCCAATATTGCGATGGTGTTTAACCTGATTTTGCTGATCGCGGCGCTTTCCATCGCGGGGGCAACGCTCACACTGCCCGGCATTGCCGGTATCGCCCTGACAATGGGCATGGCAGTTGACGCCAATGTTCTGATTAACGAACGCATCAAGGAAGAGCTGCGCCTTGGGCGGCGAATATATCAGGCGGTTGAAGCGGGCTATAAACGCGCGATGGCAACAATTCTGGATTCAAACATCACAACCCTGATTGGTGCGGGGGCGCTCTTTTTCTTTGGCACCGGCCCTGTCAAGGGATTTGGTGTGACGCTGTCTATCGGAATTGTTGTCTCAATGTTTACAGCGATCACTCTAAGCCGGTTGATCGTCATATATGGGATACATTGGTTTAAACCCAAAACATTGTCTATTTGAGAGAGAGGATAAAGCAAAAATGCGAGGCTTAACCCTTATTCCCTACGACACAAAAATTGATTTTGTTGGCATACGCTATATCGTTTACGCATTTTCAATCATGGTGATTGTGCTTTCCCTGGGAAGTCTTGCGTTTAAAGGTCTGAATTTAGGCATTGACTTTAAAGGCGGTTTTTTGATCGAGGCGCGGATGCCTGAAAAGCCAGACCTGGGGGCTATGCGTCTCACGCTTCAGGCGCTTGAGATTGGCGATGTCAAATTACAGGAATTTGGCAGCGAAAACGATCTTCTCATTCGGGTTGAACGCCAAAAAGGGGATGAACAGGCCCAAGCCGCAGCGCTACAAAAAATCAAGGCAAGCCTTGGAGACCAAGTGGATTATCGTCGCGTAGAGACGGTCGGCGCCAAAGTGAGTAAGGATCTGATTGAAAACGGTATTCTGGCGGTTGTTTTCGCGCTTGCAGGAATGTTGGTCTATATCTGGATTCGTTTTGAATGGCATTTTGGTCTGTGCGGTATTCTAGCCCTTATTCATGATACGATTACAGTTATGGGTTTTTATTCTGTTTTCAGTTTTGAATTTAATGACACGGCTTTTATTTCTCTTCTGACGACGATTGGTTATTCTATCAATGATTCAGTCGTGATCTACGATCGTATTCGAGAAAATTTACGCAAATATAAAAAAATGTCGATTGCGGATATCATCAACCTATCGACGAACGAGACTCTCTCACGAACAATTCTGACCGTGGGGACAACGCTAACCTCTTTGCTGGCCCTGTGCCTTTTCGGTGGTCACGTCGTTCGCTCCTTTTGTATTCCCATCCTGGTAGGAATCGTTTTTGGAGCGTTTTCTTCCATCTTTATTTCAGCCAACCTTCTTTTGTTCTTTAATATTCGAAAGAATTCAAGCCCTGAGAAAGAAAACAGACTTCTTGCATAAAAGGAAAAAAAGGAAATGATGAGGCGTTCAGCAGACCTTTTGCATAACCGGATTTTGAAAGACGACGGGTATAACAACAAAAGCGCCCACCAGATATAGGTTATCCAAAAGGTCTAGTTTTGATCGTTGACGGGATGCATCACAACCGCAAGTTTTTCTTTTAACTTTTTCAAACGCTGACAAGAGGCATGAAAAAAATGTCCCGAAACCGTTCCTGTTTGAAACAGATTTTCAACGATACGATGTATCTTTTCAACAAGGGTGAATGATTCCTGAAAAACTGTTTTTCCTCCTGACGCTTTTGGATTGTTAGAGAATACCAAAAGATCAACCTCCGCTAAAAGCGTCTGTCGAAGCGCTTCTTCCAGACTGAAATGCTGGATAATCGCTCCCATGTGCAAGTCATCCGATACGGTGATTCCTTCATAATAAGTCCTTAAATCTTTCAACGTTTTTGGCGAGAGGCTTGCGGGATAGTCCGCGTCTTCCTGTCGGTTCACGAGATGAGCAACCATCACCATATCGGCATCGCCATTTTTTACCAACTCCTTAAACGGCTGTTCTTCCATCGGACGATGGGTTTGTGTAATGTCGACAAGCCCTTTATGGCTGTCTTTTGCCGCAAATCCATGACCTGGATAATGCTTTAAACACGTCAGGATGCCTTGCTGGCGATGCGCTCTGACAAACGCGTGCGCATACTCAACGACTTGCGGCACTTCAGTCCCATAACTGCGCCCCAGGGCGCCAATGACGGGGCAGGGCTGACCTGAAGGCTTTTCATGATCCAGATCAACGACAGGAGCAAAATTAACATTAAATCCGGCCGCCCTTATGTCTTTTGCCATTTCCGTATATTTTTCATAGGCTTGCTGTGGTGTGTAGCGGGCGGCCATTTGCTGGGCAGAAGGGAAATCATGAAAGCCATTTCCAGAGTTTAAACGTTGCACACGCCCCCCCTCCTGATCGACCGCAATCAAAGGTTTGTTTATTGCGTTAGACGAAGCTTCATAAAAGCTTTGGATCAGTTCATAGACTTGCCGAGGATCACGAATATTATGCGCAAAAAGAATGACGCCGCCGATCAGCTCATCCCTGAGGCAGCTTCGCAATCGTCTTGCTTCTTCATCTTCGGGGTCACATCCAACGAATCCAAAAATCAGTCTTTTCCCGAAACCTGTCATTTTTTAATCCTGCTTTTAACCCTGCGCCTTTCAAGAGTTGAATATACGTACATACCCAAAGGATTTCAAAACTTGGGGCAGCAGAGGCGGCGGATGCGTGACGAATCCTGCGCAGTGTTGTGAGTAGGAGAAATTCAGATCTCCAACACCCCGGCTTTTGAAAGATGGGGGGGTATAAAAATCACCCTATGTGTTGAATATAGTGTACATATCTCAAAGAATCCATATGATAACATGATATACGTAAAGGATTTCAGGATTGAGAAGCAGAGAGCGGATACGCGGTGAGGCTCCAGCAACGTTATGAGCAGGGAAGATTAGCAACGACATCCAACACATTCTCCCACAACTCGAAAGACGAAGGGTACGACATCGCCGAGAAGAACGAAGGGTATATTCAAGAAAACAAAAGAAGGGTTTCCGTTCAATGGAGGAAAATTTTCCCGTCACTTCAAAAGATGACCTTATCAAGGATCTGATGCAAGGGTGCAGACCTGTCGCTGCATTTAGAATCGGCGTCGAGCATGAGAAATTTATCTTTGATCAGATAACCTTAAAACGTGCTTCTTATGAAGAAGGAATTCGAAAGATTCTCTATGGACTTCAAGATTTTGGGTGGCGCCCCATTTTTGAAGACGATGTCCTGATTGCCCTTCAAAAAGGTTCAGCCTCTGTCTCTCTGGAACCCGCCGGGCAGCTGGAATTGTCAGGATCCCCCCTTCGCTCTCTCCATGAAACGGCAAAAGAACTTCATGATCATCTCAAAGAGGTGAAACGGATCATTGAACCTCTGGGTTTCATAGCGACAGGCCTCGGTTGTGATCCTGTTTCAAAACGCGATGAACTTCCTTGGATGCCGAAAGATCGCTATCGCATCATGCGGGCGTACATGCCTGAAAAGGGCAAACATGGTCTTGATATGATGACCAGCACGTGTACTGTTCAGGTCAATCTCGATTTTTCGTCGGAACAGGATATGGTGCGCAAGTTTCGCCTTGGTCTTGCGCTTCAACCCGTCGCGACAGCTCTTTTTGCAAATTCCTCTCTCAGCCAGGGCCAGCCGAACGGCTTTGAGTGCTTCCGCCGGTTTATCTGGGCACACACTGATCCCGACAGATGCGGTTTGCTCAATTTCGTATTTGAAGAGTCCATGGGATTTGAACGTTATATAGACTATATGCTGGACGTACCCATGTATTTTGTTTATCGAAAAGGAAAATATATTGATGCTGCCGGGCAATCCTTTAAAGATTTTTTGCGGGGATCGCTGCCGGCTTATCCCGGACACCTCGCGACGTTACAGGATTGGCATGATCACCTGACGGTTGCTTTTCCTGAAGTCAGACTCAAGCGATATCTTGAGATGCGCGGAGCGGATGCCGGATCCGAGGCGCATGTGAATGCTTTGCCCGCTTTCTGGACAGGGCTTTTGTATGATGAACAGTCCCTGAACGCGGCGTGTGATCTCGTAAGCGAATGGACAGTGGAAGACCTGCAAATGCTTTATCAAAAGGTAGCCAAAGAGGGACTCGCGACATCCTTGCGGGGACAAAGTTTTCAGGAGATCGCGCGTGTCTGTCTTTCTCTTGCACGAGAGGGCCTTGATCGGCGCGCTCTTAAGAATCAGTCTGGTCAGGACGAGTCTATTTATCTTGCGTATGTGGAAGACATCATCCGCTCAGGCAAGACAGCCGCCCAAAAACTTTTGGAAGATTACCACGCAAGCGGGGGAGATATGAGGCAGGTTTTGAGTTCTCGGCAATTCTAAATGGGCTTATAGCATACTCAAAGAATTTCAAGATATTCAACCCCTCACACTTTGAAATCCTTTAGGGCGTTGAGGATATAAAAAAACTTGACTTTCCTAGGTAAGCTGATGTAGTGCTGTTACTGGAGTGTTTTTCCTGTGCATATAATACCTTTACACATCTTTATTTCTTCTTCTCGAAAGCGTTATCCAGACGCATAAATGATTATTCCTTAATTTTTTCATATTTTATTTGCATTGTTTGTGTTTTTTGATGAATTTTTATCTTCGAGACGGAGAATATCAGATGTCTAACAAACTCGGTTTTTGGTCTGTTTTTGGATTGGTGACAGGAAGCCAGATCGGATCAGGTGTTTTTATGTTGCCAGCCAACCTGGCGCCCTATGGTGTTTTAAGCCTGGGAGGATGGGTAATTTCAGGGATTGGCGCTATTATTCTTGCTTTGGTTTTTGCCCAGCTTTGCGCAAAATTTCCTCGCACAGGCGGACCTCATGCCTACGTTCAGGAAGCGTTCGGCCCCAGAGTCGCTTTTTTTACAGGCTGGACTTATTGGGTTATCTCATGGGTGAGTTCTACGGCTGTGGTGACGGCGAGCATTAGTTACCTGACGCCTTTGATCGGGAATCATTCCTCCATGGTTCATTTATATCTGCAAGTCGGTCTCCTTCTGGTCATCACCGCTCTTAATTTCAGAGGTGTAAAAGTGGCCGGTCTTGCCGAATTTTTTCTGACGAATCTTAAAATTATTCCGCTTTTATTGATGCCTCTCCTGGCGCTTTTCTTTTTTGACGTTAAGAACTTTACCTACGGAGAAGTCGCATCTCAAATGAGCGTTCATCACATCCTTAGTCACGTCACCTTGTTGACTTTATGGGGATTCATCGGCCTTGAGTCGGCAACAACACCTGCGGATTCCATTGAAAACCCTTCCAGAACAATTCCACGCGCCGTGATTCTTGGAACGCTTTCCGTGGCGATTTTATATTTTATGAACAGCCTGAGCATTATGGGCGTGATTCCCGGACATGAGTTGGCGAACTCTAAAGCGCCCTATGCCGATGTCGCACGTGTGGTTTTCGGAGGAAACTGGCATCTTGCTATTTCTCTGATTGCTTCGATTGTATGTATTGGGACTCTCAACGCATGGATGCTGGCAAGCGGACAAATTGCTTTGGGACTTGCCCAGGATGGATTGATGCCGGCATTTTTTGCGCGGCGAAATCGTTATGGCGCACCCTTTTGGAGCCTTGTCATCAGTTGCTCGTGTATTATTCCGCTTCTGGTTTTTACGCTTGATGAAAACCTCTCTCATCAAATCAACAAAATCATTGATTTTTCAGTGACGTCATTTCTGTTCATCTATGTCATTTGCGCATTGGCTTTTTTAAAAATACTGAAAAGCCATGCTCAAAAAGCCTCACCGTCGCTCTGGCAATGGATGTGCGGCGGAGTCGCTTTGGCTTTTTGTATATGGGCCATCAGTTCTACACCCTTTGAGACTCTTTTGTTTGCCAGTTTCTTTACGTTGAGTGGAATCCCTCTCTACCTGCTTCGACAAAGAAAAATCATATAAACGAAGTTCTTTTTCTGGCGATTAAAGGAAACATGTTCCTTGTAACCTTGCTTATAAAAAGGAGTATGGATCAATATCAATTTTTACCTTCACACTGGAAGGAATTTTGACTTGTTTCATCCAGTGACGAATAACAGACTGAATCGATAGTGTTCGAGGCGTCCTTAGTAATATCCGCCACCGATGTTTCCCTCGAATGATGGACAGAGGCGCGGGCGCGGGACCGAGGACAAGGATATCTGGCGCGCGCGGCGCACAACGCATGAAAGCGCGCGCCGTCGCTTCAACATTTTCACGATGGAAACTTGAAAAAATCAGCGAAGCAAGCCTTGCAAAGGGCGGCATGTTCCCTCTTTTACGGGCTTCCATTTCCTGGGACATAAAAGCGTCTCGATCCCCCGATATAAGTGAAGCCAGAACAGGATGATCAGGCGTATAGGTTTGAAGATAAACGTGTCCTGGTTTTTGTTCTCTCCCCGCACGTCCCGCGACTTGATGCAACAGCTGATAGGTTTTTTCACTGGCTCTTAAATCACCTCCCGAAAGTCCCAAATCCGCATCAATGACGCCTACCAGAGTCAAGTCAGGAAAATGATGACCTTTGGCGATCATTTGCGTTCCAATAATGACATCTATGTCATGGTTATTGATTTTTGCCGCGATGTGAGCCATGGCGTCCGCGTCTTCCACGGTATCGCTTGAGATCATGGCTGTACGAAAAGAAGGGAAACGTGCGGCAATTTCTTCCACGATCCGTTCGACGCCTGGCCCACAAGCCACCAGGGCATCTTCTGCGCCGCATTTCTGGCAAGTTGTAGCAAGGTTCACCCCATGACCACAATAATGACAAAGAAACCGGCCATATTTTCGATGATCGACCAACCATGCCGAACAATACGGGCATTGGAGCCTTTCTCCGCATGCCCGACAAAGGGTAAGGGGCGCATAGCCCCGGCGATTCAGGTAAATCAAGGCTTGCTCGCCTACCGCGACCGTTTCCTCAAGTCTGATGGCCAGAGGCGTTGAAATCCAGTACTTTCCCTCTTTCTGGCGCGTGCGTTCCCGTAAATCAACAAGACTAACGACAGGAAATTGTGCCACACCATAGCGCGACTCCAGTCGAATGCGATGATAACGGCCTGTTTCACAATTATAAACCGTTTCAAGCGAAGGCGTCGCCGAAGCCAATATACAAGGAATCTGTCCCAGATAAGCCCGCGCGACAGCCAAATCTCGCCCCTGATAAATAATGCCTTCTTCCTGTTTATAGGCATGATCATGTTCTTCATCTACGACAATCATTCCCAAATGCGCATAGGGCAGAAAAAGAGAAGAACGCGCGCCAATCACAACTTTAGCCTGACCCGAACAAATCCGTTTCCACGAGATGCGTCTCTGAGATTGTGTCAAACTGGAATGCCAGAGGGTCGGAGAGACGCCAAACCGTTTTTCAAATCGATCGGCGATTTGAGGTGCGAGCGCAATTTGCGGCAAGAGAATCAAGGCTTGCTGTTCTTTTGCCAGGCATTCGCTCAAGACGTCCAGATAAACCTCCGTCTTTCCCGACCCTGTGATGCCGTCAAGCAAAGTCACCGAATAGCCCTTGCTGATCTGGTTTTTGATAAATGCGATCGCCTCTTTCTGCTGAGGATTAAAGACGCGCGTACTGAAATTGATGTCTGGATCCCCAAGAGGAGAAAGTTGAAGGCGCGGACGTTTAAGAGGCGTAAAAATGTTTGGAACACTCACCATCATTTTCAAAATCGCCCCTAAAGGAGCCATAGTATAAGAAGCAGCCCATTTTAAAAACCGCAAATTTTCCGGACTGAAAGAGATATCAGGGATAACATCGGAAATATATTTAAGTTTTGAGACCGAGATATCCGCCTCCCGTTCTTCATGCCACACAAGCCCCTGAAGTTTCTGGCGACCAAATTCGACGGTGACAATATTCCCGGGGCAAGCCTTTAAAGAGGAGGGGACAAGATAATCATAAACTTGTCCCACAGGAACAGGAAGAATAACGCCGATACGCTGATCTGGACTTTCTTTTTGATGAGACACTCTGATATACTCGCAGAACTTGAATGATAATGACACTAGTTAAACTCTGCAAACACAGGAACTGCAAGATGAAAATTTTTCTCGACAGCGCGGACATTCAGGAGATAAGAGAGCTGACCCAAACCGGGTTAATTGATGGCGTGACGACCAATCCCTCTCTTATTGCCAGGTCCGGCCAGGATATCAAAAAAGTCATCGCCGGGATTTGTGACCTTGTTCCGGGGCCCGTTAGTGCGGAAGTGCTGGCCATAACCTGTGAAGACATGCTGAAAGAAGGGTTTGCGCTCAGTAAAATCGCCCCAAATGTCGTCATCAAAGTACCTTTGACCAAAGAAGGGTTGAAAGCGTGCAAATCCTTCAGGGAACAAAATATCGGTGTTAATGTTACGCTCTGTTTTTCGCCTGCGCAAGCGCTGTTGGCCGCCAAGGCGGGGGCAACCTTTGTTTCTCCTTTTATAGGGCGTCTGGATGATATCAGCTTTGATGGTCTTTTGCTGATCGAGGAAATTTGCCAAATTTATCAAAATTATCCATCACTGACCACCCAAGTTCTGGCCGCTTCCATCCGTCATCCTTTGCATGTGGTGCAAGCCGCAAAGGCAGGAGTACACGTTGTCACTGTTCCTGGCAAAGTTTTTAAACAGATGTACGCGCATCCTCTCACCGACAAAGGACTGGAAATATTTCTGGAGGACACCGCAAAAACAGGACAAAAGATTACCCAGATCCTCTGAGAGCGGTTTTTGATAAAGGCTTTATGCTCTTCAATGCCCTTCATGAAACTTCATGAATAGACTTCTCTCATGCCCCAAACCCTGAAATCCTCTGGGCATATGTCACGTCATCACAAAAGAATATTGAAGTAATACAAGCTGAGCGTGACATAATTTTGAATCAGACGTCCGGCAATCCCTGCGTGACACCCTCCCCCTTGACTGATGTTATCGGCAAGACCAACCAGCACCAGATTTCGGTAATGAAAAAATTGTTTCATGCCAGGGTCAAAACGCTGATCTATTTTTTGTGCCAGATTCCATACCCTCGACAAAAGCTGAAGAAGATTTGTTCGCGTTTCAGGCTCGATAGTTTGAGCCGAAGGAATTTTTGAAATAATATTAAAAGTTTTTATAATATGTGTCTGGTGTTGACGTTTGAATTGCTCATCCATCCCATAAGACAGGTTGATTTCTTCCCGAATTTTCAGAAGCGAAAGAGCGGACGATGAGCAAAACGTTTTTTGATCAATTGAATAAACTTTCTGATAGGCTTCTTTTGCAAAGTTTTTGTTAAAGTGATGTACGTCTGTTCCTTGTGGGAATTTGGACAGACGTTTGCTTAAATCAACTAACTTTTGTCGATCAGCTGCCTCTAAGTCACAAATGTTTGACTTGGCAATATACGGTGCAGAAATATTTTTATTTTCCTCTTCTTGAACAAGACGCGCAATTTCATAATCTGAAGCAGAGGATATAGGGAGATTACTCTGTTCTTCTTCGACCAGAAAAGACCCGTGACTTATTTGGCTTTGGCTAAAGAAAAACAACACCCATACAATTCTCTGCCAAAAAAGTCTCTCTTTCATAAAAATCCTCCCCAATTTGTGACAAAGACGCTTTGCACCCTACCATTGCAAAGGAAATAAACAGTAAACAGATCCTTCGTCGGGTCTATTTACTGTTTTTAAAATCTGGAGGCGTTGAAGATCGAGATTCACCCTGCTCATGTCCTCAGATTTAGGCCAGGCAATAAGTCTTCAGGTACGCCGCCGCAGGATTTATCAAGCGATTGCCAAACCAGATTTTAGAATCTCTTGAGGACAAAAACGAGCGTCCGCCCCCAGTTCATCTTCAATACGCAAAAGCTGATTATATTTTGCAACGCGATCCGAACGCGAGAGAGCACCCGTTTTGATCTGTCCACAATTCGTCGCAACAGCCAGATCCGCAATCGTGGTATCTTCCGTTTCGCCTGAACGGTGGGACATAACGGCTGTAAATCGAGCCTTATGCGCCATCTCAACAGCATCAAGCGTTTCCGTCAGGGTACCAATCTGATTGACCTTGATTAAAATTGAATTCGCGAGCTTGTCCTGAATCCCCTGCTTGAGGCGATTGACATTCGTCACGAAAAGATCGTCGCCCACAAGTTGAATCTTCCGACCCAACTTTTCATTGAGAAGCGCCCACCCTTCAAAATCATCTTCAGCCATACCGTCTTCGATGGAAATAATCGGATAGTTTGCAACCAAATCCCCATAATAATGCACAAGCCCTTCGGCATCCAGAGTCTTGTTCTCTCCTTCCAGGACATACTTCCCATCCTGATACAGTTCAGAAGCCGCGACATCAAGAGCCAAGGCGATTTGCTCACCTGGACGATAGCCCGCTTTCTCAATTGCGGTCATCATAAAGCCTAAAGCCTCGTGAGTTCCCTTGAGAGCAGGAGCAAATCCTCCCTCGTCACCCACATTCGTATTATGACCGGCCCCCGACAGGACTGCTTTCAAAGTATGAAAGACTTCGGCACCCATTTGTACGGCCTGTTTAAAAGTGGAAGCGCCCACAGGAACAATCATGAATTCCTGAATATCAATAGGGTTGTCTGCATGGGCTCCCCCATTCAGAATATTCATCAACGGCATGGGAAGCTGACATGCATGAACACCGCCTATATAACGAAAAAGAGATTGCCCCTGAGATTTGGCAGCCGCTTTTGCGATGGCTAAACTCACCCCAAGCAATGCGTTGGCGCCATATTTTGACTTATTGGATGTGCCGTCCAACTCGACAAGCATCCGATCAATCGCAAGTTGTTCACTGGCGACATGTCCAACAACCGCATCATAAATATCGTTGTTGATGCCTTCAATCGCCTTGGTCACACCCTTTCCCAGATAACGGTTTTTGTCGCCATCTCGCAGCTCGACGGCTTCATGCTTGCCTGTTGAAGCCCCGGAAGGAACCGCCGCGCATCCCGTGGCGCCATCATCCAGAACGACTTCAACCTCTACCGTAGGATTTCCGCGAGAATCCAATATTTCACGCGCAAAAATATCAATAATGCTGCTCATTCCGTAAACTCCTTCTTTCCCATTTTTCCCATTCCATAAATTTTTTCATAAACTTCTTTGATCACCAAAGATAATTCAGAATCTCTCTTCAGAATTCGGATTGCGAGGCAAAAAATGATTGTTTTTCGAGAACCGAAGCACAGCATACACAGCCTATACAAATAGACTTGAGCATCGGATCACAGGAAAAAAGTCATTTTGCGACCATAAGGCAATCTATGAACCCAGGTTCTTCGCAAGTTGATCAAAAGCCATCAACACCTTTAATAATTTTTCCAGATCTCGAAGCGGAATCATATTTGGGCCATCGCTTGGCGCATGGTCTGGATCCTGATGCGTTTCGATGAAAACGCCCGCCACGCCCACAGCAACGGCTGCACGGGCAAGCGTCTCGACGAACTCTCGCTGACCGCCGCTTTTCGTCCCCTGCCCTCCTGGCTGCTGCACAGAATGCGTCGCATCAAAAACAACCGGATAACCCGTTTCCTTTAAAACAGGCAACGAGCGCATATCTGAAACCAGTGTATTATACCCAAAAGACACACCGCGTTCGCACAGCAGGATCTGACGGTTTCCGAAAGACTCAAGCTTATGCACAACATTGTGCATATCCCATGGCGCAAGAAACTGACCTTTTTTAACATGAATCGCCTTGCCCGTTTGAGCAGCCGCCTTCAAAAGATCGGTCTGTCGACACAGGAATGCCGGAATCTGAAGAACATCAGCGACTTGCGCGACGACGGCACATTGTGATTCACTATGCACGTCGGTGATGACGGGAAGCCGCATCGTTTCGCGAATTTCCGCCAGGATGGGCAAGCTTTTTTCCATTCCCAGTCCACGTTCGCCTGAACCGCTGGTACGGTTGGCTTTATCAAAAGAGGTTTTGTAGACAAGGCTGATCCCTAGTCGTTCGGCAAGTTCTTTAAGCGCTTGAGACATTTCAAGAGCATGAGCGCGACTTTCCAGCGCACAAGGACCCGCTATAAGAGCAAAAGGCATCGTGTTGTTGACCTGAACGGTCTTAACGGCGACATCGCCGATCGTCACGGTATGTTGCGTCGTCATTTAGTTCCCCATTCTATTTCTCATTCAGTGTCCCTCATATGTCGCGTCTCCTCTCCCCTTTTTACAGCGGCAGCAATAAACGCCTTAAAAACAGGGTGCGGCTCAAACGGGCGGGATTTCAATTCTGGATGAAACTGCATTCCCAAAAACCATGGATGATCCCTTAATTCTACCATCTCTGGCAAAATACCATCCGGCGAAAGACCGGAAAAGATCATCCCTAACTTCTCAAACTGGGGACGATAGTCAATATTCACTTCATAACGGTGCCGATGTCGTTCGCAAATCACTTTTTGACCGTAGATGGAATGGGCAAGCGTATTTGTTTCCAAATGACATTCATAGGAGCCCAGGCGCATCGTCCCTCCCAGATTTCCGCCAGCGACGCGGCGTTCATACGCCTCGCCTTTCCGCCATTCCGTGAGCAATCCAACGATAGGGCAAGGCGTGCTGCCAAATTCGGTGCTACTCGCTTCTTTCAAGTCCAGGAGAGAACGGGCGACCTCAATCATAGCAAGCTGCATCCCGAAACAGATTCCCAAGTAAGGAACTTTATGTTCGCGGGCGTAGCGTATGGCGCCGATCATGCCTTCCGTTCCCCGCACGCCATATCCTCCCGGCACCAGAATACCATGAGCATTCCGGAGTCGTTTGAGGATCTTTTCGGCGGGCAGTACGGCATCTTCAGATTCAGTTTGCTCAAGCTCCTCAGCATCGACCCAATCAATATTGACGCGAACGTCTTGAGAAATGCCGCCATGCGAAAGGGCTTCAATCAAGGATTTATAAGCATCCCTGAGAGCCACATATTTCCCGACGACCGCAATGGTAACCTCCTGGCGCGGATGATGAAGGCAATCAACAATCGAATGCCAGCGGTGCAGCGCGGGTTTGTTTTGCGCGTCCAAATCAAAATGCCTTAAAACCTGAATATCAAGTCCGGCATCGGAATAACAAATCGGCACCTGGTAGATCGTATCCACGTCAAGGGCTTCAATAACGCATTCCGGCTTGATATTACAAAAAAGAGCAAGTTTATATTTAGCCTCCTGCGGGATAGGACGATCACAACGGCACAAAAGAATATCAGGCTGAATTCCCAAATGAAGAAGTTCTTTCACCGAGTGCTGCGAAGGTTTTGTTTTTAGTTCGCCAGCGCTTGCAATATAAGGGACAAGCGTCAAATGAATGAAAAGCGTACGTTGAGAGCCTTCCTCATTGGAAAATTGACGAAACGCTTCCAGATAAGGAAGACTTTCGATGTCGCCCACCGTTCCTCCGACTTCACAGATCAAGAAATCAAGGTCAGGTTCAAGGTCGGCACGAATACAGTCTTTGATCGCATCAGTGATATGAGGGATGACCTGAACCGTAGCGCCAAGATAATCCCCGCGACGTTCCCTGGCGATGACGTCGGAATAAATCCGGCCTGTGGTGACAGCATCGCTCTGACGACAGGAAACCCCTGTAAAACGTTCATAATGACCCAAGTCCAGATCTGTCTCTGCGCCATCTTCTGTTACATAGACTTCCCCATGCTGATAGGGACTCATTGTGCCAGGGTCGACGTTCAAATAAGGCTCGAACTTGCGCAGACGAACCTTGTATCCGCGCGCCTGAAGCAGCGCAGCCAGAGAAGCGGCCGCCAGACCTTTCCCCAAAGAGGAAAGAACGCCGCCCGTAACAAAAATATATCGAATCATGCCTGGTTACTTGTTTTCCTTGTCTGAAGAAGAAGGACGACCGGAAACATCGTTCCTTTTCTCTTTCCTGACATCTTTTTCCATAGGAACCGTTCGTGCCACAGATGCCACAGAGGGTGCGGAAGAAACAGGAGCGGTTCCACGTTTGGAATCGATTGGCGCAACGGGAACAGCCGCGGCGGGCGTATCGAGAATGGATCCGGATTTATTCCCTCCTTTAAAGATTATCGCCAACCCTAATGTCGATAAAAAGAACAGGGTCGCCAGAACGGCGGTGGTTCGCGTCAATAAATTGGCGGTGCCGCGCGTACTCATCAGCCCCCCCATTGTTCCGCCGCCTATCCCCGGACCGCCTCCTTCATTCTTTTGAAGAAGGATCATGCTCACCATGGCGATGGCAATCATAATATGAATCACAAGCAACACAGTCGTCATATTGCGTCTCAACATTCAAGTTTGTTTAAATTTACCGTATTCTATGCAGGTACGCCAAAAAAATCCACATGTTTATCATAAAAACAAGAGCAAAAATTTATTTTACATTTTATTAAAAATTGTTATAGTTTGTTGAAATCATAATTTTATAAAAAAATAAAAAAGGAAGAACAGGGATGAGCAAATTATTTAAATCAGGCTTGTTGATCACAGGCCTTTCAATTGCAATGTCTAGCGCGCAGTCAGCAGAAATAACTCACAGCTTCAACGCCGGCGCAGGTTTAGGCTTTGGATACAGTCGGTTTAATTTTAAAGTAAATGAAGCTGCTGGTGTTCCTTCCGTTCTGAGAAAATACGATTTGGCAAAAAATACGCCGTTAGGGAATCTTTCGTTAGGGTACAGGCTTCGGTGGTGCAATCTGATGGCGGGATTAGAGGCAGATTACCTTTTTGGCGATTTCAAAAGGAGTGGCGATCCTAACTACCTAAGCAATGGAGCCACCTCACGCCCTTCGCAAGCCAGCTCTAATGGGGCGTTCGGCGCCGCTCTTAAGGTTGGCTATTATCTGAGTCCTGACGTTGTAGGTTATGTAGGCGCAGGCATCGAAACCCGTAAATTTAAATTTGGTTATATTATTCAGGGCCAACCTGCCGATAGTATCAGCAGTAGCTATACCCAAACCGCTTTCGCCGGTCGATTGGGGTTTGATTTTGCTCTTTCCCGTTCCGTAACGCTGGGCGCGGAATATCGCAAAGCCTTTTACAATGGTCAAATCAAACAAAACGGTACAACAACCGTCAAATTTAAACCGGAAACGTTGGATACGGTTTTATTGCACGTTCGATTCACATTCGACCTGCCCAAAACATGGCTTGCTCAACGCTAGGAGAATCCTCGCATGACTTACAAAAAAAATCTGATTCTGGGAGCATCGCTACTTATTTATACAGGCTCGTTTGATGCGTTGGCTTCAAATGCTTCGAACTGCGTATCCATGTGCAATGAACGCAGTTGTAAAGCCAACTCAGCGTTGGCGAACAATTGTGCGGTTTGGTGCAAGGGACTTGACCAATACAGGGATAAGTTTACAGCATGTAGCAAATACGCGACCGGCTCAGTTGTTGCGTCTGCGCCAGTCCCCAATCAGACCCAACGTGAAGAATTAAACAAAAAAGAACAAGAAATTCAACCATTAAAAAAATTACTTGCTCCATCTTCTTCGGCAAAGGCAACAGCACAATCGAAAGCCGCAGCCCCAACGACCGTATCGGGCGCCAAGACTGGCGTTGAGTCTCCTCATGGGACTGATGTTAAGGCAGTCAACAAGATACATCATGAAGAATTGAACAAAAAAGAAGAAGAAATAAAAAAACTGAATGCGTTAATCGAGCAGTTGAGGAGACAAATGGCTCAAAACACTGGGGCCGTTCAAGATGAGTCTATGAAAAAAGAATTGGCTGCTTTTAAGGCGAAACATGCTAAAGGCAAAATTCCTGTCAGAGAAACCATCAACCTTTTGAATGATATTGATCAACTGAATGATGAACTTTCGGCACGTGATTTCCTTTTATTCCTTGAGCAAGAGTTGAATACATCGGATGAAGCGCGCAAAGACTCGATTTATGATATCCTCGACAAGGGAGAGTTCATCCAAATCGTTAAAGATGTTAGAGCTAGCCAGGAAAATGAAGCGAACCTTGCCGTCATAAATCAATTTAAAACGGAAGGATCCCAGTCATATATCGTTGAGAAAAACGCTGTGACGCAACAGGCACAGAGAGCTATTAAGGAATTCACACAGAGTCACAGTACGGCAGAGATAGTCAAGATTATTCCATCCTCATTATTGTTGTTAATTTCATCGGACAATATGAATAAAGTTGATCAGTCCAGATTGATTGAACTCACCCGTTATCTGGAGTTTATGCCTCTTTCTCAAAGAAAAGCATTGTTCCATAATCTTTTAGACCAACAATTAATCAAAAATCCATTGGTGACTCTTAAAAAACAATCAAATTTTGTTCAAAAGTTATTTGTCAATCTCCTTGAATCCATCAAGGACGGGAAGACAAAAAATTTCTCCCCCCCCACAGATCGAGGTTCTCGTGTAAAGCTGGAAGGATTAAACTTATATCTCCTGAAGCTTGGCGCTCTGGGTTCCAGTATCCCTGACGGAAGTCTATCAACAACAGAATCAAGAACAGCACCACCGCCACCCCCCCCTCCTTCAGGAGGAAACCCACCGCCGCCGCCACCTCCAGGAGGAAAAGGGCCTGGAATCGCCCCGCCACCGCCGCCACCATCAGGAGCAGGAGCGGGAACGGGAGCAGCGCGATCTGGAACAGCGGGAGCAACGTCGCTGAAAGTGAAGAAAGGGGTTGGCAATACAATGCTTGTTCCCTATGGAGGTAAAATGATATCTGTGGATATAACAGCCACCATTCTGGATAAAGCAGGTCGCCCAACGACTTTACAAGTAGGAGACACCGTAGACGTTCCTGATGATGCCGTTGTGGATAAAGGCCTGTTCGGAAAGCGGGTTATGGGTACCATCAGGGTGACCAATAGATAATAGACCCAAAAGATTTCAAGATGTGGGGGCGGCGGAAGAGTGATGAGTCCCGCGTGGTTATGTACCAAGCACATGCGGTACGTGCGCAGGACGAATCCCGACGTCCAGACTCCCCAGATTTTGAAAGACGAAGGGTACAGAAAACACTCTTATTCCTAGACCATCTTCCCGTCTTGACAGTCTCTGGGAGAGTCAGATTTGATGGTCAGAGAATCAAGCTTTTTCCCGTCATGACGAGGGGTTGTGGAAGTCCCATGAGTGCCAAAATCGTGGGCGCTATGTCACTTAACTGACCAGGTTGCAGGGAAAGACCTTGCGCTTGTTCGCCATAAATCACGAAAGGAACGGGATTCAGCGTATGCGCCGTGTGCGGTTGATCAGTTTCTTCATCGTGAATTTGCTCAACATTGCCATGATCCGCGGTGATAATCAGAAGTCCCTTTTTTTCGTCTGTCAGCAAGCAAAGATGAGCCAAACATTTATCCACTGTTTCCACAGCCTTAATGGATGCTTCCAGGTTCCCCGAATGTCCAACCATATCAGGATTGGCGTAATTCACCACAATAAGATCGTAATGATTTTTATGATGAGCCTCGATCAACTTTTCGGTCACTTCATAAGCGGACATTTCAGGTTTCAAATCATATGTCGCCACTTGAGGGGACGGAACCAGAAGACGGTTCTCTCCAGGAAAGGTTTTTTCTTGACCGCCATTGAAGAAAAAAGTGACATGGGCGTACTTTTCTGTCTCCGCAGCACGTAATTGTTTAAGTCCGTGTTGAGAAACAATTTCTCCCAGACTTTCCCGAATCTCGACAGGCGGAAAGAAGGCCGGACAATAAGGATCCAGAGTTTCAGAATACGCAGCCATACCAGCAACAGCCGAAAGCCCCAGGGGATCCCCCCGATCAAACCCCGAAAATTCTGGCAGAACAAAGGCCGAAAGCAATTGTCGAACGCGATCTGCCCGGAAATTCATATGTAAGATGCCATCTCCTTTGTTGATGCCGCGATAACCAGACGCAACAGCGGGAAGGATAAATTCATCTCCTGTATTTTGCGCATAATTCTGTTCAATATACGCCAAAGGATCAGTAAAAGCGGATCCTTCACCATGGGCGATAGCGCGATAAGCTTTCTCGACACGATCCCAACGCTTATCACGATCCATGCCATAATATCGTCCCCCAAGCGATGCCAACTGAATCGAGGGATGATGAGCCTCAATCCGGGACAAAAAATCCTTGAGGAACGCAAGCCCGCTATGGGGAGGCGTATCTCTCCCGTCAAGAAAAGGATGAACCTTGAGGGCAATACCTTCCTCTTTAAGGGCTTCTGCAAAAGCTATCATATGATTTTGGTGAGAATGAACGCCGCCTGGCGAAAGAAGCCCCATCATATGACACGTCCCACCCGATTTTTTAAGCTTTTGAACAAACGCCCTATACGCGGGGACAGACATAAAACTATGTTCCGCAATCGCCTGATCAATGCGCGGAAGATCTTGCAGAATAATGCGTCCCGCGCCAATGCTCATATGCCCCACTTCAGAATTGCCCATCTGTCCCGCGGGGAGTCCTACATGGTGCGCAGAAGCCTCAAGCAAGGTAGAGGGATAATCCCTTATCAAACGCTCCCAGGTAGGGAGTTTGGCAGAAGCGATCGCATTATGGGAGGCGACAGGGCAATATCCCCAGCCATCGAGGATGCAAAGAATAACAGGACCTGAACGCATGAACATAAGCCTTTCTTAAAATTCAAAACCTAAAGGGCAACGCTTATATTCATAGAAGAGCCTCTAATTCTCCCCGATCATCAAGGGCTTTAAGATCATCGTAGCCACCGATATGCCGATCCTTGATAAAGATTTGGGGAACAGTTTGACGACCGTGAGCTTTTTCGACCAGAGAGGCACGCTCTGCTGGATCGCTGACGTCAATTTCCTTAAAGGCGATTCTTTTTTGACGCAGAAGTTCCTTTGCCCTCTGACAATAGGGACATGTTTTTGTCGTATAAACAAGAACATCGCTTTCTTCAAGAGTCATGTCTCTCATCTCTCTCTTTATCTTTTTCTCTTCTTTCCAATTTCTCTCTATCCTTCGCCTTTCAGAATCCCGGAGCGTCGGGTTCTATCTTCCCAAGGTTTCCGGGCGCACGACGCGTGCAATTGTCAACACATCCACGCGATGCGCCTGATGATGCTTCAGCACTTTAACACATTCGCGTATTGTAGCGCCAGAGGCATACACATCGTCAATTAAAAGAATCGTTTTCCCTTCAATTAATTTTTGCTTTGACAGAGGAATCTCAAAGACGCCTGAAACATTCGCCGCCCGTTGAGCAACGGACTTCGTTCCCTGACTGGAAGTGTGACGTTTGCGTCTCAAGACATCCGGTAAAAAGGTTTTGCCATATTTCCGACTGAGACCCTGAGCCAACAATCCCGCCTGATTGTATCCCCGTTTCATCAGACGTCGCCAATGCAAGGGAACGGGTAAAAGAACATCGCTTTCCTGCACAAGGTGTTGACCCGACTGAGCGAGCCATTGCACAAAAAGCGACGCTAAATGTGTTGCGTCCCCATGTTTGAAGCGCATTAAAAGAGGTTTGCTGGCTTCATCATACCGACAGACGGCACGAAGCTGATGATAAGGAGGAAAGGCCTGCGCGCAAGCTATACACAGCATTTCATGAGCCTCCGCCTCCTGGATTTCAAAAGGATAGCCACATCGCACACACTGAGGTTCACTTATAAAGTGCAGCTTTTCCCAACAGGGCGGACATAATCCAGGCGTTTGACTGATTTTTGTGCCGCAACTGGCGCATTGTGGCGGGAGAATAAAATCAAGGAGACGCTTCATTGAATTCCCTTCCTGAACCAGGCAGTTTATTTCAACCGGTCTGTCAACCCGTTTGACGTAAAAGCGCCCGCGCAAAGATGGCATCTTCGATGGTCACCTGTACGCGCTCTTGCCCCAGCCAGGAATCAAGCTTGAGTGTGCCGACGATATGCAGCGCTTCTCCTTTTGACTGCAATAGCGCCTCCCCCAATGGAGAATGAAGACTTTGAAAAGCGATGGCAAAAAGACGCCCTCCCGCTTCATCCGTCAGCAAGCACCGCACATGATCTTTCCCCACAATGTCAGCCTTCGCTACACGTACATTTTCAAAAACAAAGCGCGGCAAGGGATTACCTTGCCCGTAAGGAGAAAATCTTTTAAGCAGTTCCGCAAGTTTGATCGAGGCTCCCTTCAATGTAAGGTGACCATCAATACCAAGAGAGGGGCTAAGGTTAACTTTATCATGCTGAAGACGGTGATTGAGAAAATCATGAAACTCTTTCATTCTTTGACGTTCAACGGAAAAACCCGCGGCCATGGCATGACCGCCACCGTTCAACAACAATCCATGTTTCTTCGCGGCATGAACAAGCGCTCCGAGATCGACGCCAGAGACAGACCGTCCCGATCCCTTGCCAATACCATTTTCATCAATGCTTATCACCAGTGAAGGCCGGTTGAAGCGTTCTTTCAATCTGCCCGCCACGATGCCAATGACGCCCTGATGCCAGTTTACGCCATGAGAAAGAAGGACAGGATGAGGTTGTCCCTTTGCCTGTACCATGGCCTGCGCCAACACCTCCTGCTCAATTTGCTGGCGTTCCTGGTTGAGCATGTCGAGCGTGCGCGCCATTTGTTCCGCATGCACAGGATCTTGTGTTGTCAGAAGCTTGACCCCCAGGCTTGAGTTTCCTACTCTTCCGCCCGCGTTGATGCGCGGCCCCAGGATAAAGCCCAGATGATACGCTGTAGGTGCCTCCCGAACAGCGGCAACGTCCATGAGTGTTTTAAGTCCCAGATTACGCCGCGCCGCCATGACTTCCAGCCCTCGCGCGACAAACGCGCGATTTAATCCTTTCAAGGGTACGACATCACATACCGTTCCCAAAGCGACAAGATCCAGAAAACTTGAAAGATCCGGCTCAGAAGTTTGACCGAAAAAACCCTGCGTCCGCAACGCGCGATTCAGCCCTACCAGAAGGATAAAGCACACGCCAACGGCGGCTAAATATCCCCAGGCGCCTGATTCATCAAGACGGTTTGGATTGATCATGGCCACGGTGGAAGGCAACTTTGGCTCAGGCATATGATGATCAACCACAATCACATCAACCCCCGCCTTTTTCGCCTGTTCGAAAGGTTCAAAAGCCGTTGTGCCGCAATCGACCGTGATCACCAGCGTGACGCCTTGTTCAGCCAGTTTAAGAAGCGCCGCCGCATTCGGTCCATATCCCTCAAGGATTCGATCCGGGATATAGATCATGACATGCCCGCCCACAATCGAGAGGTAACGATAGAGAAGAGCAGACGAAGTCGCCCCATCCACATCATAATCTCCAAAAATGGCTATTTTTTCATTCTCCTGAAGAGCACGAATGATGCGGCTTACAGCAACGTCAAGGTCTTTAAAAATTGAGGGATCAGGAAGAAAGTGTTTAATCCTGGGATTCAGGAAGGTTTCCGCTTCTTCAAGGGTTACGCCGCGGCCTACAAGGAGATTCGCGACAATGAGCGGCAGATCAAAGCGCTGCGCCAGAGCCAACCCTTGCCTCTCATCCGATGGACGCAATCGCCATGTGCGGCCATTTAAAGAAGAACAACCCTCAAGATATTTCATAAAATTAAAGAATGGGTTAAATGGGTTAATAGTCTTGTCATCTTCTCACCCTAGCGCATGTTATCCATAAGAGAAAGAGGAGATCGAGAGTTTTTCCATATCTTTAACAGGCAAACAGGCTTCGTCTTTCAAAACACAAAACGGCGGACGAACAGCAAGTCCGTCGCGGGCAGGAATTTATAGGGCTTTCGGATTCCCTGATGCTCTTCTCGCGAGGATGACATGCATCGGGAAAACATAAAGCGGAATCACTATCATTCATGGTTCAAGCGGTTAATAATAATCCAACCGTGAAGAAAAGAGTTTTTCAATTTTAGAAATCGCGGCCGACGTCACCATTAAAATAATGCGGTCTTCTAATTTGATCGTTGTCGAGGACGTTGGAATAATAACTTCTCCCTGTCGTATGATAGCCGCCACGATGATTTTGCAAGGACTATTGATCTCAATGGCGAGAGAGCCAATCAATCCAGACAGTTCCTGAGCTTCTGCTTCAATAATTTCCCCAAAGCTTTCGCCCAAGGAATGGATGGAACGAATCCGCCCGCGTCGAATGTTTTGAAGGATCTTCGATACGGTCACTTTTTTGGGGCTGATGACCGCATCAACGCCTAAGGAGATCACCAAAGGCGCATGTAACGTATTATTTATCAAGGTCAGGACACGCGATGCCCCAAGCCGCTTTGACAAAAGAGAGGCCAGTGTGTTGACGCGCTCGTCTTCCGTCACAGCCACGACTGTTTCCGCAACATTCACGTTCGCTTCCTGCAAGACTTCGCTGTCCAGCACGTCCCCACACAAGACAGTCGTATTTCTAAGTTCCCTTGCGATGAACTCGGCACGCTCGGGATTCTTTTCAATAAGCTCGGCGCGTACATTCGGGTGGTGCATTTCAATCTCTTGCGCAAGGCAAAGACCGATGTTTCCTCCTCCCAATATCAACAAACGGCGAGATTCAGCATTTCCATGACCAAAAGCGCGCATGGCTTCAACAATCCTGTCCTGAGCAACGGCAAAGTAGACCTCATCTCCCGCACACAACAAATCATTGGGTGTAGGCAGAATCGTTTGGTCGCCTCGGATAATGCCAACGACACAAATATCAATATTTGGAAAAAGGCTGGTAATATGCGTGATGGGCGTGTTGACCACAGGCGTATCGGCAGTACAACGCACACCGATAATCTTCACTTTGCCATCGGAAAAGGAAATCATATCAAAGGCGCCAGGTACGGTTAAAGAACGGCTTATAGAGCGCGCAACTTCGATTTCTGGAGAAATCACAAGATCAATATTAAACCGCTCGGAACCGTAGAGCTTTGCCCAACGCGGCTCCAAATAAGCTTGAGCGCGAACGCGAGCCACTTTGGTACGTACATTAAAAAGGGTTCCCGCCACTTCGCACGCCACCATATTGACTTCATCGGATTGCGTCACGGCGATTAACATTTCCGCGCTGTGCGCTTCAGCCTTTTCCAATACATCAGGATGAGATGCAAATCCACAGATCGCGCGCACATCGAGTCGATCATTTATTTTATGGATAAGCTCGGCAGATTGATCAATGACAGTGACATGGTTGTCATGCTCGGAAAGATATCGAGCCAGGTTAAATCCGACTTGTCCCGCTCCGCAAATAATGACGCGCATCTTGGTATCTCGCTGTTTTTTTAATGGTCTGGTTGCAGGCTGATCTGTTTTCAGGCTCTGTGAAGAAAGTTTTACAGATCCTGATTAGCGATTGCTTCGTTCAATCTGCAAATTTTTTAATTTACGATGAAGCGCCGATCGCTCCATTCCCACAAAATTGGCCGTTTGTGAAATATTACCAGAAAAACGAGCAACCTGAGCGAGTAAATAATCTTTCTCAAAATTCTCCCGCGCTTCCCGAAGAGGCAAAGACATGACCCTAAGGCTTTGATCATTCTGCAAAAGCGTCGATGTTTCGCTACAGATCTCGGCAGGTAAAAAATTTGCCGTAATGACCTCTGAATCATGCTCAGAAGCCATGATCAAAACCCATTCAATCACATTTTTAAGCTGACGAATATTGCCAGGCCAATCATAAGACTGAAGCACAAGAAGAGCATCCTCAGAAAATTTTTTCGGCGGCAATCCATTCAGAGTGGCAACATGGGCGACCAGCTCCTGCGCAAGAAGAGGAATATCTTCCTGACGTTCCTTGAGAGAGGGAATTCTGATGGGTACGACGTTCAAACGATAATACAGCTCTTCCCTGAAACGCTTGTCTTCAACAGATTTTTGGACATCCCGACTGCTTGAGGCGATCACGCGTACATCAACTTCCACCTTGCGCTTTCCCCCCACCCTTGCAAAAGTTCTCTCCTGAAGAAAGCGCAAAATCTTTCCTTGCGTTTCAAGGGGCATATCCGTCACTTCATCAAATAAAAGCGTTCCATGATGAGCCTGTTCAAAAAGACCCGTCTTTTGTCCCTCCTGATCTTCGGCGCCCAAAAGAACCGTTTCAAACCGATTGGCATCCAGAGTGGCGCAATTCAGAACCACGAACGGACCGTCTTTTCGTTTTGATTTTTGATGGATAAGGCGGGCAACGACTTCTTTTCCGGTTCCTGAACTTCCTGAAATCAATACGCGACTATTGGTCGGCGCCACACGCTCGACAAGTCGTCTAAGCTGGTTTGTGGAAGGCGCCATTCCTGTAAGCTCGGCAATATCGACCGTCCGCGCCTTCAACTCCAGATTTTCGCGGCGCAGTTTCACAGCTTCGGACACACGCCGCACCGCCAACAGCAAGCGATCCGTTTTAAAAGGTTTTTCAATAAAATCATAAGCCCCCATTTTAATCGCCTGAACAGCCGTTTCAATAGTTCCGTGACCGCTCATCATAAGTACAGGCAAATGAGGATAATCTCTTCGGATCAACTCTAAAAGCTTGATCCCGTCAAATCGGCTATCTCCCAGCCAGATATCCAGAATGGCCAGACTCGGACAACGGGACTGAATCGCCTCAAGCGCCATTGTACCATCCAAAGCATGGCGCGTATAATAGCCTTCATCTTCAAGCGTTTCTGAAATAAGCCGACAAATATCTGCTTCATCATCAACAATGAGTACTTCTTGCGACATTATGCTCCCATTATGTGATCTTCCGATAATTTATGTTCTCCAGCCTACGGCACTTCAGGCGTTTTGACAAGAATTCCGACAGGAAAACTCATTCTGACGCGTGCACCTCGTTCTTCTTTGTTTTCGAGAGACAATTCACCTGAATGATCTTCAACAATTTTTTTTACGATCGCCAATCCAAGTCCTGTTCCTTTTTCCCGTAACGTTACATAAGGGTCAAGGAGGCGAAACCTGTTATCCGGGAATCCTTCGCCATTGTCTTCCACAGTGACGGTCAAACGTTTCTGATTGCGGAACAGAGCAATGACGATGCACCCTTTTAACAAAGGATCTCCATTATTTTTTTGTCTGAAACTTTCTATCGAGTCAATCGCATTTTGTAAAAGATTGGTGAACACTTGATCCATTTGGGAAGAATCACAAAGTACTTTCAATGATTTATCCGCACATTCAATTCTGAACTCGATATGAGGATAAGCAGACTTTTGCAGATAGATTGCTTGCTGACATAATTCCACCAGGTCTTCGGCAACCATAACAGGGTTCGGCATTCTTGCGAAACTTGAGAATTCAGAAACCAAGCGTTCCATGTGATCAACCTGGCGAACAATGGTGTCGATACATGTCTCAAAGTTCGCCCGATCCCCCTGGATATCCTTGAGATATTTTCGCCGCAATCTTTCGGCTGACAATTGAATAGGCGTTAAAGGATTTTTAATTTCGTGGGCGATTCGTCTTGCGACATCCGACCATGCCGCTTTTCGTTGTGCCGCCATTAACGCGGTCACATCATCAAACGTCACGATAAAACCCTGCAAGGCTTTTTCAGTGTATTCCAACACGACGCGCACAAGAAGCATCTTTGTGAAACCATGCCGCGTCACGGAAAGTTCGGCTTGATAAAAACGGCTTTTACTTTCAAAAGCCTCCGCCAGATAATCCATCATTTCAGGCACGACGCTTTCAATATTCCTGCCAATCACAGAGTCGTCCCCCAAAGACAGAAGCTCGACCGCCGACCGGTTCAGAAGGCGAATCTGTCCGTGGACAGAAAGCTCAATAACGCCTGCTGTGACGCCTTCCAACACATCTTCAATAAATTGTCGACGCTGATCTATTTGTTGATTGGCCTCAACCAACTCTTTTTGCTGCGTTTTCAGTTCTGTCGTCATCCGGTTAAAAGCGCGGGAAAGAATGGAAATTTCATCGTCGGAGGTTTTTTCCGAGACGCGGATAGTATAGTTTCCCTGCCGCACGCTTTCGGCTGCAAAGATAAGCTCGCTGATCGGACGAACCATATGATCGGCAAACAATAATCCCATCCATACTGCCGCAAGAAGTAAAATCAAGGCAACGATCATGAAGGATACTGCAAGCTTTATTTCAAGATCGCTTTGCAGCGCCTCAAGCTGATTATATTCACTGACCGCGTCGCGCGTATTATTAATGCGTTTCAGGACTCTGTTATCCAAATAGCGACCGGCAATAATGAAAGCGTCCGTGTGCGGAATGCGTGTGAAAGCGCGGACACGATCGCCGCTTTCGCTTGTTTGGATCACAACCTTCTCATTTGCTCTTTGCAGATCTACTAAACTGAGAGATTCAAACTCAAGGGAAAAACTAAGCCGCGTACGCGCGTAAATCTGGTGATTCAAGCCAAAGACGATTCCTTCATTCAAGGATATCATAAAACATTCTTTATCGAGTTCTTGATTGAAATAATCCTGATTTGCCGCATAACGCTCGAAATTTTCTGAAAATCTTAACGCCAACGCCAGAACATCGGACATAATTGATTTTTTATGTTCTTCAAAATAGGCTTCCGCCACGACTGACGATTCATTAAGGGCTGTACGAACCCGCTCATTAAACCATGCCTGGATACCCTCGTTAAATAAAAGAGCTGAGGAAACCGCAACAAACAAGGTCGGAATAACCGTCAGAACGCCAAAAATCAAAGCGAGTCTCAAATGCAACTTTGACCCTGCACGTCCACTGCGTCTTTGCGCCCACAATTTCACAAGGCGCCGTGAGATCAGGAACCCCAAAAGAAGCAGGATCACCAAATCGACATTAAGAAGATAAATGACTTTACGAGAGTTTTCCCCCAAAAGGGCAGAACTGGTGAAAACGGTATAGGTTGCCACGCCCGCACCCATGGCAACCAACAACAAAAGCCCTACAAGTTTTTGAGGAATTTTAAAGCGTTGGCTCCAGCCATAAAGAACCTCGGTCATTATTCTCGTGTCCACTTTAAAGACGCGCATGATGTTCAACCTTGCTCAAGCCCAAGCTCCTGGATTTTTTTATAAAGCGTGTTGCGGTTCATTCCCAATAGCGCGGCCGCCTTGACTTTATTGCCCTTCGTATGTTTAAGCGCAAGGGCAATCAAGGGTTTTTCAACCTCGCGAATAATCCGGGCGTGCAAATTCGTGGTTGGTGGATCACCGTTTAAAGCCTTAAAGTAAGTTTTAAGCTTGCTCTCTACAACACAATCCAAACCGATTTCACAAAGATTTTTATCACTTACATCATTCATCATAATTGGCTATGCTGCCTTTCAATATTTATAAAGTCAATGACCAGAGAAAGTCGAGCAACTAACCGATGGAAGAAGAAGCAAAAAAAAGTAATTGGGTTTCACGCCTTAAAGATGGGCTGAAAGAATCCTCTCATAAGCTCACCCAAGGAATCAGCGCCATTTTTACGCGGAAAAAGCTGGATGATGAAACCCTGCTTGCGTTGGAAGATCTGCTGATCTCGTCCGACCTTGGGGTTGAAACTGCCCAAAAACTGACGACTCTTCTGCGAAAAAATCGTTTCAACGATGATATCACGAAAGAAGAAATTCACAGTTTCCTTGCCCAAGAAATAACCCGGATTCTTAAGCCCGTCGCCAAATCACTTCAAATCAGCAAGACGCATAAGCCATGGGTAATTCTGGTGGTGGGCGTAAACGGAAGCGGCAAAACAACCACCATTGGCAAACTTGGACGTCTGTTTCAAACAAGGGGACTCAAAGTACGATTGGCCGCCGGGGATACTTTCCGCGCAGCAGCCATAGAACAACTTGTGATGTGGGGTGATCGTTCTGGTATTCCCGTGGAAGTGGCGCCCCAGGGATCGGACCCGGCGAGCCTTGCTTACGAAGCTTATGCCAAGGCGCGGCAAGCTCAAGACGATATCCTTCTTATTGATACGGCAGGGCGACTTCATAATAAACAGGATTTGATGGCTGAACTTGCCAAGATTCGTCGCGTCCTTCAAAAAGTAGATCCTTCGGCGCCCCACGAGTGTCTTCTTGTGCTGGACGCAACAATAGGTCAGAATGCTCATGCCCAGGTCGAGATCTTTCAGAAAACAGCGCAAATAACGGGGTTGGTGATGACCAAGCTTGATGGTACGGCGAAAGGCGGCGTTTTAATCGCTCTTGCGGAAAAGTTCAACCTTCCTGTGTATGCGATTGGTATTGGAGAAGGAGTAGATGATTTGAGAGACTTCGAGGCAAAATCTTTTGCCGAAAGTTTGATGGGCGTTTCTGATTAAGCGTCAAGGCCAAATTTTCAAAGGATGGCGTTTATTTCTGGACAATAAACAAGAGCTGCCGCAGAAAAATAAATTCTCAATAAACGGCTTTCAATTCTTCAAGAGGGAAAGATTTAACTCAAAAAAAAGATTTGGATAAGCTAACGCTTTACAAATGCCAGAATCATTTCTTTAACCATATGTTTATAAGTTTCCCGATGATCGTCTTCATAAACCCAAGATAAATTTTCGAGAAAGGGCATGGCGCTTAAAGCATAGACTAGATCCGTCAGAATCATCAAGTTTATGGTTTGGTTGATCTCTCCTTTCTCTTGAAAATCTAAAAATGCTTTTTCCCACATATTAGCAGGCAAGGCTTTTGTTCCCTCAATATGCGCCTTTTGTGAATCACATCGTTGCCAAATCATCATCCTGACGAGGTCTGGGTTGCGGGCATAAAGTTCAAAGCGCAAATTCAGGATAGATGCGATAAAGTTTTCAAATCTATCTAACGGAATTTCCTTTATCTGATGAATTGTTTCTTCTCCCAGGATATAATCCTTAACACGTTGCCAAAGCTCCTCCTTAGTATTGAAATAATAAAATAAGAGACCTTTAGTCACACCAGCATCTTTGGCAATCTGACTCATGGAAGTTCCTGAAAATCCTTTTTCCAAAAAATTTACGCGCGCAGATTTCAGGATGTTTTGCCGAGCTTCAGAGCTTTTTTCAGTCATTTGAACCTCCCCTTAAAAGAATTAACCAATCGGTTAAAAATGGATTGACCAATCGGTTAGATTAAGGCATGATTTATTTTGGTAATCAATTATAATTTCTAAAGGAGAAATAATTATGAGAAAAATTCAAACTTTAAAAACACTTATTTCACTTTTTCTGTTATAAATTCCATGATAGTGTCATCATCGCATTCTGCTCGAGAACATATTCTTAAAACGGTCTGCTCCCACACTGTTGCACGATGTTTACATGTAGCCGCAGAACTCTGCATTGCAGACCATCTTGAAAAAGATCCTCAGTCTCTTGAAAATCTTTCAGCGCTTACCCATACAAACGCAAAAGCTCTTTATCGGCTGATGCGTGTTTTGGTAACACATGGCATTTTTGGCTATACGGAAGATCAAAATTTTACCTTGACAGAAACATCAAAACTTCTTTTATCCAGCCATCCTCAATCCCTTCGAACAGCTGTCGCCAAGGAATTAGATTTAAGACGATGGAATGCCTTGGGTAACCTAGAGATATCGGTGCGTTCAGGAAAACCTGCATTTCAAGAGGTTTATGGAGAGACTTTCTATGACTATATTGAACGAAATCCAGATGCCAAAAAGAGATTTGATGCAGGTATGAGTGATTACTCTCAATATGAAGATCAGGAGATAGTCAAAGCTTTCGACTTCAGCATTTATAAAACGATTGTAGATGTGGGGGGTAATCAAGGAAGCTTAAGTGCAGAAATTTTAAAAGCTTCTCCAAATAGTCAAATAATTCTCTTTGACCTCCCTGGAACAGTGAAAAATCCCAAATATCTTACAGCTAGTTCTATGTTTAAAGGGCATTATCAGGCAATAGGGGGAAGTTTCTTTGATCATATTCCTTCAGGTGGAGATCTCTATATCTTAAAACGGGTTCTTCACAATTGGAATGATGAAGATGCTTTAAAAATTCTCAAAAATTGCACCAAAAACTTAACCCCCTCGGGGCGTATTTTAATTATAGATTTAGTCGAAGAACCTCTCTCAGCAACAACTCCAGCATCCCCCTTTATTGACTTCGACATAAGTAGCGGCCTTGTTTTAGGGGCAGGAATCGAACGAACAAAAAAGGAATTCGAAGCGCTTTTGCAAAAGGCGGGACTTCAACTGCATGCTATTTATAATCCTCAAACCCGCATTAAGATCGTTGAAGCAAAATTAGCTTCTTAGAATAACTTAGTGAGACTTAAAAGACACTCTCTTTAATCTGATTTCATATACCAACAAAGCTTAAGATCCATCAAAAGAACAAGAAAATAGAGGACAAATGGTAAAACGATGATAATAGGCACTTAAAATCTCGCCTTAAAAACATTATTTATAAATACAAAAGCTCTAGCGATTATGAAAATCAAGCCTTCATTCCCATAATTACTAGAGTTATATTCACTAACTATGTTCGACAAGGTAAGTAACGATGATGTAGATGTCGGTTTCTGTAAAAGGTCTGATGTTCATCGATCCAGAAGAAACTTTAACTGACATATTATCCAAACTTTTTGACATATACACCATAAAATATTGAACTCATACCCTACTGCTTTCAGATTAAAGAGCGGCTGGAAACCTTTTTTATAGAATTGATGTGTCTTTAAATAATTCTCATCTGAATGATTGCGGGCTAAAGTCTCAATAGTGATTGTTCTGGTGGCATGAATTTTTGCATATTCTGCAGTCACCTTAATCAGTTGCGCTTAGATCAGGTGTAGTTTCCCAAGGTACTATCACAATGATATACTGAGGAGCTTGGAGTTTACAGATTTTTTTTGGGTGTAGTTGTGCTGTAGATATTTTGGTTAGGGTTGGTCGTATGGTGGTGTGTGGGTTTAGAAGGTATTGGGGTTTGTTTTAGGATGGGTTGTGTATTGTGGGGATGGTTTAGGATCTGTTAGGTATGCCTGG
>JAEUKR010000046.1 GCA_016794245.1 Caedimonas sp. | reverse complement strand
ATTGGAGTTCAGAAGGTTCGAATATCCATTAGGGCTAGGAGAAATGACTTTCTCCATCTAAAGGCCGGATACATGACTGAAGCTTTATTCCTTATCAAAAATCTCTTGACTCGCACGGCAGGTCCATACATGACGCGTATGGTCTAGAAAATACTCCCTCTATAACGGGATATAGCTTTCTTTCAATATTGTAGACAAATGCAATCTAATAATCCGTTTAAAAGCTCGTTTAATCTTATGAGAATCAACACTTCATATAATAATTTGATTTTTCTTCAGGTAATGTGCTATGAGCTCATTCCTTTTTTTGAGGAGGCATCGCAGTTTTCTCATCGCTGTTGGAAGTTGTCACAAAACGTTGCGCGGAGACATCAAGCGCGCGACAGGCAATCAATTGAACTTGCTGTGTGGCTTGATCCGTTTTTTGATTTAACTCTTTGAGAAAAGCTTCCTGTTCCTTAATTTTTGCCTGAAGTGACGTTACGCGAAGCTCGTTCAGCTTGACCAACCCCTCATGTTCTTTTTCTTTTATTTGTGATTCAAAAGCATGTTGTTGGAGGATTTGAGAACGTAACTTCTCTTCCGCTTCTGTGACGGACTGTTTAAGCTGCTCCGGGAACTGCTCCACCTGCAATTGCAGGTCTGACAAGATCTTCTCTTTCTCTCCAATAGCTATTTCACGCTTTTGCAAATCTTCCTTCATCTCAAGAAGCTCTTTTTCCAATACTGCTTTTCGAGTGTTGTATTCATCCGTCTCTTTACGACGCTTTATGGCTAAAGCATAAGTATACTCTTCCTCTTCACGCTTGCGTTCTTTTTCCAGTTTTTCCTTCTGTTCCTTAAAATCACGCTCAAGCTGAGCATTCTCTTCCTTCCAATGAGTCCGTTGGGCGGTCATAGACTCTTCAAAAACCTGCTTCTGCTGTTCCATCTCCCGCTTCATCTGCTCTTTTTGCTCGGTGTGTGTTTGTAAAAGAGCCGCAAGCGTATGGGCTGTCTCTTTAATTTGGTAAAGCTCTTCCAAATGCTTTTGTTCCGCGTTAATGGCTTGACGAATATCGGATAATTTTTGAAACTCACTGAGGAGTTCTTCAGAAAGCGTATCAAGCTGTTTGATCGACTTGAGCTTGATACCGCTCAGATCTGACAAAATAGCGTCAGGGGATTGTGCGGCAGCCTTAGCGACAATCGTCTTTTCTTCCTGCTTCTTTTTTGTCTCTTGGGGGCTTTCAACCTGCTTTTCATTCAGCTTTGCCAAAACATCCTGATAAGCGGCCAGAATTTGATCTTTTGTGCTTCTGACGGATACGTCCGCTATTTCTGTCTTCTTCATGTTTTTTCTAATCCTTTGTGTCTTCGAGATACGACTCATCAAGGTAAAAAAGAATTTTTCAACGGAAAGAAATTTATCTCCCCAGGAAGTAAAATATTAAAGCATCTTTTTGGATTTTAAAGATATTTTTTATAAGAAAGAGCGTTTTTTATTAAAGAAAGCTTTTACTGATGACTCATGAAGTCCCGCATATTGAGTAAACAAGGGGTTTTAAAAACAGATGGATCCCATTCAAAACAAACTGAACTGATAAGGCTGCAAGGATAATGCCAAAAATACGGCCAATCACATTTGTACCCGTTACCCCCAGGAGCTTGGCAATAGGGCTTGATAACCTCAGACAAATATAAGTCAACACTAAAACAATGATAACTGCCAGGATACTCCTCAATTCCTGCATCAGGTTATTTTCTGCTTTACGCGACAAGAGAATAACGGTCGCAATCGACCCTGGCCCTGCGATGAGGGGGATCGCAAGGGGAAAGATGGAGATCTCATGTCGGGAAGCGGCTTCCTTGTCTTCTTCCCGCGTAGTGTTATCTATCCCCCCTGAAGGTTGTGCCAGAACCATGTTGAAAGCCGCTCTGAACAGTATAAAAGACCGCCCGCGATATAAAAGGCGGCGTCCGATATCTTCAGCCAATCAAGGATCTTGTCTCCCATAAAAGTGAAGGAGATCAAAACAATTCCTGAAATCAATACAGATCACGCAGCGATGCTTTTCTTTTGATCTCGGCTCATGCGGCTGGTCAAACCCAGGAAGGGTGGAATAATACCAGGTGGGTCAATCACCGCAAAAAGAATGATGAAGATCTCAAAAATGTTTGCCCAAGGCATCAATCGATAGCCTCTTTTTTAATGTTCATTAACCCATTATCACTCCGCTATTTTAAGATCAAGAATCCGGTCAATCCTGAAAATCATGTTTTCCTGACGCGTGTGGCAATACCCTTCCATCCCCATATAAGATTTTCCCGAATACACCCTTTCCCCGACTGTATGAGGCTTGATCATTCTGGTGGATTTCTCATCATTGGCTCTGAGATAAATAATCTGCAAGGATTTTACAGAGGTGATCGCTTCCTGAATCAGGGCAACCTTGTCTTCTACAGGACACGCTTACTCTGATTTCTGATATTGGTAACGGGTCAGGAATTTCACTACAGTGTGATCCATCCAGATATGGTTCCTTGAGAATCTCTTTTTGAGAACCATCCCCTCAAGGCTGGTACAGCGGCTTAATGCCACATAGGATTGACCCTGGGCAAAGGCTCCCTTTCCCATATCGATGATGACACGTTCAAATGTTTTTCCCTGGCTTTTATGAATGGTGACTGCCCAGGCCAGCATCAAAGGATATTGCGTATAGGTTCCCACAATACCGGATTTCAATTGACCTTCTTCCAAAGAAAATTTGTAAATCTCCCATGTATAGGGA
>JAEUKR010000020.1 GCA_016794245.1 Caedimonas sp. | reverse complement strand
AACCTGAAAAGCGTCATCGGGGGTTTATTCTTTTTTTAAGGGGTGAAAGATTTTGTGAAGTAGACGTTGTGAGACAGGAATCGAGAAAATCAAGAAGATCAAAGAGGTTATAGCGGATATTTTCCCTAATCTTATAATAACAGGGAGGATTGCCGATATAACGCTGCGATTGAAGCCATTTTGGTGACACAGACAGCAGAGAAGCGGTTTCCTTTTCATTAATCAAAATCTGGACTTTAGCTTTTTCAGCCAGAGATTTAAGTTGATCGACTTTCTTGAGAAAATCTTCAATCTCTGCCTGATTCTTTAAAATCTGTTCATAAGCCTTTAGCACTTTGAGTCTCTTTTTCTGTTCTTCTACAAAAAGTGAGACATGTTTTTATCAAACTGCGAAGCCTAAATTTTTAAGAAAAAAAATCACTCATTTTGGGTGTCAAAAATCTGATAGGGGTAATTTTTTAGACGGGAAAATTTTTCTTTTTTAGATGTAAAAAACTGGTAGGGATAGATTTTTAGAAATTTTCTAAAATCAAGGGAATTTCTTGGCCTTAGGAAAGCATGAGCCTTAAAATTATTGCCAAAAAAGGTAAAAAATTACCCCTATCGATTTTTTTGGAGAAAAAATAATCGTGTTTTCATTGTCAAAAAACCAAGAGGGGTAATTTTTAAGAGTTAATATTTCTTCTTTTTTAAGCTTAAAAAATCAAAGGGATCAGTTTTTTGAAAAGGATAAAAGAACTTTTCCTGCTTCAAAAAACCGGTGGGGGTGATTTTTTGACGTTAAAATGCGTGATTTTTGAAATTAAAAAACCAGCGAGGGTAGTTTTTGAGAGAAGAAAACAAGACAATAGATCGAAGCAGGGCTAAGCAATTTAAAAAATAAGGTTATCGCTCATGTCTCATAAAGGTAACTAGTTTACTCAGGTTTGTCTCAGGAACGTTTGCAACGATTTTTGCAGATTCTCTCATCACTTTTTCCTTATCTGATGCCTGAATAAATGAAATCCTCAAGGTTCGGCACAGATCACGAATAGCCAGCATCTCTGGTGTTCCCAGTTCAGTCAGATAATCTCGATAAACGGGCGTCAGTTTTTTCTGAAGAGACTTCGCTAGTTCATCTTCCTGAAACAGCAGGAGACCTTCATAGGAATTCCACTCTACAACTCCATTATTCTTCACGGCATTGTCCCAAAAAGGCGTTACGATCAAAAAATAGGGAATTTTAACAAGACATTGATTATTTTGGAGAGAAATCGGAACCTTATCCTCAAAGACCGCTTTCTGAAGCAGAGATTGCAGAAACCTGACCTTGATCTTTTTTAAATCCAGATTGATTCTGTCAGTGAGGATCTTTAGGGTATTGGCATCTTCAGCGGTGTTCTTTTCCAGCACTTCGGCAGCAAGAAGATAAACATCATAATTGCTTTCCTTATCTTTAATCTCTTTCAGAACAATTTCTATACTGTTCCATGTTTCCCCTTCAAAAAGCTCTCCACATGAATCCAGGGCTTGATGATAACTTAGAAGTCCAGCGGGGTGTTTCATGGACAGACCTCGATGCAGGTTTAAGTTATTCATTATCGTGGTAATTTTCCAAAAAAGCAAACCGATAAGGCGAAAAAATTCTGCTACAATTCTGCTACAATTTTTATGGAATGGTTATTCTTGAAAATAACTTTTTAATGAAAAATCATTGTTTTTCATGGTGCCCCCGGGGAGACTCGAACTCCCACACCCTTACGGGCAACAGACATGAGTCTGTCGTTGGTTTCATGATGCCCAGAAGACTTTGAATCTTGATCAGATCATTTTTATCCTGTACAAGCTCTTGCAGGACTTCACTGAGGGACATCTTGCCCCAGGCAATGGCACGGCGAATCAGAAGCGGCGTAGGGCTGTGGGGTTCAATGGTTGAGAGGTATGTGGCGATCTGATCCAGCAAGGCATAAGCTTCTTCTCTGCTGGCAATAGCGCCCGCGCCAGAAAGACTCACAGAAGGGCCTGATTGTTGTTCTTCCATAACTGTTCCTTTTGTTTCCATGATGATTTCTTTGCCATTGCCGCGTAAGAAAGAATTTCCTGAAGACTGTGCGATGTCCGAGACGTTGGACGTTGTTTGTTGAGACGATGTTAAAACAGAAGAGGATGAAACGACGCCTCGTGTGGACAAAATGATATCGGCAAACCCAATCATATTTTTTACTTCATCTCGAATATGGTGAAGGATACCCGCAAAGGAAGGCGTTTTTTTGCTTAAGAAGTCGTCAAGCTGTTGAATTTGCTCTATGACTTGTTGCGCTTGATGTTTAAGATTGTGATAGTATTCGGTTGATGTTGCTTCTCGGCTTGCGTTGAACTGGTCTAGCGTGACGCCGCTTTCCTGTTCAATGCGCCGCAAGGCGTTTTGTTCAGCTATGCCGGTCATCCCCGCCAATGGGGAAGCGGATTGCCAGTCAAGAAGAGAATAAGGCTTCATGCGCTTGGAAGAGGGAAAGGTAACCGGAAACATCCGCAAGAGAACCAGAATCTTTTCATTCATCCATTCAAGAGGCGCAAGGCGGAATTCCATATCACCGTCACGGGGAAGGGGATAAAGACGCTCCCAATAGCGTTCGCAAAGTTCATAGATCAATGTAATGCCCCCTGTAAGTCCCGGAAGACCATAAAGATGGCACCAGGATTCCGAGAGCCATGCGGCGATCTGAAGGTCTTTTGACAGGTTGGTCAGAGCATTTGTGCATAGGGATTCGACTTTAGTCCAGTCTACTTTTCGCAACGGGCGCTGCCAAACCCCTTGCGGCAGGTTCTCGTCTTCACTTGTGCGCGCGGCTCGAATCTCATCGTAAACGGAATCATAGAGCAGCAATTTGCCGGCAGGATTTTCTCCCGGAACGGGTTTTAAAAGCGCCTGAATGCTATCATCGAGCAGATTATGGTCTTCTTCGGACACTTCTTTTATGCTCCCTTGAATCTGGCTTTAAAGCGAGGTTCCAAAAGAGGGGCTTCCGCCGGGAACCTCGGAATGGAAAGCAGGGTTGCTTTTTGAGCGGCGGCGCTGCCGGTACGCTCTTTGGCAGCGCTCTCTTTGGAGTGAGTGGCATTTTCTTTGGCGGCGCTTTCTTTATTGGTTCCTTTAGCTGCTTTCCTGGGCTCTTTGAGCGCCAGCCTGAGGTATACTCTCGTTTCCTCGCGGCGTCCCTCGCCAGGAAGCGTCTTGATCCCGCTATGGCGCTCGGGGTTCGGGCTAAGAACCGTGGGGATTTGGAATTTCAACACTTGGGGACGAGGTCCCGAAGCTTTGCGATAATCCCCTTCATAGACTCCATGCTCTTTGATTAAACGAATCAAGCTCCACGGACCAACATAAGAGTATGTCGCGGTCAAGTCTGAAACAGAAAGGCTGGGCTTTTTTGGATCCGCGATGGGGACACTTTCCGCATCTTGCGCCCAGCGGAAGTTCACCATGACGGGAGAGCCAATTTGCCATGTTCCCTGAGGATGGGGTGCGCGAAAATCAATTTCCTGTCCGCCGATCTGAAAGCTCCAGTCGATTACTTTTTCGCCGCCCTTTTCTTGAGAGCGATCGGTGCGGAACTCAACCTCGACATCAATATGAGGAATGATTCCTTCCGGTCCTTGATTCAACGCCGCCAACATCAGAGGACGAACGCTTTGAACATCTCTGATAAATTTAAGCGCTTCCGCTTCACGGTTTCTTATGGACATGTTTTGGGGAAGGTCTTCCTGGGGAATCGCATCAAAAAGCTGGAAAAAAGCGGCGACGTCCAGAGGATCTGCCTCGAGTCCTGCTCCTGTTCCTTTTTCTTCCTGTGGCGTGAAAGGAAAACGCCCGGCAAGGTTGATATTGAAAAAGCTTGCCGCCTCGTTATATTGTCTGAAGAATTGTTGTGTCCCGACCGAATGACACCGCTTGAGTAAATGACTGGCGATGTCTGCGCGTATATCAAGGAAGTAGTCTCCCTCGCCAAAGCCGTCAATTTTATCTCTAAGGGTGGAACAATTCTCCAAGGTGATATTGTTGATATCATGCATCAAGAATTGCTCAAGGACTTTCAGGGTATTGCCAGGACTTTGTTTTTCATAATCATCAAGAACACCGATAATTCGGGTCCAGCGCGAGGCTAAAGGCAAATCAATCGGCACATCTTCCAGGTATCCCAAACTTAAAAACGTCAAAATGGGTTCTGCCAATTCCTTGGCAAGGAAGTGAATCTGGAAACGCTGTGCCTTGAGATAAGCCTTCATATCCTGAAGGTCATGAACGCCGAAGGCTTTCATGCCGATCATGGGTTCACCGTCCCATTCTATAAAAGCGTTTTCATTCGAGGTGTAGAGGGTGTCGTGCTCGAGCATCTTTTCTATCTTCATCAGAATACCGTAATTTTCCCGCACCAGAAGTTCTCTCAGGCGCGCGTTTTGCACAACAGAGGCTCCATCGTGAAAAGCTCCTAAAAGTTTGACGAAAAGAGGTGTTGCCAGAGCAATGTTCTGAACTTGACTGTGCAACAACTCGCGTTGACCAAACCCATCTTCAACAGGTTCATCCTGAAATATCTGGGCTTCGGCAATGTTGTTGATGACTTTTTTCCGTACGCTGTTGCGTCCCACTATTTTCATCATGGATTGCAGGTTGGCGGGGTGTGCCTTGAGCTTTTTAGCGGCAAAATCATCGTACGCTTCAATAAATTTTACGGCTTTGGTCAGAACGCTCTCATCCCAAAATAAAAGTTTCCGCAAAGGGGTTTTGAGATGAAGAAAATGTTCTTGTGTCTTGCTCATGAAAGGTTCGTTCAGAAATGCGGACAGGGCATCGATAAATTGAATCAATCCTTTGGAAGGAGCGGCAATTACTTGTCCTTGCCGCGTTTCAAAGAAAGAGCCGGTGATCGTTGATTGATAGGTCTGCAAGGCCAGTTTAAATTTGATGAATTCGGTATCGGCGAGCCTTGAAAGTTCGGCCGCAATCTCGTTTCCCAGCAGAGATGACTGAATCACGTTGTTGATGAGCGTGGAAAAAGCGGGGCCAGGGTCAAAGAAATTGCGCTCAATCCATCCCAGCTGTCCCCCGGACAGGGCATCGGCGACAGCGACAGACTGTTCCCCGATTACTCGCATTTCGACATCGTCCAGCGTGCGGATTGTACTGACGTCGGTTAATTGCGCCAGTTTCCTGGCAAGCATTTCAAACATGGGAAAGCTGTCATGAAGACTGAACGTATCTTGTATGAAAAGGCGATAAAGAACGCCCAATTTTTCTGTCGCCGCGTTTTTATAAGCGGATAACTCTACAGGGCGTCCCGAAGCTTGCGAGAGGGCATTTCTGTAATAGTCGTTGTTCTGATAAAACTGACCCGGCAAGGTTTTGTTGTAAAGATAGGTGATTAAGTTACCCAGTTCGACCATATTTTGGGAATTCGTCAATGCGTTGTAACTGGCGACAAAATTCTCAAGCGTTATGACTTGGGCAACGTAATCGTTGAATTGGTTAAAAGTCTCCAGGTGAAGAGGGTTCAGAACGCCTTGTGCGCGTTTCCCGTGAGATTGGCTCTGGGCGTTGATCGCGACAATCTCGCCGGCTTTTCGAAGCAAGCCCGCGTAAAGGGAGGGAAAGACAATAAAATCATATCCCTTTGCCACGCACTCCAGGATATCCTGGTTCATATCGCTGAACCATGAAAGCGGCAGAAAAAACGAATTCACATTCACAACATGAATGCCTGAAAAACCGCTTAAGATCTTGCCTGATTGTTCGATAAGATATGTTTGACGCCTGGGATCCTCTTCCCCTTGGGTGAAATTGCCAAGACCTGTCACGGAAACATCGATTTGCGTCAGGGCTGGCATGATCGTTTTTATATCGCGGCTCAGGCGATGATGGGCCGCCCATATGCCCAGTCCCCAAAGGATGGCAATGCTCGCCAGTATCATCTTGGCGCTATTCAGCAATCGGTTTGTTGAGACTAAAATTCTCTGGATGGGTTGTCCGAGAGCAGCCTCTTTAAAGATTTTTTTCTCGAACAGGTCACGCAGGAAAATGACTTTTTCGTGCCATGGCGTCGACCTTTCTTCCTTATCAATTGGAGAGGACAAGACGGAAGGGAAGGGCTTGAGTCCTCTCTCAGGAGAAGGTGCTCTCCCACAAAAATAAACCCCCCGTAAAAAGAAAGATTCATAATAGCTGCTGTCTTTAAAAAGAGTATCCAGGTAAATTGACAGGGAACTTTCAAGTTGGGAAAACTCTATGGGGAAAATAAAGTTCCCCTCTTGATCCTGGGTCAACAGCTTAGGGTTGTGCGCGAAAATAGCGGCGCGAATCCGGTTCAGCGATTTTGAGATGTGATGAAAAATATCATGAACCCATGAAGAGGAATAACTGGCTTCAAGGCTATAAGGGCATGACCAGCCAAAAATATCCTGATGGGATGCGGGAGAAATTTCAGAGATAAATTCCCGAAAGCCCGGAATGAGGTCGCATTTCGAGATCACAACATAAACGGGCATTTTCATGCCCAGGGTCGCTTGTAATTTCCAGAGCTGGGCATAAATATGTTTTGCCCGTTCCGCGACCTCGGTTTGAGAGAAACGCAAGCCGCTCAAAAGCTCATCTGCGGGAATCACGAGAATGATGCCATCCAGGGGTCTCTTGGCGCGAAATTGAGTAAACAGTCTGAGAACGTAGTCGAACGAACGCTGATCCGAGAGCCTCTTGTCTTTTTCCAAAAGGAGTTCGCCTTTAAGATCGATCACAATCGCTTGATCAAAAAAGCGCCATCCTGATTTTGAGAGAGCTTCCGAACCTTCATATTCGGGTTTGCCGATCGGAAGCTCCAGGTCAATATTGTCAAGAAGGGTCGTTTTTCCCGCTTCTTCCGTTCCCAACATTAAATACCAGGGAAGTTCATATTGAGGTTCTCGGGCGCCTATATATGTTTTTAAAATCTCAATCGTTCTGAAAAAATTTGATGAAATCTCGTTTTTTTCTACCCACCCCAGGAAAATTTTTACTTTTTCATTTTTTTCCAGGATGCTGTTTTTACATTTAAGCAAAAACTCGATAAGGGATCCCGATTTTTTCTTCTCTGGCTGAGGCGCCCGCGTCCAGGTTTTTTTACGCAGGGTGCGCGTGATCGATCGTCCAATGAATAAAGCCAGAAATATTAAAAGGATGGTTCCAAGAGCTATGGCAAAGAAATATATCTCTGGCAGATAGGGTTGTAAGGCGTTGAGCAAATTGTTGATCATCTTTCTTCCTTACTCTTGCGACGTTGTCAGGTTCAAAATGCGATCAACCACTTCCTGAAGGTGTGAGGTAGTTTCTTTCCACACCCCGATTGAAATAATGAAAAGGAACGTGAAAACGATCAGAAAAGTAATCATCCATCGACGCGTGTCCTGCAAATATTTAACCTGACCCTCCTCAAGCGTAAAACCGTAGACTTCCGGGAAAAGCCTTTCTCCGTTTTCGTAGGAACGCGGTTCGTGATGATGAATAAAAACATACAATTGATGGCAATAGGCCTTAAGCTTTCCACCATCTTCCACATCACGGTACTTTCCTTGGAATCCAAGTCCCAAAGCCAGCAGATAGACTTCGGCGAGATCGCGACGCATGGGATCTCGAACTCTTAAAAAATCATCAAGGTTTTTGAAAAAAAGATCTCCCGCGTCATGTGTCCCGAAAAGACGGGACTCCAAAAGATTATCCTTCCAATAGTTGTGTCCTTCCCAGGTTAAATTCAGAAAAAATTCATCCGCGAGCGCGGCCATCGCAAACATGGCCTCTTCAAAGTAGCTTGCGGCGTATTGACCGCCTTTCTGGCTGGCGTCGATGGCCATGCTTTCAAGTTTTGTTTTAAGCGCGTCAGAAATAGCCTGGGGAGCGATAGCCTCTGCTTCTTCCGGGGTGACAGGAGAACGTGCAAGTCTGGATTTATAGCTTAACAGTTGAAGGTAAAAATCTTCAAAGTCACGCATCACGAATGAGGCGCCCTGATCTTCAAAGCGTCGGCGTAATAGGGCTGGTTTCATTGGTTTGCATGTTCTCCCCTAAATTATTATATTCTCACCCCAGGTTTTGAAATCCTTTGGGTATATTTTATATTCGACCCTGCCTTTTGAAAGACAAAGGGTACACATCATCATAATATATCTTGATTCTCCTTGGAAATGTATAAAACAATCTCTTCAGGGCGCATATCCTGTGAGTCTGCGACATTAAATACCTGCAACACTTGATCAGAGCCTATAAAGTCAGGGGTATTTTCAACCGCGAACAAGATGACGTCCCTTGCGGGCATAAGTTTGAGTTCGTTAACGCCTGCAATGATTTTGCGCGCCGCCCCCAGAATTCTTTTTTCCCGACAGGAAGCAACATGATTGTCCGTGGCGATCAACGCTTGGGAAATCCAGTCCGCGACATCTTTTTCCGACATTTTCGACGATGCTTTTGCGCCCAGAACAAGCCGCGGCGTCATCCATCGGGCATTCAGGTTCAGGCAGAACGTACGATCTTTCAAGGTGAAGGGGACAACATAGTATCCTTCCTGAATGCGCTCTAGCATCCCTTCGGCAAAGCGGATGACTTCGGTAAAACTTGAGCGCACATCGTCATGGTTGTAAGGCGTAAAGGAAGGCGCCATTTGTCCTGGCAAAATGGAAATAAGGTGAGCCGCAAGGTTGTTAAGCTGAACATAGAGGTCGAACGGATGAGAGGCGCCGGCGGCGATCATGGCTTCAAGCGGCAATAATCCCGTACAAAGGGCGGTTACGGCGTTTTCTGCCTGAGCAGACATCAATTCGGACGTTTGTGACGTCAAACGGTCAGCCAGAAAGGCGGCTTTTTCACGAATGCGGCGGGCTAAATCGCTGCACATTAACCCTAAGGACGAGTCCGCCGTCACCTTGAGCTGAGGAGGAATGAAGTCCAGTACCTGATAGGCGTTGGCAATCTTCTGTATCCTCATCAGAGGCAAACAGACGTAATGCGCAGGCGGTGTTTCGGAAAGCGTCAAAGCGTAATTTGGCTTGAGGGAAGGCAGCGTCATCATCCCGTCGCCTGTATTTTCGTCCACGACAGATTGATGTTCTGTCGATCGAAAACGTGGATTGTCTCCCTCTACATTGGCTTTTCCTGCCCGATATTCGGGAATCGTCACATAAACGGTCATGGGTTTGCTTTTAAGGTCTTCCTGATAAGCATCAAGTTTCAGGGAGAGATCTTCTCCTTGCGATTGATGAAAAGAGATAAGCAACCCGTCAGGAAGAATGGCCTCTAACGCCAGAACGCGCAATATTCCCGTGACAATCGCGGCTGTGTCATAAACGAAACGAACAATTCCCCACGGATGACTCGACGTCACATTCAGATGATAGGCGAAGAGCTGTTCAACGCGACGATCCGCTTGCTGAAAGTGTTGAGGACGCAGAAGCATTCCTTCATGCCATTGGATCGCATTTTTTACATTTCCCCCGTTCGCCATCATGTAAGCTCCCTTTATACTTTATATTTTTTGTTTGCTTTTCGTCACTTTCTTACAATCTGATTCTCCTTGAGAAAGGATTAAATTTTTGGAATTTTGATTTTCTTTATATCATTCTTGGCTGATGTCGGAAGAACAATCGCCTTGTCGGGACAGCCCTGTTCTACAATACATAAGTCTTCTCTCTTGAGAAGAATATGGATGGTGTCAGAAGATCCAACGCGCACGCGATGTGATCCTGGCGTCAGGTAACGAGCGAAAACCAAAGCTCCCGCTGCGTTTGGGCGATTGAGCTGATAATCATTAATTGTTTGTCCTGGCGTAAGCTCCCAATGCCAGACTTTAATCATTTCGGGATAATCTCGGCGAATTTGTTCCGCAATCGCAAAATATTCCGCAGCGTTCATCTTCATCAGGGATTTAAGAAGATCCAGTTTATAGACAACAACCAGATCAATCTCTGTCGCGGAATAATAATTTGCATCCGTATCAAGGATGATATGAACCGTTTGCAGATTGAAATCAGGATCGCCTGAATCCTCCTCCTTGAAGAGACTACAACCTGCAAGCCCTGATACGAAAACATAAAAAAGGAGAACGCCCAGATATTTTAGCCTTGAAATCATGGTTTGATATGCTCCTCATCACGACCTGTCATGACGACGGTGGTTAGCTCCAGTCCCTGTTCCCTCAACACTTTGGCGGCATCCCGCGCTTCCGAGAATTTTTCATAACCGCCTGAGCGCACTTCAAATTCTCCATGATCGACGTTCCATAAAGGAACGACATATCCTTCAAAGCCTCTGCGCTTTAATTCTTCAGCCAATTTGAGTGCGGCCTCACGCTCATTAAATTTTCGCACGCGAACAGAATAAAGACGCTGTTTTTCCATACGGGAGGAAGGAGAGGGAGCAGATAAAGTGGTTGAAGAGACGGGCGCTTGCGTGGACGAGGCTGATGACAGGGCTATGCCTTTTCCTTTTTGTGCGTTTCCTCGCCCCCCTCCTTGTCTACTTTCTCCTTTTATTCCCTGCGGGTCTGGAGACAAAAAAGATGAAGGTCTTTCCGAGGAACCCCCGGAGAGGGTATTGTTAATAACGGAAGCGCTGTCTATTTGATTAAAAGCACTGTTAACCTGTTGCGTGGCTAGTTGATTGGGTAAGTCCTCTGTGATGGGATTCACAAGATTTCCTATAACGGGGGCGAATTTATCTCCAAACTTATGTGTGATAGAGCGAACGCCTTGAATCATATTGTCCTTTATCTGATCTTTCACATTATTGATCTGATATTTGACATTATCGATGGTTCTCTGTTCGGCTTGCTCTGCGATGCCTGTCTCCTGTGCTCTTCCGCCTGAGCTTGCCAGCATCGCCTGTCGGTCGGCATAGCTTTGTTGCGGAACCCTGGCCCCGGCAGGTATGGAGGAATCAGCAGGCGCAGCGTTGGCAAGGGATCCGGGAGCAGGTGTTGGTAAAGGCTGACCCGCGGGTACGGCCGCGTATTTTGGCTGAAAAATGATCCCCCCATAAGGAGGATATAAAGAATAACACATTAGAAAGCCGGCCATAAAGAAAACGCTTCCTGAGATGAGCAGTCCCGCAAATAATCCCAAAAATGATATTCTGTTCATCTTTTTCCCCCCTTTTCTGTCGGGAATAGAAAGGTGTTGCTTCTTTTTTGCATCAAGGTCAACCAAATCTCTATTTAAATAATCCGCTGGTTTTTCCTGAGCCTTTTGTTGATCCCAGATATTTTCGGTAATGGAAGAGGGAATGGGCGAAACAGGCGTTTGCGCCGCTAATCTTTTAAGGTTCTCGCGCCTGCGAACGATGCCAAAAACGACTTCTCCTCCCGTCATCCCTTTTTTCCTGTTTTTAGTTTTAATACCCTTCGTCTTTCAAACTGTGGAGGGGTTTAACTTCGGGATTCGTTCCTGCCTCGCGTACTTATATGTACGCTGCGCGGGATTCACCGCTCGTCCGCCACCCTATATTTTGAAATACTTTGAATAAAACTTAGCGTGTTTCAGGGTATGTTGTAAATGATTACTTAAAAACTTGAACAAAGACATGATGATCATGTAAACAGGTAACACTATGAAAATTGATTTGCCTTCTCTTGAGATAAACTATAAAAATCGTGTTGAACAAGCTCTTGACCGCTTTCTTCCCTCCGTTGCTGACGAACCTTCCATGCTTCATGAAGCGATGCGGTACAGTGTCTTTAGTCCTGGCAAACGCCTTCGACCATTTTTGACCTATTGCGTGGGGAAAGCGCTGGGTGCTTCTTTTGATGTTCTGGATTATCCGGCAGCGGCTCTTGAGATCGTTCATGCTTTTTCCCTGATCCATGATGATCTGCCGGCGATTGATGATGATGATGTGCGTCGGGGACTTCCCACGTGTCATAAACGATTTGATGAAGCAACGGCCCTTCTGGCGGGAGACGCTCTCTTGACGCTTGCTTTCAACGTTCTTGCCCGAACACCGCTTTCCTCGCCTGAAATCGTTATAAAGATGATTGACCATTTAGCTCTCTCCCTGGGTTCGACAGGGCTGATCGGAGGAGAATTTCTCGATATTCAAGCCGAAAGAAAAGTCCAGGAAGAGGCTGGACTTCTCAAGATTAGCGAATGGAAAACCGCCAGCCTGATTCAAGGCGCGATTGTGTTAGGCGCTTTGGCTTCTCCTGATTGTGACGAGGCTCTTGTAAAGCCCTTGGGCGCGTGGGGGCGATATTTGGGAATCGCTTTCCAGATTCAGGATGATATTCTTGGGGTGGAAGGAGATCCAGCCTCTCTGGGCAAGTCAACGGATTCAGACAGACGTCATCAAAAAGCAACGTTGCCTCTTTTAAAAGGAGTCGATTTTGCTAAAAAAATGAGAGACCAATTTTATGGTCTTGCTCAAGAGGTCGCGATAAACATTGATCTTCCGCTGGAAGAGCTTAGGCAATGGAGCCAAAAAATGATCTTTCGAGATCGTTAGGCTTTTGTGAAGATTTCTGTATCTTTTGTCTTTCAAACTGTGGGGGTGTTGACCTTCGGGTTTCGTCTTGCTCACGTCCTTGACTTCACAGAACACAGGCAAAGAGCATAGTTCTTTTTGTTAACGAATTATTAATGATTCTCTGGCAGCTTATTCTGCATATAATGAGTAGGAGGGGGCTGCTCCAAGGGAGTTAACAACTCACATAAAAGGTTTTCAACCACCACCCCCACAAATTGATCTCTTCAAAAGATCAAACAAGTTTTATCGCCATTCGATGCTTTTTAATCGACGTCCAGGTCTCGTGTTCTTATTCTTATTCGTTTCTTGAGTCCTGTTCTTGTCGATGTATGACAAATTTGTCCATAATCATCGCGAAGCCCCCATTCCCCAAGACATTGGCGCTTGTGATAACGGGGTCAAAAAGAATATAAAGCGCCGTAATCAGGGACATCATTTCCGCGTTGAAACCCAGATAATTCTCAAGAACAGGCAACATGACAATGATGCCTCCGCCAGGGATTGCCGCCACCGAGAATTTCGCCAGCACGAAGTAACACGTAAAAATCAGGTATGCTAACAGAGAAGGTTCTGGCATCTCAAAGTTTTTTAAAATCGCGTAGGCAAAAATAGGGATCGCGAAACAATCTCCGATCAGATGAATGTTGACCGTAGCCGGGATGATCGAGCGAACGAGATGAGGATGCGTCACGTTTCTTTCAACGCCCATGATCGTCAGAGGCATCGCGGCGGCGCTTGACATTGTGCTGAAGCCGGTAATCAAGCTGGGGATCATATTTTTAAGATTGCCAAGAAAACGGGAAAAACTCATACGACTCGCCATCAAGTAGATACAGGAGATGTACGAAAACTGCGCAACAGCGATGACTGTGAAAATAAGGGCGTATTCTTCAATCAACAGGATCAAAATCCCTTCTGATTGAAGCTTGATCACAAATCCTCCCACAAAGAGGGGGATCAGGTAACTGAAATACTGAAGAAGATACCCAATCATCCCGTTTAGTTTTAAAGCCGTCTCATGCGCCCATCGCGGTTTGCTTAAAGAGGCGACAACGCCCAGGAACAAGCCTGAAAACATGGCTGTGCTGTTTGGGATTATTTTGGGAAATTCCAGAACCCATAGCGGCTCCAGGGTTTGAACATTCTGTGGAAAGGTAATCGCCAGATCAAATTGGTAAATCCACTGGCCTACGCAGTGACCGAGAAAGGTAGATGTAAAGTTAGAACAACAGACACTGATAAGAATCAAAAGAATAATTTTCGTCGCATGAGAGGCCAGGTTAACCGCTGCCTTGAACAGCAACCCGAAAATGATGAATGGAAGGAGAAATATAATCAGCGATTTAATCGATAAACTCATGCCATACAGCAGAGACTGTATGGGTTGGGGAATGAAATTATACAGAAAAATGATACAAGCGATCAGACCGATCAACATAAACGGCATGTTTTTAAACATAATAAGTCTCTTTTTTAGGGGCTATACGCCAGATTTTGAAATCCTTCGGGTATAAATTAGAAAAGGGAGGAACAAAGATTGGAAAATAGGAAAGTTACCGGCCGCTGCCGGTTGTGCATGTTGAGAAGTGAATTTTTAACGTATACGTTTGCACTTTATTTCACAATTTGATATTTAGAATTTCTCCACAAGATATAATTCTGACGCTTCCGGGTGTCAAGACAATAAAAAAGTGCTGTATGAAATCGTTCTCTTTTTCAGCTTCAACGTTGGCTCGTCAAGCGCTCACATATATTCTCTTTGGCGCTTGTTTCCTCATTTTTATGATGGTAGCGCTTGGAGGGGCGACGCGCCTGACCGGATCGGGGCTTTCAATCGTCGAATGGCGTCTCGTGTCAGGCATTTTTCCGCCTCTCACCCTTCAGGATTGGCAGGCCCTATTTGAGAATTACCAACATTCACCTGAGTATCTCAAAGTTAATAGAGGAATGACGCTCGAGGCATTTAAAAGCATATTCTGGCTGGAGTATGTTCATCGGCTTTGGGGGCGACTCATTGGCCTTTATTTTTTAATTCCTCTTTTCCTGTCGTGGCGCGTCCTGTCCCTGCGCAAGCGATATTTCTTTCCTCTTGTGGCCATCTTTCTTTTAGGAGGACTGCAAGGGCTTACAGGGTGGGCCATGGTGAAGAGTGGCCTGATTGATGATCCCCACGTCAGCCCCTATCGGTTGGCGGCTCATCTGATGCTGGCGCTGCTCACCTATGCGATGACCTTAAGCATTGCGGTAAGGCTTTGTCTCGAAGAGCGGAAAAATTCAGTCGGTTCAACCCTGTCGTCAGCCATACCGCCAGTCGCGCTTCCGGCGCTGCCTTGGGTTTTATGCCTTTTGATTCTGACCATCTTTTATGGTGCGCTGGTCGCTGGTCATAAGGCGGGGTTGGTTTACAACACTTTTCCTTTGATGGGGGGACGCTGGATTCCGGAAGAGGCGTGGTTTTATAAGCCGTGGCTCTTGAACCTTTTTGTCAATCCTGTGATGGTGCAGTGGATGCACCGCGTTCTCGCTTCCGCAACCGTTCTTTGCCTCGGCGCCATGATAAAGAGCGCTTGGGCAAAGCCGTTGGCTTCCTTTCAGCGTCGCAGCCTGGCGGCAACGGGGCTTCTCGCTTTGGTGCAAATGAGCCTTGGAATCGCGACACTTTTATATCAGGCGCCGATCTTCCTTGCATTACTGCATCAGTCCGGAGGGCTGGTTCTGTTCACGGCTTTGCTCGTTACCCGGGAAGCGTCAAAAAGAGCTTTGACGCCGGGCAGCGTTTTGCCCTCCAGCCACTCAAGAAAGGCGCCGCCTGCTGTCGAGAGGTAGCTGAAATCCTTTCCGGCGCCGGAAGAATTGAGCGCCGCCACCGTTTCGCCGCCACCGGCGATGCTGAAGAGGTGTCCCTGGCGCGTCAGACGTGCCACTTCCAAAGCGATGTCGCTTGTCCCCTCGTCAAAGGGAGGTCGTTCAAAAACACCTAAAGGACCATTCCAGATGACAGTTTTGACTTGTTTCAACAGATCTTTAATGAAACGACGCGATTCCGGTCCAATATCGAAAATTTTCTGGTTTGACTGGATATCATCCAGTCCAAGGGTCTGGTGGAAGAGAGAGGTTCCATGCTCCATGGCAACCACGACATCAAGCGGCAGGACGATCGTGCAGCCCTGTTTTTGAGCCTCTTCTTCAATCTCCTGGGCCAAGGACGTCATAGTCTTCTCCACAAGAGACGACCCTACAGAGATGCCGCGAGCAAGAAGAAACGTGTTGGCAATGCCGCCGCCCAGGACGAGGTAATCCATTTTGGAGGCAAGATTTTTCAGAAGGTCGAGTTTCGTTGAGATCTTGGAGCCGGCAACGCAAGCCAGAATCGGTTTTTGGGGATGATCAAGGGATTGCTGAAGAGCCGCGACTTCTTCCCGCATCAAACGTCCCGCGTAGCTGGGCAGGAAACGGGTAATACCCTCAACCGAAGCATGGGCGCGATGGGAAACGGAAAAACCGTCATTCATATAAATATCCCCTAGTTGAGCCAGCTTTGCGGCAAAGGCGGGATCATTTTTTTCTTCTCGCGGATCAAACCGAAGATTTTCAAGAAGACAGATCTCGCCTGCTTTGAGAAACGAGACCATGGCGTGCGCGTGTTCTCCTATGGAATCGCCTGCAAAAAACACGTGTTGGTTCAAGGCGTGCGCTAGAGCTTCACCCAAAGGACGGAGCGTCAGTTGAGGAACAACTTTCCCGTCCGGTCGCCCAAAATGAGAAAGGACGACGACTTTCGCCCCTTTTTGCAAAAGTTCTTCAAGAGTGGGAAGAAGGCGTCCAATCCGCGATGAATCAAGGATTTTGCCCTCCTTCATCGGAACATTCAGATCCGCCCTTACCAAAACGGTTTTTCCTTGAACATACACGTCATCGAGCGTTGGAAGGTTCTGCATCTTTTTCCTCATGCTATCTTGTACCCAAAGAATTTTAAAAGACTAAGGATATACAGTTTATCAGATTTTGAACCCGTTCTAGCACTTTGAAAAGAAGTTGACTATATCTCCTTCATCTTTCAAGCAGTGGGGATGTTGGGTGCCGACGGATTCGTCCTGCTTGCGTCCTTATTCGTGCGCCGCGCGGGACTCACCGCTCGTCTGCTTGTCCACCTCTTGAAATCCTTCGGGTATAGTGACATTATAGCCGTAATTATGACTGAATTCTCCTTGACGAATGGCCTGACGTTTGAAGACCTTTATACGGTCGAAGGTCTTATGAGGCTGGACAAGGATTTCCTCGATTTTCTCTTGCAGCATGAAACGGATCTCTATCACGCTCTGCTCACTTTCAGGGCTGCTTCTGAAAAGCTTCAGGGAAAGGCGCTCAGCGCTTTTCTGGTTCATCTCGCTCCCTGGATCGAACAATTTATCGTCAAAATCTTTTCGCTTGATGAGAGCATCGCTCGTCTGCAAGAGAAATTGGCGCAAGAGTCTATTCTCTCTCAATGTCGTAAACAATTTATCCAGAAGCGCGTTGCGCATCGCTATACGCCTTCGGAATGTCAGGCTTTTGATCCTCTGGCGCTCCAGCAGCGCTTGGGAGAGGTGAACGATGAAAGGGCTTTTGCGCGACAAGTTCTCTCATGGCTTGAACATGAAGAAATCTATGCGGAACAGATTGTCGCTGCCGTTCACTATGCGGCTTGGGCTATTTATACTATTGAAGGACAGCGAAAACATCGTGACAGTCTTCTTTTTCGCATTCCGCAAAAACTGGATTTTATGAATCTGGTTCCGCATAAGCTTGAAAGTGACGTGATGGAAGGGCCTTCGGAAACGCGCGTGACGCGATCGGGTTTTAACCTTCTGGATCCTTGTCCCTCTCAGGCGTATAGTCTTTGTGAGGCGAATTACTGTCTACACTGTCATTTTCAGGAAAAAGATTCGTGTTCCAGGGGATTGGCGGTCAAGGTCAAGATCGAGGTCAGGGACGCTGCCAAAAGCGTTGCTGAAGATACTGCCGTGAGGGCTGCGGCGATTGGGGAGGCTAGAGCTGCAACTGCTGTGGCTGGCGCGGTGGCGACAGATTTTCAGCACAATCCTCTGGGGATAACGTTGGCGGGCTGTCCGCTGGATCAGAAGATTTCCGAGATGAATCTGTTGTATACGAAAGGACGGATCATCGCGGCGCTGGCTGTCGTCACCCTCGACAACCCTATGGTCGCCGGAACGGGACATCGCATTTGCAATGATTGCAGCAAATCCTGCATTTTCCAAAAACAGGAGCCTGTGAACATTCCCGCGATCGAATCCCGCGTTTTGAAAGATGTGCTTGACCTGCCGTGGGGATTTGAAATCTATAGTCTGCTCACGCGCTGGAATCCCTTAAATCTGCGACACGCTTGGCCCAAGTCTGCTTCAGGGTATCGGGTCTTGATCGTGGGGCAAGGGCCTGCTGGATTTACGTTGGCTCATTATCTGCTGAATGAAGGACATGAGGTGGTCGCCATTGACGGCCTTAAAATCGAACCTTTATCTTTATCAAAATCAAAGCCTCTATCAGAATCTTTATCAAGCTCTTTGGGAATGCCGCTCCTGCGTCCCATTCGTTCCATCAAAGAGATTTTCTTCTCTTTGGAAGAGCGCCCTATCGGCGGATTTGGGGGTGTTACCGAATATGGCATTACCAGCCGATGGGACAAGAATCATTTAACCTTGGTGAGGTTGCTTCTGGAAAGGCGGCAAGGATTCAGCCTTAAGGGAAGCGTTCGGTTTGGCAGTCAAGTCACGGCACGTTCCGCTTTTGACGCCGGCTTTGATCATATCGCCTTGTGTATGGGCGCAGGACGACCTAAAGGTCTGCCCGTTAAAAACAGCCTTGCTCCCGGCGTGTATTTTGCCTCTGATTTCCTGATGGCTCTTCACCTTCAGGGAGTTTATAAAGAGACCTCGATTGCCGCTTTTGATCTTGAAGGACCGATCCTTGTCGTTGGGGGCGGGCTGACCGCTATCGACGCCGCTACCGAAGCTTTGGCCTGTTATCCTCGGCACATGAAGAAATTTTCCGATCGTTTTCATGCTCTTCATGAGGAGGAAAGGGAAGCTCTGATAAAGTCTGGAAACGTTGCCCATTATGTTCAGGGCGGCCAGAATGTCAAAGACAAGTCCCATGACGACGTCACGATTGTGTATCGCAAAAGTTTGCAGGAATCCCCTGCCTATCGTCTGAATCATGAAGAAGTGAGAGGCGCCTTGAATCAAGGAGTCAAGTTTCTTGAAAACGCGACGCCCCTTGAAGTGATGCTCGATGAACATGGCCATGCGGCGGGGCTTAAAGTGCGCCGCGGAGAACAGGAGGAAATCCTGCCGGCTCGCACAATTCTGGTTGCCACCGGGACATCGCCTTATGGGCGCTCTGCCGATGAGGATTCGTCCTCTGAAGATTTCTCCTGCTTCAGTCTCGAAAAAGGATATTTCAAATTCTTGCCCCCGTCTGAGGATGGATCCCCTTCCTTTTTCATTTTTAAAGATGACGCGCATCGGGGGATCAGCGTTTTTGGCGATCTTCATCCCCAATTTTCCGGGAGTGTCGTCAAGGCAATGGCGAGCGCCAAAAAAGGCGCTCCTGAAATCACAAAACAACTGCGTCAACGCAAACCTGGCGCCAGAGATCTTTCTGCGTTTCTCAAGGATCTTGATGCATCGGTTGTACGGGTCTGCGCCCTCGTCCCTCGTGTAATAGAAGTTGTCGTGCACGCGCCTGCGGCGGCACGCGCCTTTCAGCCCGGACAGTTTTTTCGGCTGCAAAATTTTGAAGCGACCGCTCGAAAAACGCCGGAAATGACGCTGCTCATGGAGAGTCTGGCGCTCACCGGAGCCTGGGCCGATCCGAAGCAGGGGTTGCTTTCCCTTATTGTTCTTGAAACGGGCGTCTCTTCTTCTCTTTGTGCATCCCTCCGGGAAGGAGAAAAAATATCTCTCATGGGACCTACGGGAAAACCGACGGAAATTCCCCGCGGCGAAACCGTTCTGTTGATCGGGGGCGGACTGGGGAACGCGGTGCTGTTTTCGATTGGCGAGGCTTTGAAGAAGAATCAAAATCAGGTTCTTTATGTGGCGGGCTATGTTTCGGGAGATTGCCTGTTCTATCGCGAACGCATCGAGTGCGCTTCGGATCGAATCATATGGTGTTGGGAAAATGATCCCGTCATTGAAGCGCGTCGTCCCCAGGATCTGGGCTTTCGGGGGAATGTCGTGCAAGCTTTGGTTCACTTTGTCCAGACGGGGAATATAGACCTCGCATCCGTGGATCGCATGTTTGTGATTGGCTCTGATCGAATGATGGCGGCTGTCCAGAAAGCCCGCCACGGTTCCTTGAAGCCCTATCTGAATCCTTGTCATCAGGCGATTTGCAGCGTGAATTCTCCGATGCAATGTATGATGAAAGGGATGTGTGGTCAATGCTTACAGCGTCATGTAGATCCTCATACGGGAAAAGAGACGATGGTATTTTCTTGCATGAATCAGGATCAGCCCATGGATGGGGTGGATTTTTCTTGTCTCTCTGGACGGTTGCGTCATAACAAGGCTTCTGAAGAGTTGACTTCCCTGTGGGTAAAAAAGCATGGACTTCTTTGACAACCTGAATCTAAAGGATATAAAAATCTCCGCGTGACATTGGCTTAGACAAAGGGTTTATTCTAAAGTTAAAGTGATTGACTTTGGATCCTTCAACTGAAATAGTGGCTGATATTGTAACAAATTCTGATTCCAATATAATCCAAACTTGGCCTGTGAGGTGCGCAAAACGCCCTTCTGTTGAGTAAAACCAATCTGGGGAAATAAAGATGAATGGCCGTTCAGTGATGGCGCTGCTTTCAATTTGCGTGCTGATTTTTTTGCTGGATATCGAATATTCCGCGGTCAATCTTGCCTTAAAAACAATTTCTGAAGAAACAGACGTCGCCCTGGGTTTTGTTCAGTGGGTTTTGAGTTCATATGTTTTGGTATGGGGAGCCTTAATTCTCCCGGCAGGAAGATTTGGGAACATCTATGGTCAGCGCACAACGCTTTTTGTCGGCTTGTTCCTTTTTCTTCTGGGGTCTGCTGTCGCAGGAATAAGCGGAAATATTGATGTTTTGATCTTTGGACGGATTGTTCAAGGGGTGGGCGCGGCTGTCTTCAGCACTCCTTGCTACAGCATCATTTTTTCGATCATGCCAGACAACAGGAAAGGAATAGCTTTGGGCATTATCTCGGCGGTGGGCAGTCTTGGTCTCGCCGTAGGCCCCACGATTTCCGGCTTGATTCTGGATTATTTAAACTGGCGCTGGATTTTTTGGCTGAATATTCCCCTGGGAATCCTGTCTTATCTGATTGGGTTGTATTCTATCCCCAAAGATAACCCGATTGCGGCTCACGAAAAAATTGACTGGGTGGGCGCGTTTAGCCTTGCCGCAGGCATCAGCCTTCTCATCTATTCTTTGAATCAGATAGAGGAGCATTCCGTATTTTCTATGCCTTTTGCAGCAAGCGCTTTGGCGAGTGGGCTGTTGCTGATTTTTTTCTGGCGCTGGAATGCCAAAAGTCCTTGGCAGACACTGCCTGATCGTCTCGTTAAGCATAAAACCTTTGTGAGAATCATTGGCGCCGCTTTTCTGGCAAGCGTCATTTTTGCTGATGTCCTTGTCATGATCGGAATTTACTTGCAAAATACGCTTCAATTCTCAAGTTCGACGGCAGGGTTTATTTTCCTGGCTATGTCTGTGCCTCTAGGGATTTTCTCACCCATCGGCGGAAAACTGACAGACCGTTTTCCGGGGCATATTCCCGTGATTGCGGGGACTGTCCTGATGTTTTTTTCAACCGCGCTCATGATCTTTTTCACTCAGGAAACACCTTTGTTTTATGTTCTTATAGCCCTTGGGATGAATGGCATGGGATGTGGCTTGATGTATCCGGCTCTTAACACCCTTGCGCTGAGAGTCTTGGCGCCTCAGGATGTAAGTTATGGATCTGCCGCTTTCACGATGGCGGTTATGTTGGGAAATACGTCGAGCGTCGTTTTCAATACAAGCCTTTGTGTCATCATGGGGAAGATAAAACTGGAAACGCTTATGCCGCACTTGAGTTTTTCGCTTACCGAGGTTCAAAAAGATATTTTGAAGGGACTGATTGCCCACATTGATCACGGCGCAGACCAGCTTATCGCGTTTCCGGCGACAATGATCCCTGCCTTGACGTCCTTGCTGGATCATGCCTTTCTGCGTGGCTTTTCCGCGACTATGATTGCGGGAACTATTTGTGGTTTTGCGATTCTTGTGATTTCCTGGAGAAGGATATAAACAGTCCCTCGATCCATCATTTCGGCGCTGAAGTCAAAACACTCAAAGCCAACATCAGCCGAAAGAGGAAGGGTATAGACTTCTGATGGGTTTAATGAACGATTCTTTATTTGATCGCATAATAAGTGAGGTGCGCGAGTGTCACCGATGCGAGGATTGCTTGCCTCATCAACCTCGCCCCGTTATTCGAGGGTTGCCTTCAGCCAGGCTTTTGATCGTAGGACAGGCGCCGGGGCTTAAAGTCCATGAGACAGGGCTTTCATTTAATGATCCCAGTGGAGATCGCCTGAGAGCATGGCTTGGAATCAATCGCGATGAATTCTACGACGAAACAAGAATCGCTTTAATTCCTGTGGGGCTATGTTTTCCGGGCAGAAATGCGGCAGGAGCGGATTTACCCCCTCTCAGAGGATGCGCTCCTTTTTGGCATCCGCGACTTCTCCCTTTTTTTCCGAATGTTGAATTGACTCTTCTGGTAGGCGGATATGCCCAGAAATTTTATTTGAAAGAGCATTGCAAGTCCTCGTTGACTGATACGGTGCGGGCTTTTAAGGATTATCTGCCTAGGTTCTTCCCGCTTCCCCACCCTAGCTGGAGGAACACCGGATGGCTCAAGCGACACCCTTGGTTTGAGGCAGAGCTTTTGCCTGAATTGAGAGAAAAGACGGCTTTCGTAAGGGGTGCATCTCTAAATCAACGATAATAGACCTCTTACATAACCTATATCTGGCGGATGCTTTTGGCGTTAAAAGCTCGCTTGAAATCCTCACGTACCTCATGTACGCTGCGGCTTCTCGTTCGCTTTTGCCTCAAAATCCCCACGCCATATCTGGTTCTGCAAGAGGTCTAATGCTAAAAACTGATGATAGCAAGCTAAAATCACCGGTCCATATTTCTATATTTACTCTAGCCTTCCTCAGCAAGCGCGTTCATTTCAGGGGGAAGATCAAGCCTGATGTGAAGTTCTTTTAGTTGTTTTGCCATAACATCACTGGGGGCGCCCATCATAAGATCTTGCGCTTGTTGATTCATGGGAAAAGCCACGACCTCTCGCAAATTCGGCTCATCCGCCAAAAGCATGACGATGCGGTCAATGCCTGGCGCCGATCCGCCATGAGGAGGCGCCCCATATTTCAAGGCATTCAGGAGACCTGAAAATTGGCTTTCGACCTCTTCGCGCGTGTATCCCGCTATTTCAAAGGCTTTATACATGATCTGGGGCAGATGGTTGCGGATCGCCCCACTGCTTAACTCGATGCCATTGCACACGATATCGTATTGAAAAGCGCAAATGTCAAGGGGATCCTGGGTTTCGAGAGCTTTAAGTCCTCCCTGAGGCATAGAGAAGGGATTATGGGAAAAGTCAATCTTTTTCGTATCCTCATTAAATTCAAACATGGGAAAATCAACGACCCAACAAAATTTAAAGCAGTTGCGTTCGACGATATCAAGCTCAACCGCGATCTTTTGACGGGCGAGCCCCGCCAGTTTCTCGGCTTGCGCTTTAGGCGCGCAGATAAAGAATATGGCGTCGCCTTCTCTCGTCCCTGTCAGTTCTTTAAGTTTGGCAAGGCGGGCTTCGTCTATAAATTTGGCAATCGGTCCTTTGGCTGTACCTTCGGCAAGGATGATATACCCAAGTCCAGGCGTTCCTTGCGCACGCGCCCACTCGTTAAGCTTGTCAAAAAAACCACGCGATTGGGTTGCGGCGCCGACGCCTTGAATCGCTCGCACAATCGAGCCTTTTTCGATCGCCTGTGCGAAAATGGAAAAACCCGACTCTTTAAAAACTTCCGTCACATCCGAGATAAGCAAAGGATTGCGAAGATCTGGCTTGTCCGAGCCATATCTTAACATCGCGTCCTTATAGGAAATACGCGAAAAAGGGGCGGGGCTGACGACGCGACCGTTGGCAAACTCTTCAAATACACCGTGGAGAACGGGTTCGATCGCGGCAAACACATCTTCCTGGGTGACAAAAGACATTTCAAAGTCAAGCTGATAAAACTCTCCTGGTGAACGATCTGCCCGCGCGTCCTCATCCCGAAAGCAGGGGGCAATTTGAAAGTAACGATCGAAACCTGCCATCATCAACAGTTGTTTAAACATTTGCGGGGCTTGGGGAAGGGCATAAAATTTTCCTGGATGCATTCGGCTGGGCACCAGATAATCTCGCGCTCCTTCAGGAGAGCTTGCCGTCAAAATAGGGGTTTGGAACTCCATAAACCCTTGATTGATCATGCGGCGCCGAATGGAGGAAATAACGTTGCTGCGCAGGACGATGTTTTGATGCATTTTCTCTCGACGTAGATCCAGAAAACGATAGCGCAAGCGTGTTTCTTCCGGAAATTCCTGTTCGCTATTGACCTGGAGGGGGAGAAGCTCGGCTTGGGAGTCGATCTTGAGATCTTCAACCATAAGTTCAATTTCCCCTGTTGACATCCTGGCGTTGATCGTTTCAGGACTGCGCCGGATGACTTTCCCTGTCACGATCACAACACTTTCGTGACGTGCAGCTTCAGCTTCTCCAAAACAGGGACTTGTTGTCTCGACGACGCATTGCGTGATGCCGTAGTGATCGCGCAGATCAATAAATAAAACATTGCCGTGGTCGCGCTTGCGATGAATCCAGCCCGAAAGTCGGACTGTTTCGTTGATATGCGCAAGATTAAGTGCGCCGCACGTATGCGTACGATAGGGGTGCATTGTTGATTTTTCCTTTTCTCTCTACCCTTCGTCTTTCAAATGATGGGGGTGTTGGGCGGTCGGGATTGGCCATGCAAGAGGTCTTATGTACGCTCCGCGGGACTCACCGCTCGTCCGCCTACCCATAATCCATAATTCGAAATACTTTGGGTATAAACACGTGGCGTCAAAATAGCAATTTCCCAGATAATTTGCTAGACTTTCACACTTCTTGGAACAAGAAAAGGATTTTTAATGAGATTAGTGACTCAAACCCAGGATTTACAAGAGGCGTTAAAGTCGATTGAATCCACAGATTCTTTTGTGACGATCGATACCGAATTCTTGCGTGAGGAGACTTATCGAGCTTGTCTTTGTCTGGTTCAGATCGCGGGATCGCAAACGACGCTCCTGATTGACGCGCTGAGTCCCAACCTTTCTCTTGAACCGCTTTTCGCCTTCATGAAAAATGATCGTATTCTCAAGGTTTTTCATGCCGCGCGGCAGGATCTGGAGATTTTCTATCATCTTATGGGCGAAGTTCCTCAGGCTATTTTTGATACCCAGATTGCCGCTATGGCGTGTGGCTATGGCGATCAGGTCGGCTATGAAACGCTTGTCGCCAGTATCATCGGAAAAAAGCTGGATAAATCGCAACAGTATTCAAACTGGATGCAGCGCCCTCTTTCTGATCGTCAGCTTGCCTATGCGGGCGCTGACGTCGTATATCTACGGACGATTTATTCTCACCTTTCGGAAGAATTGACAAAAAAGCAACGTGAACACTGGATTGAAGACGAGCTGGCTATCTTGAAATCTGACAGGACGTATCAACTTGATCCTGAAATGATGTGGCTCAAGCTCAAGCTTAAAAATGCTCAACCTCATTATCTGGCCCGCCTTAAAGCGATTGCCGCCCTTCGGGAGGAGGAAGCCATCACGCGCAACATCGTTCGCAGACGGTTAATCAGCGATGATCTGTTGACCGAGATCGCTTGTCGTAACCCTTCCACTGTTCAGGCGCTTGCTGATATTCGGGGAGTCCCTAAAACTTTAGCACAAGGAGAGTTAGGCCAAAAAGTACTGGAGGTTATGGCAAAAGCGAATGCATTGCCCAAGGATGAATGTCCACAACTGGACCTCGCGCAGCGTGGACAAAAACCGCCGCTGGGTCATGTGGATCTTCTTCGCGTTCTCCTGAAAGTAAAAGTCGAAGAACATAAAGTTGCTGAAAAGTTGATTGCGACAACCAGTGATCTGGAAGATTTTCTTTTGCTCAAGGAAATGAACCCGCGGCATGTTTTGCTGCATGGCTGGCGATATCAGGTTTTTGGTCAGGAGGCGTGGGATATAAAGGAAGGAAAGAAAGGACTTGCGTTAACCGGCAAAGGTATCAAGGTTGTCGAGGCACGTGAAACCTGAACACGCCCGCCTATGGGATTTTCTGTTTTGCGCTTTAAGGTACCAGCTGTTCATCCCTGCCTGAATGGCTTTTTGATTGTAGGAGGTCAAAGGCCAATCGGCTGGCTTTTGGTCATAAAGAATTATATCCGGGAAAAAGCCTGTGTCTTTGACAAGAGCCAGAGCCTCTTTCACATAATCTTCATTGTCGCTCGCAAAACGCAGTTCAGCGTCTTCTGGTTTAAGGATTCGCAAAACATCATCAAGGAAATTACGATTGACCAAGCGTCTTTTTTGATGTTTTTTCTTCGGCCAGGGATCGGGAAACATGATAAAGACCTTGTTAAGACAGGCGGAAGGCAAGTTTTTTAAAAACTCTCTGACATCCTCTGGATAGATAAGAATGTTTTGCAGGTTTTTTCCCTCTATATGCTGGAGCAGGGAAGCGATTCCATTTTCAAAGACTTCACAACCGATCAGTTGAATATCAGGATGTTGTTCCGCCATTTCCGCGATATGCTCGCCGCCGCCGAACCCGATCTCAAGCCAGGTTTCCTTTGACACATCAATGCAGGAAGCTTCCTTGACAAGGATGTGAGGTAAAAGCTCTCTCATCAAGCGCGTTCTGTGAACGCGCAAGGGACGTCCTTTACGGCGACCATAAAAACGAGGATTAAAACGGGAAGTCAATAATCGTTCAGCCATTCCGCGTAACTACCAGATTCTTTCCTTCAACGCCCAAAACGGTAACAGGAACGATATGTCCCTGAAAACGATCTATCTGATCTGAGGCACTGAATTTTACGGGAGTAAAGTGTTCCGTATGTCCTTTGGCCTTTCGTTCTACAAGCACTGAACGATTTTGACCAATACTGTTGTGAAGGTAAGCCGAAAGCCTTTGTTCGCCCACCATGCGCAATCGCTGTGCCCGTTCCTTGATCACCGTTTTTTCCACCTGCGGCATACGCGCGGCGGGTGTTCCCTGACGAGGGGAATAAGGAAACACATGAAGATATGTAAGAGAGCACGCCTCAACAATGTTAAGCGTATTTTCAAACATTTCATCCGTTTCCGTTGGAAATCCGGCGATCAGGTCAGCGCCAAAGACAGTCTCAGGTCTTGCTTTTGAGACACGTGCGCAAAAGTCAATCGCCTGTTCTCTTGAATGTCGGCGTTTCATTCTTTTCAGAATCATGTTGTCCCCCGCTTGAAGGCTGAGATGAAGATGAGGCATGAGACGCGGTTCTCGCACGATCAGCGTCATCAACTCTTCATCCACTTCGACAGGATCAATGGATGACAGGCGCAGGCGCGGCAGGTCTGGAGTCAAACTCAAGATACGGCGCGTCATTTGCCCCAGGGTGGGCTTGCCCGGCAAATCGGCTCCATAGCCTGTAATGTCAACGCCCGTAAACACGATTTCCCGACATCCCTGGTCTGTCAGAGCGCGAATTTGCGCCGCGATTTCCCCTATGGGTACACTGCGATTATTGCCCCGTCCAAAAGGAATAGCGCAAAAAGTACAGCGATGATCGCAACCATTCTGGATTTGGATAAAGGCGCGTACGTGGTTTTCAAAACCGCTGACAAGGTGGTTCGACGTTTCCTTGATGGTCATAATGTCTGTCACATGCACACGATCCGAAAGCACAGGAGCAAAGTTCTTTGACATCATTTTCTCGTGATTGCCCAAAACCCGATCGACTTCAGGCATCTCCGCGTAGAATTGCGCGTTCATTTGGGCGCTGCATCCCGTGACGATGATGGTTGCAGAGGGATTCTCGCGCTTCAGGCGTCGAATGGTTTGGCGCGCCTGGCGTTCCGCCTCTGCCGTGACAGCGCACGTATTGACAATGACCGCGTTCTGAAGACCCTGCGCGCGGGCATGGTCGAGCATCACTTCTGATTCATAACTGTTCAGGCGACAGCCAAACGTGACGACCTGAGGATCAAGATCAAGAGGACGGGGAAAAGAAGAAAAGGCCATCCTTCACCCTAGAGAATGTCGGAATTCAGAGTGCCGCGGAAGACAAGCGTGACCTGTCCCCTCATCTTGACAGTATCCTGATAGTCAATGACAAGCTCGCCGCCATCAAGAATGACTCTGGCGGGCGTTTGAACGAGACCGCGCCGTTTCGCCGCGACGACAGTCGCAGAAGCGCCCGTCCCGCAAGAGGGCGTAATCCCGACGCCACGTTCATAAACCCGCATCCGCAAGGTGTGTTCATTCACTTTTTCCGCGATCTCTACATTGGTCGCTTCGGGAAAAAGGGGGTGGCGCGTCAGGTTTTGCCCAACATGATGGAGATCGATGCTTTCAACGTCATACACGAAAAAAACCAGATGAGGATTGCCGACGCTGAGGGCGACAGGATCTTTCAGGCCTTCAAAGGTGATCGGCATGTGAAGCGTATCAACATCTTGAGAAAGAGGAATCGCCCGCCATTCAAATTGAGGCGTTCCCAGGTCCACGGTAACTTCGGCGTTGTCCAGCGCCTCGGCCGATAAAATCCCCGCCCTGGTTTCAATTGTATGATGTGCTTTGCCGTCTTCTTCCTTTAAAAGGAGTCCCACGCAACGCGCCGCATTTCCACAGGCGCCGGCTTCATTGCCGTCAGCATTGTAGATTTTCATGAAGACATGCGCACGATTTCGGGGGCTTGCCTCAAGAATGATCAATTGATCGCAGCCTGCGCCAAACCGGCGATTGCTGATTTTTTGAATGTCTTGCGTACTAAAGGTATGCACTTCCCGGCGTTGATCCAGGATCACGAAATCGTTGCCTAAACCATGCATTTTCACAAAAGGTATCATCATAAGGTTTTTATAGGATATTTTGGAAAGAAATGTCCATACCCTTCGTCTTTTTAAATCCTTTGGGCATATACCCTTCGCCTTTCAAAAACCGGGGGCGTTGGACATCGGGATTCGTCCTGCTCACGTACTTATATGTACGCTGCGCGGGACTCACCGCTCGTCCGCCTACCCGGATTTCGAAATCCTTTGGGTATAGATCTATGAATATGAATGTGAAGATTTCCTGTTTAAGTAATTTTCCTCCCTGTTTTTCAGCCTCTTTCTGTCATTCCTATTTCATCTTCTCATTCCCGTGAAGGTATGCCGCGAAAGCGGGAATCACAATCAGGCCGTGTGGAAATCTTCCCGAAACTTAAAGTTTATTGACTTTTCAGTCCTCTCGTGCAAAGTGAAAACAAGTTGCGCCTGAAGGTGGCCAAACTTGATGATTTTGCATGAGGGTCGATCATGAATAAAGAACGAAGAGGCCGCTTTTTTCTTGTTGGAAGTATTGCTTTGCTTGCGGCGGGATGTACAGCGCGTATCGATCACCGCGGCAAATTACCCGATACGGATCAAATGGCGAAAATCAAGCCAGGGGTTCAGGACAAGGAAGAAGTCCTGCGCCTGATTGGCTCTCCCGCCAGCATCGCTTCGTTCGACGAGAACGTGTGGATTTATGATTATAAAATTACGGAGAGCGCTGCTTTTTTCATACCGCGCGAAACGATGCACAAGCTTTATCTCATTCGCTTTGACAAACAGGGCAGGGTGCAGGAGATCCGCGAAGAAGACGGGCATGGTCATGACATCGTTCCCATCCGCCGCGTGACCCCCAGTCCAGGCGATGATCGCACATTGTTGCAATCGATCTTTGGTAATTTTGGAAAGAAGGCTAAGAAAGTCACCGATGAAGGAAAGGAAAAGGACGATTAGGAAATCAGAGGGTCTTAATTTTCTATGTTTCTTTTGATTTCATTCGTGCGTCATAACTTGACTTAAACCGGATCATCGCGTTTTTTAATTCGCTATCTTTCATATTTAAAAAGGCTTGAGCTTCTTCAACTTCCGTCATCTCGCAAGTTTTTTCATGGTTTGTTCCGTTTCCTGTTGTCTTGAAAGGGATTTGCGTATGTTTCAGTTTAATTCTTGCGATGGCTTGATAGCCGAAATAAGAATTGATCCAGTCGATCAGCAAGCTTTCGCTATACTGAATGAGAAGACTTGAGCCTGAATCGACAGCGATCATTAACGTGCCGCCCTCTCTCTTGCCCCGTGGAAATATCAATCGTTCAGGATAACACCTTTGCGCAAGTTCGGCGCCGATGATTTTAACCCAATCCAGAATGATCGTGGCTTCCCCCAAGGAACGTCGACGTAACGCGGGTTTCATGACGTGCGTCAGCATTTTTACAATGGGGCGCGGCCCTGAAAAAACTTGTTGCGCGTTTGACATTCGCTTGCCTTATAATGACAGTCCGGTATCCTTGACCATGATGATTCAAGATAATATCAATCCCGCTGTTTTGGCAACCTCTCTCCTTGCATGGTATGACCGAATGGGGCGGGATTTGCCTTGGCGTGTCAAGGGGGAACCGCATCCCAAACCTTATTATGTCTGGCTTTCTGAAGTGATGTTGCAACAAACGACAGTTGCAACGGTTGGATCTTATTTTACAGCGTTTATTCAAAAATGGCCAACAATCCAGGATTTTGCGGCGGCTTCTCTGGATGAAATCCTTCATGCCTGGCAAGGATTGGGCTATTATGCCCGCGCGCGCAATATGCATAAATGCGCTCGGTTGATTGTCAGCGAGCATAAAGGAGAATTTCCTGCTACAGCCGCCTTGCTGGCGCGTCTGCCGGGCATCGGGCCTTATACGGCCGCGGCGATTGCTTCTATTGCTTTTGAGGAAAAAATTACGCCCGTGGATGGCAATGTCATGCGCGTTCTTTCAAGGTTGTATGCACTTCAGGATCCTGTTCCCGCGAGTATGAAACGGGTCTCTTCATTGGCGCAAAAGCTTACGCCCGATCAGCGGACGGGAGATTTTGCCCAAGCCTTGATGGATTTGGGCGCGACCCTTTGCACGCCCCGCGCGCCAAAGTGTTTGCTTTGCCCTTGGCAAACCTCTTGCCAGGGTTTCAAGCAGGGAATGGCTGAAGAATTGCCCAGAAAATCTCTCAAGACTATCAAACCTGACCGCTACGCCATCGCCTTTGTGATCAGCCGTGGGGATGGTTCCGTCCTTCTTGCAAGAAGAGAAGAAAAAGGCCTTCTTGGCGGAATGATTGAAGCGCCAACGACGCCATGGCGTGAGAAGCCGTGGCGTTTGGATGAGGCCCTCGCCTTTTGCCCTCTTGAGTGTGAATGGAAAGAGAATACGCGGGAAGTTCGCCATGTCTTTACGCATTTCAATTTTAAGGTCATCGTGTGTTATGGTTCGGTCTTTGAGCCTGTTTCCCTTCGTCTTCCCCGTTCCTTTTGGGTAAAGCCGGAGGATTTTTCAAAAATGGCTCTCCCTACCGTTATGAAAAAAATTTTGTCCACTCTCACAGTTTGAAAGGCGAAGGGTCTATGTCTCAATCGTTGCATCATCTTTATCTTATCGACGGGTCAGGGTTTATTTTCAGAGCGTTTCACGCGCTGCCGCCCATGTCGCGTCCAGATGGGACGCCCGTTAATGCGGTGTTTGGCTTTACCAGTATGCTGATGAAATTGCTTGAAACCACAGAGGTGGATCATCTGGCAGTTGTTTTTGATTCGGCGCGCCGCAATTTTCGTCATGAGATTTATCCGGACTACAAAGCGCATCGACCAGAGATACCTGAAGAACTGGCGCCACAATTTTCATTGATTCGCGTTGCCTGCAAAGCTTTTAACGTTCCTGTGATCGAAGCCGAGGGGTTTGAGGCTGACGATCTTATCGCCGCCTATGCCGATCATGCTGTCCAGCAAGGAGCGCGGGTCACGATCGTTTCGTCCGATAAGGATCTGATGCAGCTGGTGGGTGAACGCGTCGATATGTTGGATCCCTTGAAAAACAAGCCTGTTTCCATTTCAGAAGTAATTGAAAAGTTTGGGGTGCCGCCGGCGCAGGTGGTGGATGTACAAGCCTTGGCAGGAGATAGTACGGATAATGTTCCCGGCGTTCCAGGCATTGGCCCCAAAACGGCGGCTCAACTGATTCAGGAATTTGGAACGCTTGAAAACCTGTTGAGCAATCTTGATAAAATCCCCCAGCCCAAAAGACGGGAAGCTCTGGAACGTAATGTGGACAATGCGCGCATATCCTATCGGCTTGTGACGCTCTCGCGACAGGCGCCGCTCTCCTTACCTCTGGAAGCCCTTGGGCGAAGACCTCCTGAACGCCAGGATCTTGTTGCCTTTCTCACAGAGCAAAGCTTTCGCTCCATCCTGTCGCGCATTGGCAGACTGAAAACTCTTGACGGATTTTCAGCTCCTTCGGCTTCTTCATCTTTGCTTTCTTCTTCTCCTGTTGCGTCGTCCTCTTTGTCTTCTTCTGTTTCTATCGCGCCGCTCTCGACGGAAAAAGTCAAGAGTCGCTACGAGCTGGTGCAAACCCTTGACGCTTTGCGGAAATGGATTGAGGAAGCTCACTATGCCGGCATTGTGGCTTTTGATACAGAGACGACATCGTTGGACGCTTTAAACGCCGAACTGGTAGGGGTGTCCCTCTGCATCGAACCGGGCAAGGCCTGTTATATTCCCCTTGCTCATAAAACGGCTGCGCCTCAAACGCTTTTTGAAAACGCCGCGTCTTCTTCTTCGACGACATTCCCGCAGATTCCCTTTCAGGAAGCGCTGGATTTATTAAAGCCTCTTTTAGGGGATCCGGCGGTGCTTAAAGTTGGTCACAACATTAAATATGATGCTCTTGTCCTTTCCAGATATGGAGTCTCTGTTTCTCCCGTTGATGATACGATCGTGATGTCCTATAGCCTGGACGGGGCGCGTCATGGGCATGGCATGGATGAGCTGGCATCCCTTCATCTGGGATATGAGACCATTAAATACGCGGATGTGACCCGTACAGGGCGCAAGCAAATGACGTTCGATTATGTTCCGCTCGACCAGGCTTGCGATTATGCCGCCGAGGATGCGGAGGTGACGTTAAGGCTTTATGAATTGTTCGGGTCTCGTCTGGTCTCAGAGCATACAACGACGATATATCAAAATTTTGATCGTTCTTTAATTCCGGTACTGGTTGATATGGAGCTTACGGGTATCGCAGTGGATCCCCAAGCGCTCAAAAATCTGAGCCATGATTTTACGCGGCGGTTGTCGACGCTGGAGGACGAGATCTATAAGCTGGCGGGAAGACCGTTTAACATTGGCTCTCCCAAACAGCTAAGTGATATCCTTTTTCAAGAGTTGGGCTTTGAGGCGGGCAAGAAGGGAAAAAGCGGCGCCTTTTCCACACGGGTGGATGTGCTGGAAGACCTTGCTGTTCAAGGGCATGATTTCCCCCTCAAGATTCTGGAATGGCGGCAGTTGTCCAAACTGAAAAGCACCTATACGGATGCGCTTGTCCAGCAGATCAATCCCAGGACAGGGCGGGTTCATACGACCTATTCCTCGACGATCACCTCAACGGGTCGTCTTGCCTCCAGTCACCCCAATCTTCAGAACATTCCCATTCGCACCGAGGAAGGGAGAAAAATTCGGGCTGCCTTTGTTGCCGCACCAGGATATACGTTGCTTTCTCTTGATTACTCGCAGATTGAACTTAGATTAATGGCGGACATGGCGAAGATTTCCGCGCTGCGTGATGCCTTTCGGGCGGGGCACGATATCCATGCGGCGACGGCGGCGGAGGTTTTTGGTCTTCCTCTGGAGCATGTGACCCCAGAGCATCGGCGACGCGCAAAAGCGATCAATTTTGGCATCATTTATGGGATAAGCGCTTTTGGTCTGGCGCGTCAACTGAGAATCTCCCAGGGAGAAGCGGCTCATTTTATTAAAGCGTATAACGAACGCTATCCGGGCATTGCGGCTTTTATGGAAATGCAAAAGCAAAAAGCGCGCCATCAGGGATATGTTGAAACGCTTTTTGGTCGGAAATGCTATGTTTCTGGAATCAATGATCGAAACCCTGTTATTCGAGGGGGAGCGGAACGTCAGGCGATTAATGCGCCTCTCCAGGGAACCGCGGCGGATATTATAAAAAAAGCAATGATTACACTTCACCATATTTTAGAAGACAAACAGCTTCGATCGAAAATACTTCTTCAGGTTCACGATGAATTGATTCTCGAATGTCCAGACCACGAGGTCGAGCGCATCAAAGAGATTGCCACTAAAGCCATGAGCACAGCCGCCTATCTGGATATTCCCCTGGTCGTGGATTCAGGTGTTGGAAAAACGTGGGCCGAGACGGATGGCTTCACTCAGGTTCAGCCAACCACGGAGAACTGAAAAATCGTAAGAGACTGGCTGACCAGAAAACTCGATTACGTCGGTTACGGTTTTTTAGTTCTTTTTTGATTTATTTAAGATAATCTGGTTTGGCGAGGGAGGCTTTTAAAATGCTGAAAGACAAGGTTGCCATTGTCACAGGATCGACCAGCGGCATTGGATTGGCGATCGCGCGTGAGCTTGCCCAGGAGGGGTGTCACGTGATGCTCAACGGGTTTGGCGATGCAACGGAAATTGAGGAACTTGGACATGAGTTTCAATCGAAATTCGGGATCAAGGTCGGATATTCTCCCGCCGATATGGCGAAGCCGGACCAAATTCGCGAGATGGTTCATCAAACTGAAAAAATGTTTGGGTCGGTCGATGTATTGGTCAATAACGCAGGCATACAATTCACGGCGCCGACTGAAAATTTCCCTGCCGAAAAATGGGAAGCCATTCTGTCCATTAATCTTTCCGCCGCTTTTTATGCGATACAGACGGCGCTTCCCGGCATTCAAAAACGGGGGTGGGGGCGGATCATCAATATCGCCTCAGCCCATGGTCTTGTCGCTTCTGTTCATAAGCCAGCTTATGTCGCCGCGAAACATGGTCTCGTTGGATTGACCAAAGTTGTCGCTCTTGAAAATGCCCAAACAGATGTCACTTGCAACGCCCTTTGTCCTGGATGGGTTCATACGCCGCTGGTGCAAAGGCAGATCGACGACCGAGCCGCCCTGGAGGGAATCAGCGTCGAAATGGCTACACGAGAGTTGTTAAGCGAAAAGCAACCTTCTCTCAGGTTTGTGCAACCCGATCACCTTGGAAAGATGGTGGTCTTTTTGTGCAGCGATGCGGGGAGTTCAATAACGGGGGCGTCTTTGTCGATGGATGGAGGATGGACCGCACAATAGCACAGTAAATACTGCAATAAACGCTACAATAAATGCTAAAAGAAGGGGGATTCAACGATGACAACGAAAAAAATAAATTTGGCTTTGCAGGGGGGCGGCGCTCACGGCGCGTTTGCCTGGGGTGTTCTTGATAAAATTCTTGAAGACGGCAGACTCGAAATCGATGGCGTTTCCGGGACAAGCGCGGGGTCTATGAATGCCGGCGTACTCGCTTATGGCTATGCAAAGGGAGGAAGAGAAGGAGCGAGAAAAGCTTTAGAAAACTTCTGGAAACGGATTAGCGAGGCAGGTCAAAAATTCAGCGTGACCGAAACCACTCCTCTCGATCATCTTTTTGCAAAAATGGGCATTATGAGTACGCCAAGCTTCGCCATGTTTGAGACGATAAGCGGCATGATGTCACCTTATCAATTCAATCCAACGAATTTTAATCCTCTGAAAGAGGTATTGGAACAGTCGATCGATTTTGACGTATTGAAAAATCAGGATAAAATTAAAGTAAGAATTTGTGCAACGAACGTCAACAGCGGTAAAGTGCGTATCTTTAAAAATGAAGAAATGGCGATTGAGGTTCTGCTGGCTTCAGGGTGCCTGCCCTTCCTGTTTCAAACCGTATCTGTGGGCAATCAGCATTTCTGGGATGGAGGATACATGGGGAACCCCGCTCTGTTCCCTCTCATTTATGATACGACGACGAGCGATATTTTAATTATTCATATCAACCCTATCCATCGGGATGAGATTCCAACCACGGCGGGGGCTATCCGTGATCGCGTCAATGAGATCAGCTTTAATTCTTCCTTGATGCGAGAAATGCGTATGGTCGCGTTTATTACAAAATTGATCGATGAAGGATGGATCAAGGATGAATTTAAAGATAAGCTGCGGCGTATGCATATCCATTCGGTTCGAGCTGATGACGTGATGCGGGAATTCGGTGTTCCCAGCAAGCTGAGCGCTGATTGGGATTTTCTTCTTAAACTTAAAGAACTGGGTCGTGAAAAAGCGACCGAATGGCTGAAGAAGAATTTTGATAAAGTGGGCAAGGAATCATCGGTTGATTTGGCAGCTGATTATTTGTAATCAAGCGATTCCAACAAGGTGTTCAAAAAAGTTTTCCTTAGGCTTCTTTAGCCTTTGCTTTTCAAAATCCTTTGAGTATCTCATCACTGAGAATATGGGGATAGGAGGCGGAGGCTTTCAGGCAAAGGTGTCCATCTGATACAGGTGAGGCGAGAGGGAGAGGTCTTTTGAGAAAAATAGTCGGGCCATGCCATAATATGGACTTGAATTTGGAGTCTTTCTCCTTCTAAGGTAGGCTCATATTTTTCACAAGGAAACTTTAGGAACCATGATAGCAGCAAATTCGGACACGCTTGCCATTGCGACGAAAGAATTGGAGAACGAACCCAATCAATTTCGCGCCGCCCGCCTGAGCAAATTAAAAGCCCTGTGCGTCCTGGGCGTCAATCCCTATCCATCGGGGTTTAAAAAGACGCATGAGATTGAGAGTCTTTTGTCTGATTATGCATTTCTGGAAAATGGTCAGGAAACGGACGACGAGGTGACCATTGCGGGGCGTATTCTCTCTGTTCGCAACAGTGGAATGTTTATTGATTTACTTGCGCCTGCCGCGAAGATTCAGGTGTTCACCCATAAAAAGCATTTGTCTGAAACACAGATCGAGCTTTTACCTCTTCTTGATTTGGGAGACTTTATTGGGGTCAGAGGGATGATGCGGCGGACGCCTCGGGGGGAACTGACCGTAGATGCTCGGGATATAACTTTTTTGGGCAAAGCGCTTTTGCCTCCGCCGGAAAAGTATCATGGTCTCAGTGACGTTGAGACGCGCTATCGACAACGTTATCTTGATCTGATGGCCAATCCCGAATCCAGAGAGCGACTGCGTCACCGCTCCCGGATCGTTTCTGAAATCCGGGCCTATCTTTCATCCCGCGATTTTTTGGAAGTTGAGACTCCTATGCTTCATACGCTGGCAGGCGGCGCGGCGGCAAGACCTTTTAAAACGCATCATCATACGCTTGATATGGAACTTTTCCTGCGGATTGCGCCTGAACTCTTTCTCAAGCGTCTCATTGTCGGCGGACTTTCAGAGAAAATTTTTGAAATTAACCGCAATTTTCGCAATGAGGGAATCTCGACGCGCCACAACCCTGAATTCACAATGATTGAGATCTATCAAGCTTATGCCGATGGTGAAGTGATGATGGATTTGACAGAATCTCTGGTGCGCCATGTGGCGCAGCGTGTCTTCGGCGTCGAAGAATTTATTTTTGAAGATAAAAAACTTGACTTCAAAAAGCCTTGGGAGCGTAAACCGATGCTGACGCTGGTGGAGGAAGCCACGGGGATTGTCTTTGAGGGCATTCATTCTCTTGAGGACGCAAAAGCGGCCGCTCATCAGGCGGGCATCGACGCCAGTAAGGCGGCGACCTGGGGTCATGTCGTGGAAACAGTTTTTGCCTCCAGAGTCGAGCATACACTGATCCAACCTGTCCATGTCACCGAGTTTCCTCTCGATATCTCGCCTTTGGCTAAACCGCACCCGCATAAACCGCGACTGACGGAAAGATTTGAGACCTATATTAATGCGTGGGAGATCGCCAATGGATTTTCCGAACTTGCTGATCCTCTCGATCAACGAGAACGTTTCATGGTCCAGATGCGCGAGAAAGCGGCTGGAAATGATGAAGCCATGCCCTTTGATGACGACTTTATCACAGCTCTTGAATATGGTTTCCCCCCGACAGGAGGGCTTGGAATCGGCATCGACCGCTTGGTGATGTTGTTGACCAATGCCTCCAGCATCCGCGATGTGATCGCTTTTCCGACCATGAGGCCGAAAGAGTAGGGAGAGGGAGAAAGAAGGCCTGATTTTGTATAAGACTTCTTGACTCGCCCGAATCTGGCGGGCGCTTTTGCTTCAAAGCCTCCGCACTCTATTTGTCCCTGTCGTCACGTCCGGTGCCGGTGATGAAAAAGGTTTAACGACGGGAGAAAGCGCGACAAGCCCAATCAGGCTATGGGGAAGTCTTCACGAAATCTAGCAGTTCTGGAAACTCGGCGATAACATTCACAGCCCCTGCCTGAAGAAGCAGCGGAGCATGACCTGAAAACGTATGTCCCCCGCCTGTAAATCCGAGGACCGTCATCCCGGCCACTTTTCCTGCTTTTACGCCTGTGGGGCTATCTTCGATGACCAGGCATTTTTTTGGCTCGGCGCCCAGTTTGGCGGCGGCAGCCAGATAAAGATCCGGCGCTGGCTTGCCATGTTTTACCATATCAACGGAAAAGATGCGTCCAACGAAATAATCGATTAACCCTGTTTTGGACAAAGCCAGAGTCAGACGATCGTTTGTAGCATTTGAGGCGACCGCTATGGGAAGCTCCAGACAAGCCAGGGTGTTGTCAACGCCTGGGACGGCTTCAAGCTCATGGGAGAATTTCTCTTTCAGGGACTGGAGATATTCCTGTTCAAAAGAAAGTGGAATCTTGTGTCCCCATTTTTCCCGAAAATAACGGAAGGTTTCTTCCTGGGTTTTGCCAAGACATGCTGTTCTCAATTCTTCCGTCGTCACATCGCATCCAAGCTTTGTTAACATCTCTATTTCAAGGTGAGAACTCAGCTTTTCACTCGCCACCAACACGCCATCACAGTCAAAAATGATTGCTTCAAAAGACATTTCGTAAAATCCTGGTTTGTAAAGAAATTTCTGTGTCATATCTGGTTATGCAGGGAATTTAAATCCCAAGGTCTTCCAAAAGATGAAGGAGACGAAAGACCAAAAACGTACATAATGCGCTGAATCTAGCCTGTTTTGCCCGCTATTGTCAAAGATAAAACAGTTGAAATAGACTTCGCACTTTGAAACTGTTAAGTTCCAGAAAGTTGAGCCATTTATCAAGAGTTGTTAACGATGACAAGATTTTTTTTCCTTGTTATGCTCGCGGCGATATTTTGCCATCCTGCGACACGCGCAACGCAAGATTCTTCCTTTCCCAAGGCGCAAGAAACATACGGCATCGCGATGCATGGAGACCTGAAATACCCTGAAGACTTTCAGCATTTTGATTATGTCAATCCTCAGGCGCCCAAAGGCGGAAAGATTAAATTTTCCGTCGTAGGAACATATAACACCCTTAATCCTTTTGTGATCAAAGGAACGCCTCCCGCGGGTCTCAGCCTTTATAGCGAGCGTCTGGTCTACGAATGTCTGATGGTTCGTTCCGCAGATGAGCCTTTTTCGCTTTATGGCATGATTGCTGAAACTGTGGAAATGGCTTCTGACCGTTCCTTCATCATTTTTAATCTTAATCCCAAGGCAAAATGGGCCGATGGTCAACCTGTTACGGCGGAGGATGTCATTTTTTCCCATGCCACGCTCAAGGAAAAGGGAATGCCCAATCTTCAGATGTTTTATTCGAAGGTTGATCGAGTAGAAAAACTTTCAGAGCGTTCCGTTAAATTTACATTTAAACAGCAGCCCCAGGGAGGCTATGATCCGGAGGCGCCGTTGTTGTTGGCTCTTATGACGGTGCTTCCCAAACATGCTCTTCAGGGACGGGATCTTGAGAAACTTACCATGGAACCTATTCTGGGATCGGGTCCCTATGTCATCGCGGATGTCAAGCCCGGTCATTCGATTCGTTATAAACGACGTCCGGACTATTGGGGCGCGGATCTCTCCGTCAATCGCGGACGCTTCAATTTTGATGAAGTCCATTTTGAATATTATCGGAATGCCAAAGTGGAACTGGAAGCTTTTAAAGCGGGTCAGTTTGATGTCAGGTCTGAACAAAACCCCCTTAAGTGGCAACATGCCTATGATTTTGTTCCCGTTAAAGACGGGCGTGTCGTTAAAATCACCTATGAGCATTCTCGTCCCGTGGGGATGAGGGGATTTGTGTTTAATACACGCAAAGAATTGTTTGCTGATGTCCGCGTGCGGCAAGCCCTGACCTATGCATTTGATTTTGAGTGGCTGAACAGGACATTGTTTCAGGACGCCTATCAACGAACGGAAAGCTATTTTGCGAACACAACGCTGGGTTGTCGCGGGATCCTTCAAGGGGAAGAACGGCGGTTGCTTTTGCCGTATCGAGCGGAACTGCCGGCCTCGCTTTTCCAGGAAGAGTTTCATCTTCCTCGGGGAGGAGACCAGAAGCAAATGCGCGACAACCTTAAAAAGGCGATCCAGCTTTTAAAAGAAGCAGGCTGGGAGATTGAAGCGGGAAGGCTCGTCAACCAAAAAACCAGAAGACCCTTTAAATTCGAGATCTTGCTTTACCGTCCCGAAGACGAAAGAGTCGCTCTCGCCTTTGCCCGCAATCTGAAACATTTGGGAATCGTTGCTACAGTTCGCGCTCTTGATTCCGCGCAATTTGAAAATCGCATGACGCACTATGATTACGATATGACGATCTGGATGTGGGGTCATACGATGTCACCCGGAAACGAGCAAAAATTCTATTGGGGAAGTCAGGAAGCAGATAAACCCGGCGGTCACAATTATCCCGGAATCAAGTCAAAAATAATTGATGCACTCTGTGAAAAAGTCGCAACGGCCCAAGATCGCACGCATTTAACAACGGCTGTACATGCCCTAGATCGCGTTTTATTGTGGGGGTATTACACTATCCCGCTGTATCACACCAATAAAATTTATCTGGCATACTGGAATAAATTTGGTCATCCTGAAATAAAACCGGATGTGGGAATTTATTTCTCTCACTGGTGGTCTACGGAAAAGCGGCAAGATAAGGATTCGTAGTTTCTTCGTCTTCGTCCGGGATGTAGAGTCGAGGAAAGAGATTTCAAAATCCTTTGAGCGAAGATATGATAGGACTATGTGGTATGATGGACTTCTTTTATAGTATGACCGGATAGGGCGAAGAAGATAAAAACGAAAGTCCCTGTCGGATTCAGGTCGCTAAAGAAATCTTTTGAGGAAACAATGAGCAAAGTCAGGAATCATCCTTATCATATCCTTGAGCCGAGTCCTTGGCCGGCGATTGGCGCTATGGCTGCTTTCCTGCTTGTCCTGGGGACGATCCTTCTTGTGCGCAAGCATGGTTCCATCGTTCTTTTTACCGGTATCGGGCTTTTTTTGTTTACTCTGTGGGGATGGTGGCGCGATGTAATCAAGGAGTCAAAATCAGAACACACGTCGCAGGTTCGTCACGGCTTTCGTTATGGAATGGCGCTGTTTATCGCTTCGGAAGCGATGTTTTTCGCGGCTTTTTTCTGGGCTTATTTCAACGCCAGTCTCTCCCCCAATGAAGCCATGGGATATGTTTGGCCTCCCAAGGGCGTTCATACGCTGGATCCTTTTGATTTGCCTTATCTGAATACGCTGATTCTTCTGCTTTCGGGGACGACGATTACCTGGGCGCATCACTCTCTTCTTGAGGGTGATTATGAGGACATGAAACAGAAACTTCTGTTGACGATTCTGGCGGGCGTCGCTTTTTTAGGGGTTCAGGCGTATGAATATTCTCATGCCGCTTTCGCGTTCAAGGGGGGTATCTATCCTTCGACCTTCTATATGGCAACGGGTTTTCACGGCTTTCACGTTTTTGTCGGGGTTCTCTTTTTAACCGTGTCTTATTTCCGGACGCGATGGGGTCATTTCACGGTGGAGGATCATTTCGGCTTTGAGGCGGCGGCCTGGTATTGGCACTTTGTCGACGTCGTATGGATCTTTTTGTTCGTCAGCGTTTACTGGTGGGGATCCGCCGCTTGACAAGGTGTGGCGTGTGTAAACTTTTTGGTTGGCCTGCCCTGGTGACTCTTGTTGGTCTCGTTGTTCTGTCGTCGTTAGGAACGTGGCAAATCTATCGCCTGCATTGGAAAAGAGACCTTATCAATCTCATTGAAACGCGACTGTCCCGACCGCCGCAGAAAATTGAGACGATTCAGGTTCGAGACCTGATGCCTTCGGCTCTTCAGGAACTTGAGTTTCAGAAGGTTAAAGCGGAAGGCGTTTTTTTGGCCGATCAAGCGCTTAAACTGCAAGGCCGAACCCATGAGGGACGGATTGGCTATCATCTGATCATACCGCTTCGGCTTGAGGGCGGCGCAACGGTTCTGATTGATCGAGGGTGGGTTCCCCTTAATGAATCCAAAGAATCTTTCTTTTCTCAGGATCCCGCAAAAAAGGTTTCTATTCAAGGCTATATTCGTTTAAAAACGGAAAGCAATTTTATGACGCCTGAAAATCGCTATCAGGAAAGGGAAATTTACGCTCTTGACCCGATTGAGGTGTCGAAATCTCTTGAAATGATCACACTTCTCCCTTTTTACGTTGTTCAAACGGGAATGACTGAAAAAGCGTCTTTTCCCGTTCCTGCAAAAAGTCACATTTCTTTACGAAATTTTCATCTTCAATATGCCATAACCTGGTATTCTCTGGCGTTGTTGCTTGGAATGATTTATATCCTTTATGTCAGACGGCAATCAGAAAGTTATTAATTTTTTAGGGTAGGTATTGCAGAAGAAATGACGATTCAATTATCAACGCTCTCTAATGGTCTCACCGTTGTGACGGATTCCTTCGGGAATGTGGAAACAGCCGCACTTGGCGTGTGGGTAAGTGTTGGCTCTCGCCATGAAACAAAAGAGATGAATGGCATTTCCCATATGCTTGAACATATGGCTTTCCGGGGCACCGCCAATCAGACTGCTCAGGAGATCGCAGAGAAGATCGAAGCGGTCGGCGGTCATTTAAACGCTTACACAACACGTGAATCGACGGCGTACTATGCGCGCGTTTTGTCAAAGGATATTCCTCTCGCTGTATCGATTTTAGCGGATATATTGCAGTTCCCTGTTTTCAGAGAGGAAGAGCTGGAGCGTGAACGCGCTGTCATTTTACAGGAAATCAGCCAGATTCATGATAGCCCTGACGAGCTGGTCTTTGATTATCTTCAGGAAACGGCATATCCTCATCAACCGTTTGGTCGACCTGTTACGGGACAGGCAAACGTTGTGTCTCACCTGAATCGCGAGCAGATCAAGTCTTATATGATGCAAAATTATAGCGCTGACAATATGATTTTTGCAGCTGCTGGAAAGGTTGACCACCAACAACTTGTCACGATGATGGAGACGCAGTTCAGTATGGTGACGCCCGAAACGCATCGCATAGTGTCCCTTGCCCGTTATGTGGGAGGAGATTTCTGCACGCAAAAAGAACTGGAACAGGTTCATTTGATATTGGGATTTCAAGGGGTCGATCTTAACAGCTCTGATTATTATACGGCGTCCATCCTTTCAACGCTTTTAGGGGGAGGGATGTCCTCACGGCTTTTTCAGGAGGTGCGGGAAAAGCGGGGACTTGCTTATGGAATTCACAGCTTTGCCTCTTCCGCTTCGGACACCGGCCTTTTTGGAATCTATACCAGTGCCGGGCCGCAAGAGGCGCAAAATCTTTTACCCGTCGTCTGTGATGAACTTTTAAAAGTCGCCTCTACTCTCAAGGAGGAGGAAATTTCACGGTCTAAAAATCAGATCAAGGCGTCCTTGTTGATGACGCTTGAAAGTACCTCGGCGCGATGCCAGCAATTGGCATTTCAAATGATGACGTATGGTCGTCCCCTGGATCCCGCCGAAATTATTGACCGCATTGATGCTGTTGAGTCGCAGGACATCTCAAGGCTGGCAACCAGAATTTTTTCAGGCTCGCCAACGCTGGCAGCGGTGGGGCCAGTGCGGCATCTTATGTCTTATGACAAGTTATGCGAAAGGCTTGGATGTGCTGTTCCCAAGACTGCTTCTATAAAATCCGTTGGTTGACAGATTTCTAAACTCTCTTTTGAAGCGCACCACAGCACCACATCCCTCGAAAAATCACTGGTGTCTGGAAAGAGGATAATGCAAGAGGTTGGTCTTTCGTTTATGTTTGGAGAGCATGCTCATGAAAGGCTTTAGGCGTGGCCGGTTTGAGAGGATAAAAGCGCGGCATCCACCCCCATCTTTTTCAATGCTTTTTGCCACGTTTCCGAAAGGTCGCGTGAAAACACCAGATCGGGATCTGCTTCCATTTGTAGCCAACTGTTTTTTTGCAGCTCCATTTCCAATTGCCCAGCACCCCATCCCGCATATCCCAAGGCAAGGATTTTTTCTTTGGGTCCTTTCCCTTGTGCCAGCAAATTGAGGATTTCTAGTGTAGAGGTCAGAGCAATTTCATCTGAAATTCTGATCGATGTTTCATGCAAATAATCGGTGGAGTGTAACACGAAGCCCCGCCCCATTTCGATAGGACCCCCAAAATGAACAGGAATGTTTGTGTTTAATGCGTCTGAAGGTTGAATGCTGAGTTGCCCAACGAGATCCTTGAATGTTAATTCATCAATGAGTTGATTTAAAATCAATCCCATAGCACCGTTGTGATCGTGGCCGCAAATCAGAACGACAGAATGGGAAAAGCGCGAATCAATGATTTGAGGTGTTGCGATTAACACTTGACCTGTAAAATATTGTTGTTCTAGAAAATGGGGGGCTACTTTAATCATTGTTTCATCGTCTTAAAGATATGATAATACAGAGTCAGGGAACCTGCTACCCTTCGTCTTTCAAACTGTAGAGGCATTGAACATCGAGACTCACCACGCGTCCGCCTATCTACAGTCTGAAATCCTTTGGGTGCAATGTATATAACAGGATGATTCATGGCCTTTCCTAAGTCTATCGTTTGTATTGTCTTTTTTTTCATCATAACAGGTTTTGCAGGCTTCGTACAGAAAGCGCAAGCGCAAGCGCGTTATTCATCACACCACCCTCCTTTTTCAGTAGAGATTCTTTCTTCCACCACAGCTCTTGGAGAGGCAACGGAAATCTTGATGGGACTTCGGTTTAAGCTTGCCCCGTCATGGAAAATTTATGCGCCGGACAAAAAGAACATGTCTTCCGCTTTTTCTTCAGCGCCTGAAATCAATTGGTCGCGCTCAAAAAATGTTCAAAACATTGACATCCTGTGGCCAAATTCCAACAAGTATTCCATCGAAGGACTTATCTTTCATGCCTATGAAGGAGAAGTGATTATTCCCTTGGTCGTTAAACTGGTTCGATCTCAAGAGCCTCTCGTTCTCCATCTTCATTTAACATACTCGGTCTGCTCAAAGGTTTGTATGCCCATACGACATGAGTTGACCTTTACGGTCGCTCCCGGTTCCGCGAACTCTACCTCCGCGACCGATCTTCTTCGCAAATTAAAGGGAGACGCCGCAAAAGGGTTGGAGGCTGGTGCTTTTCAGGAAGAAAGATCGTACCTGATGATGCTGATCTTTGCCTTTTTAGGGGGGATTACGCTGAATTTTATGCCCTGTGTGCTTCCCGTCATCTCTCTGAAAATGATGAGTATCGCGAAAAAAGGGCGTTCTTCCGCACGCCATCTTCATTTTCGCCCCAGTTTTTTGGCAACTTTTGCCGGCATTATGATGTCATTTATCTTTTTGGGAGGGCTTGCCGTTCTTTTGGATACGCTGGGAGCGTCCGTGGGGTGGGGCATCCATTTTCAACAGCCCTCTTTCCTTGGATTTTTGATTGTGCTCACCACTCTTTTTGCCAGCAACCTCTGGGGTTTTTATGATATAGAGCTTCCCCTATCGGTGCGTGAGGGCATCAACAAACTCCTTGGCTACGAGCACGAACATCACGCGGGACTGGTGGAGGATTTTGTCGCGGGCATTTTTGCCACTCTTCTGGCAACACCGTGTACGGCGCCTTTCCTGGGTACGGCGCTTGGCTATGCATTCTCACGCAGCGGCGCTGAAATTTTTCTGTTCTTTATTGTGTTGGGAGCGGGATTTTCCTTGCCCTATTGGTTGGGAGCGATTTTGCCGCGGTATTGGTTAAAGTTGCCCAAACCCGGATCCTGGATGCTCACCTTATCGCATATTCTGGGATATGTTCTGGCGGTCACAACTCTCTGGTTGCTTTGGATTTTGAGTGAGACCGCCTCTGGCGTGACTGCTTTTTATGTGGGCGCAGGGGCGCTTGTCATGATTTTTCTGTTCTGGCTGGGACAAAAGCGCTCCAACGTGAAAAAACTCAACTGGCTCGTTGTAGTCTTTATGCTTGTCGTTCCCTTGGTGTCGGTTTCTTCACCCCCAGTGAATTCTTATGGGAAAGAGCAGTGGAGACGTTTTAAGCCTGAGCTTATCTCAACCCTTGTTCGTCAAGAAAAAACAGTCGTCGTGGACATTACGGCTGCTTGGTGTCTTACATGTAAGGTAAACAAGGTTTTGGTGTTTGACTCGAAAGAAGGAGAAAAGCTTTTATCTCAAAAAGATATTGTGTTGATGCGGGCTGACTGGACGCGGCACGATCCATTGATCGCCAATTATCTTGCGTCATATGGTCGGGCAGGCATACCTTTTAATATTGTTTTTGGGCCGTATGCGCCGGAAGGAATTATTTTGCCTGAAATTTTCAATATTGAAAGTTTACGAAACGCCCTCTCTCAGGCAACAAAACCTCAGTCTCCTCTCTCTTCTTCAAAGGCGATGTCCTGAATCGTTTCTTGCATCATGTGCTGAACAATCGCATTGCGCGCCAAAAGATCTGCCCGTTCGTTTTCCACATGACCTGAATGTCCTCTTATCCAATGCCATTCAATATCATACTGCTGGGACAATTCATCAAGACGTTGCCATAAATCGAGATTCTTGATCCCCCTGGTCAGGGCATCGAGCCAATTGTTCTGTTTCCATTTTGGAATCCATCTGGTCATTCCGTCACGCAGATACATGCTGTCGGTATAAAGAGTGACTTTTGCCTGTATTTTCAGCGCCTCTAGCCCTTTGATCGCGGCCATCAATTCCATACGGTTATTGGTCGTATGAGCCTCGCTGCCTGAAAGCTCTTTTTCTACGCCTTGGGCTGAGCGTAAGATCACGCCCCATCCTCCTGGTCCCGGGTTTCCGCTACATGCACCATCGACAAAAATCTCAATCTGTGGGGGGGAAGATTTCACAGCAATTAACCTCATTATCATCGCTAATCTTTTTAATTCATATATATCCTTCGCCTTTCAAGCGGCAGATATAGATCGGCAGACCGGGAACAGACTATGACACTTCGTTTGTTCGTGCAAGTCGCTCTCTTCAGGAAATCAGAGAAGCCCCAAGCTTTTTCTTGCAAGTTCCAAAACTCTTCGCTATACCCAAAGTATTTCAAGATGTGAGCAAGACGAATCCCGATGTCCAACACTCCCACAGTTTGAAAGACGAAGGATATATAAAGAGCATAAATTGGAGGATCTGGTTCCATGAAAAAAGACATTCATCCTGATTATCATACGATTAAAGTTATGATGACCGATGGCACAACTTTTGAGACACGCTCAACCTGGGGCAAAGAAGGCGATACAATGCGTCTGGATATCGACCCCTCTTCTCATCCCGCTTGGACAGGCGTACATCGCTTGATGGATTCGGGCGGGCAGCTTTCGAAATTTAATTCGAGATATCAGGGATTCAGCCTGAAGAAGTAAAGGCCTTTGTCTATATAGATCCTTCCACTTTCAGGGTTTAATAAGATTTGAGGGTTTGATAGGGCGCACGCGATGAGTTCTGTGTGCCGTATGACCGATCAGTGCGTGAACATCGGATTACAAAAAACAGTCACTTTTCACCTCACGATTCAAACTCTCAAGACAGGTTCTAAAGCATAAGTCCAAACCCGCCCCGAAGAATGTCATCGGCTTCTTTTGTGATATGATTATCCTGATCGTGGATCAAAAGCCCTTGTGAAAGTCGTGTGGCGCCAAACGTATTCTTATATCCTTGAATGATGACGCGCTTGGCGTCTTTTCCAGGACCCGTCCATAAGGGGAACACCACAATGTCGCCAAACTTGCCATGCATAAGCGCCAACACTGTATCGAGGCGATCCGCGCGGTGAATAAACGTCACGGATCCTTTGGGACGGACCATAAGGTGACAAAAGCTCACCCAATCAGCCAGTGTCGCTTCTGACTCTGTATTGGCAAGCGCCTTCGACGTTACTTTGGAGAGCGTTGTTTTTGTTGATTGATGATAAGGAGGATTGGCCATTACATGATGATAGGATCCTGCTGCGATGCGTGGCGGAAAGCGCAGCAAATTACCATTTACGACTTCCAGTCGGCCTTGATGATGATTGGCGCGAATGTTTTTGGAAGCCAGAGTCGCAAGCTCGCGTTGCATTTCCAACCCCAGAATATGAACGTTGCTTACGCGCTCTGCCAGGCAAAGCATAGCCGCTCCAACCCCTGCTCCTGCATCTAAAACCATTTCATTGCTATGGGCGGGAACAGACGAGGCCAAAAATATGGGATCAATAGCCACCCGATACCCTTCTTTGGGTTGTTCGAGAATAACACGGCCATTTAATAAAGTATCAGTTGTGGTTATCATTCCAAACCTGCTAAATTGCTCACTCAAGCGTTGTAAACCAGGTTGCCAGTTTAACGCAGCTGAATCCGAATGAATAGAATTAAAATAAGTTGTGCTTTGGAGAAAAATTTTTAGATGTCCTCGCCATGTCCTGAATCGTCCCCTGATACTCAAAATTCAAAGGCCAGCCTTACACCTCTTTTGCATCTGGTTGAAGACGATTTGAAAGCGGTCAATCGGATGATAGTGCATCGTATGCAAAGTCCTGTAAGCCTTATTCCCCAGTTGGCAAGCCATTTGATTGCTTCTGGCGGAAAACGCATTCGTCCCCTTATAACACTTGCCTCTACCAAACTTTGTGGATATGAGGGTGTTCATCACATTACATTGGCGGCGTGTGTCGAGTTTATTCATTCTGCAACGTTACTTCATGATGATGTGGTGGATGAAAGCACAATGCGTCGCGGCGTTGTCTCTGCTCATGAAGTATGGGGGAATCAGGAAAGTGTGCTGGTCGGAGATTTTCTGTTCAGTCGTGCCTTTCAATTGATGGTGGAAGTCGGTTCTCTGGAGATACTTTCAATTCTTTCAAGCGCTTCTGCGAGCATCGCTCAAGGGGAAGTGCTTCAGTTGCTGACGGCTCAGAATCTCGCAACGACACAAGAAAGCTATCTTGAGGTCGTAACGTCCAAAACGGCCAGGCTTTTTGAAGCGGCAAGCGAAATCGGCGCTGTTTTGGCAGAGAGATCTGCTCAAGAGAGAGAAGCCCTCGCCAATTTTGGGCGCAATCTTGGTATTGCTTTCCAATTGGTGGATGATGCTCTTGATTACAGCGTGCGTGAAGCAAAGTTTGGTAAAAACGCGGGGGATGATTTTAGAGAGGGAAAAATGACTCTTCCTGTGGTATATGCTCTTGAACGCGCTTCCCCTGAGGAAAAAGCTTTCTGGAAGAGAACTCTTGGAGAGCTGCAGCAAAAAGAAGGTGATTTCAATCAGGCAATCGCTTATATGACCAGGCACAAGACACTTGAACGCACACTTGAGAACGCGACTTGTTATGCGCGGGAAGCGCAAACGCAGCTGCGTATTTTCTCTCCTGGTCCCTTTCGAATGGCTTTGGAAGCATTAACCTCTTTTGTCATAGATAGAACAAGTTGACTTTTTTAGTCGCTGAATAGCTTTTCGCAGAATGATGACAACGAACAACACCATGATGGTTCTTTTGTGATGGCGAGACGTCGAAAGTGCGATAGAGATCCAGTCTTTTTTTCGTGGTTTGGATCAGTATCCAAAATCAGAGAATCTCTTTCCTGTTTTCGTTGGATTAAGAAATACTTTTACTTTCATTTTAATAAAAATTTAATTTTTCATTGTTAGGATGAAAGCGGATTGTAAAAGGGAGATCTGAAAATGAAGTTAAAAAGTTTTTTGTATACGCTTGTGGCGGCAGGTTTAGTAGCAACGCCTGCCCACAGTTTAAGTCTGAATTTTCTAAAAAGAGGATTCAAGCATTGCACAGGTGTCTGTGACGACGCTAAGGTTTGTAGCGATCAAGACAAAATCTTGTGGTGCACTTTAAATTGTGACCATAAGGATGGCATGCTGGACAAGATGATCGGAAATTGTAACGCCAGTAAAACATTCTGGCAGTTCATACAGGATTTGAAGAATAATGCGCCTGCCAAATTATCTGCCAAGGACAATCAAAAAGTTCAAAATTTTGTAGCCAAGGCGACAAGCTATGTGCCTCCTGCACCCACAGATGCTCCGCCGCCACCTGTCCTGCCATCATCTGATCCTCTTGCTCCTAAAAAAATGCCTAACTATCCGCCTCCTCCGCCTCCTGTCAAGAAGTAAAGAGTTTATGGCCGGAGGGAGAAATTTCCAATCTCCGGCCTTCACTTTCGGAAGGCAATAGCATACATACATGATCCAACGAATATTTTTTCAAGTCAATTGACGGATGGTTTCTATTTCTAGTCCCGTCACTTCAGCGATCATCTTAAGAGAAATGTCTTTTTGAATCATGGCACTGTTAACAAAGTAGGTTTAGGACTTTGAGACAAGCGAGAGCAAAGAAAGAGAAGAAAGTGACATCAAGCTTATCAAATCTCAAAGCTAGCCTCTTGTTTTCCTTAATTTTTCCAAAGAATCGTTCAATATTTGAGCGTGTTTGATATCTTTCTTTGTCTCGTACACCTGGACAAATTGCTCCTTCTCTACGAGGGATAACAGGTGTCTTGCCCGCATCTTTTAAACACTTGCGAACCTCATAATAGTCGTATCCCTTATCCGCAATGACATACACAACCCCTTGCCAATCGCCTACAGACCAGAGGTTTGAAAAAACTTTCATATCCACGCGCTGCCCCTCAGATAAACAAGCGCTATGAATAAATCCAGGAGAAAGTCCCACGTGAACCTTTGTGCTTAGCCCCTTTCGACCTCTGCCAACGCATTGAGATCCCTTTTTTTTAAACTTCCTGCTCCATGACGATGTAAGTTTATCGTAGTGCTGTCTATCCAAACAAAATCCAGTTTAATCCTTTTTTTCTGTTGCAAGTGGTAGAGTAAGCGCCAAAATAAGCCATTTTCGCTCCACCGCTTAAACCGCGTATAAATCGTATGCCAGAAACCATAAAAAGAAGGAAGATCACGCCAAGAGATGCCTGTTCTCAGAACATACAGAACAGCACAAAAAAACTTATAATGATTCACCTTTGTCGGTCTGCCTGACCGATTCTTAAAGGAAATAATGTGAGGTTCGATCTCTCGCTTAAAATCTGCCAGTGACAGAGGACAGTGCCTTGGATTCATGGTGTTTTTCTCCCAATCATAAAAGAAAAACTTTAACACAAATTTTATTTTGTTAACAGTGCCATAGCTGATTGACATTATGTTTTGTCATATTTATGGTAGGTTTATGAGCTATGGATACAGTATAGATTTACGAGAGCGCGTAGTGTCCTATATTCAGGACGGTCATACGCAAAAAGAAGCGAGTACAGTTTTCAAGCTTCCTCGTCAGACGATTTATAATTGGCTACGCCTCAAGGTTGAGACGGGGCATTTACGGATGCGTCGGTCAGGCAAACGCTCTTCTTTAAAG
>JAEUKR010000024.1 GCA_016794245.1 Caedimonas sp. | reverse complement strand
AAATCTTCAAAAAAAAGCACAAAGGCTCAAAATAGGCGTACATGGAAACATTACTTGTGAAATAGCTAGAGAAATCGCTTTAGGTTGGGCAGGAGATGTTGCGCGGAGCAAAGATCCCAAAGAAGAGCGAATGAAAGCCATGGCGCAAGAAAAGAAATCGATCAAAATAAGAGAATTTGCTGATTTATACTTTGAAAGATATGCCAACATCCGTAAGAAACCGAGGAGCATCAAAGAAGATAAGGGTTTGTTAAGGAGCCGCATTCTACCTGCATTAGGAGATAAAAAGATTAGTGATATTATTCAAGAAGATATTCTTCGTCTTCAAGCTTCTATGAAACACCTAAAAGTTAGGGGGAATCGGTGCATTGCTCTTTTGAATAAAATGTTTAACCTTGCAGAGGATTGGAATTTTAGAGAGAAAGGGAGCAATCCTTGTTATAGGGTTGAAAAGGCCCGTGAGCATAAAAGGGAAAAATTCCTAATACAGGGAGAAATCCAGAAACTGGAAGAGGTTTTAAAGATGGAAGAGTCTGTGGGTTCGCTTTCCCCTAGTACCATTGCTGCTATCAGGCTTCTCCTGTATACAGGCTGTCGATTGAATGAAATTCTCACTTTGAAATGGAAAAATGTGTTTTTAGAAGAAAAATATATCTACTTAAAAGACGCTAAAAATGGAGAAAGAGTAGTGCCTTTAAATCAAGTCTGCATAGATCTTCTTAAAAAACTTAAAAAGCAGGAAGAAACCCCTTATGTTCTGCGTGGTGCAAGACTTGGAAAGCATATAGTAAACATCCAAAATTCATGGAAAAAGATACGTAATCTTACAGAGGTTCAAGATACCCGAATCCATGATCTTCGTCATACATTTGCTTCGTTGGCGATTAAGCAAGGATTGGATCTTTATCGCGTTTCAAAACTTTTAGGACATCGGAATATTCAAACGACTACTCGTTATGCACATATTGCCAAGAATGACTTAATCGAGTCTGCTGAAGTTGTAGGTAAAGTATTTGAGAGCCTATCAGGAATTTTGTGTAAGTAGATGGCTGAGAAGTTTATGCAGCCATGGGATAAACCTTCTGAATTCTCTCCCCAAACAGGATATAAAAGCAAGTCCTTGCTTGTCCCCAGTCTGGAGAGGATTTGCGCCAGTTTTTTTGCTGATGCCGCTTGAGCGCCAAAAACAGCAATTTACAGGCCGCTTCCTGAGAGGGAAAATGTCCTCTGTTTTTAATAATTTTCCTCAGAGTGTAAGACGACATTTATGATTACCACACGTATTGCTTCATATAAAAATCTACGGAATAGCCAACTTTAAGACTTGTTAACATAAGATTGTCATGATGTATGGAGTTTGAGGAGGCGGTTGCTCCCGCCTTGACCTCGATTAACCATGCAACGTCATTGCGTTTCAGATGTGTACTTTAATACTCCTTTTATGTCAATGCTGTTGCTCAAAACAAGAACAAACATAAAATGAGTGTAAGACGACATTTATGATTACCGTACGTATTTCTTCATATAAGAATCTAACTTTTGAGGAACCGTTGCTTCACACAAGATCTTACTTTCATTTTTAATATTTTAGAGCATTTTGAGCAAGTCCTAGATAATGAGTT
>JAEUKR010000035.1 GCA_016794245.1 Caedimonas sp. | reverse complement strand
TTTACAGGTATGGGTTGAGGTCTTGATCCCGATCACGTCTTTTAAGGACGCTACGCAGGGATCGGCACGCACTGCCCATACCAAACCCCTCACAGACGAAAGGGAAGGTTACAGAGGAAAGGATGCGAGGATGTCGATTTTAATGATACTATCGATACCATCGTCCGCCATCCATCACTCGCCAGAGTCATAATATGCAAAAGGTCTGTTGTGACGCTAATCTGATGGCGCTCAAAGAGAGTGCTATAACAATCAAAACAGCTTTATTCGCGTTAAAGCTTGCCAGCAATAGTGGTAAAGTTAGTATTCAATTTAGTCCCCACCTGTGTGATGCCAACGATAACCACAATAGCAATCAACGTAACCAGCAAACCATATTCGACCGCAGTTGCCCCATTTTCATCTTTCAAGAAATTGATTAAGGTTTTCATTTTTATCTCCCTCATTTCACTGATTTCAACGACTATACACATTTATCTTGGAGCAAAAATATTAAAGAAATATTAATATTTAGATAGTAAATATTTTTTTAATTTCATTCTGTTAATTTATTTTTATAATTTGTATTTTATTGTATAATGAAATTATAATTAAAACATTAATCGAACTTGAATCTTGCAGGGAGGGTTCATGTCTGAACGAAGCACTCACCCATCAACTTCCATAAAATCCTGTCAGCGAAGAAAAACGGGTTTTTTCAAAAGTGAGAGGGGAACTTCTCTTATTGAATTTGCAATTCTGGGTCCGGTTTTTATTATGCTCATATTGGGGACACTGAATCTGGGCATTATGATAACAATTCAAAACGCTTTGGAATCCGCTGTTCGTGAGGCTTCCCGTTATGGTGTGACGGGACAAAGTGCATCAGGTCTTACGCGAAGCCAATCCATCCTTCAGGTCATTCAACAAGTTTCCAGCGATTATAGTGGAGGAATTATTGATCCTAACAAGTTGCAATTTACGGTGCAAGCTTATCCCGACCTGGTGCAGGCAGGATCAGGCCAAGGCGGCGTTGGAGGGTCTTTCGGTTTGCCAGGTCAAGCCGTTCTTTATAAATTAAGTTACCCTTGGGATACCCTTTTTAATTTATTCTGGGCAAGCAATATTGTCACTCTACATGCTCAAACGCCTGCCATAAATGAAACATTTACCTCTACACCTTAAGGAGCCAGGAAATTGAACCTTTCACGCCATATAAAAAATTATTTCAGAATCACAAGAGGCAATGTCCTGACGGAGTTCGCTATCATTACGCCTGTCGTTGTCGTTTTATTTTCAGGCATCTATGAAACATCAAATTATATCTTGCTAAACAATAAACTGAGCCGGACCGTCGGCGTTATTGGCGACATGATCACCCGTCAAAATCTTACCCGTCAGACCCTTACGGCATACCTGAATACGGCGCAAAACGTCCTTTATCCTTTTGATTTTAAAGCCAATGGTTCAATTGTCGCTTCTCAGGTACAAAACGTGGGCATGACGACCGACCCTGCTAAAATGATGATTTCATGGCAGCAAAACGTTAACGGAGCCTCAAGCAAATTGGGCTCACCTGGTCAGTTTCCCACGAATTTGCCCGGTAACGTCACCGTGATCAACGATCAAACAATCGTGGTGACGGAAGCTTATTATCAATATCGGCCCCTTGTTTTTGTGAGTTTTTTTCCTCCTAAAACGTTGTATCGCGCTTCGGTGTTCGTACCGCGTGCCGGAAGCATGAACACGCTTATCGGAGAGTAGATTTGTATAACGAGGAGGAGAAGAGGAGTCAGATCATGGAAACACCAACTTTACGCCACAGTCAAAAATCCTCGTCTTATTTTAAGGATTCGCGAGGAGCGATAGCAATCATTTTTGCGCTTCTTCTTGTGCCTTTTACCCTTGTGGCAGGGATGGCGCTTGAGGTTTCGCGCGCTTCAATCATCAATACAGAGCTTGCTTACGCTTGCGATGCGGCGGCTGTCGCGGGGGCGCGGTATCAACTGGCGGATGTGGCTACGAACGCCAACAAAGTTTTTCTCGCGAATTTTTCCCAAGGCTACAACAATGTCAACGTTACGCCGAACGTCACCGTTTCTCCCGACAACACTATGGTTACCATTTCTGTTGCTTCAGTCATTCCTACTTATTTAGGGTTGATTCCCAGTATTTTTAACCTGAAGGTCGACGGTTTTTCACAAGTCTATCGCACTTTTAAAAATGTTGAAGTGGCGCTTGTGTTGGATAATACGGGATCCATGGCGTCCAATGGCAAAATTCAGGGTTTGCGAGATGCTGCCTCGAATCTTATCAATATCATCTTTCAAAATCAAAACGTCAGTGACAATGACAAAGCCGTGATGTCAATCGTTCCCTATGTCGCGACCGTCAATATTGGCACGAATCATAAGAATTGGCTGGCCGATCCCCAGACGATCAATCTTTTCCCCACCGATGAGCCTTGGGCAGGATGTGTGGGATCCGTGGACAATTATACCACCATGGACACCGACAATCCTCCCAGTCCGTCACGGTTATGGCCTGTGTATCTTGCCGCTTCCACCTATAAGCTTTTTGGCAGTCAGGACGGCAATAATGACTGGCAAACCAAGAAAGGGAAACTTCAAGTCATGACGCCTATTTCGGGTGTGGACATCGGCCCAAACCGCAGCTGTGGTTTACCCATTCAGCCGCTTACAAACAATCGCAACACCTTGCTGGCCAAGGTGAGTGCTATGGTTCCGGTCCCTGGAGGAGGCACGTTTGGCAATCTGGGGTTGGTATGGGGATGGAATACCATTTCTCCCAAATGGGTGGGGCTTTGGGGAGGAATCGATCCAAAACCTTACAATACGCAAGGTTATCAAAAGTATATCGTGATTGTGACCGATGGAGAAAACCAATGGTATGCTAACCCTGGTTATCTTCCAAACGGCGACCCTACGGCTTATGGATTTAGTCAGCCTAAAAATGGCAATCTGTCTCAAGGGCTTTTGGGTACCACAAACATTAATAATTCCCGTACCTATATTGATAATCGTTTGCTCGATCTGTGCGGTCGAATTAAAACTGCTGGCATTCAGATCCTCACGGTGACTTTCCAGGTGTCGGATAGCTTGGCAAAGCAGATTTACCAACAATGCGCGACAAAACCGGAGTTCGCCTTCCAAGCCGACAATTCCCAGCAGCTTTATGATATATTTTCAAACATAGGAGGTATTACGCAAAGCATTGTTATTGTGAAGTAATAGACATCTTCCAAAAATATGAAGCCTTTTTGATGAAAAGGTGACAGTTTTGAAAGATCTATGAAGGGAATTTCGCCAGGTTCTGTGCTATCGTTCGTCTTTCAATAGATTTTTTTTGCAAGTTATATCTGGTGGTTGCTTCTGCCTGAAAATCCCCGCCCCCTCATAACATCCTGAAAGACCAAAAATATTTTTAAAATGCCCGATGTTCATAATGTGAAAAAATCCATTTCATGAAAAAAATATGGATTTGTAAGCTACAAGGTGGGTTGACGGCATATGATGAGTTTAATAGACTTCTGAATTGTTAGTATTAACACTCAATGGATCAATTGAAAGCAAGGGACATAATCGTGAATAAAAATGATCTGATAGAAAAAGTTGCTTCTCTCTCTAAATTAACAAAAAATGATGCTTCGCGTGCCGTTGACAGCGTATTTGAAGCGATTTCCTCCTCTTTAAAAAACAATGAAGAAGTTCGTTTGATCGGGTTCGGGACATTTAGTATCGCTGATCGTGCCGCAACTGAAGGGCGCAATCCTCGAACAGGTGAAAAAATTAAAATTCCGGCGACCCGCCGTCCTAAATTCACGCCAGGTAAAAGTTTGAAAGAGGCTGTAGGGGCGTAAATATTTATAATTTACTCTTTTCTTTATGATAAAGATCGTATATGAATATGGCCTGAATGAGACTCAGGCCATAATTTTTTAGGGCGATTAGCTCAGCGGGAGAGCATCTCGTTTACACCGAGAGGGTCGGGGGTTCAAATCCCTCATCGCCTACCATATGCCATATTACCATAACCAGGTTTTGATTCTTCTTTCATCATACACAAGGATTTTGGCAGGTCTAGTCAAGACTGCTGACAATAACATCCATCCCCACCAGATGTAGGGTAGGATGAGAGTCTAATCTGTCTGATCTATTGTCCTACAGCATAAAGGGCTGGTTTTCCTGTTTCTTCCTCATCCAGATGATAGGCGGAATGAAGAGAACGTGAGGCAAGTTCTGCGAAGTCCTGGTGAACCAGAATGCTGATTTTGATTTCCGAGGTCGCAACGCCCAAAATCTCGATTCCTCGTTGGGAAAGGGTTCGGAACAGGATCCCTGTCAGATGAGAATGACTGCGAAGGCCAATTCCTACGACAGAAATCTTGGCTACTCCTTGGTGGATGATCATTTCACCAAAGTCAAGAGATGCTTTCAGCCCCTGCAAGATTGACTGGGCTTGCGATAGATCTTGACGGGAGATGGTGAAGGTGAGGGGGGAAAGCCCTTTATTTTCCAGGCTGTTATGAATAATCATATCGACCGTTATCCCCGCATCCGCGAGCGCGCCAAAAATTTCGGCCGCTGTGCCTGGTTGAGAGGTTACATGTGTCAACGTGATTTTTGTTTCGCTATGGGTGCAGGCAATTCCGTGGACCAATGCTTTTTCCATGATTTCATCCTCGTGAACAATTTCAGTTCCCGTACTTTCTTCAAAACTGGAAAATACCCTGACAGGAACTTTATGTGACATGGCAAGTTCAATCGCGCGATGTTGAAGTACTTTGGAGCCTAATGATGCCAGCTCAAGCATTTCTTCATAACTGACGCGGTCCAGCTTGCGCGCTCCAGGCACAATTCGGGGATCAGCCGTATAAATGCCGGAAACATCCTTGTACAGATCGCACCGTTGTGCCTTTAGCGCCGCTGCCAGAGCAACCGCCGTGATATCAGAGCCACCCCGCCCAAAGGTGGTGATGCGTCCTGAAGGCGACAACCCCTGAAATCCAGAAATAATCGGGACGATCCCCTTTCTTAACGCTTCTTCCAAGGTTGTTGTTGCAATCTCGTCTATACGGGCTTTTGCGTGTAAATCATCCGTCTGGATAGGGATCTGCCATGCCTGAAAGGACTGGGCCGGGATATCGAAATTCTGCAAGGCGAGCGCAAGAAGTCCTGATGTGACTTGCTCGCCAGAAGAGACAACGACATCATACTCTTCCGCATTGGGGTGGGGCGTTGCAGATTCCACATACTCGATTAACCGGTTGGTGACGCCGGCCATGGCGGACACAACCACCACAAGCTGGTATCCGCGCTTGCGCTCAAAGGCGATGCGCCGCGCCGCATTCTTGATGCACTCAACATTCGCAACCGATGTGCCGCCAAACTTCTGAACGATGATCGTCATAAAAACTCATCATAAAAACTTGCCAAAATCTTTATACCTAAGGGATTTCGACATCTGGAGTGATCAATGGCGGACGAACAATGAGTCCTGTGCAGTGTACAATCATATGTGAACAGGACAAAGGCGTCCAACGTCCCCAGATTTTGAAAGACGAAGGTTATAGACTTCTTTCATAACCTGTTCCCTCGCACGCAGCAAGAGATTATAGTGAGGGGCAGGAATAAACAAATAGTCATAGTCTTGCTTGGCAACCAGGGTATGAAAGAAATCGGATAAGGAATCCATCTTGATGAATAAAGAGCATCCGTTAAGCGTTGACCCCCATGAAATACGTGTTTTTGAAGCCTTGGCGGACGAATGGTGGCGTCCTCAAGGCGCTTTCAGACCCTTGCATCTTTTAAACCCGGCACGCCTGGACTTCGTTCGGCAACAAATCTCTGGCATACACGGTGAATCGGTGAATCCCTTGATGCCTTATGCTGGTCTTCGCATCATTGACGTAGGATGTGGTGGCGGGATCCTGAGCGAACCTCTTGCCAGGTGCGGCGCGCACGTGACGGGCATTGACGCCGGGGCAAACGCTATTGCGGCCGCTCGATGTCATGCGCAGAGGCAAGGATTGGCGATTGATTATCGTACGACAACGGCAGAGGAATGTGCAGGGCAAGGAGAAACCTACGATGTCGTCATCGCCATGGAAGTTGTTGAGCACGTAGCGGATGTGCAAGGTTTTATCATGTCTCTGGCGGCATTGGCTAAACCTGGAGGCGTCATCATTCTCAGTACGATCAACCGGACGCTCAAATCTTATGCCGTGGCGATTGTGGGAGCAGAATACATCATGCGCCTTCTGCCAAAAGGAACGCATCATTGGAATCGATTTCTGAAACCCTCGGAGCTGGCGCGGTGTTGCCGTCATGCGAAACTGGAAGTGCGTGATATACAAGGGATGTGTTTTCGACCTTGGTATAATGAATTCACGTTAAGTAAAGATTTGTCGGTGAATTATATGCTGAGCGCCCAAAAGAGATAAGCGTTTGAAAAAGAGCATCCCTTCAGGATCTGTAAAGTTCTGTTAACAGATGTCCGCATCGCTTGACCGTCCTTTCCCTGAAGATGTACGCGACAGCACGAATCTTGGGCAGCCAGAGATTATAAAGGATGATGATTGAAGGGGAGATGCTTCTTTTATTCAAAAGCGCAAGACATCGGGTGTTCCTCATCATCGGTTATGAAGGAAGCCTATATCCGTTTTTTTCATGATTTCCCGTAACCTTCGGGGCAAAGAGTCATGACTTTTCTGGCGCGTCATTTCAAAAAGTCCTCCCTTTGTAAATCCCAGAACCCAGGAAAGCTGATCGTTCAGGGTCATCATCGTATGATAAAGCGCTTCCTGGTTTTTTTTCTCATGTAATCGCGGAAAGTCAATAACGATGATCCCGCCCAGTTGACGTCCTTTAATCTGGGACTGAATGATATGCGCGGCGCGCTGATTAAATTTGAGCCAATCACGATCCTGCTTGAAATCAGAGGAGATAAATTCTCCGCCACTCGTATTGACGTCAATCGCTGTCAGCGTTTCCCCTTCTTCGATCAAGATCCATCCTCCTCCTGGAATCCGCACCACAGGTTCAAGGAGAGACTGCCAAGCCATAGAGAATTCTGGCGGAACCTTGACATCAGATTTCAAGACCACGTTATGTGAAGAAGGAGACTTTTTTAATTCATGAAAAATTCTTTCTGAAGGAGTTATCACTTTTAAAGGCATTTTTTGTGCTTCCAGATAAGAAAGCCATTCCTCAGGGGCAGCCTGAATTTTCCCGGTCTTAGAGGAACCTTTCGCAAGCTTGATCGACTTTTGAGTCACTTGCGCTCCTTTTTGTCCCCAGACCGAAGAAGACGTTGGCACACGGTCGATGCGAACGCACACACGCTCTCCCACGATAAGGCTTTTGTTGGGCGCTGTCAAAAGAGCCGGCCTGGCATGACCAATATCGACCCAAGCGCGCGATCCCTCCAGTCGTTCGACACATCCTTGATAAAGGTCTCCGGGTCGCATCTCGTCGCCAAGATGGGTCAGCGTTAGAGACTCAATATCTTCTTTTGCAAAATGTGCCAAAAAAACAGCGTTCGCTTTTTCGAAAATATAAACGTTATTGTCGAATATGTCAGGATTTATCAAGATTTATCAAAATATCGAAAAGTTGCGCTTTGGACGAAAGAGGACCACTCATATTCGGGCAACCCTGAAAGAGCGGTTGGAGACCCATTCACAGATTTTATAAAAGCGGCGGCTTTACCAAAGGAGTGATAACCGCCTGATCGACCCTTCCATTCATGAGACAGGATATAGTTCTCTATTTCATGGGTGGTCAATCTTTTGAAATTCACGCGCGTCATAATTGTCTTGGCGCAGATTTTATCCATTTTATCTTGAGATTTACAGCCAAAACAGATCCAGATCTGATGTCGTCGCCCCGAAAGCAACTGGAGCATTTCCCTGGCCTCGTCCTGGGTGGAGGGAATGTCCAGAATGCGCCGACCACAAGCGACCGTATAAGAGAGAACGATTTTATTCTCAGGCTCTTGGGTTAAAACCTGCGTTAAAAAACGCCGCACATAGTCACGAGGATGTTCTTTTTTGCCGACAACAGGCCTTGGTATAAAAACGATGTTTTGAAAACCATATTGATGCAGAAGGTTTTTTAACTTCTCAGATTCTGGCATGCCTTCCATGACATGAACGACAGGAAGAAGGTCAAAAGCACTCATGATCACATATACTCTAAATATGAAATTTTAAGAGAGATATTGCTATTTCTCTCGAAATATAACACGACCTTTTGTCAAGTCATAAGGTGTCATTTCAACGGTAACGCGATCGCCCGCAAGGATGCGAATGCGATTTTTCCTCATACGCCCGGAGGTGTGCGCCAGAATAATATGATCATTGTCGAGTTTCACACGGAACATCGCATTTGAAAGTGTTTCTATGACTGTGCCATTAAATTCAAGTAAATCTTCTTTTGACATTGAGTCTCCGACAAAATTTTCGCTTTTCATCTCTTGTATACCCTTCCTCTTTCAGGAGTCGGGTATAGAGTCAACCTGTTTCAAGCTGTCGACAAGAAAACGCTCAAAGGGCAAGCCTGCCGAAACATGTATCTGTACCTACACCTACATGTCTACGCTTATAGGACTGCGTATGCAAGGAAAGCCTTGGAGAACATCACTCTCACAGCTTGAGAGACCAAAAATAAATTTATATTTTAAATCTTCTAATTATTTTCTATAGTACATTTTCATGTTTGTGCCAAGTGTTTCGAGCAATTATGATCTTTGTGAAAGACAGATTTCTTTCGTCATCGGATATCGCCAGAAATTTTCAGGCAAACGCGAACGAGAAACCGCAGCCTAAGTAAAGGATGTGAGCCAACGTCCACTGCCCCTGCGTCCTGAAAGGAAAAGGCTATAAAAGCGAAAGCGCCTGCCAGATACAGGTTGGGAAAAAATCCAATAAAATTCATCTGTCAGAGAGTGACGACAGAGCCAGCCAGAAAGGAGAAAAAGCTTTTGCGGTGGTCAGACGAAGGAATTGTGATCGGCACAAAGCGCTTTGGTGAAAGCCATTTGATTGCCTCTGTGCTGACGCGTTCCCATGGGCGGCATTTGGGACTGGCAAGAGAGAATGCCAAGATGGTTTCCGCTTTTCAACCTGGCACAAAACTGGCGCTGCTTTGGAAAGCGAGGCTTGCCGAGCATCTGGGAACCTGGTCGGGAGATTCGATCTTCAGCCCTCTGGCGGATGTCCTTGAAAATGGTGTCTTGCTAACCGCTCTTGGCTCAGCCTGCGCCTTGGCGGAAATAGCCCTGCCGGAGCGACAGCCTCACCCAAACGTCTATGACGCCTTTCATCATTTTATGTATGCCCTCGGTACAACCGCTTGGCCGGACGCTTATATTCATCTGGAGCGGGTTTTATTGGCAAACGCGGGAATAACCCTAGACTTTAGTCACTGTGTCGCCACAGGAACGACGGAAGATCTGATTTATCTCTCTCCACGCACAGGGCGAGCCGTTTCAAGAGAGGCGGGCACTCCTTACCACGATAAACTCTTGCCTCTTCCCCTCTTTTTGACGCAAACTCTCGATCAGAACACAGAACGAAAGGCGGAAGATATTTTGAACGCTCTTGACATGATGGAAACGTTTCTCTCACGTTTTATCCTCGGTGTCGATCACCTGAAGATGCCTGAGGCACGCGAAAGATTGAAGGCTAAACTGCGACGTCAGCAACAAAGGGCGAGGGTCGCGTGAAACAGGATTCTTTTTCCGATACTTCCAAGAGGGTTGATGGTCCTGATGCTTCCAATAAGATTGGAACTGTCTATGAATCATCACTTGAGCAAGCTTTGGGAGAGCGTTATCTGGGATATGCGCTCTCTACCATTACGGCACGCTCCTTGCCTGATGTGCGAGATGGGCTGAAACCAGTACAGCGGCGTATTCTCTATGCCATGAAAGAAGCGGGCAACACATGGGACAAGTCCTATAAAAAATCCGCAAGTGCCGTTGGTTATGTCATGATGAAGTATCACCCTCACGGCAATGATCCTATCTATGAAGCGATGGTGCGGATGGCGCAAGAGTTCTCGACGCGCTATCCTCTTGTGGATGGTCAGGGCAACTTTGGGAGCCTGGACGGCGATAACGCGGCTGCGATGCGCTATACCGAAGCGCGCTTGACGAGGGCGGCTGGCGCGATGCTTGAAGGCATTGATGAAGACGCCGTGGATTTTCAGGAGACCTATAACGGCGAAACGAGGGAACCAAAAGTTCTTCCTGCCAGTTTTCCCAATCTCCTTGCCAATGGAGCTACAGGGATCGCCGTCGGTATGGCAACAAACGTTCCCCCACACAATGTGGCGGAAATTTGCGATGCCTTGCTTCACCTCATTCGTCAACCGAAAGCGTCGATCGAGAGTTTGATGTCCTGTCTTCCCGGCCCTGATTTCCCCACGGGCGGCGTGATTGTTGAAGATTCAGCAAGCTTGTTGAAAACCTATGAAACGGGGCGCGGAAGTATCCGTTTGCGCGCACGCTTTGAGATTGAACAGTTAAAATCAGGCCTTTATCAGATCGTCATCACCGAGATTCCCTATCAGGTTCAAAAAGGGCGTCTGATTGAAAAAATGGCTGATTTAATCGTTGAAAAAAAGATTCCCTTGCTCACGGATGTACGCGATGAATCGACAACGGACGTTCGCATCGTGCTGACGCCCCGCAACCGTACTGTCGACGCGGAAATGCTCATGGAAGCGCTGTTTCGTCTGACCGATCTTGAAACCCGTTTTAACCTGAATATGAATGTTCTCGATCAGGGTCGTTTTCCACGGGTCATGTCTCTGAAAGAGGTGTTAGAGGCTTTTTTGCATCATCGAAAAGAAGTGCTCTGTCGAAAAACGACGCACCGACTTGTCCAGATTGAGCATCGTCTGGAAGTTCTGGAAGGCTTTCGCATCGCTTATCTTAATCTTGACGAAGTGATTCGCCTCATTCGGGAAGAGCAAAACCCCAAAGCCAAAATGATGGCGCGCTGGAAACTGAGCGACCTACAGGCCGAGGCTATTTTAAACATGCGCCTGCGTGCCTTGCATAAACTTGAGGAAATCCAGATTCTTGAGGAACTTAAAAAGCTGACTGAAGAGAAAGAAACGCTTCATCACCTGTTACAGAACGAATCTCGGCAATGGGCTAAGCTCACCGAAGAAATCAGGAAGATTCGACAAGCCTTTGGCAAGGAAACGCCTCTGGGCAAGCGCCGTACGGACTTTGCTATTGCTCCTGAGCGCGAGGTCATCCCCTTGGAAGCCATGATCGAGCGTGAACCCGTCACGATCATATGTTCAAAGAAAGGATGGATTCGCACACTCAAGGGGCATACGATCGACTCAATGGATCTGAAATATAAGGAAGGCGATGAGGGTCGCTTTATGCTGCCGGGCGAGACAACCGATAAACTGATGCTTTTTGCGACGAATGGTCGAATGTATACGCTGGGAGTCGATAAACTCCCCGGTGGCAGAGGGCATGGCGAACCTCTTCGGTTGATGATTGATCTGACCAACGAGGATGAAATTGTTTCTCTGTTTGTGTTAAAAGCAGAAGAAACAGATGCGCGTTTTCTGGTCGCCTCTCAGGATGGCTATGGTTTTTTGATCAAAGCTCGGGATATGATGGCTCAGACCAGGGGCGGAAAACAGATTATGAATCTTCCCGAAGGTCAAAAGACTTTTGCTTGCGTTCCGGTAACGGGTGATTGGATTGCCATTGTAGGGAACAATCGCAAGCTTTTGATTTTTGAGGTTTCCGAAATTCCTGAATTGACGCGAGGCCGTGGCGTCATTTTGCAGCGTTACAAAGAAGGCGCCCTTGCCGATCTTAAAATTTTTAACGCCGAAGATGGCTTGACATGGCAATCAGGCGAACGGATAAGATGTGAGAGAGACTTTCGTCTTTGGCAAGGGAAGCGTGCCCAGACCGGGAAAATGCCCCCGGTCGGATTTCCGCGAACAAATCGCTTTTAGGAAAATCCGGAAATCGTTTGAGGATGAATTTAGAGGGATGACCTCGAAACTTTTGGACTTTACAAGCAGTGAGCAAGGAGTAAATCAATATGCAACACCAATCCGTTTTTCAGGCTTTGACGAGAAGCCAAACCTGGGTCCAGTATGGCGCCGCTCTTTTGTTTGGCTCCGTTTTTTTGGCGATCTCGGCTAAGATAAATATTCCTTTCTGGCCCGTTCCGATTACAATGCAAAGCTTTGCCGTCATTTTTCTCTCGGCTCTTTATGGGCGGAATCTGGCGGTTGCAACGGTGGCGGTCTATATTCTTGAGGGTCTTTTGGACATGCCGGTCTTCCAGGGGATGAAAGTGGGGATAGCGGCTTTTCTCTTCCCCACCGGAGGGTATATCGTTGGGTTTCTATGCGCCGCGTTTGTTGTGGGATCGCTCGTAGATCGAGGATGGGGAAAGACGCTTTTATCCGCTGCTGGTCTTTTTGTGATCGGCGCCGCCGTTCTGGACATTCCGGGGATTGCATGGCTTATCAGGTGTGTCGGCACAGAGCAAGCCATTCAGTGCTGGATTTCGTATCAAATTCCGTTTTTGCTCAAGACAGGACTTGGAGCCGCCCTGATCCCGCTGGTCAAAAACAGACAAAAGCAGGGTTCTTAAACCTGGATGGGGGCCAGTCGCCTTTTTTTCATCGCTTTGTCAAAAAGGATGACCAAGGCCCCATTTCCTGACACGTTCGCCGCCGTAACGATAGGGTCAAAGAGAATATAAAGGGCGGTGATTAAAGCTGACATTTCCGGTGTAAAGCCGAATTGAGCTTCCAGAACGGGAACCATCACCAGAATGGATCCTCCAGGTACGCCCACAATCCCGAACTTGGCAATCATAAAATAGCCTGTAAAAATGAGATAATCGCCAATATTGAGGGGTTCAAATCCAAACGTTCTTAAAATAACCATCATCATAATAGGGATGGCGATACTGTCTCCAATCATATGAATATTAAGGGTAGCAGGGATGACAGCGCGCGCCGTTTCAGAATTTCCCGTATTGCGTTCGGCTGATCGAATGCTTATTGGCATCGCCGCCGCGCTCGACATGGTGGTAAAGCCGGCCAGTGCCGCCGGGAAAACATTCCGAAAATAATCTACCCCGCATGGAAAATGAAACCGGGCGGCAAGGCTATACATAAACAGCAAATACGTGACCTGCAACACTGTGATGATCCCAAAGACAGGAGCGTAATCTTCCAGAATCTGCCCCAGAATTCCTTCATGCTTTAGCTTCAGAACAAACCCCAGGATAAATAAAGGCAATAGCGGAATAAAAAGACGGTTCATAAAGAAATCGACAAGAAATTTAAGCCGATGAACAACTCTTTCGACCATCACGACGGGCTTATACGTAAAGAAAAATCCCACAGCCAGTCCCGCAAACATCGCATGATCGTTCCTGAAAAGTTTAGGCAATGAGAAGAACCACAAAGGCACGAGCGTATCGATTGTGACCGCATCCACACGACGTGGCGCAACGGCCACCAGATTTGCTATATGGACGATATAAGCCGTCAGGATGGAGAAAAAATTTGAAACGACCACCATCCCTATCAACACGCTCATAAATATCATGGCTCCATTTCTTAGAGAGAGGACGCAAGACGCGAGATAGGTAAAGATCACCAAAGGAAGAACAAACAGCAAGATCTCCTTAATTGACAGACTGATCGCATAGAGGAAGGTCGTGATCTGATGCGGGAGCGCCTCTCCCGCCAGCAAGGCAAAAGCGATGACAAGAATCAAACTGACGGAACTATTTTGAAGGATCCTCTTTATCTGATGAAATATCATTCTTGCGCGCATCTTACCTTGCCTTACAATTACCCTTAACGATATTTGGTTCCTTTATAAATAGGACTGTTTTTGATTTCGTCAAATAAAAAAGAAAAAATGACGTTTATAAACCCTTCACCCTTTAAAATCCAGGGCAACAGATGAATCATGATGTTTGACACCCGCAGTCTTTGACTGGCGAAGCATATTTTCTTTTCTTAAAAGGCGAAAACCGCCAAATTTTCTTTTAGCCATATTTTTCAGGTTGATCAGTTCGGGTTGATCGATTTGTCCTCTTTAAATTTAAAACGTTTCCTACAAGGTAAAGAGATCCACAGATAAGAACCCTGCAAGGGATTTTTCCGCTTTGCCCATACGTTTGCTGGATCGATTCTTCCAAACTTTCAGCCAATGTGACAGAAAAACCAAAATTCCTGGCTTTGTCATAAAGAACTTTTGGGTCCAGCTTGTGATAATCGTTTTGAACAGGGACGATGAAAAGGTGTCGTACATGATTCTGAAAGACTTTTAAGAAGGCTTCATGATCTTTGCCATCAATCATCCCAAGGATCATGAATAAGGGCATCCCGTCTTGTTTTTGCCATGTCAAAAGAGTTTCAAGAACCGCCTCTGCCGCTCCTGGATTATGCGCTCCATCCAACCATAGCTCAACGCCTTCAGGAGCTGGCAAACGCTGCAATCGGCCTGGCCATGACACGTTTCTCAAACCTTGCGCCAAAGAAGAAGGATCAAGCCCTAAACAAAGGCCTGCTGTCAATGCCAAACCCGCGTTTTGTATTTGATGAACGCCACGAAGTCCGGGCTGAGGAAAGACGAAGGGTTTCCCGCGCCAGACAAACTTGATTTCTTCATCTTCATCTTTTTCTGTTTTTGTGATCTGCCAGGATTCTCCTTGAACCAAAAGCGGACAATTTAATTCCGCGGCACGATTTAAAATAACCTCTTGGGCTTTGGATGGATGTTGAAGCGTGATTACGGGACAGCCCGATTTTAAAATCCCTGCTTTTTCATAAGCGATTTTTTCAAGAGTATCCCCCAGGTGTTCCGTGTGATCGAGAGAAAGGGAAGTAATGATGGTTAACGCCGGATCTTCCAGGACATTTGTCGCATCCAATCGCCCGCCCAACCCTGTTTCCAGCAATAGAAAATCAGCCGGGACTTCTGAAAAGGCAAGAAAGGCTGCCGCGGTTGTCAACTCAAACCACGTATACCCTTCGTCTTTCAAGGTGTGGGGGTGTCGGGCATCAACATTCGTCTGCCTCCCAACATCTTGAAAGATGAAGGGGGTGATGCCCGAAGGGGCTTCTTTCCTGCAACGTTCAAGAAGGGCGGCTAAATAATTATCTTCTATTTCATGACCCGCCAGAACGATACGTTCATGAAATCGTCTTAAATGGGGAGACGTATAGACATGGACTTTCTTGTGCTCTGCTTCCAGCATAGCGCGTATCATGGCAATCGTTGAGCCTTTACCATTCGTCCCTGCCACATGAACAGTTCGGGGGAGATGGCGATGCGGTGATCCTATGCGCTTGAGGAGTCTATGAATTCTCTCAAGACCTAATTGGGTACGATCAGGATAAAGCCGCGCGACGGCATCAAGGCGCTGAGAGAAGTAACTCATACAAATACTCTAATCGCGGAGGGGCTTCTTCATCACAAGCGAGAGGATGGTTGTCAGTCTCTTCTTTAACTCTGACCGGGGCACAACCATATCAACCATACCATGCTCTAATAAATATTCCGCTGTTTGAAAACCTTTGGGCAGTTCTTGCTTGATCGTCTGCTGAATAACGCGAACCCCTGCAAAACCGATCATGGCGCCGGGTTCTGCAATGGCAATGTCTCCCAGCATGGCAAATGATGCGGACACGCCTCCTGTGGTAGGATCAGTGAGCAGCGTAATATAAGGTAACCCCGCTTCCTTGACCTGGGCGATGGCGATGGTGGTTCGCGGCATCTGCATCAGCGAGATAATCCCTTCTTGCATCCGCGCGCCACCCGATGCGGAAACGATGATGAACGCAGCCTTTTCACGTACAGCGGCCTCAGCCCCCGCCAGAATGCCATTCCCCACGGCGGCGCCCATGGATCCCCCCATAAAATTAAAATCAAACGCCACGATGACAACGGGGAATCCTCCGATCTCTCCTTTGGCCAGGATGATCGCGTCATCTTCCTGTGCTTTGTGACGCGCTTCTTTAAGGCGTTCAACATATTTTCTGGAGTCTCGAAACCGAAGCGGATCCTGAACGGCGGGCGGAATCTTCATGGGCTGATAAAACCCTCGATCGAACAACAGGGCAAGACGCTTTTTTGCCTCTAATCGCATGTGGTGTCCACAATGACGACAAACAAAAAGATTTTCTTCCAGATCTCGATGAAAAATCATCTGTTCACACTTTGGGCACTTGTCCCAAAGATTGTCAGGAACTTCTTTTCCTACCAGCGCTCTTAATTTTGGTCGAACAAAGTCGGTAAGCCAGTTCATAATGCCCTCGGTTTAATGGACTCTGGGGAATTTTTAGCATATTGCGATATCGAGATAAACGTTCTTTTGTCAAGTGTCTCAAACATCTAAATAGCTTTCGAGTTCTTTAAGAGAAGATTTAGTAAGGTCTTTGGAAATCTCCCTTTTTACTTTTCCATATATGTCCTCAGCAAGTTCTTTTCTCAAGAATCCCAAGAATTCTGGAGGAGCGATGAGAATAATCTCTTTCGTATCGTAACTTTCTGTTGTCTCTTTAAGGGTATGAGCCACTTGAACGGCAAAATCCTTTTCCTGTTTTTGATCGGGATCTGTGCGCGGCTCAATCGCATGACGCGCCATGGCGGCTCGTTCCTGAACTCTTCCAGGTTTAGAGGTTCCTGCCTCATGGGCCGCTCTGTGATCCGCGATGAGATCTTTGAATTCCACAAGTCTCTTGTAGCGTCGCAGAAATATTCTCGCCCTTCCTCTGTCAGCAATGATAATGATTGTATATCTTTTTTTTCTTTCTTGTATGACTCTTCTCGCTTCCAGTGAACCTTTCATACGATCATCTCCTCATTCTGTTTAACTGGCCTCTATGAACCTGTTCGCGAAGGCAGGGAGAAAAGGTGGCGCCAACCCTCCTCGGTTATGTCTTTCACACAAATTCATGAGTGCATGAAAGGAGCGATCACTTCTTGCTTAAAGAAAAATAGGAGAGCCGCGAAAAAGATATACCCTGTTAAAAATAAAGAGGGTACAAGCATTTCTTTCACCGTCAGTGCGGATCTGTCCGGCTTTTGTTGTGACAAGGTAAAAAGCTTTGCAAAAAGAGGGATAGGAAAATATTGCTCTAGTTCAACCAGAAGTCTATTTCTGATTTCGACCGATTTTTTAATCGTCCATAGGTAACTGAGCCACGATAAACAAAGAAACGTACCAATAATAATGATTGTCCACAGTAAAAAAGGCTTATGATGTTGAGAAATATTTTGAGCATCTCTCATGTAAGCCAGGGAAGACGTTGCAACGCCATTGACCGCGATCCAGAAATTATTTGAATTTTCTCTTGTATCATTGATCTTGTTAAGGGACTCGACAAGAATTTTATACTGTTCAAAGGCAATATGTTTTTCTGTTTCATTCTTGAACTGAACAGGAAGATTTTCGTTAATCTCTAGCATATTCATCACATGTCCTCCCCTAGCGACAATGCCTGATTACCTTTTCTGGATAGTCCATATTGAGAATGTCTGCCAGTTTAAAAGGCAAAAGATTTTCAATGGATCTGTCGATCCAAACGGGGAGATAACAGACTTCAGAAAGAAGAGATAAAGAGTCTGTTGAAATGATGATCTATCTTTATAAAGACCAAAGTTCTGTGGCAGAATCCAACAACCTCTTTTCAAATTAACTTGACGTTACCTATTTTCATCTAACCATTCAATATACGAGTGAACAGGCTCCCAAATATTATAGACAGGAGTATTTTTTGACATAAGTTCTTTTTGTATATTTTCTATAATTAGTGAGAGCTCCGGAGATTGTGCCTGCTTTTTTTCCTTTTCCAGAACGTCATAAAAACATGAGAGAGATACTCTTGATGAGATGCCTATAATCTCAAATCGATTTGTTTTTGGATTATGTGAGATAAGCGGTCCTCCACTCATACCATACGATATAAGTCCTCCATATTTTAGGTTTGCAGGACAGAACATATTCTCTCGGGAAGCAGGAGATTGATGTAGTTCATAAATGTGACGTGTCCCTGGGTGAAATTCCACCAAATGTTCCATTGACAGCCTTTGTTTCAACCAGAATAACTCATCTTTTTCCGTTCTGTGTATATATGTTTTTACTTGGGTTCCATTGCACGTGTACGTAAGTGGGTATCCTGCGGAAAATCCTTTTGTATTTTTTTTTGGTGTTTCTTGAGCAAGAGACAAGAAGCCGCCCTGATGATGAATAGGGTGTTTGAGCTTGAGAATAGCTAAATCTGGCCCAACCCTTTTCTTGAAATCAGAGTATATTTCTGATTTCAATACGATATCGATTTTGTATTGTTCGTCATGCCTCATCCTGGCATAACTGAGAAAGTCGTCAAAATTTGACACATAATACCCATCTTTAGAAGAAATAAAAGACTCGTTATAAAAGGGATGAATAATAACTTGTCCAACTTCTGATGAAGTAGCGGGCTTTAATCCTGACAGCATCATGTCAAGAGTGGTTTTTTCAGTGTTATTAAATGGAATTTCATATGAAGTATCTAGGGAAAAATATGTTTTTGCATTATGTGATGAGGAAGAGTAAAGCTGATGGGCACACGTCAGTACTGTCTGTTCATCAAGGAGAACTCCACTGTTTATTTTGGGAAATTTATCTGCTTCCCCCATTATAACGTAACCTGTGGTCGAAAAAGTCTTTTTAGTTGCGGCAATCTCCCAGGCCTTTCTAATCGTCTCTTCGTCTTTCATGCATGCAAAAGAAGATTTATCCAGGCAGAAAAGAGTCGATAATAAACAAAGGCTTAAAATTTTTCTTGTTTTATGTCTCATCAATAGATTCCTTCCTTGATATGTGTATCATACATAAAAAATATGTTTATCAAACATAGGAGCATTTTTGTGGAGAAAATCAACTCTATTTTCTATGATTATGTCGCGAATTCTGGAGGGTTGTCGTGATTCTGGATTAGAAAGATCAGAATTTCCGACAGAACCAAATTTTATGAAGGATTTTCTTTAACAAAGGCTGAAAGAGGGGCGAGAATAATTACCCGTTGTTTCAGGGATGGTTTCCAAGGTGCTGCAACGTCAATCGTCAATGGATAAGCAATACTAATACGGGGTAAATGATGAGGATTTAAGAACGGTATCGTGTATTGATAAAAAAGTGCATCTTTTGAAAAAACAGGCGTGATTTTATCTTCCTTATCTTCCAGGGTTTGGGGAGTTTTCAGGGAGATCCTGTTGAGTAAGTGCGTAAACAGCGCTTCAAGACTTTCTGAAGAATGATAGAGAGCTTCAGGCAAGGCGGCAGCTCCGATCTGAGCAAGGACGTAATCGGATGATGTCAGGGAAAAACGGGCAAAAACCTTTGTTATAATCGAACTTTTGTTCTTCAGTTGCTCAGAAACAGAAGCAGGAGGGATAGAGGAAGCAGAAGGAATCATGGGCTTAACAGATTGCGATAAAGAGACCACAACTTTTTTTGTGGGTTCCAGGGAATTATGATGCAAGTGTTGGTAGCGTTGCGAAAAAAGATAAACGCTGGATAAAAGCAGAGCGGCACCCCCCAAAAGGCTTGAATATAGAAACGTGTTTCTTTTATGGGAGAGGCAATGTTTTTGGGAAGTAAAGAATCGATCATTTTCTGGCGGCATTCATCGACTCTCTTTTTGTCAGACCTGGGTTTATTTTTAACGGGATAGCTCCATGCCCCAGAAGCGTGATGACCTTCATAACGTTCAGGGCCTGTTCAAGTTGATAATCTTTCAGGGGTTTAAGAAGATCATTTTTTTTCAATGGTGTATGGGTCGATGGTTTATCATCTTTCCCTGCGTTGGTTTTCTCTTCCCCCATCGATGTTTTCATTTTTGGGGTCAGTTCAGTTTTCGGCTCCGCTTGGCCTTTGAGGCGCTCAAGATCAATCGCGGTTGAAAAATTTGATTCTCTGAAACGGGAATCTTCCTTGATCGTTTTGAGGTCTACCAGTTGTTCTACCACGACATCCGGCATGATTCCCTGCTTCTGAATCGTTCTTCCGGAAGGCGTATAGTATAGGGCGGTTGTAAACTTCAAAGCGCCGCCATTGTTTAAGGGAACAACGTTCTGGACGGATCCTTTTCCGAATGATCTGGTTCCCACAATGATGGCGCGGTGATGATCCTGCAAAGCCCCTGCCACAATCTCCGAGGCGGAGGCAGTACCGCCATTAATCAGAATAACGAGAGGCAGACCCTCCGTTACATCAACGGGCGTAGCATCGAAACGGGTTGCCTTATGCGAATCGCGTCCCCGAATTGAGACGATTTCTCCTTTATTCAAAAACGTGTCGCTCACAGAGATGGCCTGATCGAGAAGTCCTCCTGGATTGTTGCGAAGATCAATGACAAAGCCTCGCAATTTATTTCCCAGAGCGGCTTTGATATCCTTGATGCTTTGATGCAGCTCAAAAGTCGTTTCGTTGTTAAAAGTCTTGATGCGAATGTAGCCAATCTCGCCCTCCACGCGCCAATCGACGGGTTTGATGTTGATGTCCTCACGTGTGAGCGTAAGATCAAATTGCTCTGTTTGGTGACGACGGATCGTCAACTTAACCGTCGTGTGAGGATCGCCCCGTAACTTTTCCGCCGCTTCAATCACGTTCAAGCCGAGCACAGGTTCATCATTGATCATGACGATAAAGTCATCCGTTTGTATTCCCGCTTTTGCCGCTGGCGTATCGGGAATGGCGGAAATGACGCGCACAAGCCCTCCCTCCATCATCATTTCGAGGCCTAACCCGCCGTATTTACCTTGGGTTTGTTTTTTGACTTCTTCAAAATGCTTGGGGTCAAGATAAGCTGAATGAGGATCAAGACCCGAAAGTATGCCGTTAAGAGCCCCCTCCAGCAATTTGTCGTTTGTCACAGGTTCAACATATTCTCGTCGCAGACGGTCGGTGACATAAGAAAAAAACGTCGCTGTGTCACGTGGGGACAGCGTTTCCTTTTGCGATTTTTCCGCATTGATTTCAGCAGAAACAGGCGGAAAATTCTCCGCGCATCCTGTCGAACCCAAAGACAGAAAATGTAACAGAAATACAACTCTCATAAAGGAAGAAAAGTCAGGGAATCGTTTTAATCGCATAAGATTAGCCAATGTTTTTCAGTTTTTTATAACCGTTCGTCTTTCAAAGCCGGGCGCATTAACCATCGGGCTTCGTCCTGATCGTATACTTAACATACTTGGTAATAATAGTATAGTATATCCAAAGGATTTTGAAATCTGAGGACGATTGAGCAAACAATGCGTCTTACGCCGCTCGTCCCCTTCCTGAAAGAGCGCCCGCCGCCGCTTTAAGCGCGCGCGCAGCCGCCCTGGCTTCTTCGGTCAAGGATTCGCCGGCTAACATCCGAGCCATTTCTTCCTCACGTTCCGCATCGGTAAGTTGCACAACCTGAGTCATCGTTTTCTGCCCTTGATTTTCTTTAAAGACACGCCAATGGAAATCCGCGTAAGCGGCTACTTGCGGCGAATGCGTTATCGTCAGTAATTGCACATGTTTTCCCAAACGTGAAAGCCGCTCGCCAATCGCTGAGGCGACGGCGCCTCCCACGCCCGCGTCAATCTCATCAAAAATCAGTAAAGAGACCCTGCTTTCCTGCGCCAAAATAACTTTCAGGGCGAGCATGATTCTGGCGCGTTCTCCGCCTGAAGCGATCTTCGCGAAAGACCCAAAAGGCATCCCCGGATTTGTTTGTACCTGAAACTCAAGCCTGTCCATTCCTTCAGCGCTCCACGCTTCTTCAGAAAGGTTCACAAGGTCAACCTTGAGCGAAGTTTTCTCCAATTTAAGCGGCGCGAGTTCTTTTTGAAGGGCTTCTTCTAAAGTTTTTGCCGCGTGCTGGCGTTTTGCGCTCAGAGATCGCGCTTCCTGTACATAAGCGTCCTTTGCCTTTTCAAGCTCTTGATCAAGGTTCCTGATATAATCATCGCCTTGGGCAAAGGCTTCCCGTTCCTGGTGGAATTTTTTCTGAAGGGACACCAGGTCATCTATGCTGCAAAAGTGCTTGCGCGCCAGTCCGCGCAGCATGTGTAATCTATCGTCGATCATTTCCAGTGTTTGGGATTCTCTTCCCGATCGCCGCAGTATGGCTGAAAGCATGGAAAGGGCTTCCTGAGCTTCAATAGAAGCGCGATCGAGGGCCGCCAATGCGTCGTCATAGACGCCCCCCGCCATTTCGGAAATCCGCTCAAGCGCACGATGGGCGCTCGCCAATGCGGCTTCAACTCCTTTTTCGCCCATCAGGATTCCTTGAGCGTTTTGTGCCGCCTCTACAATTTTGGTATGATGCTGCAAATACTCTCTCTGCTGAAGAAGTTGTTCTTCTTCGCCCGTTTTGGGGGTCGCCTCTTCAAGCTCGCGTAAAGCCTGATTTAAAAATATTTCGCGCGCTTCTCGATTGGCAAGATCTTTTCGCGCCTGATGCACAGCGCGTCTGGCGTTCTCCAGATCAGCGAACGCGATCCGCACTTTTTCCAGGTCAGGACTGAGCCGTCCGAAGTCGTCAAGAAAGCGGCGATGCGTCGAAGGGTTTAACAGTTGATCGAATTGACCGTGTATTTCAACCAGAGCATCACCCAGATTTTTTAAAAGCGCGAGGCTGACCGGCTGGTCGTTCACAAAGGCGCGCGATCGTCCATCTGCACTTAAAATTCGCCTGAGAAGGAGTTCGGGCTCTTCGATTGATAAGTCCAAGCCCGCCAGCATTTGATAAAGCGGACTATGGGCAGGCAGATCAAATTCCGCGATTACAGTCGCTTGCGTTTCCCCTGCGCGGATAAGGTGAGGAGAGGCTCTTTCCCCCAAAGCCAGCCCCATCGCATCCAAAAGGATAGATTTGCCCGCTCCGGTCTCGCCGGTCAGGACACCCAGTCCTGGCGCAAACGTCAAATCAAGTCGATCGATCAGCAAGACATTTCGAATCGACAACGCGCGAAGCATGGATCAGGTCCTGGACTTCATCTTCCAGATTTTATCAATCCAGCTCTTCTGTTGACGGTATTCTTCAGGGCGGAAATCCTGACCTTTCATCAGAAGGTAGGTCTCGGCGTACCAGGGATTATCGGGATAATTATGACCTAAAACGGCTGCTGCCGCCTGGGCTTCGTCTTTAAGTCCAAGGGCGAGATAAACTTCGACCAACCGATGCAGGGCTTCCGGCGTATGGCTTGTATTCTGATAATTTTTTATCACTTCGCGAAAGCGATTCATAGCGCCGATATATCCCTTGCGTTCCTGGTAATATCGTCCAACGTCCATTTCTTTCCCTGCCATCATGTCCTTCAGCAAGACCATTTTGTATTTTGCATCCTTCGCGTAGTCAGTATGGGGAAAACGATTGACGATCTCTTCAAAGGATTCATAGGCCAGTTCCGTCGCTTTTTGGTCACGCTCAACGGAAGATAATTGTTCATAATAGCACAGGCCTTGCAGATAATAGGCATATGCGATGTCTGCATGGGCGGGGTGAAGGTTGATAAACGAGTCAATCGCTGCCAATGCTTTTTCATATTTCTGATTCTCGTAATGCGCATAAGCCGCCATCAACTGTGCCTGCGTCGCCCAATCGGAATAGGGATGTTGCCGTTCGACCTCATCAAAAATTTTTGCCGCCTTTTCATACCGTCTGTCTTTAAGTTCGGTCATGCCTTGATGATAAAGCTCACCGACTGGCCGCTCATCGAATTTTTCCTCGTCGCTGGTCGAGCATCCGCTCACGATTAAACTGAGAGAAAGTACACATGCGCCAAGTATTCTGGAAAACTTGAAAGAATTTTGATTTTGGGTCACCAGCATTCATCCTTGCGATAATATCAGATCCTCTTACTTCAATACTGCTCCACGATAAAAATGCCAAGTCCCAAATTTATCAGGGTGTCTGTTCTTCATATCGCCATACTGACGGATCGGCGAACAGGGCCTTGAGCAATTTATGATGTCCTTCGTGGCCAGGGTTATGGGCGGTGTAAACGGCTTGAAGAGGGGCGCCGGCGAGATAAAGATCGCCAATTGCATCCAGAATTTTATGACGTACATATTCATCCTCAAACCGCACGCCGCTTGGGTTCATGACCTTGCCCTGGTCGATCACGACGGTATTATCGAGAGATGCTCCCAAAGAGAGTCCCTTGTCGTAAAGCTTTTGTGCGTCTTCATAAAAGCCAAAAGATCGAGCTGGCGCGATGTCATGCTTGAATGCTTCGCGTCCCCCCGTAAAATGATACGCGTAGCGCCCCATTCCCTGACGACCGCCAAAATCAAAAGTGATCCTGGCTGAAAAGCGATCAGCGGGAGACAGTTGCACAAACCGATCCTCTGCTCCCTCTCCACCAACCCGTATATCCTTCAAAACGCATAGGATTCGTCGAGGGGTCGATTGCTGAACAATCCCTGTTGACTCGATCATCTCGATAAAAGGAAGAGAGCTTCCATCCATAAAGGGAATTTCAGGACCTTGAAGTTTGATGAGCGCATTATCAATTCCGCATGCTGCGAGAGCCGCCATAAGATGCTCGATCGTGGCGACGGTGACGCCTTGAGGATTTCCCAGTCTGGTACACATAAACGTATCCACAACACAGGAAGACGTCGCCTGAATCTTTGGCGTGCCTGCCAGATCGCTTCGTTCAAAAATAATGCCGTGACCCGGAGAGGCTGGCTCGACCGTCATGTCTGAAGGTTGGCCTGAGTGCAATCCCACTCCCTGACATTGAAAGGCATGACGAATCGTTTGCTGAAAGGGAGACTTATGGTTCATTTTTTAGTATCCTGAAGTGTAAGCTGAATTTCAGAGCAAAGTTTAAATCAGGTTCCCGTTTCTGTTCAATAGACTTTAGGCTTTTCGTAGCAAATATGGCAAGATGGTTTTGCGTTCAGTTCAGCCTGCCCGGATTTTGAAATCCTTTGGGGACAAGATCCTCGCCATTTCTTGACTTTTAAAGGAGAATAATATTTTGTAGTAGAGAATCATATATATTTCATATCAAAGGGATTGAATGATAAACGAAAAAGAGCCACCAGAACCACAAGAAGAGACAGCAGGAGAATTTGACAATCTTTCTGATTTTCACTATTTTGATTGGCAGAAAGTCAAAACTTTTTATTATATAGCCAAATCGGGCAGCTTTACAAAGGCAGCTCAGAGCTTAAGATTATCCCAGCCTTCTCTCAGTCGCCAGGTTGCCCAGCTTGAAGATCATTTGGGCTGTCCTTTGTTGATCCGCCGAAAAAAGGGGATTGAACTCACCCGAAAAGGGGAAGAGCTTTTAGAGATTGTCGGAAGCATTTTTGTAGACCTTACAGGGTTCGTACGTTATACGCATGCGGCGACCTCCAAAGAGAAGGGAAAGAAACGACGAATCCGTATTTCTTCAACGCATGCCGTTAATAATTACATTCTAGGTGATCTGATCTTTGAGTATGCTAAAGCTCGTCCTGATCTTCTTTTTGAACTGGTCGACAATGACCACGTGATTGATCTTGTTATGAACGATGTGGATATTGCGATTCGTCCCTATGATCCAAACGCGCATCATGTTCAGCAAGAGCTTTTGTTTACGCTGGAGAAAAAGTTGTACGCCAGCACGAACTATCTGGAAAAATATGGGGAACCGCAAACAGTCGAAGACCTGAAACATCATCGTCTTATCGCGCCTGTGCATCCTCATGAGTATCCCTATGCGGATGTGCAGTGGATTTTGAAGTTAGGCATGACGGGAAACAAAAGGCACGTACCCGCATTCATAGTAAATTCAATTGAATGTTTGATTAGGGCAGCCCAAAATGACATAGGAATCGCTGCAGCTTATCAGGAAATGAAAATTATCAAAGAATCTTGTCTGAAAAATATACTTCCCAGTATCAAGCCCCAGAAAATAAAAGAGTATATTATTTATCCCGATTATTTTAAGAAAGATACAGAAATTCTTGCTCTCAGAGATTATTTAAAGCAAAAGCTAAGCCCCGAAAGAAATTAAGAAAAGGGTAAGGCCCAACTTTTAAGGATAAATCCAGATGAATGAAGATCCCCTTAAAAGAGGGAGTTTCAAATACATCAAAACACCCTCCCTACAAATCTTGATAAATATAGGGAACTAGCTATTTATACATCCAAGTTCTCGTTGATTAGAATTTTACATATAGCTCCAAGCTCTCGTTGCCTGAAACTGTACATCTTTAAATTTCATGATATGTTCCTTTCGGTATCAGTGACTTTGGGGCTTTCTTAACTTAATTATCTCCTGATAATATTTACCAGCAAGATACTATATTTCTAAAGTATTTCAAAGCCTTGTGCAAGGCTTTTTTGTCATTTTTCCAATTTTAAAGTACAGATCTAAATAAATAAAAATCCCCCCTTTATTAGGGGGGGATTTAAAGAGATGTAATCTTTCTCTATAAATTAAGTCTAACCTGGGTCAAAGCTCTGAGTGTCCAAGCTTTGTGATACATCCTTCACAATATCACTTAGTTTGGAATCTTCTTACTTAAATTATCTTCCATACAATTTACGTAAGAATATTATTGCATTTTTAGTATATTTCAAAATCCTGTGCAAGCCTTTATTGTCATACACGAGTTACGCACTTTTGTTTGTTTGAGGGATGAGGTAATTTTGTATTTTTACGCACAGGATTAATGATGTCGCGCCATAAATGCACAAGATCTCTTTACACGTCATTTTTACAAGCCAGTAGTATTCGATATTCGGGATTGGCTCTTTCAGAAGTATCACCTGTACCATTATCCCACGACAGTGTGAATCGTTGGCTGAGTTCCTGTTCTTTTCGTCCCAGTGGCGTTTGGGAGTTATCCAAACCCCTTATTACTATGAAAGAACCTTGCCTTTTGATAGGTGATGACACCGTTTTGGACAAGCGTCGCAGTGAAGAGATCGCGTTGGTGAAGTATCAATATTCTGGCACCGCCCATGCTGTGATGGCAGGCATTGGTCTTGTTAACCTGGTTTGGCATGGTCTTGAGAGCGAAGACTTTATCCCTGTCGATTATCGGGTTTACGATAAAGATACCGATGGAAAGACTAAAAACGATCATTTTCGAGATATGCTCAAATTAGCTAAAGACAGGGGTTTGACGCCTGATGCTGTTGTCATGGATGCCTGGTATTCCAGTTTGGATAATCTCAAAGCTATTCGAGCGATGGGCTGGATATGGGTCATGGGGCTCAAGAAAAACAGGAAAGTCAATCGTGGAGAAACCCTTGAAAAGCTCCCCATTCCAGATGAAGGGCTGAAGGTTCACTTACGGGGATACGGCTGGATTACCGTCTTTCGGTTTGTGGCCAAAAATGGCCGCACGGATTACATCGCTACCAATAGGGAAAATCCTTCCCGTGATCGGATTGAAACGATCATCAAAGCCCGTTGGAAAATCGAAGTCTATCATCGGGAATTGAAGCAAACATGCGGTCTTGAACGCTGTCAGTCCCGCACAGGACGAGCTCAAAGAAACCATATCTTTTTAGCCATCTCGGCTTGGATTCAAAAATACAAAAGACGCCTTGTTGAGGGTATTTCCTTCTATCAACAAAAATGGGAAGTCATTAAAAACGACATCTCAAGAGAAATACACAAAATCATGATGCTTACATAAACCTTCACAAAAGTGCGTAACTCGTG